>JBDLJQ010000007.1:0-79910 GCA_039714255.1 Acidobacteriota bacterium
AAAATTTATTTAAACTCTGAAATAATCAACAATAAAAAAGTATCTGAAAATTTAATTTGAAAATTAATTATAGAAAAAAACAAAAAAAAAATATAGTTAAATTAATAAATTATATTTTTAATATGGAGTTCCTGCTGTTCCTTATTTTTAAAGTAAGCACAGGAAAGGCAAACGTGTCTGGCAGGAATACGGCTACGTATGGCTCGCCCGCCAGGTATCGACAGCAGGAAACCAGGGTTGAATTAATTATCTTTTTTTCCCGGAACTTCCCAGCCGTAGTCGATATATTTCCATGTAAAATCTTCACCTGTTATGGTAAATTCAACAAAACCTTCTTCCATTCCGTGAAGGGGCCCTTCCCACCAGCCTGCACATACAGCTCCTCCTGATATGAACCATATCCCACGGGAGTAAATATTTTCATAATTGTGAACATGTCCCTGAAGGACAAATTTCAGATTATGATCTTTAAATAATTCAAGAACATCAAGGGAATTATTTATTGTAAATTTTTTATAATTAAACCTTTTATCCAGTTGAGGCATTATGGTAAAGAATGGGACATGGGTTGCAATAACCAGAGGTGTTTTCTTATCTGTTGTTTTCAGAAGTTCTTTAAGCCAGTTTATCTGTTCCTGATCTATTTCACCAATATATGAATTGTCTTTTTTCAGTTTTATTGAATCAATTATTATAAACTTCCATCCTTTAAGATCAAATGAATAATATTTTTTGTTCAAGCGGGATGTGAACATTTTTTTACCTAAAAGCGGATGATCTTTCTTTACACCATCTCCTGCAAAAACTCCGAAAATATCATGATTCCCCAATACATTATAGACAGGAACATTAATTTTTTTTATTCCATTTGTATACAGATTAAAGAGCAGGTCAGCCCTTTCATAATTCTGTTCAATGGCATCGTCTATCTGATCACCGCCCGAGATAACAAAAGCAGGGTTGATACGATTGATCTCCTTAATGGCTTTTTCGAAACCCTCCACTGCTTCCATTTCAGGCATGAGATGAACATCTGTCATAAAGACAAATGTAAAACTTTCACTTTCCGCTTCCAAAACCGGTGTTCCGGAAAACAGAAAGAATACTAAAAAAATGGCAGCAGAAAATACTGCTTTTATCAGTTGTCTGTTTTTCATTTTTTATCAAGGTCCATTACAAACAGGCCCCATACCTCTTCATCAATATCCTCTTTCAGGTAATAATATTTTCCATTTGCAATTGTGTATGGAGAATAAACAATTGCAGATTCTTTGCCCTGAGGAAGAAATATCCTTTTAAGTTCCTTTCCTGTTTTATCCAATAAAATCCACTCTAAATTCCCGCCTTTTTTATTCCAGGTTTGAATGTATATTCTGTTTTTATCAACAAAAAGATCTTTTAATCCGGGGAAATATTCAGGAAAGTAGAGACGGTCTTTCATTCTGGGCCAGAAGTTTTTAAAGGCCGGGTCTGTCTTATAGAATGTCCTTACCATATTTTTGTATTTTGAACTTACCGGAAGTGAATCTGCTGAAAGTTTAATATTATTCAGCTCTTTTCCTTTTTGATCAAAAACTTTTATTAAAATTTTATCCTTACCTGCAGAAAGATATATTTTATTATTATGGACCAGATATTTAAAATTGTAAGGAGGCATCATTCTCTTCGCACCCATTCCCACAGGAACATCACTTGTCATCAGTGTTTCAACTTTCTTAAAGTTTTTGTCAAACAAACAAACTGACTGGACCGGGAATTTTTTTCCTGCATTTATCAAACAGTTGCCGGCATAACCATAATTCATGGGGATAAGGTATTTCATTGGAGGGACCTTTTTTTCTCTGATATATTCACCTTCCATTGAGAACCAGGTGATCTTGGTGGAACTGTTAACAATGATATTATTGTCTGATATATCTATATTTAAACTTACTACTCCATGGCCCATTTTGAACTCACCCGGGCCTTCACCTTCTTTACCGAATTTTTTTGTTAGTTTTAAAGTTTCAAGTGAATAAATATAGATTGATTCTTCTTCAGTGATTATAAGTTTATCTCCCTTTACAGACAAAGTTTTGGGTTTGTTTATTTCATTCAGAGTTCCCATATTTGCAGAAAATGAAAAAACAGAAAACAACAAAATTAAAGTTGATGGGATTAAAAGTTTCATATATATCTCCTTATTATCTTATTTTTTATCCGGATTTAAACCGGCCTTCTGTATATTCTGGTAAAGGTTAATAATTGTACCGGGAATAAATAGTAGAAATAGAGGTGTAAGCCTGAATAGCATTCCCGGATGGCCATCAAGAAAAACAAGAATGGGAATGTGCAGCCAGAAGAATTGTGTGGTGACTATCATAATTAATTTCCAGGCAGCATTTGTAATACTTTTTATTCCCGATTCAAAGCTTCTCATAGATCTGAACTTTGCAAATTCCAGTGCTTCTTTTGCCTTTGTGGTTTTTTTTGTAATGATATCACCTGTAACCATACTGTCGGTACCGCAATATTCACACCTTCTAATCAGATCATCTCCTTTCAGTTCGGAACCGCACATTCTGCAAGCTGCTTCAGGTTTTCCACCTTTTAATTCTGCAATTCCGGATCCATAACCGGAAGAAAATTTTATGATTCTCCCTTTTAGAATTTTTGATAACAAAATTGCTGAAATTATTGAGAAAAGGGCAAGGATAATTGAAACAATAACAAATGGTTTATTCATCATTTTTTCACGTAATACAGATTCCAGGATCTCAACTGTGGCCATAACAATCCAGAAGGAAAATGTGATCCAGCCTGAAATAACAATCCTTTTTCGGTATTTAAGGGAGTTGTTGATAAATTTTCCGAATGATTTTTCTTTGAACCGGCGCAGGTTTTCAGGAAGGTCCCGAATGATAAGAGACAACTTTTTTAAAGAGTCAACTATCTTTTCCGGAAGAGTGTTTTTTCCCCCGCAAAATTCACAAACTATTTCTCCGTTTCCATGAAATTTAATCTCTATATTACCCCCGCAGGATCTGCAGGATACAGGAACAAATTTCCCTTTTAATTCATCCAGTTCATTTAATTTATTCTTAATGATCTTCTGTTCTTCTGAACCTGGAATATTATATTTTACTGCTTTAAGTATCCATTCAGGGTCATCAAGCAATGAAGATGTAGATATGTGGTATTCGGTTTTTCCATCTTTTATAGTAAGTATTTCATTATTAAGAAATACTTCCGATCTTTCAGACAATTCAATAGTTATCTCTGCTATTCCAAAAATTTTTGGTGCAGTATAGATTAGTTTTCCCGAAAAAATCTTTATCCCGATTTTATTTCTGAAAATAATTTTATTGAGGTTTGATAATATCAGATAGAAGAAGATCAGGAAGAGAGAGCCGAAAATAAAGATCATTAACAGGTCTTTTGATTTTCCAAAGATTGAATCGTAAGCTATGGATCCTGTTAACCAGCACAGGTAGAGTGAGCCCAGAAAAAAATTATAGGGAGGTTCAGTTCCAGAGATAAGGGAAACAGGTAAAGTTTCTTTTTCCATTTTAATTCCTGAAAAAATTTTTTACAGCAAAAATTATATTTTTAAAGAATTTTCCGGAAGTTAGTTTACCTTTAGTTATTGTATCAAACTCTTCGATCATGCCTCCATTCTTTTCTATCCATTTGTAATACCGGGAGTAACCATTCACAAGTGTTTCGTCGTAAATAGAATCAAACAGGTCTCTGTTTTCCTTATCGGTATTGGGATACCAGAATTTTTTCAGAAAGAAAAGGAAATCAGCTTCCCTTTGTATCACGGTCTTATCCAGAGAAGTGAGAAAATCATTAATACCCCTATTTAACCTGATCTTAAAATCTTCAGAAAGGAAAAATGAGAACCGGCTTAAGGTTTTTCGTGAAATATCCCATAGTATTCCATATCTGGTTTCTGCAAGTTTATTCCACAGGGGGAAGGGTGTCTCTCCGAAAGTAAGCTCTCTATACATCAGATAACCGAAGGGAGCTGATTTTTCATGGCCGGGCCTTCCTCTCTTTTCTATGGGTTGTCTGGCAACCACGGGATCAGTTAATCCAAGCCTGTCAAAAACATGTACCCTGTTCCCGGAATAATAGCCCAGGAAACCCACAGTATGATAAGCAATTTTTAATTTCATCCTGGATCTTTTTGAGAGGCCGGAATAATTTTTCCCTATCGTTTTCCACATGAATATCATATCGTCAGTGAATAGTTTTTTGAGCGGCAGGATCCTGTTCTGATAAAATGTATATCGTTCATCTGATATTCCATTTACATATCTCTCACTGCCACTCTTCTGAACCGGGATCACAGAACGGGAAACAATTAGAATAAGAATTATAAGCAGAACTGCAGATATTTGCTTAATTTTTCCTTCAGAAAAGAATCTGTCAAAAATACCGGATGATGAAATTGTGATCAGGATCAATGCGGGGAGAAGAAACCTGCCGTGCATAAAATCACCACCGCCCCTTATAACAAAAAATGCATAAAATATTCCTGCAAACAATATCAGGATTCTGGAGTTAAACTCTTCTTTTCCCATATGTTTTTTAAAGAAAAAAAGTGAACCGGAAAAGATCCATATCAGAAGGGAACCACTCCCTTTGAGCAGGTCAAACAGATATAAAAATCCCTGGGAAAAATATGACGCACTTCCAGATTTTGCATAGAAAGGATTCGGAAACATTGAGCCATAATATCCCATTCTGAAAATTTCATATCCGAAAAGGAGGATAAAAGGGAAAACAAAAAATTTTAAAATAGTACTGAAGTTTATCTCTTTTTTTATAAAGTAAAAAATATAGATCAATATGGAAAAGACAAGGAAAATTCCGAAATCAGGCCTGTTCAGTGTTAATAAAGATACGATCAAACCGAAAAGTACAGGGTTGTTCCTCCATCCGTTCTTTAATATTTGCATTGAAAATATTATGAGGAGAAGATAGGAGAGAGACGATTCCAACCCGCTTGTTCCAAAGTCTATAAAAGAACTCATCCCGATCAGGACCGCACCGGCAAAATTCAAATATGGAGGATCATCTTTTTTTCTTTTTAATCCGAAAAATAATAAGTATAAAAATATTGAAGAAAATAAAATCCCCGGTAAAATAACTGCTCCCTTGGGAGAGATCCCCAGATAACGTAAAAAAGACACCAGATAGAACCATAATGTATGAGTATAACCTTCAACCCTTTCCCCAATATTAAAAACAGCTCCGTAACCGTTGATAAAGTTATCAATATGCCTTATCGTAATAAATGCATCCTCGGATACCCAGGCATATTTTATTATCAGAAAAATTCCTGATATGGTCAGAAAAAAGGCCACCCAGCTTTTCCATCTGTGGTCACCGGTAAATGCGAATAGAAGAGACATCAGGACAGGAAAAACCAGAAGGGAAATTACCAGAGAATTAAATAAGATCCCTGCCGGGTTTATATATCCCTTCTCCCTTTTGACCAGGACCTTTAGAAGTTTAACTTTTTTGTTCCCCTCCCCGTAGATGATCCGGGGTTCAGCTTCTATTGTGTCCGGAGTAAATATAAAGAGCTCTTTTTTACTGTCTCCATTTCCAACTTTAATCTTAGAAGAAAAAAGAACTTTTCTCCCCTTATCAGCTACCACTTCCAGGGTACCGCATTGCAGGCCTCCTTCAGGTTCTGAAAAAATAAAGGTGAAACCGTAACCGCCGGGCTTTAGTTTCAAATAGGAAGAATATGCTGTATAGATCCTTTCCCTCGAAAGGTCCTGCTTGTATAACAGATCTTCCCCTGATTCTTCTTTATCCAGATCCGACCTGAAACTTATCAGGGAAATATCCCTTTTTTTGCCTTTTTCCCGAAAAAGTTCTGTTGTTATTGTTGAGACTGTAATAATAAAAAATATACTTAAAAATAAAAGGATCAGCCATTTTGAATTAGTGATTTTCCGGTTAAGCATCGGTCAGTTAATATATCCGAGGGTTTTTAATTTTTCCCTTTCACTATCTGACAGAGGTTTTTCTCTTCTTTTTATTTTGCCTGTTTTTCTGTTTCCCCTGAGCCATTTTGCTATTTTTACTTTCAGTTTTGCTTCGATACCGGGAAATTTGCCGAAAATATTTTTCTTTTCAGACGGGTCTTCTTTTAAATTATAAAGTAAAAAAACTTTATTGTTCAGATCTCTGATAAGTTTCCACTCTTTCCAGATAACTGAAATATGTTCTATATGATCTCCGAACTCCTTTTGTGAAACTTCGCTGAAAACATAGTTGTCTTTTATATCATTTGAGAGAAGGTCTGCCCCTGCTGCTCCCGGGAGATTTTTAAAACCCATAAGTGAGGTAAGTGTCGGAATAATATCAAGGTTTGAGACCGGTATTTCATCTTCAATAAAGCTTTTTATTTCCGATCTCTTTGATGGTTTTATTAACAGCGGGACATTGATCTGTTCGGAATGGAGGGATGTGCTGTGCCCCAGCCACCCTCTCTCCACAAATTCCTCTCCATGGTCTGAAGTAAAAACTATTACAGTATTTTCATATAGCCCGGTTTTTTTTAATTCTTCTATTACTTTTCCTATATGAAAATCGGTAAATCTTATTTCCGTGTCATAACAATCAGTAAGATAATTGATATCATTTTCAGAATAATTGTTTTCACTGATCTGTTTCCTGAGGAATGCTATATCTTTTGAAGTGAATGATCCGGAATAATCACCTTTTTTTTCGTGATCAATATAGATATAATGGGGGTCAAAATAATGGAGGAAAAGAAAAAATTTATTTTTTTTATTCTTCTTGATGAATTCTACAGCATCTTCAGATATCCCCGGTGAACTTATGGAATAATGATTACCGAATTTATCCGATATGTTCCTCTCATTAAAAATATCAAACCCCTGGGAAAATCCGTAAACTTTTTTTAACAGAATATGACTTATGATGGAACATGTTTTGTATCCTTTTTCCCTCATCAGTTCAGCCAGAGTAAAGTCTCTTTCACCCAACCTTGAAACAAGATTTCTTATCCCCAGTTTTGATGGATATTTTGAAGTGACCATGGAAGCTATGGATGGCAGGGTCCAGGGTGCATTTGAATAAGCTCTTTTAAAATATAACGAATCCGGAAGCAGTGAATCTTTCAGATATTCAGTGGTATTTTTTTTTGTGTTGCCGGTGGAAGTGAAATCCGATCTTAATGTGTCAACTATGATAAATACAACATTGGGGCCTTCTACACGTTTGTTGGAAATATTAAAATAGATGGCTGTCAATATAAGGAATATAAGGATGGGAGTAAAAAATCTCAGGGGCCGGTTTTTTTTTTCTCCAAAGTAATAAATTATCAGAGATAAAATAATGATCAGCCCCGACAGAGCTATTAGGGCCAATAATATTCCGGGCCCGTTAAATATTTCAGTTCTGGTGATTACCAATAATTCGATCCTTATCGCTGCCAGCAGAGTAATAATAAATCCGGGTACCAATGTTATTTTGTATATGAAGGGGGATTTCAGGCCGCCATTTTTGAGCAGGCTCAACACTCCCGTAAAAAACCAGGCCAGTGATACTGAGATTGCAGTGATCAGTAGTACAGGGAAGTAGATCTCAAAAAAAGTGTGTAGAATAGTAAAAAAATATCCGAATTTGATATAGCGGTTCAGAAGGATGGTGGAGAAAGGAAATAATATAAGTGTCAGTAAAAATGAAACAATAATGATAAGGGAAAGGATAAAGAAAAATCTCCCTGCTCTTTTTGATCTTGGTGTCATATAAATGCCTTCTATTTTTTAAGTTTTTTCAGAATTCCTTTTAACATATCTTTATGGACAGTAAATGTCAGCATTTTTAATTTGATAAAATCTTCTCTGAAAAAATAGTATCCCTTGAACTTTCCTTTTCTTGAGGCTCTATTGGAATCTTTAATAAGGAACCAGTCTTTCCCTTTTTTTCTTTTGTATCCCACCAGGTGTATGCCGTGGTCATCCTGTGTGGTTTTATTGTAGATCCTGAATTCTCTTGAATCCTGATCAATATATTCATAAGGAATATCAAATGTGGGTATAAAGATAACATCCTTTTCTCCCAGATTTCCGGGTTCAGATACATCTCCGCCGATGACCAGGGTATATCCGTTAAGAATTGATTTTTTTATTATCCCGTACCATACATTCAGGGGAAGGTTGATATAATCTTTGCTATGCCACCAGTTATCCGGAACATCAAATTTTTGTTTTGTATAAAACGGGTAATATCTGGTTGACAAAATGCCATAATAATCATCCATATTAAGGCCTGTCACTTCATTAAGGAACACTTCCGGTGTATAGGTTTTACCTTTATATTCAAACTTTGATGGTGGCTGCCCCATATGTTTGTTCAATATCAGTTTTATATGTCCGATATTATCTTCTTTATCCCATAAACCATTCTTTTTAATATAACTGAGGTAATTTTTTAATTCTCTCATCAGTGGTGCATGGTCATGTAAGCCATCTTTTTGTAAAACTCCTGAATAAACACTGGCAGGAACAATGCCGTACTTTTTCCATATCCTGTTCACACCGTTGGTTTCACCTCCGCCTGAGACCAGTGAATGTCCCCGCTTTTTTATGAAACCTTTTGATTTTTCAATGAGTTCATAATAAACGGTCCACATTTCAGACAGTTTAACCTTTTTTCCCTTTAGCCTGAATATTTCCGATTCATAAAATGAGGTTGCAGAAAAGCTCCAGCATGTACTTGTTAAATATTGAGGTATCGGATCAAAATGGAATAGTGATTTAAATTCATCAGGAGAGGATGGAGGATACACACCTTTTAAATCAGCTTTAAGGGTTTGCTTTTTATCCCGTTCTGATTTTTTAAATTTTTTATTTTTTTTAACTATTAGCTCAGTGATATCATTTTTTTTCTTTGAAATCTGATCTCTGTTATTTTTTATTATTTTTAATACAGGATCTTTTTTACTTTTTTCATATTTGAGTTTATTTTTTTTGTCCGGTGATCCCGGTAATAACAATAAAGCAGACAGGAAAAAAATTAATGTAAATATGGATTTGTTCATATTTCCTCCTAATGAAATATTTTGTTAAAAAATTATATCAGTTTTAGAGTTATTTTAAAAGGTTAAGTGGAAAAGTAAAGCAGCCCGTAGGAGAATCGAACTCCTCTTGCAGGGTTGAAAACCCTGTGTCCTAACCGATAGACGAACGGGCCACAGATGGGGGAGGGAAATGTGAGCCGTACTGGGCTCGAACCAGTGACACCCGCCTTAAAAGGGCGGTGCTCTGCCAACTGAGCTAACGGCCCCCATGACCGTTGTAATTTAACACAGTTTGCATTTCATGTCAATAAGATCAACCGGATCTGAATAAAAAAAATACTTTTTTTATGATTTTTTACGGGGACTATTCCTGCAGTTCTTCTCTCTCGCCAACTCTCTTATTCAGTTTTTCCAATTTCTCCTTTGAAAGGAACTGGCTTATATGCCCGCAGTCCTGGCAGACATATGCACGTGTCCTGTATCCATAGATCGTAAAAATACTGACGGGGACAAAAGCATTAGCGGAAGTTCCGAGATATCCGAAAATGATCCTTTTACTTCCGCATGCAACACAAGTTTTATCAGTATCGATCAACATAATACCCTCCAAAATTCATTATAACATAAGGAAAAAATAGTTTCTGTATTTTTAAATTATCTCAGTAATAGAAAATATTAAAAGCTTATACCGGATTTTTATAGACTCATATAGTATTTTCATATAAAATTAAAAGATGGACATAGTGTTTTCAGTGTTTATGGCTGCCACTGCATACTTCTTTTTGTCATTCGGATTTGTACTTCAGAAGAAAGGTATAGGCTGGATAGGGAAAAATCCTGGATCAGACAAAGATTTTTATAAGAATCTTGCCATATGGATAACAGGTTTTATATTAATGAACATTTATGGTGTTCCCAGTGCAGTTGCCCTGAAAGTATTGCAGCCTCATATTGTAGCTTCCTTTGCAGGATGGGGGATAGTTGTTCTTGTTTTTTTTTCAAATTTTTTTTTAAAAGAAAAATTAAATAGATCTGACTATTTCTATTCAATGCTCATAATTGCAGGGATTATTTTTTTAACAATCTTTCGTGACAATTCAGATCAGGTTCAGAGTGTTAATTCTCTGTCTGTTATTATGTTTTTTTTATTCCCTATCCTGTTGTTTGTGGCAGGGTTCTATGGGAAAAAAAGTCACTGGATCAGAACAGTCCTGTTTGCAACTGTCAGCGGATGTGCTGCAGGCGCCATGGTTGTTGCCCTGAAATTTCTTGTGGCTGGATATGATTACAGGGTACGGGAATATTTTTCTTCGCCTTATTTATACCTTTATATTTTTGCTGCCTTACTTTCGTTTATTGCACTTCAGTTTGCATTAAAGAACGGGTTGATGATAACTACCGGCCCCGTCCAGTATACTTCAAATATAATCTACCCGGTAATAGGATCATATTTTGTATTTAACCAGTATTTGAATGTAATTCAATTATTTTCCATAATCCTGATTGTTATGGGAGTAACAAAAATACTAAAAAATAGAAAATAATTGTTCTATAAAATCTGTATAGGCACATTGATCAGATTCTGTTTACAATTTGTTACAAAATTGACAATATTTATTTATAATAAGATTATAAGATAAATTGATAACATGAAAAAAATACTTGTAATTGATGACGATCAAAAATTAAATGAACTACTTGCAGATTATTTAAAAAAATTTGATATTGAAATAATTTCTTCAACTGACCCGGTAAAGGGACTTAAGATCTTTAAAAAATTAAACCCTGATCTTGTAATTCTTGATGTCATGATGCCAGAAATGGATGGATTTGAAGTGTGCAGAAGAATCAGGGCAAATAGTTCCACACCCATCATCATGTTAACAGCGAGAGGTGAAGTCTCTGATCGAATTGTGGGACTTGAACTTGGTGCTGATGATTATCTTCCCAAGCCCTTTGAACCCAGAGAGCTGGCTGCAAGGATCCAGACGATCCTCAGGCGCGGTCGTCTCGATCCGAACACAGATGTTAAAAGATTGGGAGATCTAAGTGTCAATTTCAGAAATCATAAGGTAGAGCTTGATAATAATCCTGTAGACCTTACATCTGCTGAGTATGAAATTTTAAAAATATTTGTAAATCGCCCCGGAATTGTTTTTACAAGAAATCAGATACTGGAGCACTTATGGGAAATTGAATGGGATGTATATAACCGTTCTGTGGATGTACTTATCAGCAGATTGAGACAGAAACTGGGGGATGACCCGAAGGCTCCTAGATTCATCAAAACTGTTTGGGGAACGGGATATATTTTTATCGGAAATGAATAAATTGATTTTTAATATTATTGACAGAATCAAATCAAAACTTTTTCTGAAGATTTCTCTTGTTTTTATTATCTCCATGGTAGTTGTTTTAATATCTTCAATTACAATTCAACGTATATTTTTTTTACCGAAAGTATTTCCGAAAATTATAAGAAATACTGTTGATCATGGAAACTATATGATTAAAGAGATTGGAATTCCGCCGGATCTAAAAATTGCAGAAAAAATATCAAAAAAAATGAATATCAGGATCAGGATAAAATATAATGGTATTGAGTGGAAAAGCCATAAAGGGATAGCCCGTTTCAAAGAGATTAATCTGCCTGAATATTCTGAAACAGAAGGAATTAAGGCCGGATTTAATAGTGAAGGTTTATGTGTTTTTTACGAAAAAGGGCCGTATAAAATTCTAATGGTCATGCATTCAAAAAAAGAAGGTTTCAACAGAGCGGTAAACTCGCTGATTATTCTTATTCTCGGTTTTGTTTCTCTGGTCATTATTATACTTTATTTTATTATTCGCTGGCTGCTCAGGCCTGTCAGAGTTCTTAAAGAAGGTGTTGATCGGATCAGTAATGGAAATTTCGAGGTTGAAATACCCTCCGGAAATAGTGATGAACTTGGCAAACTTATCGATTCTTTTAATTCAATGGGAGTTAGAATTGAGTCAATGATTAAATCAAGGGACCAGCTTCTCAGAGATGTCAGTCATGAATTAAGGTCACCTATTACCCGTGTGAAGATCGGGATGGAATTGATAGAAGATAGCAAAAATAAGAAGGGAATACTGGAAGATATATTGGAAGTGGAAATGATGATCTCCGAATTGCTTGAGACTGACAGGCTCAACAGCAGGTTTGGGAAACTTAATCTTGAACGGATAAATGTGATTGAATTGATTAGAGTTATAACAAAGGAGTTTAGTCATACAATGCCGGGAACTAAATTCGATCAATTCCCAAATAATCTATATCTTAACCTGGACAGGGATCGTGCAACTATACTGTTCAGGAATATTATAAGCAATGCTCTGAGGTATTCTGATAAGAATGGTGATCCTGTCAGGATAAGTTGTGAGAAGGGAAAGATTGAAGTTACAATTAAGATCTCTGATTCGGGAATAGGAATACCTGAAGAGGAGATTCCGTACATATTTGAACCCTTTTACAGAGTTGATAAATCGAGATCAAGGAAAACCGGTGGATACGGCCTTGGTATGAGTCTCAGTAAAAAGGTGATGGATGCCCACGGGGGTGGGATTAAAATAATCAGTTCTCCCGGTAAAGGGACATGTGTTGAATTAAAGTTCTTCAGATAACATCCGCTTCAAATAATTTCCCCCGATCAGGCTGTTACACTTTGTAACATTTCTACAAGTTTTCATTAACATTTATTCCGTTTAATAATTATGAACCAAAAATTACAGGAGGGAATATGAATAATATTAAATTGATTTATCCTTATAAAAAAATGAGATGGTCAGCATTTGTTTTTTTTATAATATTTATTGTGCCTGGTTTTTTTTTATTTCCCGAAGGTACAAAGGTATTAACAATAACTAATGCTATAGATCTGACCCTCAGGAACAATCATGACATATCTATTTACAAAAATAACATTTTGTCCAAAAAAAGTTTTCTGAGCTACAAAAAAAAGAGTTTTCTTCCTGATCTGAACCTGTCTCTTAATTATTCACATAATAAAACAAAAACACCTGATTCAACAGGTGAGCTTATCAATAGTAATTATAAGAACATGGACCTGAGGCTGATTGCAACCCGTACTCTGTTTGACGGGTTCCGGAATGTAGCTGAAAGGAAGCAGGCTGATTTTATGTATAAAGGGTCAGTATACACATTCTCAAGAGCAGAACAGACTGCTGTATATAAAACCATACTCAATTATCTTAATGCGATTTTAGCGAAAGAGATGATCGAAGTGGGAAAAGAGAATATTAAGACCCAGAAGGTTCTTCTGGCCAGAATTGAGGATTTTTTCAATGTCGGGAAAAAAGCAGCTGCGGATGTCCACTACCAGAAAGCAGAAATAGCTGAGTCTGAATATCAGTTGTTAAATTTCAAAAAAGGATTGGAGCTTGCAAAGGCCAAATTGCTGGAAGGGATAGGAATTACATCTTTTACAGGGTTTGAAATAAGAACCCCTAAAATTGAGGATTTTAAAAAATATAAAAAGATGAATGCAAAGGAGATGTATGAAGAAGCAAAAAAGTTCAGATCTGACCTTAAAGCGGCGCAATCAGGAATTGATGCTTCCAAACAGGCTGTGAGGTCTGCTAAATCAGGATATTATCCTAATATATCACTTTTCGGGTCACTTACAACAGGTTTTACGGAATTGAATAACAATTATTCATTAACTGACCAGTTCTGGGATTTGAACCCCTCTATTTCAGCCGGAATATCAGTTTCATTCCCGATTTTTAACAGAGGGAGTACAAAAAATTTTGTTACTCAGTCAAAGTTGGACCTGGAGAATAAAAAGACAGATCTTTCCAGAATAAATAACAGGGTATTTTCAGAAATAATCCAGGCTGATTCAAATTTCAGGATTGCATTTAAGCAGATAGATGCTGCAAATGCAAAGTTTGATTATTCTAAAATTGCACTGGAAAGCCTGACAGAAAGATACAATGTAAATGCTGCAACAATTTCGGAACTTTCACTTGCCAGGTCTCAATATCTTCAGTCCGGTTATGATCAGATAAACGGGAAATTGAACCTGTTCAGGCAGGTTATTACACTGCTCTATCAGATAGGAGATATTGAAGGGCTACTATCGGTAATCAGATGAAATCAAGGAGGAATTATGAAAAAAAGATCAATTTTTATTTTAAGCACTGTATTAATTATTATTCTTATGGTGATCATTTTCTTTGCAGGCGGGAAAAAAGGTGAAGGAGATAAATTCAAACTGATTGAATTAAAAAAAGGAAATGTTGAAAATCTTGTATCAAGTACCGGGACATTGTCTGCACTGGAAACAGTGGAGGTGGGTTCACAGGTCTCTGGAATTATAAATAGATTATATGTGGATTATAATTCCATTATAAAAAAAGGGCAATTGCTTGCCGCACTGGATAAAACGCTTTTCGAGGTGGCGGTAAGTGATAGGAGATCTGCCCTGAATCGTTCCGAAGCGATCAAAAAAAGATCTGATGCTGAAGTAAAAAGAAATGAACCCCTTTTTAAGAAGGGGCATTTGTCTGAAGCTGAATTTCTTGTCATCACCACAGAATCTGAAAAGGCAAAAGCAGAGCTCGAGATGGCTGAGGGAGCATTAAAGAAAGCAAAAACAAATCTTAAATATTGTGAGATCCGGTCACCCATTAATGGAACGGTTATTGAAAGGACTGTTGATGTGGGTGAGACCATAGCAGCCAATTTTCAGTCACCTAAATTATTTGTTATTGCAGAGGATCTTACAAATATGCAGATCGAGGTAAATGTGGATGAAAGTGATATCGGCCAGATAAAAAAGGGCCAGGATGTCAGGTTCACGGTTCAAACCTATTCGGAAAGGGTATTCAAGGGAGTGGTTAGGCAGATCCGTCTTCAGCCCAGGACCCTGCAGAATGTTGTTAACTATACGGTGATCGTAGAGGCTTCAAATAAAAACAGGCTTTTACTTCCGGGAATGACCGCTACAGTAGATTTTGTTATTGAGAATATTAGCAATGTTTTATTAGTTCCCAACAGGGCTTTGGGGTTTTCCCCGTCTGCAGAGGAATTGCGGAGGTTTTCCGGAAAAACCAATGGAAAAATCGGAAGATCCGGTAAGGATTTTAAAACAGATTTTGGAAGTACCGGAAAAGGTTTCCCGGGCAGGCCTGAGTTTCAAAGGATACCGGAAGATGCGGGCAGGGTGTTTTATCTGGATAACAAAAATAATTTTAAAGTTTCTGTTATAAAAAAAGGGGTTACTGACGGCATCAATACTGAAATTAAAGGTATTATCAGAGGAGAACTGTTCGAAGGATTCCGTGTTATTATCGGAATTGAAAAGCTGAAGAAACAAAGATCGAAGAAGGGATCAAAGAACACACTACTTCCTTCACCCCCCGGAAGATAAATTGGTGAAGGTGAAAAGATGGAGATCATAAAAATAGAAAATCTGAAAAAGGCCTATCAAATCGGGGATGTGGAAGTTAATGCTTTAAGGAAAGTTGACCTGGTTATAAGGAAAGGGGAGTTTGTATCTGTTATGGGGTCTTCCGGTTCGGGAAAATCTACATTAATGAATCTGCTGGGATGTCTGGATAAACCAACATCAGGTACATATCTCCTGGATGGTGAACAGATTGACAAACTTAAAAAATCACAGTTATCAGATATCAGGAACCAGAAAATAGGATTTGTTTTCCAGGGATTTAATCTTCTTGCAAGAACCAGTGCACTTGAAAATGTGGAACTTCCCCTGCTGTATAGAAGGGGGGGGAGGATAAAAAATCCCGAAATTAAGGCAAAGGAGGCTCTGGACAGGGTCGGACTGGCCGACAGATTGTGGCATGAACCTTCACAGCTGTCAGGGGGGCAGCAGCAGAGGGTTGCACTTGCAAGGGCACTTGTGAATGAACCGGCTATAATTCTGGCTGATGAACCGACCGGGAATCTTGACTCAGGAACATCGATAGAAATGATGAAAATTCTTCAGAATCTGAACGATCAGGGGATAACAATTCTTCTGGTTACTCATGAAGGTGATATTGCATTCTATTCCAAAAGAATTGTGACCCTGAAGGACGGGATGAAAATCGGGGACGAACCTGTTTCAAGTGTGAGATCTGCATATGAAGATCTCAAAGCACTGGAAGCTCAACCTTTGGGAATGAATAAAACTGGTCAATATCAGCAGGAGTAAAAACAATGAAAATATTAAATCTTTTTAAGGTTGCATATAAAAGTATAATTAAGAACAGAATGAGGAGTTTTCTCACAATGCTCGGGATCATTATCGGTGTGGGAGCTGTGATAGCTCTTGTTGCAATAGGCCAGGGGACATCAGATGAAGTTGAGAGGCAGGTGACCTCACTTGGATCCAACCTGATAATGGTAATGCCCGGTTCAAGCAGTATGGGAGGAGTGAGCAGGGGAGCAGCAAGTGTTAATACACTTACCCTTAAGGATACGGTAAAACTGAAAGCAGATCCTGTTTTTATATCTGAAGTTTCTGCATTTCTCAGAACACCCGCCCAGGTGATTGCAGGCGGCTCGAACTGGTCCACTTCTGTAAATGGAGTTGATGCAAATTATCTTACCATTAAGGAGTGGGAGCTTGAAAATGGATTTTTTTTTACGAAGAGGGATGTCCGGTCGAGATCTAAAGTTGCTGTGCTGGGAAAAACCGTAGTTGATGAGCTTTTTGGAGATAACGATCCTGTAGGCAAAAAAATCAGAATAAGAAATATTCCGTTTGTTATTATCGGAGTGCTTGAAGAAAAAGGGAGCAGTTTAATGGGAGATCAGGATGATGTTATCCTTGTCCCTGTTTCCACTGCTCTTTACAGGATGACTGATGGAAAAAATATTAGTATGATCATGGTCAGTGCAGTTAGCAATGAAATGATGGAAGAATCCCGGGATGAGATCAAAACAATTCTCCGAAGATCCCACGGATTAAGGGATGCAGAGGAAGATGATTTTAAAATTATGTCTCAGACAGAGCTCATAGATAAAGTATCCTCTGTGACAAGTGCTCTGACAATACTGCTTGGAGCAATAGCGGCTGTATCTTTGCTTGTGGGCGGGATCGGGATCATGAACATTATGCTGGTATCTGTAACGGAAAGGACAAAAGAGATCGGGATCAGGCTTGCTATAGGTGCAAGGGGAAAAGATGTTCTGGTTCAATTTCTGATTGAAGCGGTAATGCTTAGTCTTGTAGGCGGATTGATCGGGATAATGTTCGGTTTTTTACTTGCAAAAGCGGCATCATACTTCATGAATATGAGTATAGTTTTAAATCCGCTGATATCTTTTGTGGCATTTTCCTTCTCAGGAGCTGTGGGTGTGTTTTTCGGATTCTATCCTGCCAGAAAGGCGGCGGCAATGGACCCCATTGAGGCTTTAAGGTATGAGTGATCTCTCCTCCACTATAAAGGGGCACAGTGTAGCTTTTTAACATTATCGTAATTGGAAAGTGTTATTGCGTTATGCTGTGTCCCGTTTTTTTTGTAAAAAAAAGGGGTGAAGTTTCCTTCACCCCCGGGGGAGGATTTGAGAAATAAACCTCGTGTCAGAACCTTATTTTAAGGAACAGACTGGGAGTTATTCCCAAATAGGTGATATCTGTTGATATCAACTCATCTTCTGCAATATCAAATTCTTTTCTCCATATATTTTTATGATTGTAAACATTAAAAACCGATAATCCTGTACTAAAGTTAAAATTTTTAATCTTAAAATCAAAAGTAGCAGATAGGTCCAGTCGATGATATGCAGGTAATCTGGCGCCATTCTTGGGGCCATATTCAATTATATTTGTCACAATATCCCGGTCGGATTCTTCATGATGAATAACTTCCTGATAGCCTGATACCGGTTCGGTATAAGGTTTACCGGAAGCATAGATCCATGTACCGGAAAATGTCCATTTTTTATATTTGAAATTGCCGGCCAGCTTAAATTCATGGGTGACATCATGGGATGCCGGAAATGGATCGTCTCCGAACTCCGGGAATAAATACTCAACCCTGCCTAATGTATAACAGAGCCATCCTGTAAACTTCCCGAATTTTTTCTGAAGGAGCATTTCAACTCCATCTACAATTCCTGTCCCCTTATAAAAGAATTGATCGTAATCGATCCCTTCATCGGTTGGAGCGATCCTGAGAGAAAATTCTGATAAATCCTCCAGGTCCTTGTGATAAGCCTCAATATCAAATAAATAATTTTCAGTCTCATAGCTGATACCAACTATTAAATGGGCTGCATAACTTATAGGGATAGTCACTCCGTCTGACATAACCCAGAAATTCTTGTCACCCTGCATGATATCTTCTCTGACAATGTTATTTGCGAACTGATGATATTTTCCCCATGCTCCTTTGATCTTTATTTTTTCCGAAACATCAATTATCAGGGAAAGCCTGGGTTCCAGAAAAGTTTCGTCGGTCAGTGTATATTTCGTTGCACGTATACCGGCAGTAAAATTTAATAAATTAAAAAGTTTGAACTTATCCTGGATATAAAGCGAATATTGATCTCCGGCATTATTTATATCCAGAATATTGATGGGTTCAATGTTGTTTTCAGAATCATCAGATTCATCAGGCGCCCTGAAATTAGTTGCACTATAATTATAATCAATACTGTTTCCGGTTATCTGAAACCCGAATTCCAATTGATTATTTATCCCGATATCCCAGATATTGCCGAATTTGAAGGTCAGATCCTTTAATTTGTTCTCTTCATTTGATATCCTTTCAATATTCCTTATTGTATCCTCTTCGTCTGATTCTGTTTCTTCATTGTCTGAACTTCTTTTTATTTTCATGGAGGAATTCATCTCTTTATCGTTAAAATAATTGGAATATGCAAATATCATATTACTGGAGAACCTGTCATTCCATTGTCTCTGCCAGTTCAGTGATAATCCGGTATTTCCCCATTTGGTAAAATCGACATAAGCTCCCTGCACATCAATATTAAAACCTCTCTCCGCAGCTCTTTCAGCCATAAAAGAGGTTATTTCAATATCACGGGAATTATCCAGATCATCCATGCCATTATAAAAACTCAGGTATAAAATATCTTTTTCAGATGGTTTGAAAAGCGCCTTTGCATTCAGGTCGTAGAAGAAAGATTCTGGCTCATAATCAAACATAGCACCGAACCGCCCGCTGCTTCCTCCCGGATTGTTTGGATTCTGAAGGGTTGCACTGTTATCATTATATTTTTTGAATATACTATTATAAAGAGGACTTTGGAATGATCTTCTTCCTGCGACAAATATGGAGCCTTTGTCTCCAAGAGGTATTTCTGCAAAACCATTAAAGCTTAGGAAGTTTATACCGCCTCCGAATTTAATACTCTCTTCGTTGCCACTTTTTCCTGTTAATTCCATTACACTGGAGATACGGCCGCCATATTTTGATCCGAATCCTCCCTTAAATAGCTCAACTTCTTCAATGGCATTGGAATTAAAAGCACTGAAAACTCCGAAAAAATGGTCTACATGATAAATTGTCATACCGTCGTACAAGATCAGATTCTCATCAGGTTTACCGCCCCGGACAAATAAACCAGAGGATGATTCATTGCTGGCACTGATCCCGGGCATTAACTGCATGGACCTGAAAATATCATTTTCACCGAGACTGGGCATTTTGGAGATTTGAGCAGGTTTAATTGAAACTACACCAATATTTTCAGACGATTTCATCAGTTCCGGAGGTTTTTGGGTAACTATAATTTCATATTTGAGTTCTTCTTTTTTTAAAGTAAAGCCAACATTCACTTTATCTCCGGTTTTTATTATGATTGTTTTTATTTCCACTTTAAAACCTTCAATTACAGCTAAAACCATAATTTTTCCTGTAGAGGTGACATTCAAACTATAATGACCCGATTCATCCGTTATTGCATTGAAGTTGGTTCCGTTCACTGAAATTAATACTCCGGGTATACCCACGCCATGAATATCCTGAACATATCCCGATATTTTTCCATTTTGGGCACTGAGATGAAACTGAAATAAAAGTAAAAATATTAGTGTGGTTAAAATGAGTGTTTTTTTATTCATTTTATCTCCTTTTTAAAAGGTATTCTTTACCTCTCTTTTCTTAATACAATGCGGATGTAAACAGGTTTTTTCCATAACATTACAAATTGTAACAATTGAACAATTATTAAAGATCTTATCAAATGTTTTCCTGCATAATTCTGATTTTTCCGGAACAAAAACATTGAAAAAACACTGAAATAGATATCTAATTAATTAAAGGTAGAAAAAAAAATAAAAAAATATTATCCTTAATTATTCAGGGAGGCTTAAATGAAAAAAAATGGTGAGGATAACAGTCGTAGAAAATTTATAAAAAAAGGGTTGTCAGGGATAGCCGCAGCTGCAGTGTTACCATCTGCAATTGCAGGTGAAAATCCGGAAGGTAGTAAAACAAAAAGTAGTATCATTTACAGAACCTTTGGAAAAACGGGGATAAAACTTCCCGTTGTCAGCATGGGAGTGATGAATGCAGATAATCCCAAACTTGTAGAGGCTGCCCTCGATTCCGGAATGACTTTCCTTGATACTGCTCATGTTTACCAGAGGGGAAAGAATGAGGAGATGCTTGGTAAAGTTCTGAAAGGGAAAAAGAGGGATTCTTTTTTTATTGCCACAAAAGTTCCCGGAAATTTTTCTGACAGAAAGACCGGCCTTTTCACAGACAAAACGGATCCGAAAGATTTTCTGAAAAAATTTGATATAAGTATGAAAAGGCTGGGCCTTGAATATGTGGATGTCCTGTATCTCCATAGTGTGAAGAGGAAAGAGTCTGTTACATTCGAACCACTTCTTAAAACCATGCTGAAGCTGAAAAAGGAGGGAAGAGTAAAGTTTATAGGTGTCTCAACCCACAAAAATGAACCGGAGGTGATAAGGGCTGCTGCAGACAGTGGAGTTCACGATGTTGTCCTGACCGCATATAATTTTCTTCAACCCCATATAAAAGAGATAGATGATGCGGTAAATTATGCTGCAGGAAAAGGTCTGGGAATTGTCGCTATGAAAACACAGGCCGGGGTTTACTGGGATAAAGAGAGATTGAATCCGATCAATATGAAAGCAGCTTTGAAATGGGCGCTTCAGAACAAAAATATTCATACGTCGATCCCCGGGTTCTCAACTTTTGACCAGATGGAAACAGACCTGGAAGTAATGAGGGATATTAAAATTACTGATAAAGAGAGAATTGATCTGAAACTAAAACCCGAAGTAGCAGGATTATACTGCAGCCAGTGTGATAAGTGTATAACCCAGTGCAGCAAAGGTGTTGATATCCCTACACTGATGAGAAGTTATATGTATGCATTTGGATACAGGAATCTGATACAGGCCAAAGATACACTTGCAGACCTGGATCTTAATAACCTTCCGTGTAACGACTGTGCCACCTGTGAAGTAAAATGTGTTAACGGGCTGAATATAAAAGATAGAATTATTGAGGTATCCGGGATCAGTAAAATACCCGATCAGTTTCTCGTTTAAAAAATATGAAAATTATTAAGGATTATAAGTTATGGAGAAAGTTATTTAATATTTTCGGGATAGTGTTATTGTCCTTGATTGTTCTGGAACTGATCCTCCGGTTGCTCGGGTTTATTTTTCTTTTAAAGTTTGATAACAGAACAGATCCCGAAAATTTAAAGAAAAAGGAGTTTAATATAATTTGTATCGGTGACTCCTGGACAATTGGTAACTGGAAAGAAAATTATCCGCGGTTCCTGAATGAAAAACTGAAAAAAAGATCCTTTCCGGAAAAAGTAAATGTGGTTAATCTTGGAATTGCCGGTAGTAATTCAACGATGGCATCAAAAAAGATCACAAAAAACCTTCCTGTATATAATCCTGACCTTATTATTCTTATGACAGGTAACAATGATCATTGGAATCTTACCGAAAGTACATATTGGCTTTTTGATGATAAAAAATTGAACCGGTTCGATATTTTAAAAGCAAAGATGAGAGTTTCATTACACTCTTTGAGAACCTATAAATTTTTTGTTATGATCTATCGAAAAATTGCCGGGATTCAGGCAACAAATGAGTTTTTCTATTTAAAAAATCTGAAGGAACAAAAAATAAAGCAGGTTACAACTTTAGACAGAAAAATATTTAAAAAGCAATTATACTTCAATCTTATAAAGATCATTGAATTAAGCAAAGAGAGAGGGTTTGATCTGATCCTTATGACATATTTTCATTTTCACGGTTTTCATGTAAATGAGTATATAAGGGACATTGCAACAAGATTTGGAATTCCACTTGTTGATAATAACTTTCTTTTCCATAAAAAAATTGACTCCGAAAAATACAGGGATTATTTAATACCTGATGGGCATCCGAATGGAAAGGGGTATGATTTTATTGCAGATCATATAGTTGAAGTTATAATAAAATCCGGTATTATAAAAGAGAGATCACATTGAAGAAAGATATCTATATTCTCGGAATATCAGCTTTTTATCACGATTCAGCTGCCGTAATTATAAAAAATGATTTTATAATTGCAGCTGCCCAGGAGGAGAGATTTACGCGTATCAAACATTTTTCAGGCTTTCCAGAAAATGCGGTCAAATTTTGCCTTGAATATGCGGGAATAACCTTAAATGATGTTGATAATATTGTATTTTATGATAAACCTTTTTTAAAATTTGAACGGCTGCTTGAAACATATTATGTAAATTCTCCGGGGGGGGTGGGTTCATTTCTCGCGTTTGCACCGGTCTGGATGAAAGAGAAGCTGTTTGTAAAAAAGGTGATCAGAGACAATCTGAGTCCCTTTTTTGAAAATAATCAGATTAAGAAATTAAAAATATTATTCTCTGAACACCATTTATCCCATGCTTCCAGTGCTTTTTTTACTTCATCTTTCAGGTCAGCTGCCATTGTTACGATAGATGGAGTCGGAGAATGGGCTACAGCAACTATTATGAAAGGAAATGGGAATAAAATAACTCCGTTAAAGGAATTGCATTTCCCCCATTCAGTAGGATTACTTTATTCATCTTTCACTTATTTTCTGGGGTTCAGGGTCAATTCCGGGGAGTATAAACTGATGGGGCTGGCTCCTTATGGTGAACCGGATTCTGATACCGTTAAAGACTATCTGGATAAAATAAAGAGCAGTATTGCTGATATAAAAGAAGACGGATCTATTTTTTTAAATATGGATTATTTTAATTATGCTACAGGGAAAACGATGATAAAAGATAAAAAATGGTTAAGCCTGTTCGGGTTCTCAAGAAGAGATGAAGGAGACCCCATAGATCAGCATCATTGTGACCTTGCTCTCGCTGTTCAGTATTTTTTGAATGAAACAGTTATAAAGATGGCAAATCATGCTTATTCACTAACCGGGTCAAAAAATCTGTGTATGGCCGGTGGTGTTGCTTTAAATTGTGTTACAAATAGTGAAATTAGAAAAAAAACAAAATTTGAAAATATTTGGATCCAACCTGCTGCCGGTGATTCCGGTGGAGCACTGGGAGCGGCTCTTGCATCCTATTATATTTATAATAAGAAAAAAAGAATTATTAAAAATGGAACAGATCTGATGCAGGGATGCTTACTGGGCCCTGAAAATAATGATAAGTCAGTTGAAAGGGAATTAAAAAAGCTCGGGGGAAAATTCAAATATTATTCAGACTTTAATGAATTATGTGATACTGTTTCCGGCTATCTTGCAAATGGAAAAGTGATCGGATGGTTCCAGGGAAGAATGGAGTGGGGCCCCAGAGCATTAGGTAACAGGAGTATTATTGCAGACCCGAGAAAACATGGTATGCAGAAAAAATTAAACCTGAAGATAAAGTTCAGAGAGGATTTCAGGCCTTTTGCCCCTTCCGTACTCAGGGAGGATTGTAAACTATATTTTGAAGATGACTTTGACTCTCCCTACATGTTATTTGTTTCGAAAGTTAAAAAAAACAGGAGAAAAGAGGTCAGGCCTGAAAAAGTAAAGGGGCCGCCTCTGGGAAAGATCAAAATTCAAAGATCTGATATTCCCGCGGTAACTCATATAGATTTTTCTTCACGGTTGCAGACAGTGGACGATTCAACAAATATAAGATTCAGAAAGGTCCTTGAAGCTTTTAAAAAAAGAACAGGGTATGGTATTCTTGTTAATACAAGTTTTAATGTTAGAGGAGAGCCAATTGTATGTACCGTTAAAGATGCATATGAATGTTTTATGAATACACATATTGAATATCTTGTTACAGGTAACTTTGTACTTAAAAAAGGGGACCAGCCTCATTCAAATAATTTGAAGAAAAGAAAGTTTAAAATGGATTAAAATAATGGAAATTATAAGGGATATTTTTAAATATATCAGGAAAAGGAAAAAATACTGGTTTTTCCCTGTAATTATTATTCTTCTGCTGTTGGGATTTTTGCTGGTAGTCCTTAATAATTCTGCTCTTTCATCTCTTATTTACACACTTTTTTAAATGAGACATTATGAACAACTTAAAAGTTTAAGTGTAATTGCACTTATAACTCTGATACTGTTCTTTTTTACGCGGAAACTTTTTGTTCTATATCTGACCCTGTTTGTATTAACTCTGTCACTTTTTCCAAATCCTGTTTCTGACAAGATTGATATTTATCTGAAAAAATTTGTTCATTTCATAGGCGTGATCAACTCAAAAATCATATTAACTATTCTGTTTTTTCTGATATTAACCCCTGTTGCTTTTTTATATCGCCTTTTTGGTAAAAGTAAAGTTAATTATTTTTATTCGAATGACAGACAAAGTTTTTTTAAAAAAACGAAAAAAAAGTATAATAGTCAATTTTTTGAGGATCCCTGGTAAATTAATATCTTAATAATATTATCCCGGCCCTTGAGATAACAGATTTAAAAATATTTTGTTTAAAAAAAATTTTTTTTATGCTATATTTTATTTCACTAATTTTTACTTTTGGAGGTAATTATGCTGCTTCATCATGAATTCATTAAGGTTGCAAAAAAAAATGGCAAAAAACTCGCAATAATAGACAGAGGAAGGGAATCCAGGGTTACATATTCAAAAGCCCTGATCGCTTCTCTTATTCTTGCCAATAAATTCAAAGATTATAAGGACGGATATGTGGGTGTTATGATACCAAATTCGGCCGGAGTTATGTTGACCGTAATGGGCCTTATGTTTGCCGGTAAGGTTCCTGCCATGATCAACTATTCAACCGGTGCTGCTGAAAATGCAGAATATGCCCAGAAAAAATGCGGTTTTAAAACCATTATCACCTCAAGGGCATTACTTGAAAAAATAGGGTGCCGGCTGGTTCCGGGAATGGTATTTATTGAAGATGTGATGGCTTCACTCTCCACTAAAGACAAACTTCAGGCTGCACTAAAATCCAAGCTTCCCCTTAAGGTTCTTTTGAAGTCCATAAGCAGTGGTGATAAAGATGACAATATTGTAATACTTTTTACATCAGGTAGTGAGAAAGATCCGAAAGCTGTTCAACTGACACACAGAAATCTCTGGGCAAATGTAGGAGATATTTTTGAAAAACTGGAGCTTACTGATGATGATTCAATGCTTGGTAATCTACCCCTTTTCCATGTGTTCGGTTATAATACAAATTTCTGGCTTCCTCTGTTAAGAGGATTATCTGTAACAACTTATCCGAATCCTCTGGAATACAGAAAGATGGTCCAGATAATCAAAGAGGAAAAAATTACCCTTATGCTCGGGACACCGGTATTTTTCAACGGTTATCTGAGACAATCGGAGCCCGGTGAACTGTCCAGTGTGAGAATTGCTGTTGCCGGTGCAGATAAATGTCCTGATATGCTTCGTGACGGGTATAAGAAAAAACATGATATAACACTTATGGAAGGTTATGGATGTACTGAAACCAGTCCGGTGATCTCTGTAAATGTTCCCAACGAAAATAAACCCGGCAGTACGGGAAGGCCTCTGCCCAGTGTTAAGGTTAAAATTGCTGATATTGAAACCGGAGAAGAACTTCCCCGGGGTGAAGAAGGAAAATTGCTCACAAAAGGTGACCATGTTATGAAAGGTTATTTTGATGATCTGGAAGAGACATCTTTGAGGATAAAGGATGGATGGTATGATACAGGTGATATTGGAATGGTGGATGAGGATGGTTATGTCTGGCACAGAGGAAGGCTTAAGAGATTTGTCAAGATCGGCGGTGAAATGGTCTCTCTTGTAAAAGTTGAAAGCGTGTTGACCGAACTTCTTCCGGCTGAAGCTGATTGCTGTGTTGTTGAGGTACCTGATTTTCTTAAAGGAGCCAAGATCGTTGCTACAGTGACTGAAAAATTAGATGAAAAAGAGATTCTCTCAAAAATGTCACTAAGCCTTCCCAATATTGCACTTCCGAAAGAATTCTATGTTATAGATGAACTTCCGAAAATGGGAAGCGGTAAGGTGAATTTCAGAAAAGTAACGGAAATAGTTAAGGAAAAACTTTCGAAAAATAACAATAAAAAAAGTTAGAAACTATATTGATCGAAAAATTCTTTGTTCAGGGTATTACTTTCTACTTTTTCTGAAAAATAAGAAATGAATGGCCTTTTTGGTAATTCCATAAAAATTGCACTTGATTAAAATCCGGCTGATAAACAGCCCTGTATCAATTAAGTTCGTTAAGAAGCTGGCTTGCTTCTCTTTGAAAAATTGACTGGGGGTATTCGCTCAATAATCTTGTGAGATTTTCCTTTGCACTTTCTGTTGTTCCCATTTTTATATGTATCCTGGATATTTTTAACAGGAGAAAATCTTTTGAAATTTCAGATTTTGAATCAGAGAGAAGTTTATGAAGGATATCAAGCCCTTTTTTATTCTCTTTCCTGGAAAGATGGAGATCTGCATCAAGGAGTTTTTTTCCATCTTCGACAAGTTTAACATTTGTCCCTTTAAATTGAGCCAGTGTTTTCTCTGCTTTCTCCAGGTCTCCCTTTTCATAATACAGTGATGCAAGAAAAAAACTGATAGAAGAAGATATTCCCTTTTTAAGTTCAAGGGCTGAGAGCTTTTCTATTTTTTCATCAATTGAAAATGTTGAAGAATTTTTTATTTCAAGGGCTGATGCAAATGTTTTGTTATCTTTCTCAACAGATCCTGACCTTAACAATAATATAACGATCAGCATTGCTGCAATCACTAAAATAACTCCAAAGACTATAAGAATCTCTTTTTTATATTCTCTGAATTTTTCGATTACTGATTCAATAAAAATTGCAAACGGGTCTTCTTTTAGATGTTCTCTCTCTTTTCTCTTCATAGTATCCTCACAAATTGTGTTTTTCTTACCATATACAACCTCAAAGGTAAACTGGATATTAGCATTTCTATATTTGAGTGTCAAGATGATCTGATCAGGATGTTACAATACCATCACTCCACCATGGATAAAAGTATTGAGAAAAAGGTAAAGTGTGGTATAATACTATTTCCAGAGTTTCAGTCCACAATCCTGAAAAAAATCTTTATTGGGGAAGTATACTTTTATATTAAAGGGAATAACTATGAAAAAAATTAAAAATATTGCAATTATTGCCCATGTTGATCATGGAAAGACAACTCTTATTGATGCTGCATTAAAACAGGCAGGGGTTTTCAGAGAGAACCAGAAAATTGTTGAGAGGGTGATGGACTCAAATGATCTTGAGAGGGAGAGAGGAATAACTATTTTTTCAAAGAATGCTGCACTCTTTTATAAAGACTATAAGATCAATATTGTTGATACACCGGGACATGCTGATTTCGGAGGAGAAGTACAGAGAATAATCAAAATGGTTGATTCGGTATTACTTCTGGTTGATGCCTTTGAAGGCCCGATGCCCCAGACAAAATATGTTCTGAAAAAATCACTCGAAGAAGGATTAAAACCGATAGTTGTAATTAATAAGATCGACAGGCCTAATGCAAGGCCGGATGAGGTTCTGGATCAGGTATTTGACCTCTTTGTAGAATTAAATGCAAATGAAGACCAGCTTGATTTTCCCGTGGTATACACATCGGCAAAGGAAGGTTTTGCAAAATATGAAACCGAAGACAACAACACTGATCTTATTCCCCTTTTTGAAACAATAATTGATTTTGTGGATGAACCCGGAGGTGACAAAAGTGAACCGGTACAATTTCTGACATCTGCGATCAGTTATGATAATTATCTCGGGAAAATGGGGACGGGGAAAATACATAACGGTACATTGAAACAGGGAGAAGAGGTTCTCCTTATCAAAAGAGATAAAGAACAAAAACTCTGCAAGATCACAAAACTTTTCACCTATGAGGGATTAAAAAAAATAAGTGTTCCGGAAGCGTCTGCAGGGGATATTGTTTCTGTTTGCGGGATAGAATCTATCGATGTGGGGGAAACGATCTCTGATAAAGATTTTCCAAATCCGTTAAAATCGGTTGATATTGATGAACCTACTTTAGCAATGAACTTTATTGTAAATGATTCTCCATTTGCCGGGCAGGAAGGAAAATATGTCACATCAAGAAATATCTGGGACAGGCTTCAGAAAGAACTTCTGACAAATGTCAGTTTAAGGGTATCAGAAACAGAAACAAAAAATTCATTTCTTGTTAAAGGGAGAGGTGCACTTCAGCTTTCGATCCTGATCGAAAATATGAGAAGAGAGGGTTATGAATTTCAGGTATCAAAACCGGAAGTTATTTTTAAGACTATAGAAGGGAAAAAATGTGAACCCATAGAACATGCTATTGTTGATGTTGCAGATGAATTCAGCGGAGTTGTTATTGAAATGTTCGGACAGAGAAAGGGTGAATTAATAAATATGACATCAGGTGTCAGTGGATATACAAGGGTTGAATTCCATATACCCTCAAGGGGATTAATTGGATTTAACAATGAATTTTTAACTGCCACAAGGGGGAACGGAATATTGAACCACAGTTTCTCCTCATATGAACCTTATAAAGGGGACTTCAGCAAAAAGACCAAAGGTGTTCTCATTGCACTTGAAGATGGAGTGTCTGTTGCTTTCGGGCTTTTTAATCTTCAGCCCAGGGGGATCCTGTTTGTGGATTCCGGGATACCTGTTTATGCCGGTATGATAGTAGGTGAACACAGTAAGGAAAATGACCTTGTTGTTAATGTGTGTAAAACAAAAAAACTTACAAATATGAGATCTTCCGGTGCGGATGATGCAGTTAGATTAATAACTCCGAAAAAGTTCACTCTGGAACAGGCACTGGAATATATTGAAGATGATGAACTTCTGGAAATAACACCGGAAAATATGAGAATGAGAAAAAAGCTTCTCAACATCCATGAAAGAAAAAGATCTGAAAAATTAAGAGACGCCAGTTAGATATATAAATAATTAACCATTCCGGGCAGCCTTTACTAAGCTGTACAAACGTTAAATCACGTATAGTATTTATTTTTATTTAAATAATCTGAGATTTTTTCTCTCCAATTCTATATATAAGCAGAGGAACAATATTTTTTTGATATTAAATAAAATTGGGGGGTAAAATGAAGATTTTAAAAAAAACAGTATGTATGTTCGTTGCCATTATGCTGGTGTCTGTTATGATGGTATCTGCACAACGGCAAATTCAAAGGAAGAAATTACCGATGGTGAGGACTTTTGTCAAAGTTGAATTGATATCACCGGCGAATCATTATGTCGGGGTCTGCCCTGTTACAGTTAAAATGACGGGTAAGATCACTGTATCAAAAGCTATGACCGTTAAGTATTACTTTAAAAGGAGTGATGGTGTCACTTCGCGATTAACTCCATTGATATTCACAACTGCAGGTACAAAAAATATTCCTTTTACATGGAAACTTGGTAAAGATGGGCAGGCATGGGTACAGTTGATAGTAAAAACCGCCAGTGGCGAAGTAAAATCCTTTCAAAAGGAATTTGACGTCAAATGTGACAAAAAAAGGAAAGTGATAAAAAAACTGACCCCTGCACAGATGAAAGCAGAGTTAAAACCCCTTAAAATGGGGCCTGCAAGGATAATCGGCCATAAGGCCGTCCTAAAACAGGCTGACGATCTTCCAAAAGTAAAACCAGTGGTTGCAGATCTTGATATAATAGGCCTCAATATTCAACCACATCCAGGTAAAATTCATCAGGATGTTGCTTTCTCAGTTGTTGTTAAAAATATCAGCCGGGTACGGATGGAGCACTCTCCTTCCTGCTATCTTAAAGTGATATTTATAACAAAAGTAACCAGTAGCAGCCCCTTTAACCCTCCATATTATCAGGAGTATCCCCATTATTTTGTGATCCCCGAGATCGGTTCAGGAAGTAAGTGCACTATAGAGTTTAAATTTAAATTCCACCAGATAAGAGATTGGAAAATATTTGTTAAAGCTGACGGGAAAGATACGGTAAAGGAATTTAAAGAAGACAACAATACTGCAATCCGGCCTTTCTGGATACGATATTAGATACTGAGCCGGGGTTTGTTTTATTTATTCTATTTTGAAGATGAAGAGTGGTCGTGGACTATTCTCCAGCCTGCTTTAACTTTCCTGAATAAGAGGGTATATACTCCATTGGGTTCATCTTTTTCTCTCTTCAATTTCCATTTACCGAAAACAAGAGCTGCATCTTCGGAAATAACAGTTATCTTTACATCGCTGAAAGTCAGAAATCCCATTGCTTCTTTGTTTGGATAACCTTTTTTATACCTTTTTAAAGTTGTTTCCCAACCGTATGTAACACCGCCATTCCCCGCAAACCTCAATTCCGGTGACTTATGATAACATTCCATATACTCTTCAAGAGACCCTTTATTCCAGGCTTTTACAGAATCTTCAAGTACAGCTAAAATTTCTTTTTTAATATTTTCCCCGTAATTGATGTTTTCTGATGAATTTAAATAAAATGTTGCTAAAAAAACTATTGATAGTACCATTAATGTTGTTTTTTTCATGAATTCTCCTGTATTAATAGTATGTCTTTTGTCAGGCTCCAAAATACCTTTGATTTTTTAAGCAGGTTGAATTGAGTTTTCATTGCCGGGTATAAACTCTTTTATCTTTTGCAACTCTTTTTTCAGTTTTAATTTTTTCACTTCAAGTTCATAATGTATCTGAATGTTTATCCAGAATTCTGGAGAATTTCCAAAAAATTTTGCAAACCTGAGAGCAGTGTCTATTGAGATAGATCTTTTTCCCCTTATTATTTCACTTACCCTTGTCTGATCGATCTTTATTTCTTTTGCAAGCCTGTAAGCTGTAATATTCATCGGTTTAAGAAATTCTTCTGAAAGGATTTCGCCCGGATGAACACTATCTGATCTTTTCATTTATCCTCCTTTAAATTTAGTGATAATCTGATATTTCAACTTCATATGCATTTCCACTTTTCCATTTAAAACATAATCTCCACTGAACGTTGATCCTGATACTGAATTGGCCCTCTCTGTCACCACCAAGAGCATGAAGTTTATTTCCGGGAGGGACTTTCAGGTCATTCAAGTTTATGGAACTGTGGATCATTATCATCTTTCTTTTTGCGATCCTCTGAATTTCTGTTGAAAATCTTTTTGAATATTCACCTTTCCAGATCTTTTCAGATTCTTTATCCTTAAAAGAAATTATCACACTTATATAATAGTATAAGACAATAGTATTGTCAACCAAAAGTAGTTAGGGGTTTTACTTTTTTATTTGATAAGATAAAAGGGAATTGTATAGATTATTCTTCTGTCTCTGAAAAGTTTTTTAGCTCGTTATTGTCAGGAAAGTTATTTATTGCTTCCTTTAATAGTTTTGATAATTCCACGGCCCTTTTTTGACTTCTATAAATGTTGAGAAGATTCAGATAATTTTTTGCACTTTTTTCCAGGAAAAGAGCACTTATTGCATAATGGCCGGCACTGATCAATTCTCCTGTCCCAAAATAGAGTTTTGATAATTCGAAATGTGCCTCAGAGTCAAAGGGATTCTCCTTTATCTTCTTCTCCGGGGCGGAAAATTCATCAGTTTCATTGTCTTTATCCTCAGGCTCCGGAATCGGAAGGTTATACTTAAGTTCAGTTCTGTTGAAGGGATTTATAAGTTTGAAGTATATTTTCCTCTCATCTATCTTTGCCGATGACAGTTTTGTATATTTCCCGAAAATGTTTCTCAGAATATACCTGTTGTCAGATCTGTCGATAAAATAGGGGAGCAGGTCTGATAACTCCTCATTTTCCGGATAGTAACGGAGCCCCTTTTTCATATAGTATTCTACCCGGGATTCATCCTTTAATAGAAATGATATGTTTATTGAATTTATAAATGCCTCTATAGATCTTCCCAACCTTAAAGACCTGTCCAGAATTTCCAGGGCTTTTTTATAATTGTTCTTCACCCCATAGATAAGCCCCAGATTATTATTGACCCGGGATGAACAATAGCTGCAGTTCACGGCCTTTTGGAAAGATTTCAGGGAAAGGTCAATCTCATTATCCTGGTAATGCAATACTCCTTCCATAAAGTGTTTCTCTCCTGCAAGGTAGCTTTCATTATCTATTGAGTTTAGTAATTCCTTTATCTTTCTAAAATTGTTCTGGAGGAAATAGGCTCTGGCCAGTTCAAAATTGAGGAAGTCCGATCCCCCGCCGCTGCCTGCTTTTAATTCTTCCAGAAAAGATATCCTTTTCGTTGTATCCTCTATCAGCAATCCCTTGATAAGCATCTCATAATTACGGTGGTCAGACTCAATACCCGGAAAAACGATCCCTTCATCCGGCCCCTTGATAAACCTTACAATGTCCCTCAGAAGCTCTCTTTCTATTCTGAAGAGATCGTGGATATTTCCTTTCAGGACAGGGAAATATTTCTGCTGGAAGTTCTTCATATCAATTATGAAAGATCTGTAGTTTATTATCTTTTTGCCCTCAGGTCCTTGTGATGTCGTGATCTCTCCCCATATTACCCTGTCGGCTTCCAATTCTTTTGCAGCTCTTAAAATTGATGCCTTGGAAACATTGTAGGGAAACTTTATGTTGAGTAACTTGAGTAAAGATATACTTTCCATATCCGATGCGGTTTCAACAGAATTTTGCTGAAGCCCCAATGTGATATAAAGGGAAAGCCCCCTCCCCATCCATTGATATGCTCTGTTTTCCGAAGCATTTACCTTAAATGGAAAAACAATAGTTTTGGCATTCAGTTGAATATTACTGAAAGTCACTATGAAGGATAAAAATATAATTATTAATTTAATTGGTTTTTTCATTTGGATTTTCATTGTAGAGTGAAATTAAAAATTTTTTTAAAAACTTTGCTCCTGCAAGTTCAGCCTTACCCCCTCGTTCAAGCCTGAAAGCAAAAGCAAACCTCGGTTTTTGATAAGGGAAAAATCCTGTAATAACTGAATCAAATCCCAAACTTTTTTTACCTGCAGTTCCTGTCTTTATTGCAGTTTCAATAAATTGTACTTTTGATCTTCTTCCCGTTCCCCTCTTATCATCGATCACCATTTTCATTGCTATTCTTATATCTTCATAGTGTCTGTTATTCGGGAATATATTAATAACATCAGGTTTATTGCTGTAGAATCCCAGATTAATGGCATTCTGAGCTGATTCTATTAAATAAGGTTTTTTTGCAATTCCGCTTTGAGATACAATTGAAGACAGAAAAGCCGAATGAAATGTGGAAATTTTTATTGCTTCCAGGCCAATAGATAAATTTGCAATATCCATTTCCCCGTTGATACTCTTTTTGTACTTTCCCATTTCAAATGAAATTATCATATCCTTTAACGGGTTTGAATTGAAAAGAAATTTATCCAGGTTTTTCCTTATATTCCCGGATCCTGAAGATATTCCCATTTTTGAGAAAACAAGGTTGCAGGACCAGGCGAGAGCTTTTAAATATGATTCAACTTTTCCATGTTTGGTCCAGTCATAAAATATCTTCCTGTCATATGTTGTATATCCCTTGCAATCGAAAGGAAATATGTTGGATGGATTGTTGAGATAAGTGAATAATGTCAAAATTTTTATAATAGAACCCGGTTCATACAGAGTAGAAAATACAGAGTTTTTTTCAGATCTGCTAAAGGGTTTTGAATAAATTCCTTTAATGCTTCCGTCTTCCAGATTTATAATGATAAAGGATCCGTGGTTGTTCCTGAATAGTTTTTTTAATTTTTTCTGAAGTTGTTTTTCGATCGTTAATCTGAAAAATTTAATCCCTTCCTTAAAAAGCAGATCAAATTCATCAAAAGTTACTCCTCTAATTAATGAAACGCTCCGGTTCAGAGTGAGATCAAAATAAGCAAGAGGGAGTCCGTCTCTGTCAAATATAAATTCAATTTTCCCAAGTTTTATTTTATTGTTAAGGGATGTGATCTTTTTTAAAAGTTTTTGTTCAGTGTCACTACGAGGGATATGTTTAAACTGTTTCAGGAGTTTTTCAGACTCATCTGACTTAAAGAGTGCTGTTTTTGACAGGATCCTGTATAATGAAACATCTTCTCCTCTCCGGTAGAGAAAGTCGGAATATATTTCCAGCCCTTTATATAGTACGTTATCAGATAAATAATTAAGAATTTTTTTGAAATTTATTCCTGATGCTTTTTTATCTGAATCTTCAAATATTTTTTTCCCTTCCGTTATATCATTTTTGATAAGTGAGATAATTCCACTTAGTTCTGATTTTTCATGTCTGTGGAAGATCGATCCTTTAATATCGCTAAGGATCTTCTCTCCTTCCAAAACTTTATTGTTAAGTATCAGAGATTCAATCTTTTTTATTTTATTAAGATCATTATTATTAAAAAATATCAGCAGAGAAATAAGAACAATTATTGTCCCGGACAATAAAATTATTTTTCTCCTTCTCAATTGTCTTCTTTGTTTCTTAAAAGAGAAGGTTCTGTCTTTGTAATCCAGATCCATATCAAATGTTCAGATATTTTTCGATACTATCCAATCCTTCCTTTAGAATTTCTATTGAAGCTGCAAATGAAATTCTAAGATAATTTTTTGCACCGAATGCAGTTCCGGGCACTACAATTATACCCAGTTTATTAAGTATGTCCATAGCAAAATCATTATCATCTGTAAAACCTTTTTTACTAATATAATAGGAAAAATCTGCGAAAAAATAGAATGCTCCTTCCGGCAGTGCGTATGAGATGTTTCCTATTTTATCAAGTCTTTCGGCAATAAAATCTCTTCTTTCCCTGTATTGTGCAACCATGTCACTCAGGTAAGGTTTTTTTTCGATCAATGCTCCCACTGCTGCTTTTTGAGATATGGAGCATGGGTTGGATGCTGAATGTCCCTGTAGTTTACTCATTGCCGAACATATATATTCCGGTGCAATTGTATATCCGATCCTCCATCCTGTCATTGAAAAGGTTTTTGACAGAGAACTGATCACTGCAATATTCTCTGTGGATCCTCCGGAAAGAGTGACAGGAGATTCAAATTTTGAATCAGAATATATTATTTGCCTGTAACAGTCATCGAATAAAATTAAAATATTTTTTTCTTTACAGAAAGATATAAGTTTTTTCAATTCTCCTGACCCCATAACTTTTCCTGTTGGATTTGACGGGGAGTTTATAATAATTGCTTTTGTTTTTTCCGTGATCTCCTTTATATAGGATTCAGCAGTCAGGGCAAAAAGATTATTTTTATCCAGATGGTCTGCATATATAACTTTTCCTCCTGAATATTTTACAATTTCAGGATAAGATACCCAATAAGGCCTTGGAACAATTACCTCATCTCCGGGGTTGATCACTGCCTGGAGGAGGAGGTAAAGGCCAAATTTACTGCCCGGTGTGACAATGATCTCTTTTTCATCCGGTGTGAATCCCTGCTCTCTTGCGTAGGTATCCCTGATTGCATCTTTAAGTTCCGGTATTCCTGAAACAGTAGTATACTTGGTAAAATCCTCTTTAATAGCGTTTATTCCATGATTTTTTATTATATCCGGTGTTGAAAAATCAGGTTCACCGGCTCCAAAATCAAGAATTCTTTTCCCCTCTTTTTTCAGGGTATTTTTTATCTTTAATAACTTGAGTGTAGGTGATGAAGAGATACGTCCGATCCTTTCTGAAAGTTTTATCATATTTTCCTCCAAAAAAATATAAAAAAATAATTTTATTTTTTAACAAATAGTTGACATCTTAACATATTTTTGTTAAAAATTGTATTCAAAAAAAATTTTCTATTATAAGGAGATATTAAATGTCGTTAACAAATGAAGTTTTTGAAAAGGTTAAAGTTAAAAACCCGGCGGAAGGTGAATTTCACCAGGCTGTTGAAGAGGTTATGGAATCTCTTGAACCCACAGTTGAAAGACATCCCGAATTTGTAAAAGCCGGTATCTATGATCGTATTGTTGAACCTGACAGAGCAATTCTTTTCAGAGTCCCGTGGATGGATGACAAAGGAAATGTTCAGGTGAATAAAGGTTTCAGAGTTCAGTATAATAATGCAATCGGCCCCTATAAGGGTGGACTGAGGTTTCACCCTTCTGTAAATCTCGGTATTATTAAATTCCTCGGTTTTGAACAGGTATTTAAAAACTCTCTTACAACTCTCCCGATGGGTGGTGGTAAGGGTGGTTCCGATTTTGATCCGAAAGGAAAATCAGATGCTGAAGTTATGAAATTCTGCCAGGCTTTTATGAGAGAACTTTTCAGGCATATCGGGCCGGATACAGATGTTCCTGCCGGCGATATCGGTGTTGGCGGAAGAGAGATCGGTTATCTTTTCGGTTATTATAAAAAACTGAGAAATGAGCACACCGGTGTACTTACCGGGAAAAGCCTTGAATATGGCGGCAGTTTGATCAGGCCGGAAGCAACAGGTTATGGTGCAGTATATTTTGCAGCCGAAATGCTCAATGTAAAGAATGACTCTCTTTCAGGTAAAACAGCACTGGTTTCAGGTTCAGGTAATGTTGCTCAGTATACAATCGAAAAACTGCTTGACCTCGGAGCAAAAGCTGTTACTGTTTCCGATTCTTCAGGTTACATTTATGATGAAGCAGGCATTGATCGTGAAAAACTTGCTTTCGTTATGGAATTGAAGAATGTTAAAAGAGGCAGGATCAAAGAATATGCTGAAAAATATTCAAGTGCAGTTTATACTCCCCTTGACCCGAATCTCGGTTATAATCCTTTATGGAACCATAAAGCTGATGTTGCATTCCCAAGTGCTACCCAGAATGAGATCAATGAAAAAGATGCACAGAATCTTGTTAATAATGGTGTAAAAGCTGTTTCAGAAGGTGCTAATATGCCTACCACACCGGAAGGAATATCAATTTTCATGAACAATGATATGATGTATGGCCTTGGTAAAGCTGCCAATGCAGGCGGAGTTTCAGTATCAGGCCTTGAAATGAGCCAGAACAGCTTAAGGTATAGCTGGACAAGAGAAGAAGTTGATAAGAAACTTCAGGGTATCATGAAAAGTATCCATAAAGCAGCATATGAAACATCTGTTGAATATGGAAAACCAGGTGATTATCCACTGGGTGCTAATATTTCCGGATTCACTAAGGTTGCAAAGGCAATGCTGGCATATGGTGTTGTTTAAAGAAGTATCTTAGTAAACTAAATATTGAAAGGGGAGTTTTTAAACTCCCCTTTTTTTTTTGCCTCAATTCTGATAGAATTATTTGAACCTCATGGAGGAAAATATGGAAGAGAAGGGCAGTATTTTTGAAGAATATTCAAAAGATAACCAGGGAATAAAAAATAAATTAAAACAACCCAGTTTCTGGACAAAAATTGTTCTGATTTTTGCATTACTGGCTTTTATTATTTTAACTATTAATGTTTTCAAAGGTAACTGGAGCGGTGATGAACTGAAAAATTCAATTGAAATTGTATGGATTGATACAAATTGGGTTGAAGATAACTCGCGATTAAAGGATATGGTAACCAGAATAGTCCCATCCATTAAAATAAAAATAAAAAACGTTGGAAAACGCCCTCTTCATTATGTTGATTTTGAAGGTGTATTTGAGTTTGTTTCTGATGGGAAACAGCAGACTTCCGGATTCTCCAGAACATTACAGGAACCGCTGAATCCGGGAAATGAGAGTGAAAAGATATTGATAAAGGGTGTAAATGGTTTTACTGCATCCTCAATGAAAGCATTTTATGAGAATACTGAAAAATGGCTGAAAATCAGAGTTAAATTATTTGTTCGTTCAAAAGGGACACAATTGCAGCGGATCGGAGAAGTGTATCCTGTTGAACAGAAGATAGAAGGTTTCAGGGATGATATAGAGATCAAAAAAAGTATTGATGGATTGGATAGTATAATTAAAATGGAATCTAAAATAACCGGATGGGAATATAAAAAACTTAAAGAAAAGATAGTAGTATATCCGTTTATTGACTTTATGATCAGGAATTCAGGAGAAAATCCGGTTAAAAAACTTATTTTTCAGGGAGAGTTTATTTTTGAGAAGAGCGGGGTACGGAGACATCTCGGTTATCCGGCGTTGAAGAAAGAACTGGCTCCTGGAAAAACCAGTAAGAAGCTTACTTTAAGATCAGAGTTCGGGATAAAAGTTTCATCACTTCAGGCACTATATGATAAAAAGTTTGATTGGGAATCGGTAACTATTCGTGTTTTTGTAAAAACACTGGGAGATGAATATGTTCTGCTTGAGGAAATTCCGGTAAAAAAAGAAGTGAAAGGCGTTAAACTGATCAGTAATTAATGTTTCTCTTTTTGCTTTTAAATATTTTATTTTTAATATATCTTTAATTAAGAGGCGGGTGCCATATTGAAAAAGAAGAGTGTACTTCTTGTGGATGATGAAAAGATCATCAGAGAGATAGGAAGAGAGATGATCGAGGCCCTTGGATTTAATTGTATTACTGCAAAAAACGGAAATGAAGGATTAAAAATTTACAGAGAGAATGCTGATGAAATAATCCTGGTTGTTCTTGATGTGGAAATGCCTGATATTTCAGGTGAAAAAGTTTCCAGAATACTTTCTGAAGAATATCCCGGAATAAAAATTGTTTTTGTCAGTGGTTACGGGAAGGAATATCTCGAAAAAAAAATATTTAAAAAAAAAATAAATAATTTTATTTCAAAACCCCTTAATGTCAAACAACTATCATCGAAGTTTGAAAAGATGCTGGGGGAAAATAGTGTTTGACAATTATTTTGTAAGGGTAACATTTGACCTGTTCAGAAGAAAATATTCTAAGTTTTTAGACTTGAAGATCGATCCTGAGATTTATATAGACAGTGAAACCCTGAACAGGATCACCCCTGCGATCTTGCTTGAGATGAAGGAAATATTATCAAAATTCAGATGTAATACTATTCATGCCCCTTTTCTTGATATATCAACCGGTGGTTATGACAAGGAGATAAGAGATTTAAGCCTGAAAAAACTAAAGAAAATAATCGGACTTGCACAGGAATGGAATTCAAAAATAGTTGTTGTACACTACAATTATGACAGGATGTATTACAGGGAATATCTCGATCTCTGGCTGAATAATGCCGCATCTTTTTTCAGGGAACTTTCAGATTATGATGCTCCTCCTTTAATTGCTCTTGAAAATATAAATGATCCTACCCCTTTTGTTGCATTAAAACTGGAAGAGATGATCAATAGAAAGAATATTATTCACTGTTTTGATTTCGGACATCATAATGTTTTCGGAGAGATCTCATTTTCCGAATGGCTTTTCTATCTGAGATCCGGGAGACATGTTCACCTCCACTTTCACGATAATATCGGAAATAATGATGATCATCTTCCTGTTGGTGAAGGGAATATAAGGTGGGATATTGTAAAGGATCTGCTGCCGGATATGAAAATTAATTTTTCTGTTACACTGGAGCCACATTCGGAAAAAGATATGATGAAAACACTGAAAAATTATCGGAAATTATTTTTAGCATCCTGAATGAACAGAGGTTTTAAGTGATAAATATTTGTCTGACTGACCTGCCGGAATGGAAGAAACTGGAAAACCACTATAATAGTATTAAAAAGGTATCGATAAAACAATTATTTAAAGAAGAAGAAGGCAGGGGTAAGGACTATTCTATTGCAACAAAAAGCCTCTATTTTGATTATTCAAAGAATATCCTTAATATGGAAACTGTCAGCCTGCTGACCGGGCTTGCAGAGAGGATAGGATTATCTAAAGAGATCGAAAATATGTTCAATGGTGAAAAGATCAATTTTACCGAGAACAGAGCAGTACTTCATACAGCTCTCAGGGATCAGACAAATGAACCTCTGGTACTGGATGGGATAGATATAAAAAAAGATATTTCTTTTACCCTTAATAAAATGAAGATCTTATCTGAGAAGATCAGAAATGGGGAATGGAAGGGTTATAACGGAAAAAAGATAAAAAATATCATTAATATTGGAATAGGAGGTTCCCATCTGGGGCCGTTAATGGTGTGTAATGCTTTGGCAAAATATAAAAAAAATGGCCTTAATTTATTTTTTGTTTCAAATGTGGACGGTAGTGACCTTGCTGAAACACTGAAGGAGATAAACCCTGATGAAACAATTTTTATCATTGCCTCGAAAACCTTTACAACCCTTGAGACCATAACAAATGCCACCAGTGCAAAAAAATGGTTTCTCTCTGAATCAGGTGAAAGAGATTCATTGGGGAAACATTTTATTGCCCTTACTTCAGCTATGGAAAGGGCAAAAGATTTCGGGATCCCTGAGGAAAATATATTAGGATTCAGTGATTGGGTAGGGGGACGTTATTCTCTGGCTTCAGCCGTGGGTTTCTCCATAATGGTGTCAATAGGATATGAAAATTTTAAAGATATGCTGAAGGGTTTCAACAGGATGGATATCCATTTCCGTAAGTCACCTTTATCACATAATATTCCTGTGTTAATGGCATTAATAGGTGTCTGGTATAATAATTTTTTTGGTGCGGAAACACATGCAATATTTCCTTATGACCACTACCTTAGAAATTTTCCATCTTATGTTCAGCAACTGGAAATGGAATCAAATGGAAAATCAACAGGAAGGGATGGAACTAAATTAAGATATCAGACCGGTTCAGTTTCCTGGGGTGAAACGGGAACTAACGGACAGCACTCATTTTTTCAGTTATTACACCAGGGAACAAGATTGATCCCATCTGATTTTATAGGTTTTACCGGATCCCTTAACGAGATAGGGGATCACCACTTAAAGCTCATGGCAAATTTTTTTGCACAGACTGAAGCTCTGGCTTTCGGTCAAACTGAAAAAGAATTAATAAAAACAAATATGGATAAAGATCTTATCCCTTTCAGAAACTTTGAAGGTAATAAACCTTCAAATTCAATATTATTGAAGAAACTTACTCCAATGGCCCTAGGAGAGCTTATCGCTCTCTATGAACATAAAACCTTTGTCCAGGGTATTATCTGGAATATAAATTCATTTGATCAATGGGGTGTTGAATTGGGGAAACAGAATGCTGCGGGTATTCTGAAAGAATTAACAGAGAAAAAAATAAATACCGATCTTCACGACAGCTCCACATCTTCATTAATGGAATATTTTTTTAGAGTTAGTGATAAAGATGAGGAAAATTGAAAGCGAAAATATCCCTATAATATTGTGGCTTGATTTTATCGACCCGGGTGCACTTGAGCAGGCAAAAAATCTTGCAAATCTCCCCTTTGCTTTCAGTCATATTGCCATAATGCCGGATGCTCATCAGGGATATGGTATGCCCATCGGGGGGGTTCTTGCTACAAAAGGGGTGATCATCCCGAATGCAGTGGGGGTCGATATAGGATGTGGTATTTGTGCCCTCAGAACATCTTTGAGAAATATGGATAAAACCAAACTCGGACCTGTTATAAATGAAATAGGAAAGATTGTACCTGTTGGTTTTTCTCATCATAAAAAAAAACAGGATGAAAAACTTATGCCTCATCCGGAAAGGTTTTCCATAGGCAAAGGGATGGTTGTCAATATTGAATATGAGAATGCCAGGAAACAACTGGGAACCCTCGGGGGAGGGAATCATTTTATTGAAATTCAGAAAGGGAGTGATGGTTTTATCTGGATAATGATCCACTCGGGGAGCAGAAATCTAGGCTATAAAGTTGCGGCCCATTACAATAAACTTGCAAAAGAGTTAAATAAAAAGAGAAGATCAACGGTTCAAAAGAAATGGGACCTTGCATATTTTATTCCCGGATCAGAAGAAGAGAGCAGATATTTTTTTGAAATGAACTATTGTGTTGACTTTGCTTTTGCCAACAGAAAATTAATGATGGAGAGGGTAAAAGATGTTTTTACTGAAGAATCCGGCGGTAAAGTTGAATTCGATCAATTTATCAATATAGCACACAATTATGCAGCAAGAGAGATTCATTTCGGTAATGATGTTATTGTCCACAGGAAAGGTGCAACCAGTGCCGGAAAAGGGGAGAGAGGTATTATCCCCGGTTCACAGGGAACCAGAAGTTTTATTGTTCGGGGAAAGGGAGAGAAAAACAGTTTTATGTCCTGTTCCCACGGAGCGGGGAGAAAACTGGGGCGAAAGCAGGCAATACGTCAACTTGATCTTCGATATGAAGTGGAAAAACTTGAAAAAATGGGTATCCTTCACTCATTAAGATCTCAAAAGGACCTTGATGAAGCAAGCAGCGCATATAAGGATATTGATGAAGTAATGGAAAACCAGAAAGATCTTGTAGATATTGAAATTGAGCTTTCCCCCCTTGGTGTCATAAAGGGCTGATTTTAATATTTAACAAAATATCGGGAATGGTCTATAAAAAACCTTTCTCTTTCATCCAGTTATCATTAAATATTGTGCTGAGATAACGTGAGGCACTGTCCGGGAATATTGTCACTATTCTTGCAGGTTTATCCAGAGATCTTGCAAGTTTAAGTGCTCCCCATAAAGCGGCACCACTTGAGCCACCGCCCAGGATCCCTTCCTTTTTTGTTAATTCTCTCGCTGTAAGGAATGAGTCTTTGTCGGATATCCTGTACATATCATCAATATTTGAAAAATCCGCACATTCTATTAAAAATTCATCACCCAATCCTTCTATAAGATAAGGTGAAGGCTCAATGAGCTTATTGTGTTTAAAATGGTCATAGAATATCGAACCTTCCGGATCAATGGCAATGACCTTAATATCAGGATCTTTCTCCTTTAAATATTTTGCAACTCCCCCGATGGTACCTCCGGTCCCGATCCCTGCAATAAAATAATCGATCTTACCATCCATCTGTTCCCATATTTCAGGGCCTGTGGAATAATAATGTGAATCGTTATTCTCTCTATTGTTATGCTGATCAGGAAAATAAACGTCCGGGGTTTCCCGGACTATCCTCGGTGTTATCTTATTATAACTGTCCGGAGATTCAGGCGGAAGTGAACTATCCACTTTCAAAACTTCAACACCAAGTGCTTCAAGCTGGTTGATCTTTTCTTCACTGATCCTGTCTCTTACTACTACTTTTAATTTATATCCTTTCTGGATCGCAACAAGTGCAAGTCCAAGGGCTGTATTACCGGATGAATTTTCAATTATCAACTGGCCGTTTTTTATCCTGCCGTCTTTTTCGGCCTGCTCTATCATATATTTTGCCGCTCTGTCCTTGACACTTCCCATGGGGTTCAGATATTCAAGTTTGGCAAATATTTCACTTTTAAGGCCTCCGTTTAACCGGTTGATCTTTACCATTGGTGTATTGCCTACCACATCCAGAATGCTGTTATATGCTTTATTTCTCATGTTTAAATTTCCTGATTTTTAATTTGATATTCTATCATCTCTCCGGCTGTATTGCAATTTTAGATCTTTAATTATAAAATAAAACGGCCGTCTTAATTTTAAGGAGAGTTTTTAGATCTTAGTAAAATGATATATAAGAATTTTTTATATTTTATTATAGCTGTGGCAATTTTCATTGTTGCCCCGTCAGTAGAGAACAGGCTTTTCCATTTATATGAAGATGTTCTGATCCTGATGATATTAACCCTCCTGTTCTCCCATTTCAACAGAAATTCATTCAATAAATTAAGAAAAAATTTTAATGATAAGGTTTTAGACTCACTGGATCTAAGGAGAGAATATTTAAAAAGAGTAAATATAAACCATATTTATGCCATCCTGTTGTTTGCTGTTGAGATATATATATTTGACCTCAAAGTTATTTTAATGAGAATTTTTCTTCTGGGCAATGTGAAAATCCTTGTGAATCTTTCTATGCTTTTCCTCTTTATTATGAATTTTGTTATTGTCTGGTTCTGGGGGTTTAAAAAGATAGGAGATATTATATATCTTGGAGAAGGTATAAATGAATTCCTGAAGGATAATATAAAATTTAATCTTGTTATTGTTATTCCATGGCTGGGATTAACTATTATTACAGATATTCTTAATATTTTAAATTTTAAATGGATTATTGAGAATTATGGATCTATTATGTTCCAGTTATTGTTTGTTCTGATTTTTCTTTTTTTGTTTATGATAACAGGCCCTTATCTCATAATAAAACTATGGAATTGTGAACCCCTTGAAAAAGGAGAACTGAGAGATTCAATCATCAGATTTACTAATGAACAGGGGGTAAAATTCAAAGAAATAATGTCCTGGAACTCTCTGAGTAAAAGCCTTATTACTGCTGCTGTTGTTGGATTTTTCCGTAAGTTCCGGTATCTGCTTCTGACACCTGAACTTATGAAAATTCTGAACAGGGAAGAGATCATTGCTGTGGTCAGTCATGAGACAGGCCATTTGAAAAGGAGACACATTCTTTACTATCTTTTTTTCTTTGTTGGATTTGTTATTTTCAGCAGCGGGTTGATAGGACTGATCAATATCCTGATACTTGCTTCCCCATTGGGAATAAATCTGCTTTTTGAGCAGGGAGGCTTTGAAGGGATAACCTTTTACAATTTTTTTATGGCTGTTTTATTTATTACGATCTTTATCCTTTATTTCAGATATATTTTCGGATATTTTATGAGAAATTTTGAGAGGGAAGCCGATCTGTATTGTTTTGAATCCGGTGTTGATCCGGAAAACCTGATCTCATCTTTTACAAAGCTGGGGTTTGGTGCAGGAAAAGAAAAAAAAGGATCAAACTGGCACCATTATTCACTTGATGAAAGGATCGAATTTCTGAATAAATGTGTTTCAAATAAAAATAATATAGTGAAACACAAAAAAAAAGTGAAACGGTCATTTTTTATATTTCTGTCAGTTCTGGCTTTAATGTTTTTTCTGATATTAGATCCCATTAGCAATACATTCAGTTCATCCCTGGAATTAAAGGCTGTTCTAAACACAATTGAAAAGAGGATAGATAAAACACCTTATGATTACCGCTTGTATTCAGTTGCTGCTTCGATCCATCATGAGCTGAGGAACTGGGGCAAAGCAAGATCATATTATAAAAGATCTCTTGCGATCAAAAAAGATCAACCAGAAACATTAAATAATCTTGCCTGGCTTCTTGTAACCTGTGAAGACAAATCTTTTCGTGATCCCGAGTCAGGATTGAAGTTTGCATTGAATGCTGCAAAACTGAAAAAAGAAGCCCATATTTTTGATACACTGGCTGAAGCATACCTTGCGAATAACATGTATGAAAAAGCGGTAAAAGCATCAAGGATCGCTTTGCAGGTTGCATCAGGTAAACTATCCTACTTTGAAGGACAACTGAAAAAAATGGAAAGATTGTTTATCATTTCAAAAAAAAGTATCAAAATCTGAAATTTGATAATATTATTTTCATATGCTAAAAAATAATAAAGATGAAATATAAAGTTTTCATTATTTCTGATGGTACAGGAAAAACTGCAGAGGGAGCAGTTAAATCTGCAATTGCACAATTCCAGACAGATGATGTTCAGCTTGATATCAGGAAGGGTGTTCATACTGATGAAGAAGTTGAAAAGATCATTAAAGATGTAAAAGAAGCAAACGGATTTATAGTCCATACCATAGTCTCAAAAAGATTGAGAGATAAGATACTTGATCTTGGAAGGCTTAATGATATAGGGGTAATTGACCTTATGGGCCCTCTTCTCGGGCAATTGTCGCACTGGTTCTCCTATTCTCCGCTTGAAACACCGGGGCTCTTCAGGAAACTGAACAAATCTTATTTCCAGAGGATCGAATCGATGGAGTTTGCGTTCAGGCATGATGACGGACAAAAGATCGAAGAGTTAAAAAAAGCGGAAATTGTTCTGCTGGGAGTTTCAAGGACATTTAAAACACCACTCAGTATTTATCTTGCATTTAAGGGGTGGAGGGTAGCGAATGTTCCGATAATATTGAATCTTGAGCCTCATGAAATACTTTTTGATCTGAGAGATGCACATATTTTCGGACTCACTTCATATCCCAGGTATCTTGCCGAACTGAGAAGTGTCCGGGATGAACACCTTGGAGGGGCTACAGGCCAATATGCTGATGTCGAATATGTTCAGCAGGAACTTAAATATTCATATAAGATCTTCAGGTCAATAAAAAATTGTTCCCTGATAGAGGTGACCAATAAGCCCATCGAAGAGATCGCATCGGAAATCCTGGATACAATAAAATCAGGAGAAGCTAATAATGATTAAATACATCTTTATACAGTTAAAGGAAACATTGTGGATGAGTGGTGGCTTTATATAATAAGAAGTAAAGATAAAAGTCTTTATACGGGAATAACCCTTGATGTTTCCCGGAGATTCAAAGAGCATAAAGAAGGTAAAGGATCAAAATACCTGAGAGGCAGGGGGCCGCTACAATTAGTTTTTAAGATAAAAATAGGATCAAGAGGTCTAGCCCAGACAACCGAATCAAAAATAAAAAAAATGACCAAACCGGAAAAAGAATCTCTTATTACAAATCCGGAAAGGTTTAATGAATTATTTTGATCTGCTCAAAGTAAATTGTTTTAATTACTGATAACAGCGGTATGTCACTGCTGATATACCGCTGTATTATTGTTTCTAATAAACCGGGTTTTTCTGCAGCCACCTGTTGTATAACCACATGCTGAATGCTGAAACAAGCCCCACTCCCATAAGGATTATCCATCCTGCAGAGTTCCACAACGGATCAAGTTTCAGGAGACCCGATTCAAGTTTAACAGAATTTTTACACATGATCTCATTAAAAATAAATGCACCCGCAGGGCCTCCCACAAGGGCACCTATTGCTACCGGAAGGTTTGCATAACCGAGAAATAACCCCTCCTGACCCTTCGGGGCCAGAGCACCGATATATTCATATGTACGTGCAGATGTGAAAAGTTCACCAAAGGCAATAAGTGCAACTGTCAGAACAGCAAACAGAGAACCTATCGGTATCAGGTCACCCAATACCATTTTACTTACCCCTCCGGCCATAAATATAGGTGCAAGGTTAATGATCATGGCAATACCGATTATTATTATTCCAACAATAATTGAATTAATGGGTTTTAATTTTCCGAATTTTTTGGTAATAAGAAGTTGAAAAAATACGATCACAAAAGGATTTGCCATTGTGATAATATCAACGGCGGGATTTAGCTCAACTACTTTTTTAAGATACAGGGGGATCACATTATAGACCTGGGTATAAATGAAGAAAAATCCGCTGGAAACAATGAGGAATAGTGCAAACCGTTTATTCTTCAACACCAGGACCATATCGATCAGGATTTTTTTGACAGATTTTTTCGGTTTCTGATATTCATGCTTTCCCGGTGTTTTTTCAGTGTCATTGTAAAAGAATAAAACTACAAAAAATGCCAGGATTGAACTGATAACAGAAACAGCAAAAATAAAGCTTAGATTATTAAATTCAGTACGGACAAAATAACTGACACCTCTGCCAATAAGTGATCCGATATTTATCACCATATAAAATATTCCGAATGCAAGAGTTGCTCTCTTCCCTGCTGTTTTCTGGACAGTTCCCGATATACAGGGTTTTATTACCGACCCGCCCAGCCCGATCAGGAAGATTGCCAGAAATATCGGGATAGTTATGCCGAGCCCTGCTGTTATCTCACTTTCTACGGTTTTACTGAGAGTTGCACCACCGAACCACACAGGATAACCCATAAAAAGATATCCGAGAGCCAGAAGGACAAAAGCTCCTAATAGTGATTTTTTAAATCCGATCTGGTCTGCGATGGTTCCTGATAAAATAGGCAAAAAATAGACAAGTGTCCATAAAAAGCCGTTTAATGTACTTGGCCAGTAATCTCCCAGCCCAAGCTGGCCAAGATATAGTACAACAAAACTGGCCATGGCATAATATGCACCTCTTTCAAATAATTCTGTCACATTGGCAGTCCAGAAACTGCGTGGGAATGATTCTTTTTTTACACTTTCGCTCATGTGCTTACTCCTTTACTGTAATTATCAAATCGTCTAAATTGCAGGTATCTCTTAATATCTTAAAGCCGAAGGAGTGTTAAACCTGCGGCAGGGTCAGTCATCCAGTTCCAGTGCTGCAAGGAAGGCCTCCTGGGGGATATCGACCTTCCCGATCCGTTTCATCCTTTTTTTCCCTTTTTTCTGTTTTTCCAGAAGTTTCATTTTCCTTGAAATGTCTCCTCCGTAACATTTTGAAAGGACATTTTTTCTCAAAGCTTTTACAACTGTTCTGGCGATGACCCTTTTATTAATTGCAGCCTGAATAACAACTTCGAAAAGCTGCTTCGGGATAACTTTTTTCATTTTTGATGTAAGCTGGTTCCCGAATGTGAATGCTTTATCTCTATGAACGATTAAAGCCAGTGCATCAACAGGGACCTGGTTGATCATAATATCAAGCTTTACAAGGGGAGATTCCATATAATCTTTTAATTCATAATCAAATGATGCATATCCCTGGGAAATTGATTTTATTTTATTGAAAAAATCGTACAATACTTCAGCCAGGGGAAGTTCATATGTCAGATATACCCTCTTGGCACTAATATAATCCATTTTTTTATGAACCCCTCTCCTGTTCTGAAGAAGTTTCATTATATTACCGAGATAGGTATCAGGAGTTAAAACTATAGCTTCAATGTAAGGTTCTTCTATTTTTTTTACTTTCTGGGGTTCGGGGAGATCTGCGGGAGATTCGATCTCAAATACTTCATCTTTTGTAGTTGTTACCCTGTATCTGACAGAGGGAGCAGTGGTTACAATGGAAAGGTTGTATTCCCTCTCCAGCCTTTCCTGGATTATCTCCTTATGAAGAAGGCCCAGGAAACCGCATCTGAAACCTATACCCAGAGCGGGAGAACTTTCCGGTTCGAACTTTAAAGATGAATCGTTTAGAGTCAGTTTTTCAATTGCTTCCCGCAATTCTTCATGACTGGACCCTTCTCCGGGATAAAAACCTGCAAAAACCATTGGCTGAGGTTCTCTGAATCCGGGGAGAGGTTCTACATTCTCCTCTTTTGCAAGAGTGATAGTGTCGCCTATTTTTACTTCTGAAATATTTTTTATACTGCCTATAAGATATCCAACCTCACCGGCAGACAGGCTTTTCAGAGGTTTGGTTTTGGGAGTATGAACTCCTATCTCATTCATCTCATAGATCGCATTATTGGAGAGGAATTTAATTTTATCTCCTTTGTTCAGTTTGCCGTCTATTATTCTGACAAGTACTATTACTCCACGATAAGAATCAAACCATGAATCAAATATTAAAGCCCTTAAAGGTTTATTTTTATCCCCTTCCGGTGGAGGTATCTTTTCGATTATGGTTTCCAGAATTTCTTTAACTCCTTCTCCGGTTTTTGCACTTACATTTATGGCCTCTTCTCTGCCGATTCCGATCACATTTTCCATCTGGTCCAGTGATTTTTCCAGTTCATTATTAGGGAGGTCAATTTTATTCATCACAGGTATAAGTGAAAGGTCGTTTTCCATTGCCAGATATGTGTTTGCTACTGTCTGGGCTTCAACACCCTGGGTTGAATCGATCACAAGGAGTGCTCCTTCACAGGCTGACAGAGATCTGGAAACCTCATAGTTAAAATCTATATGGCCCGGTGTATCGATCAGGTTCAGAGTATATACTTCTCCGTCCTTTCCCTTATACTTCAGGCTGACAAAATGAGATTTGATTGTAATGCCCCTTTCTCTTTCAAGTTCCATGGAGTCAAGGACCTGTTCCTGCATATCTCTTTTTTCAACAGCATTTGTTATTTCCAGGATCCTGTCGGAAAGTGTGGTTTTACCATGATCTATATGCGCAATTATGGAAAAATTTCTTATATGTTTCATTATTTTGTGCCGGAAACCGCATATTCGGGAGAGTTGAACAACATTTTGTTCAGTTTATCCACATTGGAATTGAACTCTCGTGCAGACTCTTTATCCGGGCTGATCTCCTCAAGAAAATGTGTGTGAAGTGGTTCTGAATAAATGATCTCCACTTTTGAAAAACCTGCACTCTCAAACATGTATCTCATGAATTCCGGATGCAGCGGTTTCTGATGAGTTATATCGAGATAGAAAATATTTGTTAGTGCAAAAAGTGATAGCGGGTTGATGGTCTCCAGTATTAAAATGGATCCGGGTTCAAGAATTCGGTAAGATTCATTGACAATTTTTTTTAAATATTCGGGTTCGAAATGCTCTATCACCTGGGAAGAAAAAATTCCTCCCGTCGAATTTTTTTCCTGCTTTTTTAAATATTCAAAAGCATCTGCTTTTATACAGTTCAATCCTTTTTCTTTTGCTTCCTTAAGCATTGAATCAGAGTTGTCTATTCCCTTTGCATTTATCCCTTCATCTTTTAATAATTGTATGAATTCACCCCTGCCGCACCCAATATCGAGTAAATCCCGGGAATCTTTAAAATAGGGGATATATTTTTTCAGGTTTTCTTTTATTTTTTCCCTGCTCCCTCGAAATCTTTTTTCAAAATCTGAATACTGAAATGGAGATATCTTCTCTTTAAGTTCATTAAATTTTTCTTTTTCCGGCTGCTCTTTAGAGAATGAACCTGCCAGATCTTCCAGTGAGTTTTCAAGATCCCTGAAATTGTTTATTAAAGTCTGAATATTTGAATATTTTGCATCCAGTTTATCTATTTGTCCCTGTAAAGAGGTAAAAACAGAATTATAATGGTTATTTGAAAGGTGATCCCACTCCTGGTCCTGAAGTGTTATTAATTCATTTAACTTTGTATTAAACTGTGAGAGTATCTCTGATGCTTTAGTTCCGGATTTTTTGAAAACAGACCTGTGCTCAATCAGACCTCCAAGCTCTAATAAAATCTCTTGAATTTCTTTCTGCTTCTTTTTTCTCTTTTCAACAGCCTCTTCAATTATCCTTCTCATTATCCGGCTTTTTATTATCCTCTTTTGATTCATCCTCCGAATCTTTTCTCAGAGAATTTTTAAAGTTTTTTATCCCGTCTCCGAGACCTTTTCCCAATTCCGGGAGTTTTTTCCCTCCGAAAAGTAATGCAACTATCAGGACGATAAGTAATATTTCCCATATTCCGAGACTTCCAAACATATTTTCTCCTTTTTTGTAATTTTAATGTTTTACTATCCCTCTGTCAAGATTACATGGTTTTTCAAAAAAATCATTTCAACGGAGGAAACGGAATTATTGTTGACTTCAATATGATTTTTCATTATAAGTATTGTATAAATTATTATTACTATTTAAAAAAAAAACAGAAAAAATGAGTATAACAACTGATAAAATTCCGGAATACGGGATTGCCTCTAGAATCGAAAAAGGGGCTTTTCCGGATCAGTCACAGATAGCTTTCCTTGTGATCGAGATCGAGGGATTTCTTGATGGTTTTGTTGAAGATAATCTAAACACATTTTTGTCCAAAAGAAATGAAGATAAAATGATGTATAAAGATACATCAGATTTTTTCAGAAAGCGTGAACGTTATAATCAGTCAAAATTTCTTCTCCAATATCTAGTCCATTTTTTAAAAAGCCTCCCCATGGAGGACAGGATCTCAAAAATGCCTGTTGATCCGTTTGGCCAGTTAAAAGAGTTTGTATCATTCCATGTTGAATTATTAAAGGAAGATGATGTTGTTGAAGCTGTTTTGCGTGAATATAAAATGCTGCAATTATTAAGTGACAAGAATATCTGGTATTACAAGGGAAAAATGAAAAGTACTTATAGTAGTATCAGGGAACTGGTAAACAGTGCTCAACATGCTGAAGTTGAAGATTATCTGAAGTTGTTCAAAGCTTTAAAAAAACTCTGTATTTACTGGTTTTCTATCAGACGCGAGGATGAGAGCAGGGTAAGGAAAAGCGACCTGTATGTATATTCTGTTGTCAGGGTTCTGATCCATAAATTGCAAACCTGAATCTTCAGTTATTGAACTGGAACAATTTTTTTTCTTATGCAATAATTCTAATACTTACTTATGATCAGTTCACAAAATTCATGTAAGGCAGGAGTTGGATGGTGGATAGAGAGGGTAAGGTTAAATCTTTTGTTCTGGCAGATAATAATTCCCCTGGAGATATTTCTTCTCTGTTAAAGGAAATAACTTTATTAGATAAGGGGTCTGAGATCCTGGTTGATTTCAAAAATGTTGTTTCCTATACTCCCCCCGTAATAGCTCTTATTGGTCATTTAAGAAAAGAACGGGATAATATTGAGTTGCAAAATATTTCTGAAGATGCATTTAAATTTATGGAAATGTTCCCGGGTAAGCCTGAAAGCGGGGATCAGGGTGAATCGGTTGATCCGGAACCTGTCAGATATTCAGGGTTTAAAAAATTCAGAAAAGAGCTGAAAATATTTTTAGTCTTATTTCTTGATGAATTTTACTATCTTTACAGATTTTTTACAGGAAGGGGGGGAGGAGTATATCCTGGTGAGATCCGGAAGCAAATGTTCTTAATGGGATACAGATCTTTTCCCATTGTTTCTCTTATTACATTTCTTATAGGTGTGACGATCTCTATCTCATCAGCTGAACAATTAAATCAACTGGGTGCTAATATATATCTTGCTGACCTTGTGGGTTTCGGAATGGTGCGGGAACTTGTGCCGCTAATGACAGGGATAATTCTTGCAGGGAAGATCGGTGCATCAATAACAGCCGAAATTTCATCAATGGATGTTATGGAAGAAATAGATGCCATAAGGACAATGGGGCTTATTCCTGAAAAATTTATTATGGTACCTAAACTTATTTCAATAACCATAATGATCCCGCTACTTGTTGCCATTGCAGATTTTGTCGGTATACTTGGTGGAATACTGGTCGGAAAAATACTCTCAGGGATACAACCTTCCATATTCCTCAAAGAGGTTTTTTCAGCAATAGGGCTTTCCGATTTTTTTATAGGCTTGATCAAAACGATGGTATTCGGATGGATCATTGTGGTATGCAGCGGTTACAAAGGTTTTACGGTAAAAAAGAGTGCGGAAGGAGTAGGGAATGCAACAACAGAATCTGTTGTATTGTCCGTTTCATTGATAATATTTTTTGATTGTATATTTGCAATATTATTTTATTAAAATGGATAAGATACTGGAAGTGAAGAATATGGATGTTGGATATAGTGGAAAAACTATATTAAAAGATATTAGCTTCCATATAAAAAAAGGGGAAATAGCAGTAATAGCCGGGAAAAGCGGATCCGGGAAATCGACAATATTAAAAACTCTTATAGGGCTGATCCCCCCTGTAAAAGGGGATGTCCGGTTTTTCGGGGACACTGTTGATTATTTTTCAGAAAGATCTTTTTGCCCGATATATAAAAGGATCGGAGTTTTATATCAGAACAATGCATTGATCAATTCTTTTAATGTTTATGACAATATAGCATTACCCGTAAAAATGGAATTCCCGGGAATAAGCAGAGAGATAGAGGAAGAGATGGTTTATTCCCGCCTGGCACAGGTTGGGCTTTACGGAGTTGAAAAATTGTTTCCCTCTGAAATATCGGGAGGGATGAAAAAGCGTGCAGCTCTGGCAAGAGCTATGATCCTGAATCCGGAGATAATATTCTGTGATGAACCTTCAGCAGGGCTGGACCCAATAACAGCAGGCAGTATTGATGATCTTATCGTCAGTTTAAAAAACCTTTTTAATATTACATTCTTAGTTGTAACACATGAGTTAAGATCCATAAGGGCGATTGCAGGGAGGATATTGGTTCTGAAAGAGGGGAAACTTCACTATTTCGGAAATTACAAAGATATGATGGATAAGCAGGATCTTTTTATCAGTAAATTTTTTTCCGGAGGAAAAAAAGAATGATCACAAAAGAACAATATTTCAGATTAAAGGTTTTTCTTTTTATATCTTTCTCTCTTTTTATAATAATTCTTACTTTGTTCATTTTACCAAAGTTAAAAAAAGAGGGGGATATATATTTTATTAATTTCAAGGAAACATCAATTAACGGGCTCAATGTCGGTAATAGTGTTAAATATCTTGGAGTTAATATCGGAAGGGTTGTCCGGGCTGAAGTAAATGCTGAAGACCTTAATTCCATACTTGTTTATGTTTCCATAAAACAAAGTTTTCCTGTCAAAAAAGGGATGGGGGCAAGGCTTCAATATGCCGGGATCACCGGTTCAAAATTTATAGAAATTTCAGGAGGGGTCAATGAATCTGAGGAATTGAATCCAGGTGAAGAGATAAGGATGGGAAAAGGGCTTGGGGAGAAAGCTGAAGATATTGTTACAAATATTGATACTGCTGTAAAAAGGATAAATCATCTTTTAAGCGAAGATAATCAGGACAAGGTTGCAAAAATGGTGGAAAACCTGGAGAAAAGTTCAGGAATAATCCTGAATGTTCTGGGGGATAAGAAAAAAGATATGGAGAAAACTCTTTATAATATAGATAATATAACTTCCAGGCTGAATAGTGTTGCAGTAAATCTTGAGTTGTTTTCCGGGAACCTCAAAAAACTTAGTGAATCTCTTAAACTTGAAAAAATGATCGAGGACAGTTCAGACATAATTTCAAATCTTGCAGAAAGGTTTTCTGATAAAGAGATGGGTGCAATTTTAAAAAGCCTTAATGAATTTGTAAAAAGGTCAACTGACGGGTTAAAGGAAATTGAATTCAGGTTCAGGGATATGGAAAATGAAATGAGCAAGACATTTGAAAACTTACGTCTCTCAATGGATAATATAGCACGATTTACACGCAGCCTGTCCGAAGATCCCACAATTCTTTTCAGCAGGAAAAAAAATAAGAGGAGAAGCAAATGAGACTGAAGATATTATTTATAATTCTGTTATTGATAATGCTCGGGTGCATCTCTTCCCCTGATAAAAACTATTATCAACTTCACCTCGAGGGAGGAAAAATTGCAGGAAAGATAAAAATTGATAAAACGATTCTTGTTAGGGATATAGATATTGATCCGGCCTATAATGATTACAGGATAATTTACAGGAATTCTCCTTATCAGGTTAATTTTTATTCCTATGAGTTCTGGGTTAAAAAACCTAATGATCTTGTTAAAGATTCGATCATTGATTATTTCAAAAGTAATGGAATTTTCCGGAAAATTTCAGGAAAAGTTGAAGGGAGAGAACCTGATCTGATCATGAGGTCTAAAATAAGGATCATTGAGGAATATGATATTGGGAATAAATGGTATGCACGTTTATCAATGGATCTTAGTATAGAAAATTATAAGAAAAACAAAATGTCCATTGTTCACAGTTTTGACAGAAAAATAAAACTGGAAAGAAAGAGGACAAGTGATATTCCGGTTATACTTTCATTGATTCTGAGGGAAGAACTTGACAAAGTTTTAATAAAAATATCAGCTGTAAAAAATTAATATTGTACTTTGTCCTTTTTATTTTCCCAGGATTTAAAAAGGGTTAAACATTCATCTCTGCCGGACTGAATGGTCTTTACCTGTTTTTCAACTGAGTTTCCCCTGATAACGTCATAAATAAATTTATCATCAAAACCGATCTTTGCGGCATCCCTGTTATCACATCCGAAATAGAGGGTTTTTATTTTTGCCCAGTGAATTGCAGCAAAACACATGGGGCATGGTTCACATGTTGAATAAATTTCACAATCTGATAGATCAAACCTGCCAAGTTTTTTTGAAGCTTTTCTTATTGCAATTATTTCAGCATGAGCTGTGGGATCGTTACTTGAGATAACTTCATTATGAGCAGCAGCAATTATATTTCCATCCTTTACAATTACAGCTCCGAAGGGGCCGCCGTCATTGTCGTTCATTCCCTTCTCAGCTTCGTTTATAGCTATATTTAAAAATTCCTTTTCCTTTTTGTCCATATTTTTAATTATAATGAACAGTTGGACTCTTGTCAAAAAACCACTATAAAACAACAAAATAAAATAAAGTGGCCTTTTGTATTATTTACAAATATCAACAATTTAATGTTTAGTAGTTTCGGCGGAGCAGGGTTTTTCTTCAGGTTTAAATTGGAAATGGCCTCATCCATCATCTGTTACGCTCCCGCTCCGGATGCTCTCATCCGTATCCGCTGCCTGTCCCCATTTTTTTGAATTGAAAAGTTAATGATCATTGTCTATAATCTTTTAATGGAAAAGGCGAAAAAGAAAAAAAAAGGGATAAAGCTTCCCCATACACTTGTTCTGATCTATGTTATAGTACTAATGGTATATGCCCTCACGTGGATAGTACCGTCCGGTCAGTTTGAGAGACAAAAGGTGGGTGTTGCCGGTATGGAGAGGGAAGTAACAATACCGGGAACATTTAAAAAAGTTGAAAAAAAATATCTCGGGCCCGATATTCTTCTCACCGCTCCTATAAAAGGTTTTTCCTACGGTGCATTAATAATAGCTTTTCTTTTTGTGGTGGGTGGAGCATTTGCTGTGATCCAGGCAACCGGGACCATCGATATTGCAATAAAAAAACTTACCCGAACCTTCTCCAGGCATCCCAAAGCAAGGATGCTGGTCATTCCTGTCCTTATGACAGTTTTTTCGCTGGGTGGGTCTATATTCGGAATGTCGGAGGAAACTATCCCTTTCATTATGGTTTTTGTCCCTCTTGCCATTTCCATGGGGTATGATTCAATAGTTGGAGTTGCCATCCCGTTCCTCGGTGCAGCGGCAGGATTTGCAGCTGCTTTCTTTAATCCTTTTACAGTGGGAATTGCACAGGGGTTATCAGGGCTTCCTCTTTACTCCGGCCTGCCATACCGGCTCTTTATATGGGTTGTTGGAACATTCACTGTTATTGCTTTTGTAATGAGATATGCTTCGAAAATAAAAAAGAATCCGAAATTGAGCCCTGTTTATGAACTGGATAAAAAGAGGATCTTTTCAGGAGATGGGAAGAGCCTTGATATTTCAGACTGGAATTTCCGCCACAGGGCTGTGCTCCAGGTTTTTCTCGGGGGGATAATTATTCTTATTCTGGGTATACTTATTCTCAACTGGTATATTACTGCAATAGCAGCTGTATTTATGGGTATGGGAATTGCATCGGGCCTTGTTTCAAAAATGACACCAAGTGATATTGCCAAAAATTTTGTCACCGGTGCCAGAGATATGATGAATGTTGCATTTATCATTGCATGCGGAAGGGCCATATTGATCGTTGCTTCAGAAGGGCAGATCCTGGATTCGATATTGTATTATACTTCTAATTTTATATCAGTATTTCCCAAAATCGTCACTGCACAGATGATGTTCTTTACCCAGTCAGGGATCAACTTCTTTATCCATTCAGGAACTGCTCAGGCTGCACTTACCATGCCTGTAATGGCTCCTTTGAGTGATCTTGTGGGAGTCACAAGGCAAACTACAGTTCTTGCTTTTCAGCTTTGTGAATTTGTTCTCCCCATACTTCCAACTTCAGCCGTGACCATGGGAGTGCTGGGAGTTGCAGGGATATCATGGGAAAAATGGGCCAGATGGTTCATGCCGTTAATGATGATATTAATAGTGTTGAGCCTGATCCTCCTGGTGCCTCCGGTTATAACTAACTGGGGCCCGTTTTAAATTTGGCAGAGTACATATTATATCCCTCACCCAACCTCCAGCCCAGGCTGCCCTCTCTTCGCCAAGGCAAATTCACCTTGTCCCATGGGGAGAGGAGTAAGAAATTATGTTTCTCTCCCTCTGGGAGAGACGGAAGAGAGGGAGATGAAAAGTTGAAAATGTGTAAATAGTGTGTATAATAATGTGTAGGGGTAAAAATGTATACAAGACATAATATAACATTGGATGAAGATATTTCCAGGGAACTGGAGGTTTTATCCGAAGAGCTGGGTGAAAAGAAGAGTAGTATTATAAGTAAAGCACTTACTGCATATTTTGACCTCCTGGATCTAAAAGTAGCACAAAAGAGATTAAAAGATCTGAAAAACGGCAAGGCAAAAGTAATAGATTCCGATGATGTCTGGAAAAAAATAGATCTTTAAATATGTACCGTCTCAGGTTTCTCAGCAGAGCAGTAAAAGACCTGCAGAGGATTGACCCCCCTTTCCAGAAGATCATTAAGGAAAAACTGACTATCCTTGCTGAAAATCCTGAAGTATTAAAAAATAATATAATTGCATTAAAAGGCGAAGAAAAATTATTTCGCCTTAGAGTAGGGAGTTACAGAGTAATATTCAGTAAAGAAGAAAATGAACTGATCATTCTAATAATCCGGATCGGCCATCGTAAAGAAATATATTTAAGTGAATAAAAAAAAAGGGCAGGTTAAATTAACCTGCCCTTTTTTATTTAATGTAAAGTTATCTTCCTGATTTTTTGTACAGATATTTGAAGAATTCAAAATCTGTCGTTAATATTTTTTTCAGGTTGGGCATTATCTTCTGATACTGGACAATGGCCATCCAGAAATCTGCAAAATCTGCATCTCTGCTGTATGCTTTGTTTCTGATATCCAGTGCTGTTGCATCTGCTTTAGCTTTTATCTCTTTTGCCTTTCTTTCCGCATCAGACTGTACAAGCTTCAGCTCTCTTTCCATCTTACCGAGCCATCTGGCATTTTCACCTTCACCGTCAGACCTGAAGGCCTGGGCTATCTGGTTCCTCTCTTTGATCATTCTGTTGTAAACGCTGTGGGTAAGGTCATCTGAATATTTGATCTGTCTTATTATAATATCAATAAGAGTGATTCCATATTGGGGAGTTATCTCTTTTGCGGCATTGAGCATCTCATCGGTAAGTTGAACCCTTCCTTTATTTATGTTGGCATATTGTGTGTCGGTAAATGTCGAAATCACCTGGGATTTATCTTCCTTGGTTTCTTCATCCTGTGTCTGGAAAACATTTTTCCTCTCAATATCATTGATAACATTTGAATTTCTGATCGCTTCCCTGAGAAGGTTATTGGCGATGATCTTTCTTACACTGGAGTCGATAACATCATCGAGCCTTGACTGGGCCTGTGCAATGGTCCCCACCGATTCGTAAAATTTCTTCAGATCGGAAATTTTCCATCTTCCTGTTGCATCCACCCAGATGAACTGATTCTCTTCTGTAGGCAGTCTTCTTGCATCTCCGTCCCATGATTGTATCTTTTTAGGATATTTTGTAACAAGGTCAAAAACAGGAAGTTTGAATTTTAATCCGGCTTCATCTTCAGTATTAATTATTTTTCCGAATCTTGTTACGATTGCCAGTTCACCTTCTTCAACGATAAAATAGGGCCCCATCATAAAGAAGATAATTGCAAGAACTATCAATACTATAAAAACAGGTTTCATTTTGTTCATTATTTACCTCCCTTTTCATTCAGAGATTTGAAGGGGACAAAGTTCTTTAACATTTTGTCTATGATCTCTGTATCACCCTTCTTAAATATCTCTTCAAACATTTCATAATAGAGCCTTGTCCTGGTTATTTTCGGATTTTTCCTGTATTCACTATATACCGCCAGGAACCTTGCAATATCACCCTTTGCCTTGTTCACTTTTTCAATCGCATAACCTTCCGCTTCTTCTATTGTCTTCTGGGCTTCACCCCTTGCTCTGGGAATTGCCTTGTTGTAAGACTCTTTTCCGGTGTCAATAAGACGGCTTCTATCCTGGATAGCTTTGTTAACATCTTCAAATGCATCCTGAACTGATCCTTTCGGAGGTTCAATATTCTGAAGTTTGACTGTGGTCACATTTACTCCCAGGTTATACAATTTAAAGAATTCATTCATCATAACCTGCCCTTTTGCTTCAATATTTGACCTTTCATTACCTATAACATCAAAAACGGTCCTGTCTCCAACAAGGTTATTTATAACCGATTGGGAAATATCACGGATCGTTTTTCTCTGGTTGTCAAGGTTAAAAAGCCATGCTTTGGGGTCAACGATCTTATATTGTATGATCCAGTTGACATCAACAATATTAAGATCACCGGTCAGCATTACAGATTCATTGCTGTAATTTCGTGATGAATAAACAGTGCTTACTCCTGCCCTTTCAGTTCTGAAGCCGAATTCTTCCTTCAATACCCTCTGGGTGGGAACGTTATAATTCTTCTCTATCCCGAATGGGAGCTTGAAGTGGAGTCCGGGGCCTGTTATTCTGCTGAACTCGCCCATAAAAAGGATCACAGCTTCTTCTTTCTGATCAACCATATAGAAGCTTGAGAGCCCGGCTATGATTATAAATATTACCACTATGATAGCTATTATCGACTTTGGATTCATCTTTTTTTGAAGCTGATCCAGGTCGATCACATTATCTGACATTTTTCCTCCTGTCTTTCGTAATTTATTATTTCTGATTATATAACATCATACCTGTTTTTAAAAGAAAAGGTTTTAAAAATAAGAATACAGAATTAAGAAGTCAGGAATCAGAATAAAAAATGTAAAAAAATATTGTCATTGAGGGAGTTACTGAATTTGTCATTAATAGTTATTGTGGAGATTTTAAAGAATAAATAGTACAATTGAAAAATGGATGGGACAAAACGGAGAGAAATAAAAACAGGAGCAAGAGTGGCTATTGTTAAAAAAAAGGATCAACGCTCAGGGAAACTGACCGAAGGTATTGTAAAGGATATTCTCACAAACTCTCCTTCACATCCCCATGGTATCAAGGTCAGGCTTGATACCGGTGAAGTTGGAAGGGTAAAAAAAATATTTGGAGAAACAAATGAGTGAAAAGGTTTATTTTTTAGAGGTTAGCGAACGTGAAAATGAAAAAAAAATTGCTGAAAGATTAATTGAAGCTCTGAATAAATTTGATGTCCTCTCTTTTATCAAAGATAAAGATATGGTGGCTGTAAAAAGCCATTTTGGTGAGAATAAGTTCAATGGTGTTGTGGATCCTCTCTTCCTAAAGGTTTTCGGCGATCTTATAAAAGGGAAAGGAGGGAATCCCTTCATGACCGAAACCTCTACTCTTTACAAGGGTAACAGGACAAATGCGGTTGATCATATACATCTTGCCGAGAAACACGGGTTTACAATCAGGGATACCGGAATGCCCGTGATAATGGCAGACGGACTCTTCGGAGATGAAGAATCGGAAGTGGAGATCCCCGGAAAGATATATAAAACTGTTAATATTGCTTCTCTCCTTTCAAAGATCCAGGCAATGATAGTTGTTACACATTTTACAGGACATATTGTTGCAGGTTATGGCGGAGCATTGAAAAACATCGGTATGGGGTTATCCAGCAGAAGAGGTAAAATGATCCAGCATTCAACCTCCAAACCTTCTATCAAGAAAAAAAAATGTACATCCTGTGGTGAATGTATCAGGTGGTGCCCCGTGGAAGCAATCTCATTTGTTGACGGTAAAGCATGGATCGATAAAGATATCTGTATCGGATGTGCGGAGTGTCTTGCAGTCTGCCGGTTTGATGCGGTTGCTTATAATTGGAGTGAAAGTTATGACAAACTGCAGCAGAAGATAACAGAACATGCCATGGGAGTGGTAAAAACCATGGAAGGAAGGTCATTGTATATAAATTTTCTTTTAAAAGTATCAAAAGACTGTGACTGTATGAATAAATATGAGAAAGTTGCACCTGATGTCGGAATACTTTTCTCAAAAGATCCGGTTGCCCTTGATGCTGCTTCAATAGACCTTGTGGAGAAAAAAATACAGAAAAAATTATCTCAGATCTCATATGATATACCGTACAGGGTACAACTTGAACATGCTGAAGAGATTGGTTTTGGTGATACTGAGTATGAACTGATCCCGGTTGATTAAAAGTTATACACGAGAGAGCCGCTGAAATAAAAACCGTTCTTGAAACCCCCTTCGATCCTCATTTCGATCTGGTCATTGAAATTAAGCATTATCCCTACAGGAAGATGTCCGACGGGGATAATTTTTTTTTCATTAAAAGTTTCCTCCACCGTTGTCCCCAGTTCATCAATGTGTTTTCCTTCCGAACTCATTGAGATAAAACCAATTCCAATTCCGCCTCCGATATAGGGGTGAACCGGAAGCTTCGGGAACAGGCTCATAATTATTGTTGCGGTAAAGTTGAACTGATTAATAACACCGTTACCTTCAACCCGTGCTCCACCCTGTGATATTCTCCAGAGTCCGTCTCCTTTCATAGTACTGTATTCAACAGTATAGAGGCCGGAAAAAACAGACCTTGGCCCTTTGGGCCCATAGTTCCTGATCTCCAATGCCGTTGTATTTCCGCTGATCCCGGGGTGTTCAAAAAGAAAAAGATCCAGAAGCTGGCTCGGGACACCGAAATATCCGAATTTCAGCCCTATTCCGTTGGAAGAGGATCCTTTCGAATCAATAAAAAAACTGATGGATAAAAAAACCAAAAGAAAAAGTGATATTTTTTTCATAAAAATATTACTCCATTCTGTAGTTGGGTGATTCTTCGGTTATCATAACATCGTGAACATGGCTTTCTTTCAGCGATGCACCTGTGATCCTTATAAATTTTGCCCTGGTTCTGAGCTCTTCAATATTTTTGCATCCTGTAAGCCCCATTCCTGCCTTAACTCCCCCTATCATAAGGGGTATAAGGTTCATAACGCTTCCCCGGTATGGAACCCTCCCTTCAATACCTTCGGGAACAAGTTTTGATTCTGAATATTCATCTTCCTGAAAATATCTGTCTTTGCTACCCTCTTTCATGGCTCCGAGGGAGCCCATTCCTCTGTATTTTTTATAGGATCTTCCCTGATAAATTATAAGTTCTCCGGGGCTTTCATCCGTCCCTGCAAGAAGAGATCCAAGCATAACTGAATTTGCTCCCGCTGCAAAGGCTTTGGTTATATCACCTGAAAGTTTTATTCCTCCGTCTGCTATGACAGGAACTTCATTATTTACTTCTTTTGATACATCAAGTATGGCACTGATCTGAGGCATACCTGCTCCGGTTACCATCCGTGTTGTACAGATAGATCCCGGGCCGATACCAACCTTAACTGCATCGACTCCGAGGTTTATAAGATTCCTTGCTGCTTCTCCGGTTGCAATATTTCCTGCAACTAGTTGTATCTCCGGGAAACTTTCTCTTACCTCTTTTATTGTATCCAGAACTTTTTTTGAGTGTCCGTGTGAAGTGTCAATAACAATAACATCCGATTTAACATTAACAAGAGCCTGGACCCTTTCAATTGTATCTGCACCAGTCCCGACAGCAGCCCCGACAAGAAGCCTTCCGAACTTATCCTTTGATGCTGTCGGGAATTGTTCGGCTTTTGTTATATCTTTTAAAGTTATTAATCCGATAAGGTTATTTTTATTGTCAATAACGGGTAGTTTTTCGATCTTGTTCAAATGGAGGATCTTTTTTGCATCCTCCATTGAAATATCTTCCCTGACAGTAATAAGTTTTTCCGATGTCATAAAATCTTTAATTTCCCTGTTCACATCGGTGGTAAACCTCATATCTCTGTTTGTCAGAATACCCTTTAACTTTCCATTTTCATCTATGATAGGGAGTCCTGAAATTCCCTTTTCTTTTGCAAGTTGTAATGCTTCATATATTTTATTGTGAGGCATTAATGTTATCGGGTTTACTATCATTCCCGATTCGGATCTTTTTACTTTTTTTACCTGAGCAGCCTGGACACTGATATCCATATTTTTGTGAATTATTGATATTCCGCCCAATTGAGCCATTGCTATAGCCATATTAGCTCCTGAAACTGTATCCATTGCTGCTGAGATCAAAGGTGTATTCAGAACTATTTTTTTTGTAAAACGGGTAGAAACATCAACGTCCCGTGGAATTACTTCTGAATATCCGGGGACCAGTAAAACATCATCAAAGGTTAAACCATCATAAGGTAAGATTTTTTTTTCCATTTTATTTTCTCTTTTTTTTCTTCTTTTTCTTTCCACTTCTTTTTCCCGGAAGCTTTGAACTGGGTTTGGAAAGTTTTGATTTTTTCTTTTTTCTTAATGATTCCATCTCTTCTTCCGGAACCGGTTGAAAAAGGTAAAGGGTTTTTATAACTTCATCATCTATCCTGTCCTGCAGGTTCTGGAAGAGTGCAAAACTTTCTTTCTTATATTCTATCAACGGATCTTTCTGGGCATATCCTCTCAATCCGATCCCCTCTTTCAAATGATCGATATTAAGCAGATGGTCTTTCCACTGGTTATCCATGATCTGGAGCATTATCCATCTTTCAAATTCCCGTAAGTGCTCTTCTCCGATCAATTTTTCTTTTTCGGAATACTGGCCTTTGATGTTATTCAGGATGTTGTCTTTTATTTCAAAGTAGGGGAGTTCTCTGTAATTTTCCCTTATAACTTCATCAACATTCACTCCATACTGAGAGATTATTTCTTTTTTCATTGAATCATAATCCCACTCTTCCGCATCTTTATTTTCATTAAGGTGGTATGTGAATATACTTTCAAATATTTCTTCGCTCAATTCTGAAATGTGTTCTTTGAAATCTTTTCCGAAGAGGATATCTTTTCTGATAGAGTAGATAAGCTGCCTCTGTTTGTTCATTACATCATCATATTCCAGGAGATGTTTCCTCATTGAAAAATTCTGCCCCTCTATCTGTTTCTGGGCATTTTCTATTGCTCTTGTTACAAGATTGTTCTCTATTGGATTCCCTTCATTCATTCCGGCTCTCACGAGGAGGCCTTTTACCCTGTCACCGCCAAGGATCCTCATCAGGTCATCTTCAAGTGAGATATAGAATCTTGATGATCCCGGGTCACCCTGCCTGCCTGATCTTCCTCTAAGCTGGTTGTCGATACGTCTTGATTCGTGCCTCTCTGTCCCGAGAATATGAAGCCCGCCTGCATCAAGTACTTCCTGTTGTTCTATCTTCTGGCCTCTTTCGATCTCTTCTTTTAATTTATCATAAATTGTTTCCGGAGCTGAATCTGTAGAATAACCTTTTTTCTTAAGTTCTTCTCTTAAAATAAATTCTGGGTTACCACCGAGGATAATGTCCGTTCCCCTTCCAGCCATATTAGTTGCAATGGTTATTGCACCTTTTCTTCCTGCCTGAGCAACTATTTCTGCTTCTGATTCATGGAACTTTGCATTCAGGACATGGTGTTTTACTCCCTCCCTGCGAAGCCTTCTGCTTATTACTTCGGAATTTTCTATTGAGATGGTTCCAACAAGGACAGGTTGTCCTTTTTTATGAAGATTGCCTATCTCTTTCGCTACAGCATCCCATTTTTCTTCTGTACTTCCGTATATAACATCCGGATATTCTTTCCGGATCAGGGGTTTATTTGTCGGTATCTCAAGCACATCAAGTTTATAAATGGAATGGAATTCTGTTGCTTCCGTTATGGCAGTACCGGTCATTCCGGATAATTTTTTATACATCCTGAACAGGTTCTGAAAAGTTATGGTTGCATGTGTCTGATATTCCTGCTCGATCCTGACATTTTCCTTGGCCTCAAGTGCCTGGTGCAGTCCATCTGAAAACCTTCTCCCCGGCATCATTCTCCCGGTGAACTCATCCACAATTACAACCTGATTATCGTTAACAAGATAATCCACATCCCTTGAGAATAGGAGGTGTGCTTTTAATGCCTGGTATACCTGATGGAGAGTATCCATATTTGAAAGGTCATAGAGATTACTGACCTTAAAAAATGTCTCTGCTTCGGTTATCCCCTTTTCTGTGAGAACAACTGTTTTTGATTTTTCATCAAGTTCATAGTTTTCCGGTGTACCTTTTATCCTTTTTACAAAATCATTAACGGTATAATAGAAAGATGTTGATTCTTCAGTTGGCCCCGAAATGATCAATGGAGTACGTGCTTCATCTATTAATATTGAATCAACTTCATCGATAATTGCAAAATTAAATTCACGCTGTGAAAGATTTTCCACCTCAAACTTCATATTATCCCTGAGGTAATCAAACCCGAACTCATTGTTTGTTCCATAGGTTATATCGCAATTGTATGCCTCTTTCCTTTCTGTGTCATCAACCCCATGCCGGATCACACCCACTGTCAGTCCGAGGAATTCATATATTTTCCCCATCCACTTTGAATCCCTTTCTGCCAGATAATCGTTAACTGTAACTATATGGACACCTTTTCCTTCCAGTGAGTTGAGGTAAGCGGCAAGAGTTGCTACCAGCGTTTTTCCTTCACCTGTTTTCATTTCCGCGATCTTACCCTGATGGAGGATCACTCCTCCCACAAGTTGAACATCAAAATGGCGCATATTCAGGACACGCTTTCCTGTTTCTCTTACAACGGCAAATGCTTCCGGAAGGATATCGTCAAGTGTTTCACCATCCTTTAATCTATCCCTGAATTTATTAGTGAATTCCTTTAACTGATCATCTGACAGTTTGCTTATTTCAGGTTCAAGATTATTGATCTTTTCAACCAGGGGTTGCATTTTTTTTAATTCCCTCTCATTACTGGTTCCGAAAATTTTTCTTAATATGTATTTGATCATAGTGACCATATTATAGCAGAATTAAGAACTTAGGCAAGAATCAGATAGTATCCCTGTTTACTTTAAAAATACTTGAAATGGGCGTAATACTGGGTTAAAATATTATTCTATGAAATTTAATTTTGACATTAAGAATAATAAAAGGTTGTATATTATTTTTTTTCTGATGTTTCTGCTTATCTTTTCACTTTCGGGTGTTTTTAAAAAAGGTGAGAAAAACAGTGAAATTAATGTACCTGCAGGGTTTTCTGTTATTTCTGAAAATAATTTAAAAAATGAGGAAACTATCTCTTTTTCCGGAAAAGTGAGGATGGGAGATAATATTGTTTCTCTCCTGTCTCGGGAAGGGATAACCAGGGACATTATTTTTAAAATCCTGGATGGGGCAAGGAGTGTTTATGACCTGAAAAAGATCAGGGCCGGCAATAAATATTCTTTGTCATATAATTCAGAAGGATTTAAAAAGTTCAGATATGATATCGATATTAATAAGTATATTAATATTACTAAAAAGAAGGGTGGTTATAGCTATAAACTTGTTGAAATTCCTTATTCAGTGATCCCAACCGTGGTCCGTGGAGTGATAAACGGCTCCCTTTACGAGGCAGTTCTGAAACTTAAAGAACGTGGAGGGCTTGCTGATACCCTTGCTTCACTCTATGAATATGATATTGATTTTAACAGGGATATCAGGTCGGGTGATACTTTTTTAATTTTTGTAGAAAAAAAATATCTTAATAGAAAATTTGCAGGTTACGGCAAAGTACTGGGCGCTGAATTTACGAACAGAGGGAAAACCACAAGGGTTGTCAGGTTCACCGGAAAGAACGGAAAGAGTTCTTATTACCATCCTGATGGAAGAGCTGTAAAAAAAATGTTCTTACGGTGCCCGCTCCCCTTCATGAGGGTCACATCAAGATTCGGTTTCAGAAAACATCCTGTATCGGGGTTTTCAGCAAGCCATACCGGAGTTGATTTTGGGGCGCCAACAGGGACCATTGTACGAGCTACAGCTGACGGAAGGATTTATTCCCTGGGATATAACAGGATTAAGGGAAGATTTATAGTGATATCCCATGGAAACAAATATAGAACCCATTATTACCATTTATCCGGGATCAGAAAAGAGATAAAGAGGGGAAGATATGTAACCCAGGGTAAAATAATCGGATATGTGGGAACTACCGGAAGGTCAACAGGCCCCCACCTCCATTATGGCCTGCAGAGGGGCAGGCGGTTCATTAATCCATTCAGGCTCAAGTCTCCATCAAAAGATCCGGTAAAAAGATCTGAAATGGATAAATTTAAAATTTCAACTGCAGCATTATTTCTATTAATGGATCTGGATAAGAACCTTAATCTCCCCGAAAGGATGAATTCACAGATCCGAAATTTTACCATCAATACATTTGTACCGGGAATTTAGAAAGAATAAACTGGAAAAAGATCTCTGATATAAATTCAGGAAATAGTTAAAAGTGAATATTTTTTTTTGCCCACCTGAATGAGGATATATTTATTGTTGAGCAGGTCTTTCTGTCCGACAGATCTTTCCTGATCTGAAACTTTTTCTTTATTTATTGAAATACCACCGCTTTTTATCATCCTTCTGGCCTCACCCTTGGAAGAAAAAATATATGTATTAACAGCAAGGAGATCAACAATGTTGATCTTTGAATTGATATCAGATATGGAAATATCAAAGTTTGGTACACCTTCAAAAATATTAAGAAAATCTTTTTCAGAAATTTTTTTTAGTGAGTCAGTGGTCCCTTTACCGAATAATATCAGGGATGCTTCAACTGAAGATTCATAATCTTCCGGGGAATGGACAGTGGAGGTGATCTCTCTGGCAAGTGTCTTCTGAAGTAAGCGGAGGTGGGGGGTTTCGTTATGTTCCTCTATCAATTTTTCTATATCTTCTTTTTTTAACAGTGTAAATATTTTAATATATTTTTCAGCATCTTCATCCGATGTGTTCAACCAGAACTGATAAAATTGATAGGGTGATGTTTTTTCAGGGTCAAGCCAGATGTTTCCACTTTCGGTTTTTCCGAATTTGGAACCGTCAGCTTTTGTTATAAGAGGGCATGTGATTGCAAATACTTCTCCGCCGAGTTTTCTCCTTATCAATTCGGTTCCTGTAGTTATATTTCCCCACTGGTCAGATCCGCCCATCTGGAGTTTGCAATTTTTTGATTTGTAAAGTTCCAGAAAATCGGTACCCTGAACAAGCTGGTATGAAAACTCGGTAAATGACATTCCTGTTTTTGAATCTTCTCCGATTCTTTTTTTAACTGAATCTTTTGCTATCATATAGTTAACGGTAATATGTTTACCAATATCTCTGATAAATTCAAGAAATGAATAATTTTTCATCCAGTCATAATTATTGACCATTTCAGCTTTGTTTCCTGCATTTGATTCGAAATCAAGAAATTTTGATAATTGTTTTTTTATAGCTTCCTGATTGTGTTTTAATGTTTTTTCGTCGATAAGGGTTCTTTCATCAGATTTGCCTGAAGGGTCACCGATCATTCCTGTTGCTCCTCCAACAAGTGCAATAGGTTTGTGGCCGGATAACTGGAAATATTTGAGCATCATTATTAAGACCAGATTTCCGATATGAAGAGAGTCTGAAGTGGGATCAAATCCCACATAAGCGGATGTTATCTCTTTTTTCAGCTGGCCTTCTGTTCCGGGCATAATATCGTGGACCATTCCACGCCAGCTTAACTCTTTTATAAAATCTAAAGGCTCGGACATATATTAATTTATTATTTCCTCTTTATTTTAAACAAGGCTTCTGCCAACTTCTATTGCTTTCATGTTCAGATCAAGAAATCCCTTAGGTGCCCAGTGTTTTACATAGGATATCATGTTATTATAATCTATGATCCCGGTAAGTTTCTGAGTTATTGATAGTGTGACAACTGAGGTTAAGACTATATTTCCCAATTGCTTTTTTGTCTCATTGATCAACGGGATTTTATACATCTTCCAGTTTTTTGTGTCTCCCATTTCTTTTACAAGATGCTCATCAACGACAACAATTGCATCATCTTTTAATCTTTCTTTATAGAGATCAAAAGGTTTCTGGTAAGTGCAGACAAAAAAATCAATTTCACTTGCCTGGGGGAAAATTATCTTTTCATCGGAAATAATTATATCTACCTTTGTCGGGCCACCCCTCACAGTTGCAGTATAAGTGGGGCTTTCAATAGCAAATTTACCCTCTTTTTCAACTGCTATATCAACCAGTAATGCACCGGCTGTGATAATACCCTGTCCTCCGACAGCACCATATCTTATTTCATATCTTTTCATTTTTTCCCCGTCCCGTTCTTTGCTGCTGCTTCTTTTGCAGCAGGAATTATATGTTTATGATAAAGATCAGCATATTCATATCGATTTTTGTCTTCCTTCAGGATCCCGACAGGATATTTATGGTTCCTCTCCTCAGGTGTCATTTTATCATATTGTTCTTTTGTAACAGTACGGCTGCCTATCCATTTTGTCATATCGACCGGATTTTTCATTTTATTTTTTCTTCCAAGATTTACATGGCAGTTACTTATAGTCTCAACAACGGAAAATCCCTTATGGTTAAAAGATTTCTTAATAACATTTTTTAATTGCACTGTTCTGTTTACCGTCTCCCGTGCTACAAAAGTTGCCCTGGCTGCAATTAACAGCTCTGATGCATGAAACTTTGGTTCAATATTTCCATAGGGAGTTGTTTCGGTAATGAATTTCTGGGGGGTAAGCGGTGATACCTGACCTCCTGTCATACCGTATACGCCGTTATTGATAAGGATCATTTTTATACCGATATTTCTTCTGGCAGCGTGTATGAGGTGATTTCCTCCAATGGCAAGGGAGTCACCGTCCCCTGAGATAACTACGACCAGTTTTTCAGGTTTAGCCAGTTTTATCCCTGTTGCAAATGTAAGCGCTCTTCCGTGAGTTGTGTGCAATGTGTTAGTATTAAAAAAAGTAGGCATTCTGCCGGAACATCCGATACCGGCAACTACAATAATATCGTTAGGATCAACATCAAGTTCGGAGAATGCCATTGCAATTGACTTCAATACAACTCCGTCCCCGCAGCCCGGACACCATGGTGTCGGAAATGTTCTATATCTTATATATTTTTCATATTTCTTCATTTTATAAACTCCTCAATGGCACTTTGAACTTCTCTTGGTGTAAAAGGTATCCCGTTTGCTCTCAGCATTGTCCTTTTTTCAACATCATCCGGTGCTACCCTCTCTATTTCATATTTTGTCTGTCCCATATTCATCTCTACTGTAAGGATCTTTTTGATCTTTTTGAATCTTTCCTGTAATTCCCGTTTGGGAAACGGCCAAATTGTCAGAGGTTGAAACAGTCCCACTTTAATTCCCTGTTTTCTGGCTTTTTTAACTGCACATAAAGCAGATCTTGCGGATACTCCAAAAGAAAATACCATTATTTCAGCATCATCCATATAGTATTCCTTATATTCGATTATCTCATCAAGGTGATTATAGATCTTCTGCATCCTGAGATTTTGCATCTTATCTGCAATTTTCGGATCCGATGTAGGCCATCCGTGAGAATCGTGTTCCAGGCCGTCAATATGGATCGGGTATCCTTTGAAAAAATCAACTCTCGGGGGATTCTCTCCGATCTCTCTGTCATAAATGTTCAGGTCTTTTATCTTGTGGACAGCTTCTTTATATATTGGTATATCCTTTTTATGAGGGATCTCAAGGTCTTCATGAGCTTTAGCAATAACCTCATCAAGAAGCAGAATAACAGGTGTCCAGAATTTTTCCGATAAGTTAAAAGCCCTTACGGTTTCTGAAAAAATTTCATCAGCAAAAGCAGGATATAGAGCAATTATCGGATGATCACCATGGGTACCCCACCTTGCCTGCATTATATCTGCCTGGGCAGGTTTTGTAGGAATTCCTGTTGAAGGGCCGCCTCTCATTACGTTAACAATTACCAGAGGGATCTCTGCCATTACAGCCATTCCCAGATGTTCCTGCATAAGTGAAAAACCCGGGCCGCTTGTGGCTGTTAATACTTTCTTACCGGAGAGAGAAGCTCCTATACAGGCTCCAAGAGAAGCTATCTCATCCTCCATTTGTATGAAGTCATGCCCCAGTTTAGGAAACTCTTTTGACATATATTGTGCTACTTCAGAAGATGGAGTGATCGGGTAGCCGGCAAAAAAATTACATCCTGCTGCAATTGCAGCCTTTGCTACAATTATGTTTCCCTGAAGAACTTTTCGTCTGTTCATTTTGCCACCTCTTTTTCATCATAGTTTACAAAGATAGCAAAATCGGGGCATCTATTCTCACACATTTTACACCCGATACAATAATCGGGGGCATCAATTTTTACAGATATTCCAAATTTACTCTCTGCATTATCTTCCAGGATCAGCGTTCCGGTCGGACAACTGTCAACACAAAGCCCGCATCCTTTACAATATACACTGACAAGTGTAATTTTGTTCTCTTTGGGTGAAGGTTTCTTTTTACCCCTTTTTTCCAAAGCTTCTTCATTAATCCGTTTTTCTTCTTTTTCCATTTGATTACCTCGCAGGTGGATTTATTGAATCTAATGGCCTGAATTTTTGTGAATTTGATCTGGAAAGTATTGGGATTTCCATTTTGCTGACCGGATTAACCGATGCCACCTGTGTTTTTTATAAATAGTTTCAATTTACTACCCATTTTTTTAGATTGAATTTTATCACAGATTTAAAGTTAAATGAAACCTTTTTTTTAATTATTTTTATTTTCCGGAATGAAGGTACAAATACTCCATTTTTCATGTGTAAAAAAAAATAGTTTTAATTATTCTCCTATTATTTTTACTAACACCCGTTTTCTCCTCTTACCGTCAAATTCTCCATAAAAAATTGCCTCCCACGGGCCAAAATCAAGTTTTCCCTCTGTTACGGCAACCACTACCTCTCTTCCCATTATTGTCCTTTTCAGGTGAGCATCTGCATTGTCCTCAAAACCGTTATGCTGGTATAAAGAATATGGCTTCTCGGGAGCAAGTTTTTCAAGCCATTGTTCATAGTCATGATGAAGTCCGGATTCATTATCATTTATAAAAACACTGGATGTAATATGCATGGCATTACAGAGGAGAATACCTTCCTGAATACCGCTTTCATGGAGACACTCCTCTATTATGGGAGTTATATGGATAAGTTCTCTCCTTTTTTTTGCTTCAAACCAGAGTTCTTTTCTGTAACTTTTCATATGTATCTCCTCTATATTTTTAATGGAACTTTTCAAGAAAATCTGCGATCTCTATAATTTTTCCCCTGTTAATGTAAGGTATCTCAGGATGAACTTTTATATCTGAAAAGATCCCTGATAGAATACTAATTTCCGTGCGAAGTTTGTTCTCCAGCCTGGAATTAAATATTTCAAACACGGGAATCCCATTTTTTTTTATCCCTTCCAGTAAAACAAAATCATACTTTTCCATTTCAGGAAGTGCATAATTAAAAAAATCCTCTTCATTAAGGACAGGCCTCATGTTCATTAACACCCCTTTTGATAGCAGATAAACTTCTTCTGCGCCACTCTCCAGGAATTTTTGACTGTCTTTTCCCTCAGGTTCCAGATGATGTTTGTGGGGAGCATTTTTTACTGCCATTACCCGATAACCACGTTTTCGGAACTCTATGATCAATTCAGATATCAGTGTTGTTTTACCGCTCCCGGACCATCCTGTAAATGAAAAAATTTTCATTTTATTATGTTAATACAGGTGAATGGCATTAGTCAATTTTCAGGCTCTGCAGGTAGCCCAGATAATCTTCGGGTGTGTTCAGGTTTCTATACCAGTTGTTTTTCTCCATCTTTACGAATTTTGTCCGGCATCTGAAAAAAAGAGGGACTATTTTATTTGTACCGGAATCAATCATCGATTTTATTTCATTGATAACTGATCTATTGTAAAAAGCAAAAAGCGGTTCATATTTATCTTTCCCGGATACGGGGACTACAATATCATAATCTCCGGTGTATGAATGAAGTTCACTGATAAAATCTTTATTGATCTCCGGAATGTCTGCTGCGATCACAAAATTTGTTTTTTTGTCTGATTCTGCCAGAGCAGATAATATCCCCATTAAAGGCCCTTTATCCGGAAAAAGATCTCTGATTATCTTATACCCAGGCAATATAAAATCAGAAGTTTTTGAGACACTGATATAAATATCATTAAACAATCTTTCGATCTGTGATATTACCCCATCGATCAATATCCCTTTTTCGGTCTTAAGGAATTTTTTATCTTTTTTCATTCTCCTGCTTTTGCCCCCGGTAAGTAAGATAGCATTTGAATTTTTGAAGGGTTTTTTCATTTTCTTATATCTATTGATAATAAAAATCAGTGTTTTAGTCAATTAAATTTGGAAATATCTTTATATTATTGTTTATTCTGCTCCCGGGATACTTTCTTGATTAATAAAATTCCCTGTGATATTAACCTTATATAGAGAAATATTTAAATGAAAAAAAAGGATCAGGAAAAGGATTTAATCAAGTGTATTGAAGAGGCAAAAAGAGAGTGGGAAATCACAATTGATTCACTTGACCATATAATTCTGCTTCTTAATAAGAATGGAAATATTCTCCGGGGAAATAAAGCTGTGGAAAAGTGGGGCCTGTTTAATGTACAGTCTCTGAGGGGTTTAAATTTCCATAGAATTCTTCATCCCGGGTGTAATGATCAGGATTGCTATTTAAAAAATTCATGGAACCAGGCAAATGATAAGTTGAAAAATGGAGATCCATATATAATTGAGTCCCATGACAACATAATTAATAAATATTTGCGGATAAAGTTTACTCCAATTTCCTCTGAACTATCTAAAAATGAAAAAAGTGATATTTTCTCAATTATAAGAGTTATGGATATTACCGAGAGAAAAAAAAACGAAGATAAGATAAATCAACTTTATTATGAACTTAAAGTTATCTTTGATATTCTTCAATATCAGTATGTCAAACTGGATCTTGACGGAAAAATACTCGATATAAAAGGGATCAAGGAAAATGACCGTAGTTTCATTTCCGAGATCTCTTTGGGGAAACTTATATATGACCTGTTCCCCGTCTCCGGGAAAGCTGAATTAAAAAGAGCTTTCTCAAATGTCAGAAACGGAAGTCAATTGGAGATATTTGAATATAATCTGAAGTCCGATTCCGGGGATCAGATATATGAGGTAAAAGTTATACCTCTTTCTGTAGATTCCATAGTGTGTATAAAGAACAATATCACCGAAAGTAGAAGACTGATATCAATGGCTCAGACCATCGACCTGATGCAGAACCTGGGAACAATTTTTTCCGGTATAAGACATGAGATCGGCAATCCCATTAATGCAATAAAAATGACAACCAGTGTATTGAAAAGAAATTTTTCCAGATTTTCAACCGACAAAATTCTTGAATATGTTGACAGGATAATATCTGAAACTTCAAGGGTTGAATTTTTGCTGAATAATCTGAAAAATTTTAATATGTTCGAAAAACTTAATCCTGAAAAGATAGATATTCATGAATTCATCGATAACTTTATTAAACTGATCAAAGAAAATTTTGAAGAACATGGCGTGGTAATACGAAAACCATCTTTTGATAAAAAATTGATTGCATATATTGATCCGAGAGCATTTCACCAGGTGATGTTAAATATAACCGGCAATGCACTTGATTCGGTAAAAAATCTGGATAATCCAGAAGTAAGATTTGAAACAAAAAAAAAGGGAGATTCGGTCATCATAATAATCTCTGATAACGGGACTGGTGTTCCCGAGAGTGTTCAGAAGGATATTTTTAAGCCGTTTTTTACAACAAAAAGTAATGGGACCGGGCTTGGCCTGAGCATTGTCCAGAAGATCCTTACGAACATGAATGGTTCAATAAGGATCGATAGTTCTGCCCTGTCCGGAACGAAAGTAATAATTTCAATATCAGGCGGAAAAAAAGGTGAATAAAACTTTAAAAAAAAAATATTGATAATTGATGATGATATCAACTTTTCAAAATCTTTAAAAGAGTATATTTCTACGGAATTTATTGAAGTATATACAGCTTCTTCAGGGGAAGAAGGATTAGAAGCATGTTCACAAAGAATGATGGATGTTGTCCTTCTGGACCAGAAACTTCCCGATTGGAATGGGGATGAACTTTGCCCGTTGATCCTTCAATATAATGAAGATACAAAAATAATTTTTATTACTGCCTACCCGAGTTTTGATCATGCATTAAAAGCGATCAAAGCAGGTGCGCATGATTATCTATCAAAACCATTTGATCCGGAAGAACTTATTATCGCTATTAACAGATCATTTAAAATAACTTCATTGGAAAAGGCAGAGAGAGTCCAGATCCGGAAGAACCGTAAAGAGAGTGAAGAAAGTATTCTGCTGGGGGCTTTTGGCAATAAAATTGATATTCATAACCTGATCGATATTTCTGCTTCCACCGATTCACCTGTATTAATAACAGGGGAAACGGGTACCGGTAAAAATATGGTAGCAAAAGCCATACACTTCAGGGGGAAAGATAAAGATGCACCTTTTTTTACTCTGAATTGTGCCGCTCTTCCTGAAAATCTTATCGAAGCAGAATTATTCGGGCACGAAAAAGGAGCTTTTACTGGAGCTGAAAAAACCCGGAGGGGTGTTTTTGAGATCTCGGAGGGAGGGACCCTTTTTCTTGATGAGATAGGTACTATGGCATATCAGCTCCAGTCCAAACTCCTGGGTGTCCTTGATGAATTAAAGATAAAAAGGCTTGGCAGTGAAGTTATAAGAGACGTAAACACCAGAATTATTTCAGCTACCAATGCAGATCTGTTTAAAATGATAGAAGAGAAAAGTTTCAGGCAGGATCTGTATTACAGGCTGGGTGTAATATTGATCGAACTCCCTCCCCTCCGTGAAAGGCTTGATGATATACCTGCCCTTATTGAAAATTTTATAAAAAAAATCGCACCTGGAAAAGTGATAAAACTGGCGGCTTCAGAAATTGACAAATTAATGGATTATCATTGGCCGGGAAATATACGGGAACTCAGAAATGTCATTGAAAGATCTATTTTTATTTTTAAAGATCCAATAACTCCTTCATTGTTGATAGAGAAAAAAAATATCACGTCCACTCAAGCCCCAAAGGAAATTGATCGCTCTGAAAACAAAAATATAAGAACACTTGCAGAAGTTGAATCTGACCATATAAAGTATATTCTTGATATTAATGGCTGGAACCTGACCCGAAGTTCCCGGAAGCTCGGGATATCATTATCAACATTAAAAAGAAAGATAAAAAATTTGACCAGGCCAGATTGACCATAAGGGTCAAAATAGACCACTCAAAATGATCCGTTCAAATATGACATTTTTTAAAATATTGTGACATTTCCCTATATTAGAGGATATTTTTTGTTTTGGAATAAAAAATATTTCTGGCATCATATTTGCTGTACCTGTTACAATGGAAAACATATTAATTGTAGATGATGACAGAAACTTTATTTTGAGCCTCACGGATGGCCTGAATGCTCTTGATCTTGGTTATAAGATCATTACTGCCGGAAATGGCAGGGAAGCACTTGTGAAACTTGAGTCTGAAAAGGTTGATCTGATCATCACCGATATTAGAATGCCTGAAATGGATGGATTCGAACTTCTTGCAAATCTTTCTAAAAATCATAGTGACATACCTATTATTGTGATGACCGCTTTTGGAACACCTGAAATTGAAAAAAACCTGAAAAATTTTGGATTGTTTCAATATCTTGAAAAACCACTTGACTTTAATGTTCTGACAGAAAAAATAAAAAAAGGTATACAATCACGTTCCGCCGGATTTTTAAAGGGTATTTCACTAATGTCTTTTATACAGTTGATCTCATCTGAAAATAAGACATGCACATTGAAAATACAATCAAAAAAAGGTGATGGAAAACTTTATTTTTTAAACGGGTCCCTCATCGACGGGGAAATTGAAGAACTATCAGGCCGTGAAGCTGTCTATGAGATAATTTCGATGGAATCTGCCGAAATTGAAATAGACGGGAAGTGTGATAAAGATGAAGATGTGATCGATGCTTCCATAGATTTTCTTTTGCTGGAAGCAACGAGAAAAATGGATGAGATAAAAAGAACAAAAATAAAAAAACTTAATAAAAAGGAGACAAAAATGGATGTACAAAAATTAAATGATGCGGTAGATAAGTTAAAGAGTGATATGGGTGAAGCTTTACTTGCAACTGATGTGTGGATAGTAGAACAGGCACAATCGATTGCCGGATATAATACTCAGCCAAAGGCTACTGCACTTTTTAACAAAATTGTTGAAGACCTTGGAACAACACTGAAGAAGAGTGGCTTTCCCGGGCTCGGGCAACAGTTTACCATCGGGCTTGAAGATAATAAAATGGTTGTTATAGTACTGTTGGGTAAATACAGAGGTGGATTGCTGATAGATGAGAGTCATGTACAGTTAGGATTATTACTGAATGTAATATTGCCTGAATATATAGAAGCAGTTGAAGCTGCTGTTGCATAAAAAAAAATTTTTCTGCCGGTTTAGCTTTTACCGGTAAACCGGCCGGAAAAATTAAGAAATTTTTTATTTGATCAGAAGAAAGATATATTTGATGCAGGCTGGTGGGTTTCTTTCAAAAGGTCGTTAACAGTTTTTACCGGATTGAATGTTGATATGGGGGCTTCAACAAATATGGTTATCCATTTTTCCATTGCCCCGTTCCAGAGTCCCGGATATTCCAGGACTTTTATTTTTTCACCATTATAAAATTTTTCAGTTATGAAATATCTTTTCTCTTCAACAAAATCAAAAAGGTCAAATTTATCTCCTTTATAGTTCCTGACCCCGCAGGCAAGATCAACAGGATTAAAAAAACGGGAATTATTGAATATTGTTCTTTGATGTTCAAGAGATAGATCTATCTGGGCACTTTCCACGATCTGCAGAATTGTATTTCCTCCATCGATCTTTATCCAGAAAGGCCCGCCTCCGGGTTCTCCCTGATTTTTTACAACACCGCAAACTCTTATTGGCCTGTTAAGTACGTTAAAGAGAATTTCCTTTTTGGCAACAAGTTCCATATCAAGGAATTCATCGGGGAGAGGAATATTCAGGATATCTTTTGAATAACAATATATATTATTGATAAGTTCACTATCTTTTGAAACTTTAGGTATGGATTGTAAGAATCCGGAAACCTTTTCCTGAATGTTTAAAAGGAGGCCACCCAGAAGAAACTTATTTTCAATTGTATCCTCCAGTTTATCTTTTGTAGTAATATTATCTATGTTTTTAATAAATATTATATCTGCATCAATTGAATTTAAATTTTTTATAAGGGCGCCGTGGCCCCCGGGCCTTAACAAAATATTGTTTTGTTCATCCCTTATTGGTATGTTGGTACTATCTACCGCTATTGTGTTTGTTTCATTTGCCTGAATTGAGAATGAGATATCGGATGAAACATTCTTTTCTTCAAATTTATTTTTAATTTCCTCTGTAAAAGATATTATATCTTCCAGGGATTCCTCAGAAACAGTAAAGTGAATATTTGCCTTATTGTTTTTCCCGGAGGTATATAATGAAGCTTCCAGCACATGTTCACTCAAAGGAGTTACCGGCCTGTCTGAATAGTTGTGGAAACTTAACAGGGCTTTTGGTATTAAATTATAATTCAGGTTCTCTTCTCCCAGTATATGATCAAGGATGAGTCCATATCTCTTTTCTTTAATTATTGTTTCTATCTCATGCCCGTCTTTTTTCAGGCTCTCTTCTAAATAAGTGCAAAATGGAAATTTTTTTTCTTTAATACCCGAAATAAAATCCAGAAAAAATTTAATATCCTTGTTTTCTCCTGCTCCGGGGTTTATATCTTCTGAGGCCAGTGTTCCGCTTTTAAACCCTTCTCTCAGCTTAAAAAGAATTTTGAACATTCTGGAAGCAGCTCCTGAAGCAGGTACAAATTTAATAA
>JBDLJQ010000008.1:0-78515 GCA_039714255.1 Acidobacteriota bacterium
ATCAATTATACTTGTATTATTGGGGATCATCGCAGCATTAATAAGAATATTTATTCCAACAGTATCATTTGACTCAAACCTGTTTTTTTATGTCTATAATTGTTTTTTATTTGCAAGTTTCCCTATGGTAACAATAATAGGATACTATGGAGGAAAGATCACATGGCCGGGTTAATTGATATTAATAACATAATAAAAGAGGTAGAAAATGAATGACGATTTAAAAGTAAAGATAAGAGAACTGGAAGAGATGATAGAAATAGTACTGATCTCCATTCCAAGGGAAATTTCTGCCAGAGAGTTTTATCTGAACTCCATAAAAAAATTCCGAAGCGGACCTGCAAAAGAGTTATTCACAGATCTAGCAAATCAGGAAAAAGGACATGAAGCTGAACTTCGCCGCATATTAAAAAGACTGAGAACTGAACTTGACGAGATGAAAGAATCTAAGTAGCTTCACCTTTCTTTGGAGCAATATACTTATTATACAATAGAAGGCTTATTATTGTGACGACCCCGATACCTGAAAAGACCAGCCATAAAGTTCTTGGCTGATTCAGATTATCAACAAAGTGTACATAAAGTTTTGCACCTACAACTCCTCCTACAGAGCTTCCGAAAACTCCATAAAGGAATAAATAACCCATATACATTGCTTTTTTATCCGGAGGGGCAGTTATACCTATATAGCTTATAAATTTGGGATGAGCTGTCATCTCTCCGATTGAGAATAATATTATTCCGGTAATAAATATCCAGATATTTGCTGATATAGCCAGGATTCCCATACCGATAGTTGCAATTGATATGCCTGTCATCATTGTGGGTAAAGCCTTTTTATTTTTCACAATATTTGAAATTATTAACTGAAGAAGAATAATAACACCGGCATTTATAACCGTGACATGTTCAACATCAAAGAACCAGTTAATATTTATCCCGAAAACAGAAAGAAAAGAATTAATTGCATTGTTCAGTGATGACGCGTCAACATAAGCCTGAACATACCATAGAACAGAATCGAACATCTGAAAATAAAGAACCCAGAATCCCGAGTAGAGTAATATCATAAGGAGGAACTTTGAGTGGTCTCTGAATTTGTTCAGATCGGATTTATCTATTATAACCAGGGACATCAATGAGAGATAGATTATTGATGTGATGATCTTTCCGAGAAGTGAGAGGCCGGGAAGAAAGAATATTATAACAATGGCAAATACCGGTAGAAACAGTGATCTCCTGGAAGAGAGGGGGATCAAAACAAGAGATATCAGTATCATTGAAACGATAAATAATGGGAAAAAAGAACGGACATTCATTGCTCCCATAAGGGTATCCATATCTTTGGAATTAATCCCTTTAAGTATGGAATAAGTGTGGAGTGAATCGATCAACTCTTTTTTTATTTTATCTGTATCGGCATTTTTATCTATTTGAATATTAAAATTGTCTTCTGAGATCTTTTGTACTTTAAAAGGTTGTTCAGCAAGATCCGTTCTTCCCATGGAGATAGAGATCTTATTGCAGGATCTTCTTATAAGGCTACTAATTTCTTCTTTTCCTACAATACTTGAAAGATCAGCTTCAAGCAACTTTCCGGTAATGGTGTCGGCATAAGAATTAAAAGAGTCGGGTTTATAGATAGTTAGAAGTATCTCTTTGTTATTTTTTCCATTAATATCAAGTTTAAAATCGTCTTTGACCGACATGTTCCTGGAAACATTCAGAATAAAAGTATCGTTTCCATTATCAACGGCGATCTTTGAAAATTTTTCTTCAGCAACAGGTGGTTTCAGGTAACCTGAAACTGAGAAGAATAAAAGTACTGCCAGTACTATTATCGTGACTGATCTGAATGAAAATGAACTCTTTATTTTATTGCTTAACAATACAAGCGGGGAATATATTATTTCAAATGCATTTGCAAGTGTCTGTACAAGAGAAGTTTGTTCTCTTGTATCGGCTTTTTGTTTTTTTACAGGATCTTTGTATAAAAAAGCTGTGGGAATTATCAAAAATCCGGTACAGATTGCAGAAGCAATGATAACATAAGATGGATTCATACTTTTAAGGAAGGGGACCAGGAATAAAGGAAAAAGGAATGCTCCCAGGTTAATTGACCAGTAGAATATTCCAAAGGCCTGGGTACTGTTAGACTCATCAGTGACCCGTGCTATGGTACCTGAAATTATAGGCTTGAACATTCCTGCACCTACGCCCATAACAACAAGGGCCATAAACACCGATGAATAGGTTGTCATCTGGCTTGTGAGGAAGTATCCGCCGCCGAGAAGTGAAAATGCGATCATAAGTATCTTCCGGTAACCGAACCGGTCGGCAACAGCCCCTGAAATGATCGGAAGGAAATAGAGAAGTGGTTGAATTACACCTTTTATCAGTCCTACATTTTCCTTTGGAATATCCAGAGAATCGGTAAAATATACAGAGATGAAACTCATCATCCCGTAATATGCTCCTCTTTCGAAGAACTCGAATATAACTACAAGCCAGAACTGGCCCGGAAATTTTTTAAAAAAACTTTTTTTAATATTATCCATTCATTTTTCCTTATAAGAGGCAATGGTATCAATGAAGATCAGAAAAAGCAAGAAAAATCATTGACCCATAATAAATTACCTATATCAATATTCAATTTATGGCGTAACCGACTTTCTCTTTTGCGGGTGATGAGGAAGTTTCGAGCCAATACCGAGAAACGACGAATACTCCAGCAGGGAAAATGAGAACATTTTCCGCGGTAGCGAAAGAGATAGCGGTGAAAGCCATATAAACATATTTGTTTTTGATTTTACCGTTTTAGGATTTAGCTATTTGTTGTTTTAAAACCAGATTTTGAAGCAAACACATTTTTCTGCAATTTATAAAAAAGGTAGTAGAATATAGGCAGTATCAGGAGGATCAGGAGTGCGGAAGTTGTCAAACCTCCGACAGTGCATAGTGCAAGAGATGACCAGATATCAGATTTCCCGGCTCCGGACTCTTTAAAGATAAGGAGCGGGGTCATCCCGAGAACTGTGGTCATCGTAGTCATAAAGATCGGCCTGATCCTCTCTTTTGTTGCTATAACAATTGAATCTATTATCTTTGTTGAACTTTTCAGGTGCCTGTTTATATTATCAATCAGGAGTATCGCATTATTAACAACAATCCCGAAGAGGAGGATAACTCCGATATATGCCGTTGAATCAAATGAATAATCCAGAACAACAAAAGCTATAAAAACTCCTATCAGTGCAAGGGGAATTGATAGCATGATCAGGATAGGCTGAAGGAAGTTTTCATATAACATTCCAAGAATAAGATATATAAGCAATAACGAAAGCAGGATTGCCCAGCTAAGCTGATCTTCCTCCTCACGGGTTAACCTGAAGCTCCTCTCTTTCAGGCTCTTTGTGAATCCCACCGGTACCTGCAGATTGTCATATATTGTTTTATGGAACCTGTCTGCAGCTTTATTGGAGCCGAGATAATCCCATTGTATCATTGCTTCATATTGCTGGTTCTCACGGGTTATTCCACCCTTTTGTGTGGAAAAATCAACATCAACAATGTCTCTTATCCGGAAGGGAATATTTTCACGTGAAGTTTGATGTAGGTCCAGAATGTCATCAAGTTCTATATCTTTTACACCTGCAACTTTGATCTCTATTGAGAGTTCTTTCTCATCAAATTTAAGTTTCTGGGTATTTGCACTTTCCCTCAGTGTGGTTAACAATAAAGTTAACAGGTATCTTGGCTCAAGTTTGTATATTTTTAATTTTTCTCTGTTGAGCTTTAAAGAAAAATATTTCTCTTTTCCTCCCCACCAGAATTTCATATCGGTCTGCACTTCAGCCTCTTTGATCCTTTTATGAGCAAGAAGTTCATTCTTTATTTTTTTGCAATATTGCATTAATTTTTCAAAATGATAACCTTTAACGTGAATTTCCCATGGGAGATTCGAACCTGTTGAGGGATTATAAAAGTAAGGTTCCTGGTCAAAACCGGTAACACTGACACCTATCCCTGCCAGATTTGTGGCGATCCCGACCAGTTCCTGTTTAAGTTGAACAGGATAGGCGGTATTTTCCACAGATTCGGGAAAAGTTATCCGCATAAATGCACCTCTGGTATAAATGGTTGTATTTATCTCCTTTTTATACGGTTTACTGAGAGCAAGTTTTTCAAACTTGGACATTGCATCCTGAATATCGGAAAATTCCGCTCCGGAAGGAAATCGTAAGCTTACCCTTATTTCCTCCTGGGAATACCAGGAAAAAAATTGGCCGAAAGATACCTCTTTCTTAAATGTGGTATATGAAAAAAAGAATGCAAGCATTACCGGAGCGATTATTACCATAGGATATTTTAAAAGGAATGGAAAGAATTTGCCCTTTTTAAAATTTTTATTATTATTCTTTATTTTTATTTTCAGCCGTGCACTTAAGGAGGGAATAAGGACAAAAGATACAACAATTGAAGAGATCAGTGATATTGCAATTATATAGGCAAGGGGAAGATAGTATACTTTAAGCCGTTCCCTGAAAAGTATTGCAAAAGAGAAAAAGACTATTATTGTAGTAAAAGTTGAAGATAAAACGGGAAGAATAACAGCTCGTGCCCCTTCTACTGCAGATTCTTTAAGATCATAACCTTTTTCCCTGAACCTCAGTATGGAATCAAATACAACAACTGCATTATCTACAAAGAGTCCGAAACCAAGGGCAAGACCGGATAAAGTTAAAAGATTGAGGGGTATTTCCGCCAGATGGATAACGGTGAGAGTTGCAAAAACAGAAAAGAAAACAGAAGAAAAGATGAGGATCGTTGCTTTAATATCCCTGACAATTATAATCAGAATAACAAAAATAATTATAAGGATGAGGAAAGCTATTTTGCTTAATTTGTATAATTCTCTCCTTAATACCTTGCTGTCATCACTCTGAATAACAAACTCAATTCTTCCACCAAGACGGTTTGCCAGTAATTTCATTTTAGACTTTATTTTATTTGCCATTTCAAGATGACTGTAACTCGATTCTTTATATATTGAGAACACAAGAAAAGACTGTCCCTGGAACTTTTTTTCCAACCTGAGTTCTTCGAACCCCAGGTAAACATCGGCTAGATCCTTGAGGAACAATTTTTTTTCCCCGAAATTTTTTATAAAAATATTCTGTATATCCTGAATGTTTTCAGGTGATACAGATAGTGAAAGAGTTATCTCGCCTGAGGCTTTTTTAAAGGATATTGACTGGTTTGTGAAGAAATATTGATAGATCTTTCCCTGAATATCAGTAATTGAAACAGAAAACTTATCAAGTTTTCTGATATTTGTCCTAATCTGGATCTGAGGTTCAACACCCCCCTCCAGATTTACCTCCTTTACTCCCGGAATTGAACGTAAATGTGGGTGGATCTCTTTTTCAGCTATTTTTCTGAGGCTGTAGATATTGTAGTTTTTTCCGTAAATTCCGATGCTGAAGAGGGGTTTTTGTTCAAAGTCATCAGGTATCCTCTCTGATATATTCGGGGGACGTACTGATTTAGGAAGTTCATTCTGAAGCCTGTTCAGCCTCTCCCGCAGAACAAGATGAGCAAAGTTCATTTTTATATTTCTATTGAATTCCACTGTCAGTGTGCCACTTCCCATTACAGCTCTTGAACTTATCTTTGAGATACCTTTAACCTCTTTCATAATTTCGGCTTCGGCCGGAATAAGAACCTTCTCCAGCATCATATCCGGGGAAGATCCTATCCATATATAGCTGATATTTAGTGAAGGGAGTCCCTGTTCCGGATCAGGAACAAGTCCGATTGTCATATTATTAAATGAATATGCACCGAGTAATATGATAATTGAAAAGAATATTATTGCAAGAACCGGACGATCTATAATTTTACTGATCATTGCTGACCCCCTTAAGCTTTTACTTTTCTTTTTTCTTTATACTCTTCAAGAATTTCATAAAAAACAGGAATGAGTAAAAGTGTCAGGAAAGTTGTAAAGAAAAGGCCCCCTATAATAACAAGTGCAAGAGGCTGCTGAAGTTCCGATCCGGTCTGTTTGATCAGGCCCATCGGCAAAACACCGAAAATAGTTGTAAATGTTGTCATAAGTATCGGCCTGAGTCTTACCCTGGAAGCGGTCATAATTGCATCCCTGACACCTTTCCCCTCACGCCTCAGCTGATTTGAATATTCAATTTTAACTATGGCATCATTAACGCCTATCCCTATCAATACCATGATACCGATACCGGAAATTATATTCAGGGAGTATCCGAAGATTAGAAGGAATAAAAATGCTCCGATCAGCCCCATTGGAACCGTGAACATTATGATCAACGGTTGTACGATATTTTCAAACTTTGCGGCCATTATCATATATACAAGAATTATTGCCAGCCATATAGCCTGGTTAAGAGAGTCAAAAGCTTTTCTTCTCTCCTCTTCTTCGCCTGCAAATGAATAATATGTATTTAATGGAAGATCTATATCTTCAAGCCTTGATTCTGTTTTAGTGATAACCTCATCCAGAGGAATACCTTTAACATTTCCCGAGATCAGGAAGTATCTCATTTGCAGTTCTCTTGATATTTTCTTTATTGACGGCCTTTCTTTGATCTCAATCAGGTCCTTGATATAATAAACATGGTCGTTTATCGGGAATTGAAGGGACATGAGTTTTCCCACTTCCATAATCCCGGTTACAGGTACCCTTACAAAAATATCATAGTTTTTCTGTATCAGCTTAAGAGTTCCTGCTTCTCCGCCTTTCACAGCCTGATTGAGGAAACTGGATATTTGTGCTTTTGTTATATTAAGTCTGTTAAGGAGTTCCTGTTTGAAATGGATCTCATAAACCGGTTTTCCCGGCGATGTTGTGGATTTAACATCATACAGGCCTTCAAGGCCTTTTATTTTTCCCAGGATCAGATCAACGGCTTCCTTTCCACGCATGATATCTTCATAAAAGACCTTGATCTGATAATTTTCACCTGAAGTGGATAGATATTTGGATAGAGTATTTTTTTCAAGAAAGATCGAATAATCCAGAAGATCTGCATTACTCAGAATTGTTCTTGTATTGTCCATGACTCCGGGACGATGCTTATTGGAATTACATTCAATGACAAAGTGGATACTGTTTACAGAAATTTCCTCACTTCTGGCAGCCTCTTTTGAAACCGAACCTGTCTCTGAATAGACAAAATCTACCCCTTCAATATCTAAAAGTTTTTCCTCTATTTTTTGAGCGATATTATTAGTTTCTTCAAACCCGTAAGCCGGAATGGTATTTGCCAGTATTTCAAACTTGGCTGTATCCGGGGTAGGGAGTAGTTCTTTCCTCAACATTACAAAAGATCCGAGAATAGCAATAATAATGGTCAATATGAGGATAGCTGCCAGAGATTTTTTATCGAGGATCTTTTCGAGAATATTATGGTAAAAATTATCAAATTTTGTATATACAGCATTAAAAATATGATAAAGAGGTTTTAAAACAAAATTTAATCCTTTCAGCAAATATTTTATAATTGTTTTAATTAATATATATAACCCTCCGATAACAAAAGAGATCATGTAACCGATGATCTGGAAGGGGAGTAGAATAAGAAAATTTAATCCTTTTAACGGCAGGTGGTACCACTTTTTTTTTTCGATCTTATCAATATCATCTGAAAAATCTATTTTGAAAGTCGCTTTAAATGCTGAAAGAGCAGGTAGAAGTGTAATAGCTACAAACAGAGATGAAACAAGTGAAAAAGATACTGTGAGGGCCTGATCCCTGAATAGTTTTCCGGTAATTCCATAAAGATAAATGACAGGCAGAAATATTGAAATAGTGGTAAAAGTTGAAGCAGTGATAGCTCCGCTTACCTCTTTTGTCCCCTCTATTACAGAATTGACAAGGTTTTCGGACTTTCTGTGTCTGAAAATTGATTCCAATACAATTATAGAATTATCAACAAACATACCTACACCAAGCACAAGACCGCCGAGAGACATAATATTTACATTGACATCGAAAGCAAACATCAGAACAAAGGTTGAGATTATTGAGATTGGAATAACAATAGATACCATAAAGGGATCTCTGAAATTTTGAAGGAAAAGCAATAGTATTAAGAATGCAAGTAAACCTCCGAGAATTAATGATGATTTTAATGAATTTATGGAGGAAATGATCAGGTCTGCCTCCATCTGAATAGTGAAAAATGTTACTTCTCCGTTAAACTCTTTTTCAAGTTCTTTAAAGGTTTTAATTGTGTTATTCGTTGCATCTACAGTATTGCTTCCTGATTCCCTGTAGATCAGCAATGCAATTGCATCACTTTTTTCTCTTAATTCCTTCTTTTCTGTTTTTATGAATTTTATATTTCCCTGTTTAACCTTATTCTTATAAAAGGCACGGCCGATATCTTTAACCATAATACTTCTGTCGCCAAGATTTTTTACAACTATAAATTCAATATCTTCCGGAGACTTGATCTCACCTTCGATCTTTAATGTATATCTGAATTTATCCTTTTTTACGGTTCCGCCCTGGGCAAATTCATTGTTGTTCTTTATTGCCTGAGCTATTTCAGAAAGGGAAATATTGAGGCTGGATGCTTTTTCCGGGTCGATTTCAACTGAGATCTCCTCATCATCACCACCTCTTATCTCAACTCTTGATACTCCTTCAAGTTGTTCCAATCTTGGTTTTATTAGAAATTCAGCTGTTTCCTTCTGTTTTTTCAGGCTCCTTTTTTCACTTTTTAAGATAGCAGTAATGATCGGTGCAGAGGATGGGTCCCATTCCAGAATTACAGGAGCCGTATGATCATCAGGCAGGTGGCTTCTTACCTCTTCCACCCTCTCCTTGGTATGAAGAAGGGCAAAATCCATATCAGTACCCCAATGAAATTCAAGAGTAATGATGGAAAGGCCGTCTTTTGAAACCGAGTTTATTTTTTTCACACCTGAAATTGAAGATAAAGGACCTTCAAGTTCGGATGTAATGAATCTTTCAATTTCTTCAGGACCCAATCCCGGATAATCGGTTACAACTGATATTTTAGGATAACTTAGGTCGGGGAGCAGGTTTATGGAAAGTTTTGAGACTGAAATTATTCCAAGCAGGATAATACCCACATAGAACATGATCGTCCCGATGGGTCTTTTAACCGAAAGGTCTATCATACTCATTTTATTATCTTGATCCTTGACTGGTGAGCCAGTGTGGAATGGCCTTCGATCACAACAAGATCTCCGGGGGAAACTTCACTTTGAAAACTTTTAATTATCTGCTCTTCATCATTTTTAGGGCCAAGTTCAACATAAACCCATTTAACTGTTTTACCGTTCACTACAAAAAGAAGCGGCCTGTCCTGCCTTATTATAATTGATTTTACCGGAACTTTAATAATATCTTTAAATACTTTATATTCCACATCTATCTCTGCATGCATTCCAGGCAGTATTTTATTATCTTTATTATCCATTTTTACATAAATGGAGATCGTTTTATTTTGTGGATCCACCTCAGGGCTTATAGCTTCGATCTCACCGAAAAAATATTTCCCTCCATATGAATCAAATTTAACCCTGACCTGGGTCCCGAGTTTCAGGTTTTTTATTTCAGATTCCAGAGCGAAGCCTTCAAGGTAAACAGATTGAAGGTTCACAACTTTCAAAACTTCCTGCCCGGTATTTATATTTTCACCTCTGCTTATTGTCAGGTCTGATACAACACCCTGGAACGGGCTGTATATTGATGTACGTTTCAGTTTCAGTTCCGCCTGTTTAAGGGAAATGATAGCTTCAGAAAGCCCGTCATGTGCTTTTCTGATATTTTGTCTTAAAGTTCCTGAAGATACCATTACTTTATCATATTCATCACTTATTTTATTAAATAGAGTTTCGGAAATTTTACCTTTTTCAAAATCTTCAATAGCTTTCAGGTATTTTTTCTTTATTTTTTCAACCTCTCCCATATCTACGTCATCAGGCTGTGATTCCTTAAACTCTTCAAGTCCGCTGTTTATCAGGTATTCAGCAAGGCTTTTAAGTTTATTTGCTTTTGCTCTTTCAACATCAAGTTTTTTTTCAATATCTTCAATTTTCACTAATAACTGGCCTTTTCGAACCCTGTCACCAACTTTAATATTTATCCTCTCAACTTTGCCCGATACTTCAGATTTAATTGTAGTTTTTTCTCTGACCTGGGCAGTTGCAGATATCCGGAGTCGTAAAGGGAGCTCTCCTTTTAAAATTTCAGTAACTTTAACGGGAATTGAAGATGTCTTTTTTGGAGTATTCTTATCTTCGGTTGTATCTGCTTTTATAATTTCAGTTTCATCTTTATTATCTTCATGGAAAAAAAGTTTATATCCGGCAAAAATTAGTAAACCTATAAAAATTACAAATGAAATTATCTTAATAATTTTGTTCATAAAAACTCCTTGTTTTTTATATTATATCGCTTATTTTGAATATACGGAATAAAATAGAAAATTGTTTAAATTATTTTGGGTAAAATATTAATTGAAAGTGAATTATTTAATTATAAGTACTTTATGCAAATTCAGATACAAGTTTTGCGCCTTCTTTACGCATCTGATGTCTTGCGAGTCCTACATTTCCTTTACTCTCAAGAAGAACACCCATTGCTCCTTTTCCCGGAACAACACACATATGAATAAAGATATAATTTTCGGTATGGGTCTCAACAAAGTTACACATTCCCAGTCCCATTTTATCACTGATTGATACGGCGGCAATATACAATTCTATAGCCAGACTGCCTATCTCTTCAAAATTGAACCCTTTACGGTCAAGATGAGAGAGTACATCACCACTACTGTTATATACACCAGCTGCTAAAAAACCCGAAATCGTTGATAAACTTTCCAATGTTTCATTAAATATTTGTGCTGAATTGACTGACATATTACCTCCATCTTTCTTAGTTTCAGGGTTATCTTCAGGGGTATTGTCCTCAAGATCACTAAAATCAATCGAAGCATCCCCTTCGTCAAAATTTATGTTTATTTCATCATTCATCATTAATTTAGTTAAACATTAAACATTTAAATTATATTTAAAGCAATAATAATATAAGAAGAATGTTTTTTCAACAGTTAATCTCACTTTTTTTTTTTTTAAATTTTTTTTGATTTACAATAATTTTAATTGTATTGAATGCTCAGTAGAAAATCTGTTGTTGAAATTATATTTATCCTTTAATAAAATAAACTCAATAACAAAAATGTATTAGATTTTGTAGATAAGTTATTATGAAAAAAATATCCGAAACAAAAAAAAGGTTTTTTAAAATAGTTATTCCACTACTTATACTAAATTTCTTTCAATTGAATGCTGTTTATATAAAAGAGAGTGAGATCAGGAAAAGTGAAAAAGAGATGCTTCAGTTTATTAACCTGGAAAGGAGTTCAAGAGGAATTAAACCAGTTGAATATAATGCCGGGTTATTCAGAGCTGCTGAACTGCATAACCGGAAAATGATAGAAATGAAAAAGTTGAGCCATACTTTTAAAAATTATAATAACCTTGAAAAAAGGATAAGTAATGTTGATGTTTTTTTTTCAAATGCAGGAGAAAATATAGCATACAGTACCGTTTATGTTTCCGACTATATTCACAACGGGTTTATAAAAAGCAAGCTTCATAAAAAAAATATTCTTGACAGAAAATTTACTCATTGCGGAATATCAATTATTGAAACAAAAAAAGGGTTCTATATCACTCAGGAGTTTGCACATATCCTGCCCCCGGCTGATAATGATGCTTTAGAGAAAACTTTAAAAGTTATTATAAATAACTATTGTTATAATAAATATGGCCTTACACCTGTTTTTTTAAATGACTATAGAAAGAAACTTTTAATAATTGCTGAAAAAGTATTAAATGGTGAAAAGGTAAAGAAAATTCCTGAAAATATCCACGGATTCAATATGGTGAATATAGCTACTTCATCCAGATCTGAGATTTTAAATTTCCTGATAAGCTATATTAGCAAAACCAACGTAACAGGATATTCACTTGGCGTTACCTTCGGGAGAAGTCAAAAATTTATTGGAGGTGCCTTTTCTGTTTCATTATTTCTTTCTTCTGAATATATAGAGAGGCCGGATGCAAAAAAAATCAGCGAGGAAATTACTATTTATTGACTTTTATTCTTAAATAATTTTGGTAAAAAAGGGGATGATCTGAATCATCCCCCGTAAGTTACTGTTTTCTATAATTCCAGTTTTTCTTTTGCTTTTGCTAAAAGGTTTTTATATTCTTTATCAATTTTTTCCCTGAGCTTTAACAGGGCTTCACCGCCGGCATCTCCACCAGATGATGAATTTCCCCCGGACTCAATCCTTGCAGCTTTAGCTTCAAGTTTTCTTAATTTATCGGTTTCAAATTGAGGAGCCTGGATGTCAGAATATGTGTTCCTTAAATATCTTTTAAATTTTCTAACCTCTCTTTTTGCATCTCTTATAGCTTTTTCATTTTTCTGGGATGAAGCTTTCAACTTTTTGGAGTCTGACTGATACTTTCTATATTTAGCTTTATAGTTGTACTTATTTTCAAGTTGTACTCTGGCTTTACCTGCTGCAATCTTCTGGTTTGATGAACTTTTTTCTTTTTTATATAAGAGACTGGCTTCAAGATAATAACTGGCTGAAAGATCATAATATTTACTGTTCTTTTTTGATTTTATTGTATATATATCACCGATATATTTAGGAAAAACACCTTTACTCTCTTTTGAATAGAGCAATGTAAACTGCTTTAATGCTGAATCATATCTTCTGGCTTTGAAAAGAGAATAAGCGTAGATTCTGGCTATTTCAGAGTTATTCTTGTCTGAAGCTCCAAGTGTATTATAGTAAGATATTGCTTTTCTGAATTCATCATCTCCATAGTGCATTTTTATCTTTTGTTCGGGAGTAAGTTTTCTCGGTGGTGGCCCGCTCAGGCTTTTTTTAAGTTTTTTTGCAGTTGATACGACTTTATTATCCCCGGCTTTTTGACCGAGAGATATTGCCTTATTGGTATATTTGAGAGCTTTCTCTTTGTTGAAACCGGCATAACTTTTAATTCCGTAAGAGTTTGCCAGTACAAGACTGAGCCTTGATTCTTCTCCAGTTCCAATTGAGCCCAGGTTAAGTGTTTTTTCACCTGTCTGAATAGCACTCTTATATTTCTTTGATTCAAAATAATTGAGTGAAAGTTGATAATATGCAAGGCGTACAAACTTATTTGTGGTATCGGTATATTTGTTTATATAAGCCTTTAAAGCTGTGATCCTGGCGGAAGGTGTCTTGTTATCAAATATAGCTTTTGAATAATCCATCCCTGCATTATCATAATTCTGGGGGAATGAAGTAATAACAAGAATCATCAATAGTGATAACATTAACAGTAGTTTTTTCATTTTTGTCTCCTAAATATAATATAAAAAATTTTACCCTAAATTCTCACTTTATTCAAGTTTGATCGAATTATTAGATATTTTTAAAGGAAGTTTATACTTTTTTTTTAAACAATAGACTCTGCTGGAGCCTGATTCTTGACAATGGAGGGCTTTAAAATTATAATCAAAATATGAGCGATATGTTTGAAAATATAATAAAAAAAGGCTCTCCGGAAGAAGAATTATTCAATAAAATTGACAAAAATAAAATACCTAATCATGTATCGATCATCATGGATGGAAACGGCAGATGGGCAAAAAAAAGGGACATGTCCAGGATTAACGGACACAAAGAAGGTGCGAAGGCTGCCAGAAAGGCTGCTGAATATGCTGCCAGACTTGGAATAAAATATCTGACGCTTTTTACTTTTTCAAGCGAAAACTGGAAGCGTCCTGCAAAAGAGGTTAATACTCTGATGAAAATGCTTTATGAAAACCTCGTATTACATAAAAACCTTTTAACAGAAAATGATATAAAATTATCAATAATCGGTGATATGAAAAAATTGCCAAATAAGCTTATAAAAAAAATAAATGAGACTATAGACCTGTCTAAATCTCATAAAAAAATGACACTTTGCCTTGCTCTTAATTATGGAAGCCGTTCTGAGATCATCGATGCAGTAAAAAATATTATAAAAGATAAAGTGAAAAGTTCGGATATTGATGAAAAGAGATTTACAAAGTATTTATATACAAAAAACATACCGGATCCCGACCTTTTAGTAAGAACATCCGGGGAACAGAGAATTTCAAATTTTCTGTTATATCAGATAGCTTATACTGAATTATACTTTTCAGAAGTACTCTGGCCGGATTTCGGGTTGAGTGAATTTTTAACTGCTATTCTTGCTTATCAGGATAGAGAAAGGAGATATGGGAAAATATGAAAGAATTTATCACAAGAACAACTACAGCTTTTTTTTTAATAATTTTCACATTAGCGGCAATAATCTACCTTCCTGATATCTATTTTTCTGCTTTAATATTTGTTGTAATAGGATTGGGTGTTTGGGAATTTCTGAAGCTTACTGCTCCTTCTGTAAGATCTAATCTGCTTATATTTTTTAATGGATTAGTGATTGGATCGTTTTTCACTTTCGGTAAACCGGATCTGCTGTTTATTTTGTTTTTTATTCTGTTTTCTTTCGGAATATTTTTCCTGGTCTCAATTAATAATGAAGAGAAACTCAAAACCTTTGTTAAAGATTTCGGAATACATTTTATTGCAGTTTTTTATCTGTTCTTCCCGCTCTATTTTCTGTTCGAACTAAAAACTATTGGCCCTAACTTTCTGATCTTTCTTATTTTTGTTATAGCTGTGGGGGACTCAGGTGCATATTTTATCGGGAGAGCAATAGGTAAACACAAAATATATCCGGTTGCATCCCCCAAAAAATCACTTGAAGGTATTATTGCTGGAATTATTACTGCAGGATTGGCAGGCTGGGCATCAATAGTGATCTTCCCTGTAAATATAGAAGTATGGGTGGCAATAGCTACAGGAGCGGTTATCGGTTTTGTGTCCCAGGTGTCAGACCCGATTGAATCTTTGTTTAAAAGGTCAGCAGGGAAAAAGGATTCAGGTTCTTTACTACCCGGGCACGGGGGAGTACTTGACAGGGTTGACAGTTATATATTCTGTGCTCCTCTACTATACTTTATAATTTCATATTTGTGGAAAAATATTTAATCGAAATGGAGAGATCTTAAAAGTGATAAGAAATATAGCTTTGTTGGGCTCCACAGGGTCCATTGGACAAAATACACTTGAAGTTGTAAGAGAGAACAGGGATAAATATAACGTTGTCAGCCTCGTTTGTGGAAATAATCTTGAGGTTCTGAGAAATCAGATAAATGAATTTTCCCCATCTGTGATCTCTGTTGAAGATCAAAAGGATTCAAAGATTCTCAGTTCAGAGTTTCCGGATAAAAAAATATTTTCAGGTTCAGACGGGATTATAGAAGCTGTTATGGAGAAGAGTGTTGATACGGTAATTACTGCAACAACAGGAACAATTGCTCTGGAAGCAACTCTTGAATCAATAAAAAAAGGGCACAGGATCTGCCTGGCAAACAAGGAGACAATGGTTGCAGCAGGTGAACTGGTAAATAAATATCTGGAAAATTCCAGGTCTCAGATCATACCTATAGACAGTGAACAAAGTGCTGTTTTTCAGGCTTTATGCGAAAAAGAGAGGAAATATTTAAAAAAAGTAATTTTAACTGCTTCAGGAGGCCCCTTTTTTAAAGTTGACAGATCTGAGTTCAATAATATCGGAGTTGAGGATGCTCTTAATCATCCGGTATGGTCTATGGGGTCGAAGGTAACCATTGATTCTGCTACTTTAATGAATAAAGCTCTGGAAATTATTGAAGCTTATTATCTGTTTAAACTTAACCCTGACCAGATCGATGTAATTATTCATCCGCAAAGTATCATCCATTCCATGGTTGAGTTTTTTGACACATCTATTCTTGCACAAATGAGCCTTCCTGACATGAAATTGCCAATACAATATTCACTGAGTTATCCTGAAAGACTTGATGGCCTTATAGATAACCTGGAACTGGCAAAAGTCGGGAAGATGGAATTCTTTGAAGTTGACAGAAATAAATTTTCATCAATTGAAATGGCCTACAGGGTTTTAGAAGAAGGAAAAAACAGCGGCACTGTTTTTAACGCTGCAAATGAGGTAGCTGTAGATTATTTTTTAGATAATAAAATATCATTTAATGATATATTTAATATTGTCCGGAAAATGTTGAATTATACAAATTTTTTCCCTGTTAAATCTGTTGATGAGATTAACTCTGTTATTGGTGAAACAAAAGTTAAAACTATTGAATTAATTGAGACTAAAAAATATTTGAAATCGGAGTAGAATTATGAATATCTTATATACAATTTTTGCTTTTACAATTGTTCTGGGAATCATTGTAATTGTACATGAGTTCGGACATTATATAGCTGCAAGGTTAATGGGTGTTCGGGTAGAAGTTTTTTCATTTGGGTTTGGAAAAAGATTATTTGGTAAAAAAGTTGGTGAAACTGATTTCAGAGTAAGTATTTTCCCTCTTGGTGGTTATGTAAAAATGGCAGGCGAAGAAGATTATGATTCAGATGATCTTAAGCCCGATGAGTTTCAGGCAAAGAACAGGGCCCAGAAGATATTTATTTTATTAATGGGCCCTTTAATGAACATCATTCTTGCTGTAATTATCCTGACAATTATAAATTTAACTGGAGTAAAGATTGAAAAGTATAAACTGGAACCTCCTGTTATCGGAATAATCCACGAGAATTCCCCTGCAGATAAAGCAGGTTTAAAAGTAGGGGACCTGATCCTTAAAATAAACAATTCTTCTGTTTCGACCTGGAAGGATCTCGAGCTTGAAATTGGCTCAAATCCCGATATGGATATAGATATTTATTTCAAGAGGGAAAACAGGAATATGAGTACATCCCTTAAGGTTAAAAGTGTTACAAAATATAATATTGGCGATGCCGGGATATACTGGAACTACAAAGTATTGATAAAATCTGTAAAAAAGGGATCTCCGGCAGAAAGTTCGGGTTTAGTTGAAGATGACATTATTTATTCAATTGACGGAATAGATGTAAATCCACTGAATATTTCAAAAATTATTTCTGCCAACCCGAATCAGTTATTGAATTTTAAGATAAAACGAAAAGATGTTTTTATTGAAAGGGCTATAAAGCCAGGGATCACAGGTGACAAAGTTGAGATCGGTGTCGGACTAACCCAGTATTCACCGATGTTAACAATGAAATACGGGTTGATCGATTCTTTTAATAAAAGTATAAAAGATATTATCAAGCTGACCTCCCTTGTATTTAATGCTTTTAAAAAAATGATCGTCGGCAAATTGTCACCAAAAAATCTGTCAGGCCCAATTGAGATCGCAAAGTTTTCTCAAAAAGCAATGTCCAGCGGTTTTTCAGATTTCTTCATGCTTATAGCTTTTATTTCCCTGCAGTTGGGAATCGTAAATTTATTCCCCATCCCTGCTTTGGATGGAGGACATCTCATGATCTATTCTATTGAAGCTTTGATCCGAAAGGAATTCAGCATGAAAGTAAAGATGGCATTGATAAACGGTGGGTTTTTCCTGTTGTTGACATTAATGGCTTTTGTGATCCTGAATGATATTGCAAAAAACCTGCCTAACGGATGGAATTCTTTTCTACCTTTTTAAACAGTAAAAAAAATTTTATTCAGAGATAAAATGAATATTTTGTTTTTAAGAACAAATTCAATCTATTTTCAGATTTTTTTATTGCTGTTTTTTTTTTCTTATTCCTGCGTAAGCTTAAAAATTGAGCTTCCGGAAGATCCGGATGAGATAATCGACTATATTGCTGTTTTAAGATCAATTGATGAAAATATTGATTTCTCAAAACCAGTTAAAGATGAAAATGTTTCAATAAAGGATAAAAATATATTCTCTCTGGTTAAAGTTTTGAATATAAGTAATACAGGTTCACTTAAATGGTTCTGGTATGACCCCGGTAAAAAACTTGTAAAAAGTTCTTCACCCTCTATGATCAATAAAGACGGAAAATATCTGGAATATTTTATAGCATGGGATGAAATCGGTAAAGATCTGTTTTTTAAGAAAAAAGGTAAGTGGAGTGTAGTAATAAAACTGAATGGCAAATTTCTGGGAAAAAAAGATTTTATTATAAAATAGTAGAAAATATAAATAATTAATGTGAAGTTCATTTTTTAAATATTTGACAAAAAATATGAAATTTTCTTAAATAGTAATCAGAATGAAAAAAACGATTACAAATAATTCAAATTTTCGAATTTATAACCTGAAGTTTTATAAAACCCTGCTTATTATTTTATTTTTTTGTTTCAGTTCGGTTTTCTTATTCCCGGTAAATTCAAATCGATGGCAGATAGATGAAGAAGGTTCCATTATCTGGGTGATCAGGGATAAGATCCCGCATTATGATCATCTTGAGATGAGTGGAAAAAGAGTATCTGCAGTAATTCGATATAGTATAGGAAAAAAAAGGGATTTGAAAATTCACAGGACAATTGTATGGCCAATGTTAAGAACTATCCCCAATGATACGCATGCCAGCCTGATCCGTACTTTCAATACAGATATCATCAGAGAAATAAATGTTAATGGCCGGTTAGTGAATAATGAAAAGATTATTAAGATCAGATTGAACGGGATCTTATGGGTTAAGAGCTTGATAGGAAATAAACTTGAATTGATCCGGAGAATATTTCCTTCAACAGAATTACCGGTTTTATTAGAAAAGTTTGAACTGAAAAATCTTAGTAATAAAGATGTGAATGTGGGGATCCCCGGGAAACTAATAGTTTATACAACAGACAAAAACAAGGGGGTTGATGGCAGTTATTCGGTTTCATGTAAAGTTGAGAATTCAGGCAATTTTAATCTTAAAAAAGGAGAGTCTGTCGAGTTTGCCCAGATATTTTCTGCAAAAAAATCGGGAGAAAAATTTCCCGTTATTTCTGCAGATGATGAATTGAAAAAGAGGAAAAGACTGATTAAAGAATTTTCTGATAAACTTATATTTGAATCACCGGATAAAATTTTAAATAATGCCTTTTTTTTTGCAAAAATCAGAGCGTCAGAAAGTATTTTTCAAACCCGGGGAGGCCCGATGCACGGGCCCGGGGGAACAAGATACTATGCTGCAATCTGGGCAAATGACCAGGCGGAATATGTCGGCCCTTTTTTCCCGTATCTTGGCTATGAATACGGAAATAATGCTTCTATTAATGCTTATCTCCATTTTGCACGTTTTATAAATGATAAATATAAATATATACCAAGTTCCATAATCGCTGAAGGGCTGGATATATGGGATGGCGCGGGTGACCGTGGTGATGCTGCAATGATATCTTATGGAGCATCCAGATTTGTATTGGCGCTTGGAGATAAAAAAGTAGCAAAAAAAATATGGCCCTTGATAAAATGGACCCTGGAGTATAATAAACGTAAGCTGAATAGTGAGGGCGTAGTTTCTTCCGACTCTGATGAACTTGAAGGACGGTTCCCTTCCGGAGATGCTAACCTGAGCACTTCATCTTTATATTATGATGCACTTATATCGGCAGGATATCTGGGGAAGGAACTGAATATACCGGAAACACAACTTAAAGCTTATCGGAAACAGGCAGAAGAATTATTTAAAAACATTGAAAAATTTTTCGGTTCAAACATAATGGGATACAACACTTATCGTTATTATAAAGGGAATGATATACTCCGTTCATGGATATGTATGCCTTTAACAGTTGGTATATATAGCAGGAAAGAAGAAACTATTAAAGCACTCTTTTCACCAAAATTGTGGACTCCTGACGGATTAGCCACACAATCAGGTGATAAAACATTCTGGGACAGATCAACTCTTTATGCATTAAGAGGTGTATTTTCCTCAGGTGAAACAGAAAAAGCATTGAATTATCTTCATTATTACTCAAACCGAAGGCTTCTGGGAGAACATGTCCCTTATCCTGTAGAGGCTTATCCGGAAGGAGATCAACGCCATTTATCAGCAGAGAGTGGGCTATATTGCCGGATATTCACTGAAGGTATGTTTGGAATAAGGCCGGTAGGGTTGAGGTCTTTTGAGTTAACACCAAGGTTACCCGAAAGCTGGAGGTTTATGAATCTCAGGAATATTTATGCGTTCAAAGAAAAATTCAATATAAAAATCTTACGGATAGGGAATAAAATATCTGTGAAAATAATTCGAGACGGGAAAATCTTATTGTCCAGACTGATAAGTAATGGAAAAACGATTCTCTTCACATTTATTTAAAACATCTTTTTAATTATTGAAATACTTTTCCTTTTAATTTAACATCTCCCTGAAGGCTGGAGGAACAGGTTCTGAACTTTAAAATTATTTGTTTGTGCTATATCCGGCAAAGGGAGGAGAAAAACCTAAAATGACAGATCAAAAAAAAGATATTCTCATTTTTATTTTAATTTCGGTTTTTATTTTGAGTTCATTTTCCTTCGGGAATAAAAGAAATTATATGAATTCATTTTTTGGAGTTTATGGAAAAAAAGGCTCTGTAATGGGAAAAGCGGACGGATCTGAATTCGAATTATGGATATATCCTTATAAACTTTTACACAATTATAAATTAAATATTGTCTCTATGGGGATGAGTGAGGATCCGTACTCCAGGATATCAGAAATTGATTTTTCTGCATCGATTTTCCGTAGGAGGTTCACTGGTGAAAGTTGGAATATTGATGAAAAAATATTTCCTGCACTGGATAAAGGAGTAGTCTTTTTTAAGTATCTGGTTAGCACGGTAAAGGATATTACAATTGAATTTTCTTTTAAACCGGATCTGTCTCCAATGTGGCCCGCATCAATTGGAGGAAAATATTGTTACTGGAACAGCAAAAGCAGTTTTTTTGTCTTTTCTGAATCAAGTGGGAAAAATGTAGGGATCTTTGGAGGAATAAAGGGAGGGAAACAGGGGGAGCTTCCTGCCCACAAACTTCCCGGAGGTATTATAAAGAGAAAGATCGATCTGAAAAAGGGTAACCATGAAATAATCCTGGCTGCAGTTGCAGGTAAAGATAAACTTTCAAATATGAAAAAAAAATATTTGAAATATATTACTGATTATGATCTGTATTTTGAAGAAAGAAAGAGTAGATTTGATAAATTTTTTAATGATCATCTATTTATTAAGACACCTGACGAAAGGATAAATATTGCCCTGAAAAGATCTATTTTGAATGTGGAAACTGCTTTTGTTAATAATCCTTCACTGGGTGAAGGTTTGATTGCCGGTTATGGCCTGTCCGGAGAAAGTGAGCGCCCTGGATTCGGCTGGTACTTTGGCGGGGACGGCCTTATTAATTCTTTTGCATTACTTGATTATGGAAATTTTTCAGGTGCTGCCAGGGAAATCGAATTTCTATTCAAATATCAGAGAAAAGACGGGAAAATAATGCATGAACTTTCTCAGGGAGAAGGCTTTGTAGATTGGTTTAACGATTATGGTTTTGCATTTTTTCACGGGGATACTACACTCTATTTTTCAATATTCCTGAATTTTTATGTGAAACGCACCGGTGATATTGATATCCTTCATAAATACAGATCAAAAATAAATAAAATATTTTCCTGGATATCAAAATGTGATTCTGATGGAGATGGAATTGTTGAAACATCCCTTGCCGGAACAGGAGCATCCGAGACGGGGCCATTGAGACAGAAAATGAAAACTGATATTTTTTTAGGGTCTCTCTCGGTAAAAGCATGGGAATCGTTGAAAAATATTTATAAACTATTAAATGATCCTGAAAGATCCGGAATTGCAGATAACAGATTCAAAAAGGGTAAAAAAAGTTTAAAGAGGATATTCTGGAATAAAAAAAATAAATATTTCTGCTATGCCGTTAAAGATGATAACAGTAAAATTGATGAAATAACAATATGGCCTGCAATTGGGATGCGCTTCGGAGTAATGGAGAAAACCAGGGGGAAATTTTTTGGGAAAAAGATAGCATCTCCGTTGCTCTCGACAGACTGGGGTACCAGATTCTTAAGTTCAGGATCAAAATATTATGAACCTCTCAGTTACAATAACGGGGCAGTATGGCCTTTTTTAACGGGATTTTCATCTCTTGCCTTATATAATTATGATAATCCTTATCACGCATATTCCCTGCTCAAAGCAAATATTAATTTGCTGCATGATTTTGATAACGGAGTTATAACAGAACTTCTATCAGGTGATATGTATACACCTCTTGATCAGAGTGTCCCTAATCAAATCTGGTCAAGTGGAAATACCATCGCATCCTTTATTGAAGGGCTTATGGGATTTAGAACAGATGTTCCAGATAAAACAATAATTATTAATCCTAAAATTCCCTTAATATGGAATGATCTCAAAGTAAATAATCTTAAGGCAGGCGAAGGAAATATCAGGATAAACTATAAAAGAACCGGGGACTTAATTGAATATAAATTGAAATTTTTAAATTTAAAGGATTTTATATTTAAATTTGATCCTTCTATATTATCTCATGCAAAAAAAATAAAAATGGACGGAAAAAGTGTTGATTTTATCCCGGAATTAACAATAAAATCAAATAACTTTGATTTAATATATGAAATTTTAATTTCAGGTTATATTTATCCCTACACAGGCAAAAAAATCCATGCCGGAGATTATTCTACATTACCTATAATTGAAGATCTGAGAATAAAAAATAATGTATTTATCCTTGATGTATGGGGAAGGGGAGAATCCACTGTTTTTTTGTTAACAGATCTTAAGCTAAAACCTTCAATGGGAACCATAGCACAATATAATGGACAAGATTGTTTGAAATTGAAATTTTCTGAAAATTGGGAAAAAAAATCTGTATCTTTAAAATTTTTTGAATAAACGGTTCGATATATTGACAATGAAAAATAAGTTCCCTAATATTTTATTGAAATGAAAAATGACTCATTTCAAAAATCATAAATAACAGGAGATTTATGAAAAAAACACTTATAATATTTATTCTAATAATTTTAACCGGATCATTAATGAATAAAGAAAATATTGTAAGAAAAGATTATCCTTTTAAACCTGTTTCTTTTACAGAGGTGAAATTTACTGACAATTTCTGGCTTCCACGGTTGAATATAAACAGAAACATTACAATTCCTTACGATTTTAAAAAATGTGAAGAGACACACAGAATTGATAATTTTGCAATTGCAGGTGGATTAAAGGAAGGTGCTTTTAAGGGGATAAGATATAATGATTCTGATGTTTTCAAGGTTATAGAAGGAGCATCTTACTCATTGAACATACATCCTGATCCGGAATTGGAAAAATATCTGGATAATTTGATCAAAAAGATCGCTGCTGCTCAGGAAGATGATGGTTATTTATATACCTGCAGAACCATAGACCCTGAAAATTTACCCGGGTATACCGGAGCAACAAGATGGTCTCAATTAAAGGACAGTCATGAGCTTTACAATATAGGGCATATGTATGAAGCGGCTGTTGCATATTTTCAGGCAACCGGAAAAAGATCTCTATTAGATGTGGCAATAAAAAGTGCAGATCTGGTCAATAAAGTTTTCGGCCCTTCCAATGATCAGTTGCATGGAGTTCCGGGGCATCAGGAAATAGAAATTGGTCTGGTGAAACTGTACCGGGTTACCCGGGAAAAAAAATATTTAAAGCTTGCCAAATATTTCCTGGACCAGAGGGGAAATGCAAAAGGGCATAAGTTGTATGTTTATGGTAAAGAGGGAAACAATAAAGTCTATACTCAGGATCATAAGCCGGTTATTGATCAGCGGGAAGCCGTAGGGCATGCTGTCAGAGCTGTATATATGTACTCCGGAATGACAGATATAGCAGCTCTTACAAATGATAAGAAATATGAATCGGCAGTTAATAAACTATGGAATAATGTAGTATCAAAAAAACTGTATATAACCGGAGGAATTGGTGCAAAACATTCAGGTGAAGCATTCGGTGAAAATTATTATTTACCAAATTTGAGTGCATATAATGAAACCTGCGCTGCAATTGCGAATATGTTATGGAATCAGAGAATGTTCTTACTAAATGGAGATTCCAGGTATATTGATGTATTGGAACGTACTCTTTACAATGGATTCCTTTCAGGAATTTCGATCAGGGGTGATAAATTTTTCTACCCGAATCCTCTTGAATCAAATGGCACTCATGAGAGAAAACCATGGTTTGATTGTTCCTGTTGTCCTACAAATGTTGTCCGCTTTTTGCCTTCTTTACCAGGATATGTATATGCACATACAGGAGATGACCTTTTTATAAATCTTTATATCGGGAACAGTGCAAATATTAATATGAATTTCGGAAAAATTAAAATATCACAAAGTACAAATTATCCCTGGGATGGAAATGTAAAGATCAATATTGAACCTGAAGAGAAATCCAGGTTTACTATCTCCCTGAGAATTCCCGGATGGGCTCAAAATAAGCCTGTGCCATCAGATCTGTATCAATATATGAATTCTTCAGATAAAAAACCTTATATTAAAATTAATAACAGGAAAGTGGAATATTTTATTAATAAGGGTTATGCCAGAATTAACAGATATTGGGAAAAAGGGGATCTTATTGAAATTGATTTCCCCATGCCTGTAAGAAAAGTGATCGCAAATAAAAATGTTTTAGAAAACAGAAAAAAATATTCTCTGGAAAAGGGACCCATAGTATATTGTGCAGAGTGGGTTGATAACGGAGGCAAAGTACATAATCTTTTATTGGATAAAAATAGTGATTTTGCATATGAATTTAAAGAAAACCTGATCAATGGTGTTACCGTTTTAAAAGGGACAGCAGAAATTTTTCCCAAAAATAAATCGGATAGTTCTTTAATCGGGAAAAAACAGAATTTTATTGCAATTCCATATTATGCCTGGGCACACAGAGGGAAGGGTGAGATGAAGGTCTGGTTCCCATACAGGGAAACCGGGGCTGATATAAAATTGCATGCAGCCACAGCTTCTAACAGAGGAGTGAATAACAAAAAAATTATGAAAAAACAATTAAAAACATTTATCTTATCCAACAAAACAAAATGTTCAGTTGAAATTATAAATTTCGGAGCTAAGGTAATGTCAATAAATGTTCCGGACAGGAAAGGTAAGATTGATAATATCGTTTTAGGATATGATTCATCTAAGGAATATATAAATGGAAATCCATATTTTGGAGCTATAATCGGACGGTACGGGAACCGAATTGATAAAGGTAAATTTACTTTAGACAATACACAATATTCTCTGGCTGCCAATAATGGCCCCAATCATCTTCATGGCGGGCCTGAAGGATTTCATAATGTAATATGGGATGTAGTGGAATATAAAAACACAAATGACCAGCATTTTATAAAATTAAAATATGTAAGTGAAGATGGAGAGGAAGGATATCCGGGCAATTTAACGGTTTATGTAAAATATTCATTTACTGATAAAAATGAATTGATAATTGAATATAATGCTGAATCTGATAAAAACACAATTATTAATCTAACCCATCACTCTTTTTTTAATCTAAAGGATGGCGGCAGATCTGATATCCTTGGACATGAACTGAAGATATTTGCCGATAATTTTACACCTGTTGACCAGGAGTTGATCCCAACGGGACAAATATTATCTGTAAAAGGAACTCCAATGGATTTTTCTGATTTTTCAACAATAGGCAAACGGATCAGTGATGAATATTTACAACTTCAATATGGAAAGGGTTATGACCATAACTGGGTTCTAAATAATTCTGCAGATTCATTGAAGCCGGCTGCTATTGTTAAGGAACCTGTTTCCGGAAGAAAGATGGAAGTATTTACAACGGAACCGGGATTACAATTTTATTCAGGCAATTTTCTTGATGGATCTGATATAGGAGAGAACAAAACAAAGTATAATTTCAGAAGTGCATTTTGCCTTGAGGCCCAGCATTATCCAGACTCTCCGAACCATAAAAATTTTCCGTCAACAAAACTATGTCCAGGGAAAAAATATAAACAAAGAACAATATATAAATTTTCAACATTTAAATGACCAGCCTTATCTCAACCCTCATCAGGCCTCTCCAAACAGGGAGAGGGGATGAATTAATGAAAATATGTTAAAAGAAAAAATATACAGGAAATTTAAAGAAAAATTTGGTAGTGAACCTCTGTTATTTAAATCACCGGGAAGAATAAACCTGATTGGTGAACATACGGATTATAATGAAGGTTTTGTACTACCTGCAGCTATTGATAAATATATTTATTTTGCAATAAACAGATCTGAAAAAAACATCTGTAATTTATATTCCTATGATCTTAATGAGTTTGTTACATTTCCTGTATTTCAGCAGCAAAGGTCGAAAAAACAGTGGGCAAACTATTTAACAGGTGTGATAAATGAAATATATAAAAGAGGGAAAAAGTTAAGTGGATTTGATCTGGTTTTTGGAGGGAATATCCCAATTGGAGCAGGATTGTCATCATCAGCTGCTTTGGAAACTGGGTTGGCTTTTGCCCTTAATAAAATATTTGACCTGAATTTTGATCCTTTGGAACTGATTAAAATATCACAGGATGCTGAAAATAATTTTGTTGGTGTACAATGTGGAATTATGGATCAGTTTATTGCGGTAAAGGGTAAGAAAGATCATTTTCTGAAACTTGATTGCCGCACCCTTGAATATGAATATTTTCCTTTTGATACTCATGAATATCAGTTACTGCTTTGTAACAGTAATGTAAAACATAATCTGGCAGATTCGGAATATAATAAAAGGATAATGGAGTGTGAAAAAGGGGTGAAATTATTAAGTCGGGATCGAAAGAATATTACTAAATTACGGGATGTTTCTCTAAAGGAACTGGATAACCATAAATCAGATTTTCCGGTTGGGACATATGAAAAGTGTTCTTATGTTATCGAAGAAAATCTAAGGCTGCATGAAACCTGTATTGAGCTGAAAAAGAATAACCTGAGACAGGTAGGGAAATTAATGTATGAAACTCATGAAGGATTAAAAAATAAATATAATGTCAGTTGTAATGAGCTGGATTTTCTTGTTGATCTTACTAAACAATTTGATAAAATACCTGGATCAAGAATGATGGGAGGGGGATTTGGAGGTTGTACACTTAATCTGATCGGAAAAGATTTCGTAAAGGATTTTATTAAAATAGTTTCCCGGGAATATAAAAAAAAATTCAATATTGAAGCTGAATTTTATTCTATGAAAATAGTTGATGGAACAAAAATAACCTGTTAGAATTCTGGAGAGGTATAAGTGAGAAAAAAAAAACAGGGGGAAAGTCTTTTTATGAAAAAAGGGTTTCTCGTAATACTTATTCTGTTTATTTTTATACTTCTCCTGACATTTTTTTTCGGAGATAACGGAGCCATTGAGATCCTGAGGTCAAAACAAAAAATAGAAAACCTGAAAAAAAAGATCGAATCTCTTGAAAAACAGAAAGAGGAATTAAAGGAAGAGATAAAGGAATTGAAACAAAATCCTCTTGCACTTGAAAAACAGGCCCGGGAAAAATTATGGCTGATGAAAAAGAATGAAAAGGTTATTGTAATAATGGAAAATGAAAAAAAAAAGAAAAATGGATCGAGGGAAAAAGAGAGATAGATATATTGAAAAAAATAAATAATTCAGATATATTTGTTGTTGACGCCAAAAATATGGCTTTTTTTAACTACAATTATTCTATATTTATAAATGTGTAAAATTTAACGGCGGGAGCTTATATTACATTAAAATATGAATAAAATAAAAGTTTATACACCTGATAATGCATTGCAGAATGGGTATTTTTTTATTATCAGGGAAATATTTGCAGAATTGAAAAATAATAAATGGCTTATATTACAACTTTTTAAAAGAGATCTATTATCTGTTTATAAACAATCTATGCTGGGAGTTTTATGGGCATTCATTTTTCCTTTAGTCAGTGTTGGTACATTCATCATTCTAAACAGGTCAGGGATCTTTACAATAGGTGAAACAGGCATCCCTTATTCGGTTTTTGCAATAACCGGCATGGCGTTCTGGCAGTTATTTGCCACAGGTATTACATCTGCTTCCGGTTCTCTTGTAAAAGCGGGAAGTATGATAGTGAAAATAAATTTTTCAAAAAAATCACTTGTTATTGCTTCCCTGGGACAGTCAGTTATATCATTTCTTGTACAAATAATTCTACTTGTAATTTTATTTGTTTATTTTGGCCTGACACCTGAATGGAAAATCATATTTCTCCCACTTTTTGCAGTTCCCATAATCTTATTTGCAATGGGGTTTGGATTTATTTTTTCAATTCTTAACGGAATAGTAAGGGATATCGGAAATATAATTGCGATATTAATGACTTTCTTCATGTTCCTCACACCTGTATTATACCCAAAACCTGAGACAGGTTTATTAGCAAAGATATCTGAATTTAATCCTATGTATTACATGGTTTCTTATCCAAGGGATATTATCCTTACAGGACAATCAGATATATTTAACGGGTTTTATATATCAGCATTATTGTCAGTTTTTATTTTTTTTATCTGTATATTTATATTTCACTTAACTGAAAGCAGGGTTTCGGAAAGAATATAAAATGGAAAAAGATGTCCTTATCAGGGTTGAAAGTACTTCAAAGAAGTATTGTAGATCACTAAAACGTTCCATGATCTATGGTATTTCCGATATTTGCAGAAATGCAGTAGGAATGAGCTCAAAATCCCATAAACTTAGAAAAAATGAATTCTGGGCATTGGATAATATTTCATTTGAACTAAAGAAGGGAGAGGTTCTTGGAATTATCGGCCCTAATGGTTCTGGTAAATCAACATTGCTGAAATTATTAAATGGGATATTCTGGCCGGATAAAGGGCAAATATCAATAATAGGCAGGGTGGGTGCATTAATAGAAGTAGGAGCAGGTTTTCACCCTTTATTAACAGGAAAGGAGAATATATTCCTTAATGGTGCAATATTGGGGATGACCAAAGATGAGATAAGGAATAAATTTGATGATATTGTTAATTTTTCCGGTATTGGTGAATTTCTTGATACCCCTGTAAAACATTATTCAAGCGGAATGTTTGTGAGACTCGGTTTTTCAATTGCAGCACATTGTGAACCGGATGTACTTCTGGTTGATGAGATACTGTCTGTGGGGGATATAAATTTCCAGGCAAAATCGAAAAAAAAGATAATGGAGCTTCTCGACAAGGGGACTGCTATTGTACTTGTTTCTCACAATCTGAACTTGATAAATAATTTGTGCAAAAAAACTGTTTTAATAAACAAAAGTTCTCCATGTATTTTAGGAAAAACAAGTGATATTATAGAAAAGTATAGAGAAATAGTGTGGGGGAATAATAAAAATTTTGAAAACTATGGAACAGGTGATATTACAATTGGGAGTATAGATGTGCTTAATAATGAATTCAGAAAAAGCTATGATTTCAGAAAGGATGAACAAATAATACTTAAGTTTAACTATCATGCAGAAAATGAAATAGAAGATCCGGTTTTTACCCTTGGAATTTTTAATGATGACGGAATACAGGTTACTGGGATCAGGACAGACAACGATAAAATTATGACGGGAACATTTTATGGAAGAGGATCTTTCGACCTTATAATTGAGAAAAATTTTTTGCTTCCGGGGATATATTCGATTTCTGCAAATGTTTATGAAAAGAGGGGGATTGCATTTTATAACAGAGTTATAAATATTTCTGAATTTAAGATATCTGGATCCAAAGGGGTTTTTGGATATATAGATATTCCACATAAATGGAATTTCAAATGATACATAGAATAACTGCTGTAAGTGTTAAATAAAATAAAATTTTAAGGATAGTATTATTTTAGGAAAAAAAATAATAAAGGTTTATTCACATCCAAGGTCTGGTACACACCTGCTTGAGGCATTTCTGGCAAAAAATTTTGTCTTCAAAAAAAATCTTTTGGAGAGTATTGTATTATGGGGACACTGGTCAAATAGAAAAAAGAGAAAAGAAGGAAATGAGTATGGAAAATTATTCGGTAGTCATGAATTTCCTGATAACTGGATAAAAAAGGTAAGAAATCCAATGATCTATATTTACAGAGACGGAAGAGATGTTGCGTATTCAGTCTGGAAAACTCCGAATTTTATAAATCCGAAACATAAAGGGATCACTTTTGAAAAATTTTTAGATCTTAAAATAGACTGGGAAGGAACTCCGGCAAAAAGAGCGCAACCCAGAGAGAATATAATTGAGCATTGGGAACGACATGTTCAACATTGGAATAGTGTAAAAAAAAAGAGATTATTGGTGATAAGATATGAAAACCTTGTAAATGATCCTGAAAAAGTATATAAAATAATTCTTAAAAAGTTCTTCCCTCTTTTTTATTTGTTTTACATTCTTCACTTTTTTAGAAGAAAAATAAAAATAATTGATAAACCTGTCGGATTAAAACCTAATATGGCAGAAGCACAGAGTTGGGAAAAAAATCTTAGTAAAAATGAAAAAGCTATAATTCTGAACAAAATTAAAAATAAGGACTTATTGTATGGCCAGTGATGACCTGAAAATAGGATTTTTATCTCCTAACTATCTGTCCAGCTACGAAAAATGGATTTGGAGACAGGTGAATTATCTAAGTAATGATATTACTTTCATTGGGGTTCATCAGACTATAAATAAAAAAAAACATGGAGATATACCTTTAATTAACCTTCTGAAAGTTAAAAGCTATTTCAGAAGGTTGCTGAACAAGATCAGAAATAAATATTTACACGAATATCTACTGAATTATAATTTGAAATTATTAGAAAAAAACATTGAATTTAATACGTATTATATTCATTATCTGACCCAGGCGTATCAGATAAAGGAAACATTATATAAAACTGAAAAGGATATTTATATTCATTGCCATGGTTATGATGTAATGTGGGACTTAAAGGAATTAAAATACCCCTTCGGTAACTCCCATAGTAAAGAATACAGGGATTTTGCAAAATCTATTCAATCAAAAGTTGTATATATCGCAAATTCCGGTTTTACAAAAAAATGCTTGATGGAGGTGGGAATTAAAGAGGAAAAAATTGAGATATTAAGGTTTGGAGTTAACAGAAGCAATAACCTGAAAAAGAGAAGTGGTAAAGAGTCTCTTAAAATATTATTTCTTGGAAGGCTTGTGGACTGTAAGGGCCCGCACCTTACAATTAAAGCGTTTGACAGAGCTTCAAAAATGGGATTAAATGCAGAATTATTAATAGCGGGAGACGGGCCTATGATGACAACCTGTAGAATTCTTCGGAATGATTCAAAGTTCAAAGAAAGGATCAAAATCCTCGGAGAAGTTTCCGGTGATCATGCAGATAAACTTTTCAAAGAGTGTCATATCTTTACCGCTCACAATATGAAGGGTGAGTTATCAAACCAGGTAGAGGCTTATGGCGTTACATTAATAGAAGCAATGGCATCAGGACTACCTGTTGTAACAGGAAAAAGTGGTGGAGTAATGGAAACGGTTCTGGAAGGTAAAACAGGATTTCTCTTTACTTCAGGAAATATAGAGGAACATGCAGAAAAACTGTATAACCTGGGAACCAGTGAAGAGTTAAGGCTCAAAATGGGTAAAAATTCTATAACCCATATTAAGGAAAAATTTTCAGATCTTAGAGAGAGAGAAGAACTTGGAAAAATCCTGAGATCGGGAAGGAAGATAAAAAACTGAATTTTTTACAAGTCATATTAATGATTGAAAAATAAGTTTTGAAGAAGCCTGTTTTTAGTAAAATATTAAAATGAAAATAAGTGTTATTATTCCAACATTTGAAAGAAATTTTAAATTAAAAAGAGCTGTTAAAAGTGTATTAAATCAGACTTTTCAGGATTTTCAAATTATTGTTGTTAATGATAGCTCAAACGAAAATGAAACTAAAAAAATGTTAAATAGTTTCAATGATAAAAGGATCAAATATTTTAGGAATAGAAGGAATAAAGGTGGAAACGGTGCCAGAAATACCGGTATTATTAATTCCAGATCAGATTATATAGCATTTTTGGATGATGATGATGAATGGTATGAAAATAAATTACAGGATCAGTATAATTATCTAAGAAATAGTGATAAAAGAACTGGAGGTGTCTGGTCCGGTTTTTACAGAGTTGAGGATGGTGAGTGGAAAGTTTACAAAACAAAAATAATTGATAATATGGAGTTATTCTTAAAAGAAGTTATCTTTGAAAATGTAATAATGTGTGCAGGTTCAAACCTGATGGTAAAGCGGGAAGTTGTAAGAGAGACAGGATTATTTGATGAAACTTTGAAAAGGCATCAGGACCTAGAATATATTGTCAGAATTCTCAGAAATTTTAAACTTTTTTATATGAACAAAATTCATTCCAGAATTTACCCCAGTAGGAAAGATGATCCTGAAATTCTGGAAAAAGCATTTATTCCTTATATAAAAAAAATTGAACCCGAATTAATTAAATTCAGTAGTGAAGACAAAAAAAATTTTTTTGCTCACAAGTATTACAATTTTGCAAAATTATTTTCAGAAGAGAAAAATTTTTTTAAAACTTTGAAGTATTGCTTAAAAACCTTGAAAGTAAGACTTATTAATCCGATTACAATTATATCTTTTTTAATAAAATCTTTAAAAAATAATTAAATGTGCGGAATAACAGGTTACTGGTTTTTCAAAGATTACGGGACAGATCCCGGAACTTTGGAAAAAATGTCAAAAGTGATTGCTCACAGGGGGCCTGATGATGAAGGCTTTGTACTGATCAATACTGAAAAAAGTGATCATCTGGATATTAGCTCGGAATTATCCGATGTTAAGATAAAAAAAAACATTCCGTCAATAGAAAAAGGAAGTTTTAACTTTAAGCATGATCTTGCAATGGCTCACAGAAGGTTTTCCATTATTGATCTCTCATATTCAGCTCATCAGCCAATGTGGAATAAAGATAAGTCCATTTGTATTGTATACAATGGTGAAATATTCAATTATATAGAACTTAGAAATGAATTAATACAAAAGGGAATAAGTTTTAATACCAACTCTGATACTGAAGTTATACTTGAATCATATCAGATGTGGGGAAAAGAGGCTTTTAAAAAATTCAGCGGTTTCTGGGCAATTTCAATTTATGATAAAAAAAAGAGAGTCCTTATCCTTTCCAGGGACAGGATAGGGAAAAAACCGTTATACTATTATAAAGACAAAGATATTTTTGTCTGGGGATCTGAGATCAAATCGATACTTCAGATGAAAAACAGGAAAAATCTTGATCTCAATGAAGCCGTAATTTATAACTATCTGGTTTCGGGGATCAAAGACTTTAAACATACAACTTTTTTTAAAGATATTAATATGCTCGATAATGCTTCTGTATGTGAAATCTCAGAGAGCGGTGGGATTAAAAATGATTGCTTCTGGGAATTACCCGGAGCGGAAAGCAGAAAAATTTCAATCAATTTCAGTCAGGCTGCGGAAGAATTCAGAGAGTTATTGGCAAATTCTCTACGTGAGAGGCTCCGTGCAGATGTTCCGGTTGCTTTTGAACTTAGCGGAGGGCTTGATTCTTCTACTCTGGTAGCTTTAAGGGCCGGATTACTTAATGAGAGGTTTCCTGTATTTTCTGTGAAATATGATGACAAAAGAGTGGATGAATCCGGTTATGCTATTTCACTGGTCAGAAAACTTCATAATATAGATCACCATATAATAAATTTTGAAGAAGAAAATTTGTGGTCATATTTTAAAGAATTTTTAGATCTTATGGAAGAACCTTTTCATGGGCCGGTTTTACTTATCGGGCAGATTTTAAGGAGGAAAATTGCAGAAAAAGGGTATAGGGTGATCATAGGAGGTGCCGGAGGAGATGAAGTACTGGGAGGATATACAGAATATGCAATCCCGGTGATCAGAAAACTATTATCGGAAGGACAATATGGGGAAGCTGTAAAAAATATAATTTTTTATAAAGAAAAATATCCTTTAAGCTTTTTTCCTTTAATGTCATTGATCTTCAGGAAAATTTTCAGATACGGGTATTCAAATGCTTTTTATGATAATTATTTAACGGGAGAAAAAATAATTTTGCCTGAATTAAAACTTCCAAAAGATGCGGGTGATCTTTTTACAAAAAATATGATGGACCTGAAAATGTATTATTGGATGAGTTCAAGTGATAAAAGTGATATGGGCATACCGGCTGAGGTCAGAAATCCGTTCCTTGATTATCGGGTTGTGGATTATTTGTTCAAACTGCCGGAATCAATTTTTTTTAAAAATGGCTGGTTGAAATGGTTTTTAAGGTATTCATTTAAGGATATGCTTCCAGGGGATATATTATGGCGGAAAAGGAAGCAGGGTTTCCCCTTTCCTGCAGGAAAATGGCTGGATAAAAATAAGGAAATATTGATAAGGTTTTTAAATGAGCATAGTAACAGATGGGTTGATAATTCTAAAGTAATAGTGGATTATGATAATTTGTCTGAAAAAGACCCGAATTTTTTATGGAGGATAATAAATTTTCAAATGTGGTTAAGTTATTTTGTGAACGGTGAAAGTATTGATTCAATTTTAAAATAAAATGAAGATAGCATTTATTACAGGAATGTTTCCCTCTCTTTCGGAAACCTTTATTCTGAACCAGATAACAGGCTTGATTGAGATGGGGCATGAAGTGGATATTTTTTCAGTTTCCAGGTCTGATGAGAAAAAAAGGCATGCCAGTATCGATAAATTTCACCTGATGTCAAGGGTAACTTATTTTCCGAAAATCCCGAAAAACAAATTATTCCGCTTTATAAAAGGCAAATTTTTATTTATAAGATATTTTTTCAGAGATCCGAAAAAACTTTTAAGAAGTGTTAATATTTTCAAAAGAGACAAAGATTTTTTATCATTGAAAATATTGTATTATATTATTCCTTTCCTTGGAAAAAGATATGACATTATCCATTCCCATTTCGGGAATATTGGAATTATTGGATCTTATCTGAAAAAGGGGTTGGTTAGAGGAAAGCTTGTAACAGTATTCCATGGATATGACCTTTCCGAATTTTTGGATTTATATGGCACAAAAATTTATAATTCATTATTCCGCTATTGTGACCTCTGCCTTCCAATAAGTGAATATTGGAAGGAAAAACTATTGGATCTCGGATGTGATAGAAAAAAAATTAAAGTACACAGAATGGGTATTGAACCATCGAAAATAAGTTCTGCTACCATAATAAAGAAAAAAAGAAAAATAAAGTTATTAACAATAGGAAGACTTGTTGAGAAAAAAGGTCATAAATATTCTATTGAAGCAGTTTCAGATCTTATTAATGAAAAAATAGATTTAGATTATACAATAGCAGGAGGTGGCCCACTACTGGAATCATTGAAAAAGCAGGTTTCCATTCTGAAAAAGGAAAATAAAATTAAATTTGCAGGCGAGTGTTCAAAGGAAGAGGTTAAGGAACTATATAAAAAATCTGATATTTTTATTCTACATAGTATTACCCCCCCAAGTGGTGACAAGGAAGGTATTCCAGTTGTATTAATGGAAGCAATGGCTGCAGGGCTCCCTGTTATTTCGACTTTACATAGTGGTATACCGGAACTTGTTATTAATAAAAAAAACGGCTTTCTGGTAGAGGAGAAGAATGTTAATAGTATTAAAGAGAGAATAGAATATTTAGCAAAAAACAGAAAAGAATGCGAACGTATGGGAAATAACGGAATTGAACTGGTCAGAGATGAATATAATATAAATAAGCAGAATAAAAAACTTGAAAAAATATTTACAGAATTGATGAACAAAAAAATTATTTAAAAACAATGAAAATTCTTTTTCTTGCTGATAAATTTGATGATGAACCGAGGGATGATGTGAGCAGTTTTCCCGGTGGTGCAGAGTTGACCGATGCAGCGATAATTGAAGCATGTTCCGGAAAGATAGAAAAAAAAAAGTTCCTGGAATTAAAAGATAGCGGCCTTAATAGTTATGACCTTATTATCATCGGTAATATGAAAACAGCTACTGAAGTTCAGATCCGGAATATAATATCACATTCAAATTATATTTTATTTGAGCATGATATGCGTATATGCCGCTATGATGGTGATTATTTACGGGCAAAAAAAGAACCTGTCCACTATTTTTTCAAAAGATGTATTTGCCCTCACTTTTATCTTAGAAAATTGTACCGCGAAGCAATGGGAGTAATATTTTTAACCAGAAAGCAATATGAAGTCTATAAAAAAAACCCTTTCTTCAGAGCAGATAAAATAAAATTTCTTGGAAGCTCGGCATTTAACCGTTCATTTTTTGAGAGGGTTGAAAGGTCTAAAAAGAAAAAAAAGAAAAGATCCGGAAGTTCAGTTTTTTATTCCCCCCATCCGGTTAAAGGGTATGAACAGTCAAAAGATTATTGCATTAGAAAAGGAGAGAACCCGATAGAGATATACGACAAGTCTCCTGAAGAGGTTTTTAATATTCTTGAAAGCACAAAAAACTTTGTTTATCTACCTGTGGGGATAGAGTGGGCAGGGAGGATGCCGGTTGAAGCCCGATTCCTGGGATGTGAAGTTGTGATAAATGATAATGTAGGAGTTGCCGGAGAACCGTGGTGGTTGATGGATGATGCTAAGGCCTTAGAATTTGTTAAGGATACTCCTGACAGATTCTGGAGGATTGTGGAGGAACTTATAAATGAAAATCCTTGTTGATGCAAGGCCGCTTCAAACCTATTCAAGATTCAGAGGTATCGGAAGGTATGTAAATCATATTATTGAACTTTTTAGAGAAGATCCTGAAGTTTTTTTTCTATGGTTTAAGGATAAAAATATAGATAAAAGGGTTCAGAACAGTATTGTTATGGGAACACCAAGAAGAGGTATAACATTTACAGATAAGATCTTTCTAACCCGTCTTTTAAGAAAACAACGGTTTAATGTTTTTCACTCTACAGCTTTTGCCCTTCCCTGTAAAATCCCCGGAGTTAAATATATTATCACCATATATGATCTTACACCTTTATTGTTTCCCCAATTTTCATCCCGGAAAAATATTTATTTGTTCAAAAAGATCCTTGGTTCTGCAAAAAAAGCAGACCAGATAATTGCGATCTCTCAAAATACAAAAAAAGATCTGATTAATACTGGAAATTTTTCTGAAAAAAATATAAAAGTAATTTACCCGCCTGTAGATATCAGAAAGGGGGAAATTAACTCAGATTTTACTGACTTTACTGATATTCCCCCGGAATATGTGTTTTATGCAGGTGGAACTGATGGAAATAAGAATGTAAAAACTATTATGAAAGCTTTGAATATTTTTCAAAAGCCCCTGGTAATAAGCGGTTTAATAGATAATAAAAAAAAAGAGGAGTTACTGGATATTATCAATAGTGAGAACAGGGGTCTGGTCCATTTTACCGGTTTTATTTCTGATAAAGAGTTGGCTTTTTTATATAATAGGGCGAAATTATTTGTATTCCCAAGTCTTTATGAAGGCTTCGGATTCCCTCCCCTGGAAGCCCTTATAAACGGAACTCCGTCAGTAGTTTCCCGATCCGGGTCCATAGAAGAGGTTATGAAAGATGCAGCTGTTTATCTGGATGATCCACTGGATGAAATTGAGTTAGCAGAAAAAATAGATCTCTTATGGGAGGATTCGGCTATAGGAGCAGAAATAGTAAATAAAAGTGAAAAAATATTAAAGGAATATTCAATTGATAAATTTAAAAAAGAGTTGAAAAATATCTATTTTTCTATTGGCCCTGTATAAAATAAATTTTTTAACTTTTTTACATAATCTTCAGCGACCCTTTCCCAGCTGAAATAATTTTCCCTGGTTTTAAATTTCCCGAGAATATTATTACTGATATTGTTTCTGTCTTTCAAAAATTCATTAATTTTCTCCGATAATTTATCCGGATCAGCGTCATCAATAAACAGAGCAATATCGGAAAAAATTTCTTTAAGTGAAGTTTTCCTTAAAAGTAAAGGAATTGTTCCGCACTTAAGGGCTTCCAGGGGAGGGAGGCCAAATCCTTCATATTCTGAAATATAAACGAAAAGGTCTATACCGGAGTAAAAATCTTTTATTTCGTTTTCTGAAATTCTTTTTTTCCATATTATAGAGGGGTCATTTCTTAATAAAGGTTCAACATTAGTATCAAAATTCTCTCCCACCAACATTAATTTTAGTTCAGGATAAGAATTTTTCAGGAACTGGTATGATTTTATCAGTATATCAATATTTCGCCTTTTAAAGATAGACCCGAGAAATCCTATTACAGGGCCCTCGGTAATTCCATATTTTTTCCTGAATTTTTGTACGGTTTGATCCTGAGACCTTTTAAAAGAATCATCTATGGCAAGATGAACAACATCAATAATTGAAGGGTCGGTTCCGTAATATTTTATTATTTCACTTTTTGAAAATTCAGAAAGGGTAAAAACTATTGAAGCTTTTTTTAAACTGTACCTGGATAGTATTTCCCGGATCATTCTGTTTGGGAATGAATAATTATCGGGTAATGCTTTCCACGAAACATCGTGCACGGAAAGAATGGATCTGCCCCTGTAAAAAAGCGGTGAATAGTAATTAGGGGACCACAGAAAATCATAATTTCCATTTTTTAATTCTTTATTAAGGATAAAATTCTGCCAGTATAAGTTGCCCCTATCTGTTTTTAGTATAATTTTTTCAATGTTTTTAAAATCCAGATCAAATTCTGCATCAGAACTTAATAATAGTGTATATTTAATATCATAATCCAGGGGAGCAAGTTTTTTCAGAAGATTATAGAGATATCTTCCCACGCCGGTATAAGTCGAGTTAAGTTGTGATGCATCTACTGCGATTTTCATCTTTTATTATATAATTGAATATACTAAATGTAAATTTCAAATACAATAATTATTTTTACTCATTTCATTAGTAGCAAAGAATTAAATTTTTTGTTAGAATTTCATAAAAAGAACAGGGAATCTGGTGATGGACAAAAAAGAATCGAATTCAGTAACTGAAATAACTTCATTTATTAATAAAAATGAAGAACATCTGATCATTAATAACCGGTTTAAGATACTGAAAATGTTGGGAAAAGGCGGGATGGGGGAAATATTTCTTGCTGAAGATATTAAACTTAAAAGGATAGTTGCTATCAAAAGTATATCAACAGATTCCCTCGCTGACCCTGAATCAAAGATGAGGTTTCTGAGAGAGGCTCAAACTGCATCCCAGCTGGAACACTCCAATATTTGTCCCATTTATGAAATATATGAAGAGGAAAATAAAGACTACATAGTAATGCAGTATATAGATGGAGTTACGCTTGATAACATAATCAAATATAAAGATTTGAGCATTAATAAGATCCTTGAGATTGCTATACAGATATGTGATGGAATGATCGAAGCCCATTCAAAAGGAATTATCCACCGTGATCTTAAACCTGCAAATATAATGGTAAACAAAAAGGGGGAAGTTAAAATCCTTGATTTTGGACTTGCAAAATTCAGGGATAAATCATTTCAGAAAAAGAGTGGCATGGTTGATTCGAATTTAACCGAAAAAGGTATTGTGATGGGAACAGTTTCTTATATGTCCCCGGAACAGGCTAAAGGCGAAGCTCTTGATAACAGGAGTGATATTTTTTCATTCGGTATATTATTTTATGAAATTATAGAAAGAACCAACCCGTTTTTTGATAATGAACAGATAACAACCCTTTACAATGTTCTGAACAAGGAAGTATCTTTTACAAAGAACACTCCTGATGATCTGAGAGCTGTAATAAAAAAAACTCTTTCAAAAGATAAGGGAGGCAGACATGAGGATTTTTCCGTACTCCGGGAAAAATTGATCAAAATTAAAGAACAAAGATTATCTAAAAAAGAAAAAAAAAATATGAACGGGAAAACAGAAATAATTGATTTCTCCGAGAGGAAAGAGATCCTTAAAGAAGTTAAAAAAACTTCTGACTTTGAGGATCTGGGAGAACTTGTTAACAGGATAAAAAAGATTAAAGCAAAAACGATGCCACTGGTGTCTACCAGGAAAAGTTATGCAAAAAAGGTTTCAATTTTCTTCTCTGTTTTACTACTTTTATTCACTGCTTTTTTATTAATAAAAAAATCCATTGATAATAAAGATATCAGTGTTCCTCAAAAATTTTATATTTATCTTCATAAATTTGAAGGAAGTAATTCCGAAGCTTTAAAGGAAAAGATCGATTTTCTTTTAAGAGAATCGTTCGGGCAGTTCAGGTTGTTCAGTATCATTGATAAAACAACCCTCAGATCGGTGGGGAAAGTTGAAAATCCTGAAAATTCATTTCCGGACCTGATAGATAAGTTTAAAATTTACTATGAATTAAAGGGTGGTATAACAAAAATAGGAAATATATATAATTTTGATGCTGTCCTTATTTCTCATCAAAATAATAAAAAATTTTCTATAACAGTACCGGGGCTGGAAGATCAGGATTCGATCCTTAGTCACCAGATAGATACATTGACAAAAAGGGTTCACAATAAGATCAATTCAGAGTATGAAAATGTCGTTGATATCAAAAATATTAGTGATGTATTCGGAAGAAACTGGGATAGTTTTTCAGATTTTTTCAGAGGATATAATTATTTTAAAAGATTTGAAATAAAAAAAGCTGAAAAATATTTTCTTATGTCAGAGAAACTTATTGCTTCAAAATATTATCTTGCAAGCCTCTATTATTTCAATGGCGACAGGATCCTTGCAAAAAAAATGTTGAATGAAATAGTACCATATATCTCTAAATTAACAGATACGATCCGGCTTAAAATACTTTCACTTAAAGCCAGGCTTGATTTCGATTTTGACAGTGAAATAAAATATCTGGAAGAATTAAAGGAAAAAAACGTTCTTTCCAAAACTGCCTTTTATGAGCTTGGGGAAGCATATTTTCACCATGGCAACGGTGAAAATGCAGCTATCTATTATAGTAAAGCAATTGAAATTGACAATAAATATTCTAATGCAATAAATCATCTTGGATATTGTTACTCTTATATGGGGGATCATATAAAAGCTATCGAATTATTTGAATCTTACAGGAACCTTGATAATTCAGCAAACTCATTTGACTCTCTTGGCGATGGATATTTTATGTCGGGAGAACTTTTATCTGCAGAGGCATCAAAACGAACTGCCGTAATAAAGGATCGTTCTGGTACATATTGGGCTTTCATGACCCTGGCTGATATTTATTTTCTTAAAGGAAGATTCGGGGATAGTTTTGAATCTATTGATGATTACATTAGCCTTACGAACACTTCCGGTGATTATGGAAATGCATATGCAAAAATGGCATTAATTGAATACAAAAAAGGTGATCTTAAAAAAGGGATGGAATTTGTTGAAATGTCTCTTAAAAATTTTGACTCCGGGGATATTAATAGTAATTCATCTGAAGCACACTGGCTTAAAGGAATCATATTCCTGGAACTGGGAAAAAAGGAAGAGTATAATAAAGAATTAAAGTGGCTTGAATCTCTTGTTAATAACTATAATTTAAGCAAAAGAAATTATTCAAAGCCTCTTAAGTACTATCTTCATCTTAAGGCATTGATCTATGAAAAAGAGGGAAAATTAAAAAAAGCAGATAAATCTTTTAAAAAGCTGCTTGAAATGAAAACACAATTATCATACTGGATAACTCTATATAATTATCAATATTTTCATACTGAATATGCGAAATTTCTGTTAAGGAATGGAGATGAGGATGAGAGTCTTTCCGAGGTTGAAAAGTGTCTGCAATTCAGTGATAAATATATACCTGCATTGTGGATAAAAGCGAAAATTTTTGAAAAAAAAGATAAAAGGATTTCAAAAGAAATATATGAAAAGCTTGAATATCTTTACGGGAAAAAAAAAGAAGATAATATTATTACAAAAAAACTAAAAATGAAACTTAATGAATTTAGATCCGGCCTGAATTAATTCTCTTTAGAAATTTTTTAAATTTGGAAAAATCATCTCCTTTTCGGATAAGATCAATATCTTTTCCGGAAAAATCTACTATTGTTGATCCTTTCGAAACAGGCAAAACACCTTTATCAACAAATAACAGATCAGATAATGGGATAGATATTTCTTTTTTCAGGAACATTTCTATTTCATCAGGTGAATTCATTGATATCTGCCCTGACCTGTTTACTGAAGTTGATATAACAGGGAATCCAAGATATCTGATCATCTTTATAATATTGGGAATATCGGGAATCCTGATACCGATCCTGATGCTGTTTTTTATAAGTTTTTTATCAACTGATCTTGCCGGGCCCATAAGGAAAGTGAATTTACCCGGAAGCATCTCTTTATAGAATTTATTGAATAATTCAGGAATATCATCCACTATCTCTTTTAACATATCCAGACCGGATATAGCAACCGAATAGGGCATATCATGCCTTGCTTTGATGATGTCGATCTTATTCTGGGCTTTTATTGAATAAAAGTTGCACCCTATACCATAAAGTGTATCGGTAGGATATATTATTAGGCCGTCTTTTTCCAGATGTGTTCTGATCCTGTTTAAAGAATCTGCAGATAGGATTTTCTCATATTGAATTTTCAACAATTTTTATTCCCGGAATATTTTAATCTATTACAATTTTAAAAGGAACTATCATGGCCGGGAAAAAATTTTCGTAACGATCCAGGCCGATCTTTATTGAAGAAGTTATTCCATTGGATTGTGAGCTTAACATTTCCATCAGATAGTCTATAAATGATCGTTTTATCGGGTATATACGGATACCAAAATCGTCTTTCTGATCAATTTTTGCAAGTTTTCTGGCTTCTTCTATTGCTTCGCTTATTCCGCCTATTTGATCTACCAGATTTTTATTCAGTGCTTTTGTTCCCGACCATACTCTCCCTTCTGCAACTTTTTTAACGTCTTCAATTTTCATTTTTCTGGTTTTTGATGTTTCTTCAAGGAAGAAGTCATAAATATACTGCATAAAATTCTTATATTTCTCTCTTTGTTCAATAGTAAACTCTTTATAATCAGAGAAAAAATCTGCAAATTTTGAAGTTTTGATTATCTCCTTGTTAACTCCGATCTTGTCATAAAATCCTTTAAGGACAAATTTTCCACCATAGACTCCAATTGATCCTGTAATTGTTTGTGGAAGAGATAATATCTTTGAAGATGATAAAGATATCATATAACCGCCTGATGCAGCCACATCACCCATTGAAATAACAAGAGGTTTTTCTTTGATCAAAAGTTCAGATTCATGCCTTATTATATCGGATGCAAATGGAGACCCTCCCGGGCTGTCAACTCTGAGTACTACTCCTTTAACAGATTTATTTTTTCTTGCGCTTCTTAGATACCTTACAAGAGTATCAGACCCCAGGATCTCTCCGCCAAAAATTGATTTTCCACCGCTTGCTCCTGTATGAATTTCACCCTGGGCAAAAATAACAGCTATTTTGTCCTTTCCCTTATAGGGCAGTGGGGATGAGGTTTCTTTATAAACCGGAAAACTGACCGTCTTTATATTCTTTTCTTTCAAAACTTCATCTTCATATACAAGTCCGTCAATAAATTTTTCCTTCAGGTATCTTTTTCCGTCAATTGTAAAATCTTCAATTATATTTTTTATTTTTTCAGGTTTTATATTCCTGTTTTCAGAAATAATCCTTATCGATGAATCATAAATGTCATATACCAGTGATTCCAGAGACTCTTTATGTACATCGGTAAGTTTTTCTTTTGTAAAAATATTAGGTCCGGTCTTATATGAACCGATGTTTATAAAGTCAGCCTTTATCCCTAATTTGGAGAGAGAATTCTTAAGAAATAAAGCGTGGGCTGCCAGTCCGTTTAGTGTCAGGCTTCCCCGTTTATATGCAAATATTTTGTCTGCATAAGTAGCAAGTTGATATTCTCTTAAACCACCATTTTCAATGAATGCATATACCTTTTTCCCGCTTTTACGGAAATCTTTAATTAATCTGCCAATATCGTCAACCTTTGCAAAACCTGTCTCCATGTATGATATTTTTAATAATATTCCTTTGATTCTATCGTCTTTCTTTGCTCTTTTTATATGATACCAGAGGTCTCTTAAGGTTGTTTTTTTTGAAAGTGGTGAAGAATCATTGTCTATGATCTGCCCACCCGCATGGATCTTAAGGAAAGAGTTTTCCGGAATAAATGGTTCCCTGTTGATCTGATAATATAAATATCCTCCTATTAATACAATAACTATCACTACTATTGTAATCACAAGAAGTGTTACAAGAATTCCTCTTTTCATTTATACTCCTGAATCTGATTATTTCCCAGATTATGTATACTCAAATTTGTTAAAAAAAGTTTATTAATTTGATTTTTACCGGATCTGACATTTCTTATTAAGCATGATTTTATATCGAAAGAACTGTTCTGTCAATATCATCAGGCTTTACATGGCGGCTGGTACCTGTTGGTCGCTATGAATTAGATATAATGGCGCAACCGGTTATCTCTTTAGCGGGTTCTGCGGTATCCTTTGGGTTGCTTGACTTTATATTGAGTTAAATGTAAATATTATCCTTTGAGGTCATGATGGATGAACTAAGAATTAATTCAGTAGAAAGAAAAGAAAAAGTTGAGCTTATTGTTAATGGATCAGTGGTATCTGCTTATAAAGGGGAATCATTACTGGCTGCTTTGATCGCTGCCGGCTATAAATCATTGAAGAAAAGTGCGGTGAAAAAAGAGTACCGGGGTGGTTTCTGTGGAATGGGGGTCTGCTTTGAATGTCTTGTCACTATTAACGGAAAACCTAACCTCAGGGCATGTATGTATTCTGTAGAGAATGGGATGGAGATAATTACAGATGAATAAAAAATATAATGTCATTATTGTGGGAAGTGGTTTCTCCGGAATTGTTGCAGCCAATCAGTTTTCCGGTAAGGGGCTTTCTGTATTAATGATCGATGAGAATATTCATGTTGGAGGACAGCTGTTAAGATCAATTCCTGGAGAATTGGGTTCTAATAAGAGTTATAAACCGGATTATATAAAAAAAGCAGGGATCAGGTTTATTAAAGGTATAGAAAATAAAGATATCAATATACTGAACAATTCATCTGTTATCGGAATTTATGACAAAAATGAGATACTGGTTGAGATTGAAAAAAAAGAGGTAAAATCTTTTAATTTTGAGGCCATTATCTTTGCAACCGGTGCAAGAGAAAGGTTTCTCCCTTTTAAGGGCTGGACCCTGCCTGGTATATTTTCTACAGGAATGTCCCAGGTACTTATGAAGAGTTCCGGTATCCTGCCGGCAAAAAACATTGTAGTTGCCGGTTCCGGGTTATTTCTTTTTTCTGCAGCATATGAAATCCTGAAAAACGGTGGAAATGTATTATCAATACATGAATCAACACCAATGCTGGAAAAAATAAAACTCTTTCCTTCATTAATTCACTATTTTTCAAAAATATCAGAAGGTATGAGATATCTAAGTAAAATTATTTTGTCAGGAGTCCCTTTGCATCATAGATCGGGAATTATTGAAGCCAGAGGCGGGAAATATCTTGAAGAGTTAGTTTTGGGAAAAAAGGATAAGAAAGGAAAATTTATTACAGGTAAAGAAAAAATAGTAAAAACAGAAGCACTTGCAGTAGGTTCAGGATTTACTCCTAATATAGAATTACCTTACCTTGCAGGATGCAATATATCATATTCAAGATCTCTCGGGGGATGGGTAGTTGATGTAAATGATAATATGGAAACTTCCAAAAAAAGTCTTTATTGTGCCGGAGAACCAACAGGAATTGGTGGTGCATTAAAATCAATTAATGAAGGTGAAACTGCATCCTTCTCAATTTTAAATAAGTTCGGGCTGATAAGTAATGAAGAATACAATAAAAAGTTAAGAAATCTTTACAGGGAAAGGAAAAATCACTTACAGTTTTCACATTTTTTTAATACATTGTACGGTATAAGGGAAGAGGAAATATTAAATATTCAGGATGAAACTGTTATTTGCAGATGTGAAGATGTAACTATGGAAGAGATCAGGAATTCTATTGATGATGGATTTACCACTCCATCGGCATTAAAAACATCGATAAGAGCCGGAATGGGTAATTGCCAGGGGAGAACATGCGGCCCGATAATTTATGACCTTCTGAATAGCCTGAATAAAGCTGATAGTAGTGAAACTGAACCATTTACAAATCGTCCTCCGCTGAAACCTGTAAAGATCGATTCACTTACAAACATTAAATAAGAACCAGACATTTATTTGTTTAAGTTTAAACTTATTTGACAAAAAAACGTGAATTGTCTATTTATATCCACAGGAGTTTTAAAATGTCACTTGAAGAAAAGATCAAAAATCTAGAGGGAAAAATGAAAGCCGCAGAAATGGGCGGTGGAGAAGACAGGATAAAAAAACAGCATGAAAGTAATAAAATGACTGCAAGGGAAAGGATAGAGTATTTACTTGATCCTGGAACTTTTCGTGAGATTGATAAACTTGTATTGTCTGACAATATTAAATTCGGTATGGATAAAAAAAGGATCTATGGGGACGGGTTTGTAACAGGCCATGGAGAATTGAATGGAAGGAAGGTTTTTGTTTTTGCACAGGATTTCACCGTATTCGGTGGTTCTCTTTCAGGAGCAAATGCACAAAAGATCGTAAAAATTATGGATATGGCACTTAAGAATGGAAAACCTCTGTTAGGCCTGAATGATTCCGGCGGCGCAAGGATACAGGAAGGTGTGGAAAGCCTTGCAGGATATGCTGATATTTTTCTCCGTAATGTAATGTCTTCAGGAGTTATTCCCCAGATCTCTTCAATCATGGGGCCATCTGCCGGTGGAGCAGTATATTCTCCCGCAATAACTGATTTTGTTATTATGACAAAAAAAAGTTCTTATATGTTCATAACAGGGCCCGATGTAATAAAGACCGTAACAAATGAAGATGTGACAAAAGAAGAATTGGGTGGGGCGGATACTCACAATTCTGTTTCAGGTGTTGCCCATTTTGCAGGTGAAGATGATGAAGATACCCTTGAAATAATAAAGGAGCTCCATTCCTTTATTCCCGATAACAATATGGCTGATCCTCCTTTCAAACCTACCAGTGATCCTTTAGACCGTATAGAAAAAAAACTGAACACACTGGTTCCTGATAATCCTAACCTGAGTTATGATATAAGGGATGTTATAAAACTTGCGGTTGATGATAATTATTTTTTTGAAGTTGCAGAACATTTTGCTAAAAATATTATAATCGGGTTTGCAAGATTGGGCGGGCGTTCTGTAGGGATTGTAGCTAATCAGCCTATGCACCTTGCAGGAGCTCTTGATATAGATGCTTCAGTAAAAGGGGCAAGGTTTGTAAGGTTTTGTGATGCTTTTAATATTCCTCTTATTATTTTTGAAGATGTTCCCGGATTTTTGCCCGGGACCCAGCAGGAGTTTGGGGGCATAATAAGGCATGGGGCAAAATTACTTTATGCATTTGCCGAGGCCACTGTCCCAAAGATAACAGTGATTACAAGGAAAGCTTATGGCGGTGCTTATTGTGTCATGGGATCAAAGCATATAAGAACAGACCTCAACTATGCATTCCCCGGTGCTGAGATCGCGGTTATGGGGCCGAGAGGAGCAGTTGAAATAATTAACAGGAAAGAGATCCAGGAAGCTGAAGATTCTGCTAAAGCAACAGAAGAAAAAGAAAGAGAATACAGAGAGCTCTTTGCAAATCCTTATATTGCTGCAAATAAAGGATATATTGATGAAGTTATCATTCCGGATACATTGCGTCCGAAACTGATCAACGGCCTGGAATTAATAAAGGATAAAAGGGATGAGAACCCACCAAAAAAGCATGGGAATATTCCTCTGTGATCATACAAAAAATGTTAAAAAACTTAATTTCATTTTAAAAAAAACGGAGAAAAAATGGGCAAAATAAAAAAAATACTCATTGCTAACAGGGGTGAGATAGCTGTCAGGATCATCAGAGGTATACGTGAAATGGAATTATCGCCTGTGGTAGTGTATTCTGATGCAGATCAATTATCACTGGCAGTCAGGCTTGCAGATGAAGCTTATTACATCGGTGAATCTCCATCTTCGAAAAGTTACCTTATTGCTGAAAAGGTAATTGAAGTGGCTAAAAGAAGCGGTTCAGATGCAATACACCCCGGATATGGATTCCTGGCTGAAAATGCAGATTTTGCCAGAAAGGTTGAAGAGTCCGGCCTGATATTTATCGGGCCTTCCCCGGAAGCAATCATTAAAATGGGGTCAAAAACTTTATCCAGGGATATAATGAGAAAAGCAGGTGTCCCGGTTGTTCCCGGCACTGTGGATCCTTTAAAAGATGCATCTGAATTAAGCAGTGCTGTTAAAGATATTGGATTCCCTTTATTATTAAAGGCGTCTGCAGGAGGCGGGGGTAAAGGTATGAGGCGTGTTGATAAGCCTGAAGACCTGGAAGAAGCATTTAACAGGGCAAGATCTGAGGCTCTCTCCAGCTTTGGAGATGACAGTGTCTATGTTGAAAAGTATATTCAGGAACCTCATCATGTCGAGATACAGATCCTGGCCGATAATTTTGGAAATACGGTATATCTTGGAGAAAGAGAATGTTCAGTTCAAAGAAGATATCAAAAAATAATAGAAGAGACACCGTCTCCTTTTATCACTGATGAAGTAAGAAAAAAGATGGGTGAGATAGCGGTAAAAGCTGCTGAAGCCGTTAAATATAAAAATGCGGGTACTGTTGAATTCATTGTGGATAAAGATCAGAATTTCTATTTTCTTGAAATGAATACCCGTCTTCAGGTTGAACATCCCATAACTGAAATGGTAACCGGGATAGATCTTGTTAAAGAACAGATCAGGATCGCATCCGGTGAAAAACTGAACTTTAAGCAGGAAGATATAAAACCCAGGGGTTCTTCACTTGAATGTCGTATTTATGCGGAAGACCCCTTTAATAATTTTGCCCCTTCTCCGGGAAAGATCATTGAATATGTCCCGCCTGCAGGTGGTATAGGAGTACGTGATGATACCGGCGTTTACGAAGGATTTGAGGTTCCAATTTTTTATGATCCTCTTATTTCCAAACTTGTTACCTGGGGACGAACCCGTGAAGAAGCTATAAACAGAATGAAAAGAGCTTTGTTCGAATACAGGATAGCAGGAATAAAAACATCAATCCCGTACTTTCTCCAAATCCTGGAGAATAAGGAGTTTCTATCGGGGAACTATACTACAAATTTGATAGAAAGAATTGAAAGTAAAAAAGTTGAAAATCCCGTGGAATTTGAAAATATTGCACTCCTTGCTTCAGGTATCAGGACTCTGGAAAATAATGGAAATAATGGAAATAATAAAAAAGAGGATCAATCCGATGACTGCGGCTGGAAAACTTATGGAAGAATGAAAACCATGAGGAGGTTTTGATGAGATTTAATCTTGATATTGACGGAAAAAAGAAAGAGATAGATATCAATAATAATGAAGAAACTTATGAATTTACAATTGGAGATAATACATCAACTTACAGAGTTAAAAAGATATGGGGAAGGAATTTTATTATTATTGACAGTGAAAACAGGGTTTATGATGTTTTTGTTGACAAATCAGGTGAAGGTCATTGTGTATTCTTTAAAGGGAGAAGTTTTAAAATCAAAGACGGCTCTGTCAGGAAAAAAAGGGGAGGTTTTGATATTGAAGGTGAAGTTCTTATAAAGTCACCTCTTCCCGGGCAGATCAAAAAAATATTAAAAAATGATGGTGATGAAGTTGAGAATGGAGAAGGAATAGTTGTGCTGGAAGCAATGAAAATGGAAAATGAGATCAAATCTCCAAAAAAAGGGAAAATAAAAAAGATCTTTGTAGAGGAAAATTCATCTGTTGAACCTCAGGGGAAATTATTTATTGTAGAATGATTTTTCCTGAGATATAATTTGTATTGACCCTTTTTTAAATTTCTGATAAAAATAAGTATGATAATCGAACAATTTTTACCTGCATTCCATTATGGTGATGCCACAAGTAATTCTGCTCTTGCTTTCCATAATTTTTTACTGGACTCGGGAATCGAGAGCAGGCTGATATCCCTGACCAGTGATAAAAGCATGAGGGATAAAGTAATTCTGTTTAAAGATTATAAGGAAGACAGATCATCGTTAAAAATCCTTCACTTTGCTATTCCGTCTTTACTAACAGATTTTTTCCTGAATGTTAAAGGGAAAAAAGTTATGATCTATCATAATATTACTCCTTCTCATTTTTTTGCCGACTATTCTTCATTTTTAACCGGGTTTACAGAAGAGGGAAGAAAGCATCTGGAAAAGTTGAAAGATTGTTTCGACCTTTCGATAGGGGTATCAAAATATAACGTATCTGATCTAGAAGAATTGGGGTTTAAAAACGCCACTGTGTTCCCGCTTATTATTGACCTGAAAGACTATGACAAAAAGTATAGCCGGGGATTTTATAATCTTATCAAAGATGAAAGAAAAAACATTTTATGTGTAGGCCGGGTCGCCCCAAATAAAAAACTTGAAGATGCTGTGAAAATGCTTTTTTTCTATAAAAAGTATTTATCTCCTTCTATCCGCCTTATAATTGCAGGTAATATTGAATCTGTACCCAGATATTTTTTTGCTGTAAGAGATCTTGCTTCCCGTTTTTATCTTACCTCAGAGGATATAATCTTTACCGGCCATATAAAATTTGATGAATTCCTCTCTGTTTACAAAGCCTCTGATGTTTATTTATCCGTAAGTGAACATGAAGGATTCTGCCTGCCGGTAATTGAAAGCTTTAAAATGGGTGTCCCTGTTGTTGCATATGGAGCAGGCGCTATTAATGAAACTGTGGGTGATGGAGGTATCATTTTATCAGATAAGGACCCTGAACTTACAGCCGGAACACTGGAGTATGTAATAGGAAATGAAAAATTAAGGAATGATCTGTTAAAGTCTGGACAGAATAAGTTAAACATCTATAAAGAATCTTCCAATCCTGAAAAACTGTTAAATATTCTGAAAAAAATATAACTCAATACATATGATAATTGAACAATTTTTGTCGGGTTTTCATTATGGTGATGCTGTTGGCAATTCGGTATTAAGGTTTCATGAATTTCTTCTGAAAAAAGGGATAGAAAGCAGAATTATTGCTATTACGATAGATGACAAGCTTGTAGATAAATCAATAAGTTTTAATGATTATACTGAGGTAAAAAATTCCATAAAAATATATCATTTTTCAATTGCTTCTCCATTAACAGAATATTTTTTGAAAATAAAAGGAAAAAAAGTTATCGTTTACCATAATATAACACCATCACATTTTTTTACTGATTTTTCAACACATCTTGTCCGTTCAACAATAAAGGGGAGAGAGGAGTTGATATCTTTATCAGAAACTTTTGATCTTGCAATAGCAGATTCATATTATAATGGAAAAGAATTAAATGAACTGGGATACAATAATATAAAAAGATTTCCTGTTATGATCTCCAGAGATACATATATGGGAATGCATAGTAAAGGTTATTTTGACATTTTTAATGATGGCCGGAAGAATATAATATTTGTTGGAAGGATAACTCCGAATAAAAAGATAGAAGATCTTATAAAAATTCTCCACTTATATAAAAATAATATTTCCGGTTCCATACGGCTTATTATTGCAGGAAAAACCGATAATGTACCAGAGTATTATAATTCCATTAGAAAGCTTGTATCAGGCCTGGAGATCAATTCTTCAGATCTTGTTTTTACCGGCCATATCCCCTTTAATGAATTATTGTCAGTTTACAGAGCCGGAGACGTTTTTTTGTCAATGAGTGAACATGAAGGGTTTTGCCTCCCTTTAATAGAGAGTTCATTTTTCAATATTCCGGTTGTTGCATACAATGCGGGTGCTGTGAAAGAGACCCTTGGAGGGTCGGGAATAGTTATGGAAAAAAAAGATTTTAAGAAGATAGCATTTTTACTTGAAAAGGTTTTAAATGACAATGTTTTGAATAAAAAACTGAAAGATTCGGCAGGGGAAAGATCAGAGGAATATCAATTGGAATCGAATCCCGGGAATCTTTTAGCTTTATTACAAAAGGTGTGAATAATGATAAAAATTGGAGTTGTGGTACAGAGATATGGCATAGATGTGTTAGGTGGAGCAGAAACATTAGCCCGTAGTATTGCAGAGCGATTGAATTCATCAGGGTTTGACCTGACCGTTTTTACTACAACCGCTAAAGATTATATAACCTGGAAACCCCATTATAAAGAGGGTGGTTCTATTCTTAAAGGGGTGGAAATAAGACGGTTTGATGTAGAACAAACAAGAGATATAGAAAGTTTTAACAGATATTCGGAAAGTTTTTTCCAAAAGGATCAAAAGGAAAAAAGTGAAGAGGTCCAATGGATAGATAAGCAGGGGCCATTAGCTCCGGGCTTATTAAAGGATATGGAAAAAGAGCAGGATAATTATGATCTCTTTATTTTCTTTACATATCTTTATTACACAACTGTAAAAGGAATGGAACTTATAAAAAAACCGGTGATTATGTTTCCCACAGCCCATGATGAATTACCTATCCATCTTGATATAATGAATAAAGTATTTAAACGCCCTGATTCCTTTTTCTTTTTGACCGATGCAGAAATGAATTTTATAAAAAATAAATTTAATCCTCCGGGGAGAATGAACCTTCTCCGAACCGGTGTTGATATTATGGAAAATACAGATGAAACCCTTTTTAGAAAAAAATTCAGAATAGTTGCTCCTTTTATAATGTATGCAGGGAGAATAGAGAAAGGAAAAGGCCTTGAAGTTGTGTTTGAAGCTTTCAGGGAGATCAGAAAAAAAAGTGTAGTGGACCTTGTTCTGATGGGAAAAAAGCTTATGGATATACCCGATGAAGACGGGATAAAATATGTAGGATTTGTAAGTGAAGAAGAGAAACTATCAGCTTTTAAAGCCGCTTTATTTTCAATTCAACCGTCACCATTGGAAAGCCTTTCGATTACGACACTTGAATCATTTTCTCAAAAAACACCGGTTCTTGTAAATAAAAAGTGTAATGTCCTGATGGAACATGTAAAGTTGTCTGACGGGGGATATTCATATGAAAATAAAGAACAGTTTATAGACAATTTCTATAAATTAAGCAGGGAAACGGGAAAAAGTAAAATTAAAGGGCAAAAGGGATTCCAGTATGTAAAAAAATATTTCTCATGGGAAATTGTTATCGGTAAAATAAAAAATGAGATAAATTTTCTGATGAAATAATATTTTTTTCCGGATATTTTAAATATGACCAATGATGTTATTGAAATTAACAGATTAACATCGGTGTGTTCCGATTGCGGTAATTGCCTTTATTATTGCCCCATATATAATGCAGAATTAATTGAACCGGATTCACCGAGAGGCAAAATAAATATTATCAGAAGTTTAATGGATGGAACTCTTTCTGATTCTCCTGAAAATATGAAATTTACAGAAAGGTGCCTGATGTGTGGAAGTTGTGAACATAATTGTTCAAAAGGGGTAGAATTCGTAGATTTAATGATCAAATTCAGAAATCATATATCCGGTGGAAATAAATTATCTTTAAGTTCAAAAATTAAACTTAATTTTGTTAGTTCTCAAAATTTAAAAAAACTGGCCGGAATTTTTCACTTAAATCCAGTTAAAACCAAAAAAAAAATATTACTGAAAAAAAGAACTGATAATTATGAAAAAAATAAAAAAGGGAAATCTTTAAACTTTGATATTCTATTATTTCCGGGATGCTATGCAGAGGAATCCCGCCCTGAAATTACTTCCGGAATAAATTTTTTTTTTGAAAAGAAAGGGTTCAGTGTTGTAAGTCCTGAAAAGATAAAGTACTGCGGCTCACATTTTATAGAGCAGGGCCTGGGAAGGAAATTCAATAAAATAAAGAAGAAGAACCTGAAAATTTTTTCAAAATATAAGTTCAGATATATTGTTGTACCCAGTGGTAGAGAAGTTCATACATTGAAAAAATTTTATGATATTAAAGATGTTGAAATATTTGAGCTATCAGAATTTTTATTTCTTCATTTAAGGGATCTGAAGATAAACACCTCTTTTTTAGAAAAAAATAAAAAATTTACGTATCATGACCCTTCGTACAATATCAATATGCTGGGAATAAAAGAGGAGCCGAGATATTTTTTGAAAAAATTCGGAGATCAGTTTGTTGATGAAAGATCATGGATATGTTGCGGTTATTCAGGGATAACAGATAAAGGAATGGAGGATACTTTAAAAGAAATAACAAAAAAGTACAAGGAAAGATTAAATGAACTGGGAGTTGATGCCGTAGTAACATCCTCTGTTGAGTGCTATCAACATTTATTAACCCATTTTAAGAAGAAGATCATTTTTTTTACAGATATTTTTGAATAATAGAAATATCTTAATTTCCACTGAGTGATTAAATTTCAGAAATGAAAAAATATTTAATCCATTTTTAGATATCTTTTTTATTTTAAAATTTTTTTTCATATGGTAGATTTAATATAAATGATCAGACGGGAAAAAGATAAATGAAAAAACTAAGTATTATCGTACCAGCTTATAATGAAGAAAAAACAATTAGAGATCTTCTCGATAATGTTCTTAATGTCCCTTTAAATATTAAAAAAGAGATATTAATAGTTAATGATAATTCATCAGACGGTACATTAGAGATAGCAAAAGAGTATGAAAAAAAAATCATGGGGATAAAGGCTCTAAGTAATAAAAAAAATATGGGAAAGGGATATAGCCTGAGGAAGGGGATAGAAGCAGCAACAGGTGATATAATAATAATCCAGGATGCTGACCTTGAATATGATCCTGCTGAATATCCTAAACTTCTTGAACCAATATTAAATAATAGAGCTGATGTGGTTTATGGTTCAAGGTTTCTTACAACAGAAGCAAGAAGAGTACTTTATTTCTGGCATTTTGTGGGTAATAAGATCCTGACACTTTTCTCAAATATGGTTTGTAATTTAAATCTTTCAGATATGGAAACCTGCTATAAGGTCTTCAGGTCGGATGTTATCAAAGATGTAAAACTGACGGAAAACAGGTTTGGTTTTGAGCCGGAAGTAACATTTAAACTATCTAAGATAAAAAAATTACGAATTTATGAAATTGGGATATCCTATCATGGCAGGACCTATGCAGAAGGAAAAAAAGTTAACTGGAAAGATGGTGTCAGAGCATTTTATGTCCTTTTAAAACTGCTTTTTTTATATATTTTTATGGGTAAAAAAATAATAAAGAAAAATAAAAGTTAATTTGGCATCTTTTTCAATGACTAAAACTGTGTGCTGATTTAATTATGGGAAAATTAATAATATCAAAGGATAAACTGATTGTTATCTCCCTTTTTTTAATAGTTTTTTCAATTCAAAATTACTTTCTGGCAGATTCCGGTATAAAAGAGGGTGTGGTTTTTCAGAAATATCTTAGAGGTGCAGAACTATTCCTCTTAAATGAATTACCAGCTGAAAGGATCACTGACTTCAGCCCTGTATATCTCTATATCCATTCTCTTGCTAAACTTGTTATAAATGACCCGGCAGGTTTTATCCAAATATTTCAACTGTTACTTATGGCATTTACATCTGCCATGCTATATCTTATGCTTCGCTTGTTTTATCCTTTATATATTTCTTTGACCGGAGCAATTATTTTTTCCATACTTCCTGAGGTTCTCATATATGGAAAAGTAATGGAACCGGAACCTTTTATGATATTTTTTTTAACCGGATTTTTATATTTTTTTTCACGATTCTCTATAGATAACAATAGAATGAGATCAGTTATCCTTTTTATTTCTGCTCTTTTTTTTGCATTCGGCCTTTTGATAAGGTCAAACTTTTTTATTTTACTGATAATAATACCTGCTTTTATTATTTATAAAGGAAAGATATCAGGAAAAAGATTAAAAACCTCCATAAAACAGGTGTTAATATTTTTATTACCTTCGATAGTTGCCATCTTATTTCTATGGATCAGGAATTATAATATTGGAGGAAATTTTATCCCTTATTTCCAAAATCCGGGATATATTTTATTTGAAGGTAATAATCCTAACTCAACCGGCCAGAGCGCTATATATCCTCCTCTTATTGATGAGATGGTATATGAAAATCTAAATAGACCTGACATTCATCATCAGATATACAGGGATTTTGCCAGGGCTATTACAGGAAAGGATCTATCCATTGTTGAAGTAAATAATTTCTGGTCTGATAAAGCTAAAAATTTTATATTTGATCATCCTGAAAGATTTTTAAAACTTACGTTAATAAAATTACAATTTTTTTTTCACGATTATTCCAGACATGATGTAACTGAAGCATGGTTATATCATGAATATTTGAACAACAGGTTCTATTTGATTTTCCCTTTCTGGATAATTTCAGCATTTGCTATTATGGGCCTTGTTCTAAACCTGAAGGAAATAAGAAAGTACTTTCCCCAGTATATTGTCTTTTTTACACAACTTTTAGTTTTGGTAGCCGGATATGTGTCTGCCAGGCAAAGATTTGCAGTTCTGCCTTTATTTATTTTTTTTGCATCCGGTTCAGTTTTCTTACTAATTAAAAATAGAAAAAAAATACTTTTTATTATTCCGGTTCTGGTTTTATGTTTTTTCTTTCTTTTTTTAAGGACTAATATTATGTATGAAGAGGATTTCCTATGGGAAAGTTACAGGAAATCTCATGAAAAATGGGTAAACGCTTTAAATTTAAGAAATAAGCACAAATGGGATGAATCAAAAAAAAGTGCAGCAGAATCATTGACATTTACACCATGGCTTATTGAGGATAGACAACCGGCCTATCTTGATTTTGGTTATCCGGGGTTTGCAGAATACTCATCCGGATTTGTCAGAAATGAAGATTATATGAATTTTTCTGAAAAATTTAATTATTCAATATTATTAATTGAAGCGGGAAAGTTTTACAAAGCCGGGAATATATTAAAATCGCTTATATCTGATGGCAATAAATTTAAAAGGGATTTTGATCACTCCTCCCAACCTGATTATTATCTTGGCATCATTGATGTTAAACAGGGAAATAATGAAGAAGCAATATCAAGGTTTAAAAAAGCCCTGGATAAATCACCGGGATCACCATTTTCTTTATCCTACCTGTTTGCACTGACAGGTGATCAGGAATATAAATATAAACTTTTCAGATATTTTGACAGAATTAGCGGATCATTTTTTATGGGGAGGGCATTTTTCAACACAGGGGAACCTTTAAAAGCTTCTGAATATTTCCAATATGTTGTTGATAAAATACCGAACTTCAGAAAAGGATTGATCTATTTGTCTGCATCATTGAGCAGGATAAAAAAATATAAATATGCTTTTAAGTATTATCTGGATGCGATAAAAATGAGACTTGATCCGGTTATACTGAAAAAGGATATTATAACTGTTTTTGATAAAGCTGCTGATGAAGAACCGTGGAATGGAAAGATGTTCTATTATTATGGTATTGTACTGGAACAATTCGGGGAACTGAACAAAGCGTTGAATAATTTTAGCAAAGGTGACAAAATCATGCCTGGAAATGATATAATAAAAAAAAGGATCAACAGGTTAAAAAATATACTTCCCAACAAGTAAACCGGGTTGTCAATAAGGTAAGTAGTCAGATATAATTAAAAAGGAGGTAAATATGTATCAACGGATCAGATATGATTTTCAACAGGAATTAGAACACATTAAAGATAGTGGTTTATATAAAGATGAGAGAATTATTCATAACGATCAGAAAGCAGAAATAAATGTTTCTTTTCCCATGGGAGATAAATCCAGGAATGTGTTGAATTTTTGTTCAAATAATTACCTCGGACTCGCGAATAATCCCGAACTTATTAATGCAGCAAAAAAAGCATTGGATAATTACGGATTCGGACTTTCATCGGTAAGGTTTATTTGCGGTACCCAGGATATTCATAAGGAACTTGAGGATAAAATTACAGAATTTTATGAAACTGAGGATACTATTCTGTATTCATCATGTTTTGATGCAAACGGAGGATTATTTGAGACCATACTGGGCCCGGAAGACGCAATTATCACAGATGCTCTCAATCATGCAAGTATAATTGACGGAATAAGGCTTAGTAAAGCGAAAAGGTTCATCTATGATCATTCGGACATGGAATACCTTGAGAAAATAATAAAGAGGGCAAGGCTGGGAATGGATATATGGGACGGCCCCGGACTGTCAAAAGAGCCGAAACCTGCACGGAATATTTTAATTGCCACAGACGGTGTTTTTTCCATGGATGGTGATATCGGTAAATTGAAAGATATTGTTGAACTGGCAAAAAAATATGATGCACTGGTTATGGTCGATGATTCACATGCTACAGGTTTTCTCGGGAAAAAGGGGAGGGGAGCAGTTGAATATTGCGATGTACTTGGAGAAGTAGATGTTATAACTTCAACCCTTGGGAAAGCGATGGGCGGTGCATCAGGGGGATTCACCACCGGTAGAAAAGAGATAATTCAGATACTCAGACAAAAATCCCGCCCCTATTTATTTTCCAATACCCTTGCTCCTGCCATTGTAGGAGCTTCAATAGAGGCTTTTGATATTCTGGAAAAAAGTGATGATCTCAGAAGTACCCTTATGAAAAATACTGAGTTCTTCAGAGAAGAAATGACCAAAAAAGGATTTGATATTATTAAAGGAACACATCCGATAGTTCCCATATTATTTCGAAATTTTGATAATGATGCACAATTGGCACAGGAAATATCCAAAGACCTTTATTCTGAAGGGATATATGTTGTTGGATTCTTTTTTCCGGTAGTTCCCAAAGGAAAGGCCAGGATCAGGGTACAGATATCAGCCGCACATACGACCGAACATATAAAAAGAGCCATTGCAGCTTTTGAAAAAGTTGGGAAAAAGCATAAAATAATTTAAAAAACAGAGTTAGATCATGTAAGAAACCCGACTGCTTTATTTATGTTTTCATCCATTAATACAGAGAAAAGCGACCCTTTTTTCAGATCATTTGTATCTATAACCATTACAGTTTTTTCCATGGCCTGATCAGAGGGAACAAAATCTGATAATCTGTTTGGAACATTATCTAATTTTTCCCTTTTAAATAGAGAACCGGATTCATCCGGATATAAAGGGAGATATTTAATATTTGATTCTACAAGATCCTGGAAAAAATGAGTGCCGAATGATAATTCAGGTGTGTATCCATCTTTTTTATAGGCAAGTTCGATCAACATTGCCGTATTGAATATATCACTATAAGTTACCGGAACTCCAAGTTTTATGTCGCCCCTGCTTCCCCATCTTCCCGGGCCTATAAGGATGAAGTTCTTTTTCCCAAGTTTTTTATTCAATTGTGAAATGATCTGAGCAACCTTTTTCATATCTTTTTCATTTTTCAGATCGTTATATTCTTCAGGCCTGACAAAAACAATATATTCAATATCAGTAACTGAGCCTGATGTTATAAACTTATCCGATCTTATTAATACTTTTTCTTTGTCAAGGTTTTCCGGAATTGAGACAGAATCAAAGTTTGCGATTCTTATCTGCGGCCTGCACTGTAAAATAAATAAATTTTGTCCGTCGGAAGCAAATTCTACGTCAACAGGATTTTTAAAAGCTTTTGTCAAAACTTCAAGTATCTTCCTGATCTTCTTTAAGAAATTTTTGTTATCCGTAAGATTTTCAAATGTTATTGCAAATTCAGATTCTTCCGGGTCCCATAACACTCCTACGGGTGGTGAAAGGTGATCCCCGCTGTCAATAGAGATTATCTGTTCAATTCCCGGTATCATATTTCCATATTGTTTTATGATACTGTCAGCACTGACCGTTTCGAACTCATTTGATTCAATGTTTATTACATCAATATTTTTCTGAGTATATTTTATTCTATCTTCATATGAAATATTTACTCTCAGGCCCGGCTGGCCGGGTGAAGCAAGGAATGGATAGTCATCTCCAACCCTGTCTACTGCTCTTGTACCAAGGCCTGCAACCATTCTTACAACTCCGTCTTCTCTTTTTATCCGGGGAGACCACCTGAACTCATTGTTAGAAAATGCAACTCCGGCAAATGTGGGAAAGAAATATTTGCCGATCCTTTTTCCAACAACTTCCTGAATAAGGATTCCCATTTTTTCCTGAAAATCGATCAAACCTTTTTCTTTTCTGTATTCGATCGGGTCAGGCCCGAATATACTTGCATAGATCTCTGCAATAGCATCCAGAAGAGCATTAAGCTTCTCTTCGGGAGATCCGTTATTTGCAAGAAAAAGGCTTTTATATTTTCCGGAAAATGGCGCATCAAAGCTATCTTCCAGGAGGCTTGAGGATCTTACTATAATAGGTTTGTTGCCTATAGATTTTAATAAATTATCCAGCTGTTCTATTATCTCCTGAGGAAAAAATGAATTTTTAAAAAGCTGTTTTAAATACGGGTATCCTGCCCTTATCTCTTCAGTATCCAGGTATTTTAAACTTGTTATCTCCTCCAGAGCATTAAAATGTACAAAATCCATTATCGTACCTGTTGTAATATACCAGCTTTTCGGGACTTTTATATCTTTTAATTCATCAATATTATTTTTTTCACTTTCAATTATTTCATGGCCCAGGATAAGGCCTGCACTTTTTCCACCAAGTTTTCCAATGCCATTTGAAGGGCCTATTATATTCATTATAATTCTGTTGAAATCTTTAACAAGAATGAAGTGTTTTGCAACATTGATATAGTTCAGATTTGAAGATAAAAATCTCCTTATCAACAAAACTCTTAAATTTACAAAGTCATCAGGAGATATAAAAAGTTCTCCCTTGGGGATTTTCATAAATCTGTTCAGGGTATCTTTTGCTTCTGAAAGAGAGATGTTCTCATCTTCGAATGCTATCGACAGGAATCGGCTTCTTTCCTGGGAAAGCCAGATGTTTATCTGTTCGGATATTTCTCCATCTTTTATATTATCTCCGGCTATCTGGAATACTTTTTCTGTAAACTGTCTCAGTGTTTTGATATCAATCTTCGGATTAGGCATGTTCGAGTAGATAGAGTCATTGCTGATGACTGTTTCTCCATGGATTTTCGCAGGTTCAAGTTTCATGATAAGTTCGGAAATCTCTTTAACATTAAGTTTAAAAAGATAATAGATCATTCTCCGGAGAATTCTATTCAGGAGGACTACATCAAGCTTCTCAAGTGTATCGAGAATAATCCTCCATTCGGGCCTTTTATCTTTCATATTTATTTTCTATATTATAAAAATAAAATATTTATACCCATCCTCTTAGTTTACTGGCTTCAGCTACTCTTGATATTGCGATCATATATGCAGCATCTCTCATATATATACCTCTCTTTTTTGAAAGGTTATAAACTGAGTAGAATGCATTTGTCATTATATTATCAAGTTTTTCCAGAACTTCTTCCTTTGTCCAGTAAAAGTTCATATTACCCTGGATCTGTTCAAAATAGCTGCAGGTTACTCCTCCGGCATTAGCCAGAAAGTCCGGTATTACAAAAATACCCTTCTCATCAAGAACTTTATCTGCTTCAGGAGTTGTGGGCCCGTTTGCCCCCTCGGAAATAAATTTTACCCTTGTAGAGATATTAGCAACAGTTTTTTCATTGATCTGATTTTCCAGGGCTGCAGGGATAAGAATATCAACATCCTGCTCTATCCATTTATCACCGGGGAGAACTTTATAACCAAGCTCTTTTGCTTTTATTTTATCTATACCACCGAACTTATTGGTAATTGAAAGTAATTTTTCAAGGTCAATTCCATCTTCTTTTAGAAATGTATAAGATGTCTGATCTTCCTGATCCCAGCTTGAAACTGAAATTGCCCTGCCTCCATACTTATGAAAGAGCTCAATTGCATACTGGGAAACATTACCAAAACCCTGGAATGAAGCAGTTGTATTCTTTATGTCCACTTTTAAGGATTTCATTGCCTCTCTAAGAGTATAAATAACTCCATAACCTGTAGCTTCAGTTCTTCCAAGCGATCCACCCATACCAACAGGTTTTCCAGTTATCATTCCCGGAAATTTATAACCGTTTATTTTTTCATACTCATCCATCATCCAGAGCATATGCTGGGCATTTGTCATTACATCAGGAGCAGGAATATCCTGGAGAGGGCCAATATTTCTTGCAACCTGGCGAACCCATCCACGGCAGATCTGTTCCTGCTCTCTCATGGAAAGATTGTGAGGATCACAAATAACTCCCCCTTTCCCTCCTCCAAGCGGTATGTCCACAACAGCACACTTCCATGTCATCCAGGTGGCCAGTGCTTTTACAGTATTGATCGTTTCCTGGGGATGAAAGCGAATTCCACCTTTACAGGGGCCTTTTGCATCATTGTGCTGTACTCTGAATCCCTGAAATACTTGTGTTGATCCGTCATCCATTTTTACAGGGATAGTAAAATGATATTCACGTTGAGGTGTTCTCAGAAACTCTTTTGTACCCTTTTCAAGACCCAGTTTTTCAGCTATTTCATCAAACTGTTGTTGTGCCATTTTAAAGGGATTAAAGGATTTGTCTTCCATTTAAATTCTCCTAAATTGTAAATTCCGGATTTTTATTATAAATATTTTCAAAATTTTTATCAAAACTATCCTTCCCGCATAAAAGCATGGATGAAAGAGGTAATATTTTCCTGATCTCATCTAAAAGTTTATCCGCCAACTCTTTAATATCCCATTGTGCATGATTATCACTTCTCAGTCTTATGAAGTGATAGATTTCCCTCATGTTCATTTTCATTATAACCTGGCGCATATGTGAGTTAGTTAAAACATAATTGGCTGAATTGCCATATTTTTTTTGAAGGTTGAAGTAAACATTATTTGTCTCATTTATAATTTCTAAAAATTCCTTATCCAATCCTGCTTTACTAATATTTTCAGGAACTTTGTTCCCAAGATCGATCCTGTAATTTCCTGTCAGTAATGTCGCCATCCTGTGTCTTTTTAATTGTGCAAAATTTGAAGCACTTACTACAGCCTGAAATGTTATATCCGGAATTTCAAAATTACGGGGGGTGAAATCAAAAAATTCCATATTTTTGAAAAGATCCTTGTAGATCGATCCCTTTTTTTCTTTACTTAAATTTTTAACATAGTTAAAGGCCTCAGAAAAATCAATAGAATTTTCCAAAGCAAAATAAGATGCAAGAATGAGGTCATCACCATTTTTATCATAATCTAATATAACCGGATCTTTTGATACTGCTTTTTTTTTCTTATATTTAAAATTTTCTTTAAACCCCGACACAATATTCTTTTCAAATTTAGAAGGCTCAGGAAATAATAAGATAGATGGGGCAATTTTTTCTGTAATTTCATACATTTTTTTACCGGCGTTTTTGACCTCTTCAAAGTCACTAAGCGAAAAATGTCTGAAAAGATGCTCAAGATTCCTTGCATTGATAGTTAATCCAACCTGGCCTGCTGTTGCCAGAGAAAGAATATATCTGGCATCTTCTTTTGCCCAGCCTTCAAGCAGGCTTTTATTTTTTTTATCAAGAGCCAGTTCCCTGTTTTCACTGAAAACAAGATCTTTGAGGATTAAATAAGATTTATTGTAAAAAGAATTCTGTTTCTCTATAATCTGCAGAAATTTTTTCTCATCCGTACCACCTTTTATTTCAGGTGGAATTATAAAATCACCTTTAAGAGTTACATATCTTTGTGATTTTTCCGTATATGAGACAAGCCTGAATCGTTCCAGTTCCTCAAGCGCAAGCCTTGATAATCCTATAACATCAAAATTGAATACTGCATGTTCCGCAACTGAATGGTGGCCCATTCCGAAAATGATCTTTTTATTTGATATTCTGGCTTTTTCGACATCACTTAATGCTTCTTTCCTGAGTTCGGTAACACTTTTTGAACTCCTGGAAATTCTTGCATAAGCAGCACTGAAGATCTCAGGAGTAAGAAGCTCTTTTTTATTTCCTGCAACTGTATCCAGTTGGTTCTTATCAATATTAAATCCTGCCAGTTTTATATCCAAAATATTCCCCGTTATTATAACTATAAGTGAATTTTGTTTATATTTAAAAATAATAATAATGAAAAATACATGAAAATCAGATCAGATCGTGATTTGAAATAGATTCAATGATCTTGTGGGCACTTTCATCAATTGTATTTGTATTCCATATTTCGATGATATTAAGATCATCCTCTCCGGCAGATTCAAGAAACATATTTTCTGTGTGTTTAATTTGATCTATATTTCTTGTCCTGAATTCAGTGTCCTGCTCTCTTTTTTCAAATTCATCTGTGTTGATCCGGATTAAAAATGTCAGGTCATAAGTTTTTATCCAGAATTTGTACAGGTTTTGGAGGAGTATGAATTTTTCATCTAATTTTTCATTCATTTCCACATCTTTCAGAGATGATTTCCAGAATATCCACTGATCCAGTATGGATCTGTCACAAAAAAGAATATCATGGTTTTTCTGCATCTCAATATTCTCTTCATTTATCTGTGTTGTCATATAGAAAAAGTGGCTTATGAAGCTTGATTTAAGATCATCATCAAATGGGTTTTTCAGATTTGTATCGCTGATGGAAGATATTTTATATTTAAGGGACATTATCTTCTTAACTTCATTAAGAAGAGATGTTTTTCCTCCTCCGGAAACGCCTGAAAATGCAATTTTAGTCATGGGTCAATTTTAATCAAAAACGGACTTTATGTCAAATAAATAGTTACTTATGAAATTAATTCCTTATAATAATTTGTATTGAATAAATCTGATATAATGTATTAAGAATGGAAAATAAAGAGTTTAAACTGGTTATAATTGGTGCAGGCCCTGCAGGGCTTATCGCTGCCATTGAGAGTTTTATTCCCGGTATGGAGATAATCGTTCTGGAGAAAATGTTCAAACCCGCGTTAAAACTGAGAATTTCAGGAAAAGGAAGGTGTAATATTACAAATAAAGCTGATATTGAAACCTTTATTTCCCATTTCGGAAGGAATGGAAAGTTTCTGAGATACCCTTTTTCAAAATTCTTTAATGATGACCTTTTGAATTATTTTGAAAATATGGGTGTTAAATTCAAACTTGAAAGGGGGGGAAGGTACTTTCCTTTAAAAGATGATTCCCTGGAAATAGTTGAATCACTTCTTAAACGGGTCAAATCTCTCAATATTCCTGTTTCCACAGGATCTGATGTAAAAAGTATTATGAACAAAGATAATGGCTTATTTGAAATATTAATAAAGAAAACAGATCCTTCAAGTCGGGCGAGGGAAATTAAGATTTCTTCCGAAAATATCCTGATAGCAACAGGAGGGAGATCATACCCTGGTACAGGATCGAATGGATCAGGTTATATACTGGCTTCTCAATTGGGGCATACTATATCTCAGATAAGGCCTGCACTTGTGCCAATTATTACATCAGGGATCGATACTGAACATCTTAATGGATTGACACTGAGGAATGTAAATGTTGAGGTATGGAGCTCAAATAAAAAGATTAATGAACAATTCGGAGAAATGGCTTTTACAGTATTTGGTGTTTCCGGGCCTGTAATACTTTCTATGAGTAAAATGATCGTTGAAGTACTTGAACAGAGAAAAAAAATTAACCTTATAGTGGACCTGAAACCTGCACTGGAACATAAAACTCTGGAAAAGAGGCTTTTAAGAGAAATAAATAATTTTGGTGACAAAACCTTCAGTTATCTGCTTAAAAATCTTCTTCCTAAATCTATGATACCTGTATTTTTTGAAAGGATGGAAATTTCAGGAGAGAAAAAATTGAGCCAGGTTACTTCGGATGAGAGGAAAAATTTGAGAATGTTACTTAAGGGATTCAGAATTGAAATTGCCGGGTATAAATCTTTTAAACATGCAATAGTAACATCAGGTGGTGTAAACCTTAACGAGATTGATTCCAGAACAATGGGATCAAAGATCATAAAGGGGCTTTATTTTGCCGGGGAAGTTATAAATATTGATGCTGATACCGGTGGGTTTAATCTTCAGGCTGCTTTTTCAACAGGCTGGCTGGCCGGCAAAAATCTGAAAAGTATTATCGGGAACCATAAATAGAATACTTTTCCGGAAATATTCATTCGTTAAATTAAAGTTGATTATTATAGCTTATATGTGATAAATTCTATTAATATGAAATTAAGGAAAACCGTTATATTTTTATTAATATTGCTGGGATCCATATATATTTTCCCGGAAGAAAAAAAACCGGAGATACTTTCTGTTCATTTTGAAAGATCAGGTGATTTTATTATATATTGGAAAGATGTTGAGGTAATAACCGAAGAGTATAGAATATTTGCTGACTATTTAAAATATAATATAACAACAAAAGATGTCATAGCTGAGGGGAGAGTTGTAATGACATCGGAAGATGTCTCACTTACCGGTGATAAATTAAAGTTTAATATAAAAGAGATGAAGGGTGAGATGTATGATGTTCATGGCCTTATGGAACCATCTGTAAAGTTTACAGTTACCAAACTGGAACAGGTAAACCGGGAAATTCAAAAATTTAATAAGATGACTTTTACTTCCTGTTCACAATTGGTTCCAAGATGGGAAATAAGCAGTAATAAAGGCAAGATCAGAAAAGATAAATATATTGAAATGAGAAATGCTGTTTTAAAAATAAAGAAGATCCCTGTTTTCTATTTTCCATATTTGAGATATCCTGTTAAAGACGGTAAATCCACAGGTTTTTTATTCCCGGTATTGGGGAAATCGGAAAAACTCGGATATATTGCAAAAAATTCATTTTTCCTCAATATAAAACCTAACCTTGACCTTACTTTATCAATTGACTATCTTTCCAGGATCGGTGTCGGAGGAGAAACTGAATTCAGATATATGACAAAAAATAGCAGTGGAAACATAAAATTTTATATGTTCAAATATTCTGAAGATTATAAAGATTCTCAGGAGGATGATGAAAATATTTCAGATCAGGATTTTAATTTAAATTTAAAACATATGCAATCTTTCAGCTTTATGAACACTAAGATCACTGCTGATATTAATTATCAGAGTAACCCTGCATTCCAGGAAGCTTTTAATAAAAATTATGGAAGAAGTTATCTTTCAAGGTTTAATTCATCATTTTTCGTCAGATCATCGGTCTCAAATTTAAAACTTTCCGTTATGGCATCAAGAAATGAAACTTATTACCTTGAAAAGAACTCTTCAAATGTAATAACAAAGCTTCCAAAATTTGTTGTTAACCTTAATCAGCAAAAATTGGGTAAATTTCCGGGATATTTTTCATTAAGTTCAGGTTTTGAGAGAATAAACAGATCGGGTGTTGATTATGAAGAAGAAATTGAATTTCAAAGCGGAGTCACATCAGAAAGATTCAGCTTTATACCTTCATATACATTAAAACTGTTCAATCTACCCTGGCTTTCCACTTCAGTTGATCTTAAATCAAAGCATTCATACTATTTAAAAAGCAGGGATCCTGAAACAAAAGAGATCGTTAATGAACCGCTTCACCTTCAGTATAATTCTGCAAAAATAACTTTTAAAGGCCCCTCTTTTTATAAAATTTATGAAAATAGTAAAAATAAAATAAAACACTTGCTGGAACCTGAGATCAATGTTTCCTATTCAACAAGGGTCTCCGATGATGAGAGGGCCAGGCTGATCCCGATGGATCTCTTTGATTATCCTTCATATTCATATGTAAACTTTACACTGAATTCAAGGATATTTCTTAAAAGTAAGAATAGTAATAGTTCCCCCAGGGAAATATTCACATATACTATCGGCCAAAAATATTTTTTTGACCCTGAGGAGGCCAACAGGTATCGGACCATATCGGTGGATAACCAGAATATTTATCCGGAATTTTCGGAACTGTCCAATAAGTTCAGGCTAAGGCCTTCAAGATTTTTTTCAACAGATATTTCTTTCGTTTATAACCATTATCTGAAAAAATTTCAGAGAGTTAGTTTAAATATGAATTATTTAAATCCGGATAGTGTTCTTAATGGAACTTTGTCCTACAGTCTTTATTTGAATCCCTATAGAGATGAAGATTTTTTCCTGAACAGGGAGATGATTAGAGGAGACCTTACTATGGATATCCCTTCATTTCCTGTTAAATTTCATGGAACAATTGATTATGATCTTACAAGAAATGTTTTCAGGTATGGGAATATTACTGCTTCATATAATTATCAATGTATTAATTTTAATGCGGAAGTACGCCTTATTACTAACTTTTTCACCGATGAGATGTATGCTGAAACTATTTTTGGTATTACCTTTGGGAATCTTGGTTTGGTAAAAGATTTTTTTAGCGGGAATAAATAAAATGAAAAGAATAATGATAACAGGGTGTTCCGGTTTTCTTTCATCATATCTTGTAAAAGATTTGAAAATGGAACCAGATACTGAAATTTTCGGAATAACGGAAGTTGATGATTTCAGTTCAGATGAAATGGAAGTTTTTAATATTGATATAAGGGACAGGAAAAAAATATTTCAAATTATTGAAAGGAAAAAACCTGAAATTATTTTTCATCTGGCAGCGATCTCAAATGTTGGCTTTAGTTGGAATAACCAGAAACTAACCTATGAAATTAACTTTATAGGGAGTTCAAATTTACTTGAAGCGGTATCAAATTATGTCCCGGATGCAAGAGTTGTTTTGATGAGCACTGCAGAACTTTATGCAAAAAAAAATGTGGGGATAATAAATGAAAATTCTCCAACAGGTTTTATGAATCCTTATGCATTGTCTAAAATGGCAATGGAGATGGTGGGAGATCTGTATCAGAGAACAAAAGATATGAATATTATAAAGGTGAGATCGTTTAATTTTATAGGCCCCGGGCAGGATATAAAATTTGTGTCATCAGATTTTGCATGGCAGATCGCAAATATTGAGAAGGGTAAGCAAGAGAAAATAATAAAGGTTGGAAATTTATCAGCTGAAAGGGATTTCTCAGATGTAAGGGATATAACAAAATATATGACCGCGATCGGAAAAAAGGGGAAAAGCGGAAGCATTTATAATTTATGCTCCGGTAATGTATATTCAATTAAATATATACTTGATACTCTCCTTAAATTTTCCGAAAAAAATATTGAAGTTGAAGTTGAAAAAGAACGCATCAGGCCTGTTGATATTCCCATTCTTGCAGGGGATAACAGTTTTATAAAAAATGAGTTCGGGCTGATACCGGAATATACAATTGAACAGACCCTCAGGGATATTCTTGATTTCTGGAGAGAGAGAACCTGAAATATCAGATTTCCTTTAAAATTTTTATATAGTTCCCTACAGATCTATTTATTGTAAAGTTTTTGGAATGGGCAAAACCTTTTGCCTCATACTTTTTAAGAAGCTCCTGATCATTAATAAATTGAGATATCTTTTCGGTCAGGTCATCAGGTGAGTTAGGGTCGAAATTTAAAGCTGAATCACCGAGAACTTCTCCAAGGCTTCCTGCCGGAGATGAAATAACTGCTTTTTTCCTTGCCATTGCTTCCAATGGAGGGAAACCGAACCCTTCATATAGAGATGGAAAAACAAAGAATAAAGAGTTATCGATATATTCGATCAGTTTTTTCCTTGGAACATATCCGGTTACTTTGACTCTGTTCTTTATATCTAATCCATTCAGTTCATCTTCAAGTGTTTTATTTTTTGTTACTCCCGCAAGGATTAGTTCTATTTCAGGATTAGCCATACTTATGTTTTTAAATGCTTTCAGGAGAACAGGGATATTTTTATGGGGTTTGAAGTTCCCCGCATAAAGAATGTATGGTGCACTTCCTTTGATGGTAGTTTTTTCCATATTAAAAAAATCTTCTGAGAGTCCGTTATATATTACTTTTATTTTATTTCCATTGAAACCGAACATTTCCACCATATCATTTTTTGTGGTTTCAGATACAGTAAAGATCAATGAAGCATCTTTTTTTATTTTTTTTATAAAGGCCTTTGCCAGCTCCACCCTGATGCGGGGCTTAAAAAAATGGGGAAATTTAAAATGAATAAGATCATGAACTGTAACTATCAAATTATTTTTTAAAAAATAGGGGAATACATAATGGGGAGAAAAATAGAAAAAATCTTTATATTTATTCAACAATCGTGGTATTTCAAAATGCTCTTTAAAATTATAATTTTCAGATTTAGTATGAATAATCTTACCATTTGGAAAATTAGTCTGACCACTGTCTGCATGTGATACAATTTTTGTTTCAAAATATTCAGATTCAATTATTCCTGAAAACAGATTTTTTATATATTCTCCGATCCCATAATCATCCACTTTCCTTGCATCAAGAATGATTTTCAAAATCTGCTCCCTTTTATCTCTTTAAGGACAGAAGCTGCTACTTCTGAATTATTTTTATTCCCGGTAATTGAATAAAAATATATTTTAATAATGAACTTTAATATCAGGTAAGATCTTAAAAATAAAAATGATATTCGTCCGTTATGCTTTTTATAGTAATAAAGCTGGCTTTTCTTTATCTCCGGTAATATTCTGGTAAAGTTTGAAGATGTTGACTTACCTTTAAAATGAACTATTGTTGATGCAGAAGTAATATGGTTCCTATAACCTGCGGCTCGGACCTTTTTACCCAGGTCTGCATCCTCAATGTAAATAAAATAATTTTCATCAAAACCGCCTACTTTTTCATAAAGGTCTCTTTTGATAAGTAAACATGCACCGGTTATCCAATCAACATTTTTTTCGAATCTGCCCTTTCCTGCCCTTAATCTGAATTTATGTAGTGTGGATGCAAAATATTTTAAAATGAACTCCGAGAAAAGTGTGAGATCATTTCCATAAGATAGCTGAGGGGATCCATCCTCGTATACCAGCAGAGGAGCAACTATTCCGTATAGAGGGTTTTTCCTTATGATTTTAAGTAAAGTTTCAATTGAATTTTCTCTAATATATGTATCATTATTGAGTATAAGTAAATATTTACCGGAACTTATTTTAACACCTTCATTGTTTGCTTTTGCAAAACCTGAGTTAAAGTCCTTTTGGATCAGGGTTATTTCAGGGAATTTTTTTAGTACATTTTCTGCAGACTCATCAGTGGAATTATTATCAACAACAATGATCTCAAATTTGATACCCTTTAAATTTTTATAAATCGAATCCACGGTCTGAAAAAGGTAATTGCCGGAATTATAATTAACAATTATTATGGATAATTCAATTTCTGATCTTTTATTTTTCATGAAAATAGCTGAATACTGATATAGCTTTCAGAGACAGTTCACCTCTGATCTCATTCAAATTTGATACTGAATTATTCACAGAGAAGAATATGGCTCTGATTCTGGATAGATCCGGGTTGCTACCATCCTCTGGCCCATGAATGAGTGAGAATTTATTAAACGGGATATTAATTTTTCTCCAGTTCTTATCAGCAAGGAAGGAGTGCCTGTACCATTTTTCCTTTTTATCCGATAATGTTCTGAACTCGACCCAGTATCTCATTCTTTTAGCAGAACTTGCCTGAAAAGAGATCCCTTTATAATCAGACAGGTCTCTGGTTTCCCTGTTAGAAAGTGAAACCCAGAAGTTTTTTTTATTTTCCTCTTTCTTCAGATGATATTTCATTAGAAAAAAAGGTGATTTATTATCGGTGATATTATATTCAATAGTTCCTGCCGAAGCAGGATTCATTTCAATATTAAAAGCCTTTTTGTTATCAAAAATTGATATTTCCTTTAACCCGGATTTTTTTTCAATTTTTGTTTCAGCAGAATCGTTCAGAAAAAAAGGATTAGTTATTATCCAGGGGAGTTTCCTGAAACGGCCTTTTGACAGGAATATTTCAGATCTGTAAGTTCCGGATTTATTAACTTTGAATTCAAATTTATTCTTGAAATAATTTTTAACTTTATAAATATTTTTCCCGTCTTTTTTAATAATAATATCAACTGGAAATTCAAATGGGAGTTCAAAAATTATATGTCCATTTACATTTTCAGAACTGCTTCCCATATCAAGTTTTTCTCCGCTTGATGTTACATAATAATTGTCAAATCCATTAGCGGAAGCAATACCTTCAATGACATTAAAAAAATTACCTTTTTTTATATTTTGTATGATGATTTTTGAAGAAATATGGGGGTTATTTTCCAAAGGATTTTCAATTTTTACATATACATTCAGTATACCAAACATGGATTCATATGAAGGAAAGTTGAGATTAATTTTTTTTGTCACAGGGATCTGTGCATGTGCATCGAGAGCATATATTCCCGAATATTTACCTTTTTTATTAAAAGAGTCCCAGATTTTCAGATTATCTTCGGGATAATGCAGAGTATTAATAAGAGCAAATTCTTTATTAATCATATACCTTATTATAAAAGAGAACAGTCCTGTAACTCCGATCCTTCTTGCACTACTGTATGAACTTAATACTTCCAAACCTGTAAATGAATTAACATCCCAGTCAGTCCATGGTATTTTGTTATCCAGTGGATGGGAAATAAATGAGAAGCCATTATAGCTGTTAACATCATTAATTGCTTCCTGGGGTTCATTCGGGAACCTGTAGTCCTCAATATTGAACCCTGCACAGGCAAGGTGGCCGCAATCAAGAGAAAATTCTGAACCTCCGATCAAAAGTACATTATTCATAAATGATGTTGACCCGGCACACTTCAGGTTTGGCTCTCCATGATCAGTCAGGATCACAAAATCAAGTTTCTGCCTCTGTGCGGCTCTGGTTATCTCATTAATATCACCTTTTCCGTCAGAAAAATTTGAGTGAACATGAAAGACACCTTTAATATATTCTTCAGGCAGTATATTGTTATTAGTCTCCTTTTTATGAAAAAAAAGAGGATAAACTATTAGTAAAATAAAAAATATTATTAATAAAAAAAAATATTTGAGTTTTTTCTTTATCTTTCCCATATTATTGAATAAATTATATCATTACAAAAAATGGGAGTCAAAACCTGAAAAACCGTTTTAATAATAAATTTGACATAATCCCGGATAATATTTAAAATTTCCATATGGGAAACACAACTTCTTCAATAACTATTATTTTAGTTGCATTTACTGCAAATGTGTTTATAACTATAATGAAATTTATTGTTTCCATTATAACAGGTTCTTCCGCAATGATCGCAGAGACCATTCATTCATTTGCAGATAGCTTTAATCAGGTTTTTTTGTTAACAGGAATAAAAAAGGGGAAAAAAGAGGCAGATGATCTTCATCCTTTCGGTTATTCCGGCGAATTATATTTCTGGTCATTTATTGTGGCAATCATCCTTTTTTCAGCAGGTTCAGTATTTTCGATCTATGAGGGTTTTCATAAATTAATGCATCCCATGCCGTTAAAAAACGTAAAATATGCATTTATTGTATTGGGTTTATCAATTATTGCAGAAGGCATAGCTTTTCTAAAAGCATTCAAAAAGGTCAATAAAGAGAGAAAAGAACTGTCAATTTATAAATATTTGAGAAAAACGAAAAAATCCGAGCTGTTAGTTATATTCCTTGAGGACCTTGCTGCAATAACAGGCCTTTCAGTTGCAATTATTGCATTATTTTTACAATATAAAACCAATATTCTTATTTTTGATGGTATTGCATCCATAATAATCGGATTGATACTGGCAATTGTTGCAGTTTTCCTGGGCTATGAAACAAAATCACTTTTAGTAGGGGAGAGCGCAGACCCTGAATTAATAAAAAGGATCGTAAAAATATTCATAGATGATGAAAGTGTTGTGAGCCTGATAAACATAAGGTCACTTCAATTCGGCCCCAATGATATTATGCTGGCAGCAAAGGTGGAATTTGACAGCCACTTGAATGTAGTAGAGGTCAGTAATCTTATAAACGGGATCGAAAAAGATATAAGAAAAAAATTTCCTGATATAAAAAAAATATTTATTGAGCCTGATATATTTAATGAGAACCATTAATTCTGCCCTTTCTTATTACTATTATATCGTATGTATCCTATATTGAAAGAAAAAAACTTATATGATATATTGAAAAAATGAAAGTGAGAATGGTCCAGTTTTCTCCTTTACTGGGGAATTTAAAAAAAAACATTGAATACCATTTGAAAACAGTGGAACAAGCCATTAAAGACGGAATTGAACTTGTAGTATTTCCGGAATTAAGCCTCTCAGGTTATCAACTGAAAGACATTGTTTATGATTCAATAATTAAAAACGGTGATAAGATCATAAGGGATTTTGAGGAGATCAGTAAAAAAATTAATATAGTTATTGGTACTCCCTATGAAGAAAATCCCGGTATTATTTATAATTCTGCAATTGTATTCAGCAGTGGAAAGATGCACCATATTCACAGGAAAGTACAACTTCCGAATTTCGGGATGTTTGAAGAGGCAATGATATTTAAGGCAGGAGATAAGTTTATGCCCTTCAAAATAGGGGATTTTAATGCAGGAATACTAATATGCAGGGAAATTTTATTTCCGGTTAATGCATATCTTTATTATATGCAGAATGTTGACTTTATTATTGCAATATCAAACAGCCCCCACAGGGGGATGGGAAAAGATGGTTTTACATCACATAAATTATGGGAAAGGCTGGGAGAAGTTTATTCCATTAATTTTCATCAGAACTATATTTTTGTTAACAGGACAGGATTTGAAGATGGGATCGGTTTTGGCGGAGGATCTTTTTTCTCATCTGCAGGAAAGGGTATAACAAGAATGGGAAAATATTATGAAGATGAGATCATTGATGTTGATATTTCTGCTGATGCTGTGAGAAGAGCAAGGATAAGTGCAAATTATCTAAGGGATGAAAAACCTGAAATTATTTTAAAAGAATTTAACAGGATAATAAATGGAAAAGATTAATAACGAAGTTACTGTAAAGGTTATTACTGAATTTATCCGTAATTCGGTTTATAAAAATGGTTTTAAGAATGGAATTCTTGGTGTTTCCGGAGGCCTGGATTCTGCTGTTGTACTTGATCTGACCGTGAAAGCGCTGGGAAAAGATAATACTTTTGCTCTTCTGATGCCCTACCGGTTATCTTCTGAGGAAAGTTTAAAGGATGGCAAATTAATATGTGAAAAACTGGGCGTGCAGTATGAAGTTATAGATATTTCACTGCCAGTTGACAGTTATTTTAAAAATTTTCCCACAGATAACAAAACCCTTCTTGGTAATAAATGTGCCCGTGAAAGGATGTCTGTCCTTTATGATTTCTCCGAAAGGAAAAAAGCACTGGTTGTTGGTACTTCAAATAAAAGTGAAATTCTTATAGGTTACTCAACACTTTATGGTGATTCTGCTGCTGCTTTTCTACCCATCGGGGACCTCTACAAAACAGAAGTATTTCAATTAGCGGAATATCTTGATATCCCCGGGCCGATCAGAAATAAAAAGCCGTCTGCAGATCTCTGGAAAGATCAGACCGATGAAGGTGAGATTGGTTTTACATATGAAAAGCTGGATGAAATACTTTTTAACCTTATTGACAGGAGAATGGAAAAAAAAGATATTGAAAAACTTGGGTTTACACTGAAAGATATAAATAAAATTGAAAAAATGATAATAAATACGCAATTCAAAAGAACCATGCCCCCGGCAACAAAAATTCATTCCAGGACCGTCGGGATAGACTTCAGATATCCCAGGGACTGGAACAAATAAAGATCTTGTAATGTCACTTTATATTGTTCCCGTACCGATCGGTAATCTAAAGGATATAACCCTGAGAGCGATTGAAGTGCTCGAAAATGTCGATTTTATCATTGCAGAAGATACCAGATATTCATTAAAATTATTAAACCACCTTAAGATCAAAAAAAAAATTGTCAGTTATTATAAACCAAAGGAGAGGGAGAAGGTTAAAAAGATAATTGAATTACTGAATAAAAGCAGTGGTGCGCTTATAACCGACTCGGGAACACCGCTGATCTCTGACCCCGGTTCTGTTCTTCTTGAAGAGTCAATAAAGAACGGGATCCATATAGAATCTCTTCCCGGGCCCACGGCTTTTGTTCCTGCCCTTACTTCTTCCGGAATATCACCTGAAAAATTTTTGTTCCTCGGTTTTTCACCAAGAAAAACCGGCCAGCTTGAAACATGGCTCCATCAACTGGAGGAGCTGGAATATACACTTATATTTTATGAATCTCCGCGGAGGGTGGAAAGCTTTCTTAACTCGGCATTTAAAATATTCGGGAACAGGAAATTTTCAATTTCAAAAGAGTTGTCAAAAAAAAATGAAAGGACGATCAGGGGAGGACTTGAAGATTGGAAAAAGCTTCTGGAACATGTAAAACTTCTGGGTGAATTTGTTATCATTATTGAAGGAAATATGGACAAAAACAAAAAAAAAACACCGGAAATTGAATCTATGGACGATATCTACAAATATTTTCTCCAGAACTACAATATCTCAAAAAACTCACTAAAGAAAAAATTAATGAGAAAAAGATAAGACCTGAATAAAAATTTATAAATAAAAAATTATTTTATCGTTCCTTTGAAATCGACGATGAAATTGGTTCCGGTTTTATGAACACAATCAGAATTACTTTGTTTGATATCGTAAAAAGAAACCATGTCACTATTTCCATTGCGACGAGCAAAAAGTGCACAACTATAGTAAACACCAAGGTTGGGGTTTATACCCTGGTTCCTGTTTACTTTAACAGTGACTACTCCATTAAAACTGCCATTATTAAGTGACACCCTTTCCCATCCGCCACCAATTGCGCCAGCACCATGATTATACATCGAAAAGTTTGAGGTTGGATATACAAGGCAATATACTCTCACTTCTAAAATGTCACTACAGAGATTTTTTAATTTAACCGGAACCTTGAATATCCAATCGGGAGTAGCGGTAAAACTATTAAGTGAAAATAATAAAATTATAGCAAATATTAAAACAAATTTTTTCATTTTATCCTCCAGAATCCTTGATTATTTTTTCCTTAACGGATTAATGATTTTCTTTAATTCAGGTTTTTTTATAGCTAATTCAGGGCCGGGAGCAATTGCGGTCAGTTGTTGGGGAACATTGATGGTGATCTGTTGAAATGCTTCCTCACCCTCAGCCTGAAGTTGCTGAGGTACGTTGATGATAAGGCTTTTTCTTACAGGTGCACCAATTACCTTCATTTTGGGGTTACTTATTGCAAACTCAGGCCCCGGAGCAATAGCGGTCAATTGCAGGCGAACATTGATAGTAGTTTGTTGAAATGCTCCCTCACCCTCAGCCTGAAGTTGCTGCGGTACCTGGATCAACTTGCAGAATGGCTTAAGTATGATTTTTGCAGAGGCAACTTTCTTTGTTAAAGAGATCTTTTTTCTCTGATCTGTTGCAGAAACATTTGAAACATATACAAAACCTGAAACAAAAAAAATCAAAAGAAGTTTAATTCTAAATGTTCTTCTCATTTTTTTTGTATTCACCGTTTTTCTCACCTCCCAAAAAACTTTACAGATTGTTTCATAAGATTAAATAAAAGATCTTAAACAAATATCTCAAAAAAAAGTTATATTAGTTTTTGTAATTGTCTGTCAAATTTGAAATTTATCTCGCTGCCGGTATTTTCTTTTCCTTTTATGATCTTTAAAATGAACTTTTCAGAAGCTTTTGTAGTTTCAGATTTTTTGGATTTTCCACCCTCTCTGGTTTTTCCTGGTCCTTTAATATCTAAACCGAGGGATGAATTTTCGAAAATAAACTCTTTTGTTCTGTCAGATGATGTATCATAACTGATGATCAGGGGAAAAGGCCTGTTTCTTATATCAGCCCGCAGATGTTTAATTATCTCTTCTCTGTAAAATTCATATGGAACACTGTATAGATCTTTTGAGCTTAACAGGTTTGCAGAATCGATAAAAACTGCACCAATCTTAAAATGGCTCTGATCAAAATGATCGATGGATCTTAAAATTGTTTTCAGATCACTATATTTATCAATAATTTTTATCCTTCCTGAAAGGTTCAGATAAGTGTTTAAACCGGCAAAGAATTGTGATTCTTTACTTTTCTTTAATAATAGATCTTCGGGATATTCTTTCAGAAGATAATTCCAGATATCAATATTATTGTTGATCCCTCTGTTCTTTAAAATTTTATTTTCATCAAGTTTTTCAGGAATAAATTTTTCTATACCTGAACTGTTAATCATGCTGACCTCAATGTCAGATTTCCTTTCACCCGGGGAATAAAAAATAAAATAGTGATCAGTGTAGATCGTGGCGAGATTAAGCAAAAGATTTGTGAGGAATATTGTTTTTCCCGTATTTGATCCTCCTGTTACTGACGTTATGGAAGAGTGTGGGATCTTGATAAATTTGTCAA
>JBDLJQ010000009.1:0-68283 GCA_039714255.1 Acidobacteriota bacterium
CTGAGTGTTCCTGAAACCAAAGACAACTCTGATTCCCTTTTCTCTATCTCTTTGATCTCATCGATAACATCAAGAATTCCACTCTTTCTATTCCTAATAAACACACCATCCCTGGTAATGATCTCTGAATTCAATGTTATTATTCCCGCTCCGTATTTTGAAAATATTTTCATACCATTTTCAAGAGAATCAACCACAACTCCGTCTTTAAGAATATTCTTTATTGAACTGTCTTTTAAACTGAAAAAATTCTTTATAAAATCAACAAACCCTTCTTCATTTTTTATTTTTACCGGTAATGGCTCTGACGGCTTCACATCGAGCAATATTTTTTCATAGGATGTTTCTGAAATTTCATCCGGATTATTTAAGATAACAGAATTAACCTCGTCAAAATAAAAATTTTCAATAAGATTGAAATGTTCTTTCTCTGACTCAAGAATATCCTGTAGTTTTTTATGATCGCTCTTTTGGGAATTACTACTATCTTTGCCGCTCAACTTTGATTTGATCTGAAGATATTTTTCTCTCTGGCTTTTTAATACAGCGATCTCATTTTTTCTGTTAAGTAGTTCGTTTGAAATATGATCTTTTCTCTCATTGGAAATATTCCACTCTTTTTCTACTGACCTGAAAGATTCCATTGTTTCAACAAGGTCCTTTTCAAGAGCATTTACTCTCTTTTCTTCTGCTGAAACATTATTATTCTCTACCTCATTTTTCAGGTCTGAAACATATTTCTTTTTTGATGATATTTCATTCTCTAACCTGATATTTCTTTTTTCATTATCATATATTTCATTGTTGAGCTTTGACAATTTTGACTGCAGGGAAAACATACTGTTCTTTACCGACGACCTCTGGCTGGAAATATCACCGGACCCGCCTTTTAGTTCTGAAAGTGCTTTCTCTTTTTCTTTATAGGATTTAAACAGTTCTTCACTCTCTTTATTTAATTTTTCCAGTTTTCTTTCCACTTCCAATATATTTTCTTCACTTTTTTTAACAATTATTTTATTTTGATCTATATAACTTTTATTTTCTTCCTCTCTCTGAGAAATAAATTCTTCTCTCTGGTTAAGTTTCTCAACCTCACCCTTTTCGGAAAGAATATTCTGATTCAACTGGAATAATTCCTTCTGTTTATCCTTTAATTCGTTTTCCAGTCCCCACTTATCACCTTCAAATCCTGAATAATCTTTTTCTATTTTAGAAATCTCTTTTGATATAACAAGTTCCTGGTTGATGAAGGTTTCAACCCCGCCCTTTTTTGATTCAAAATCTTTGTTAAGTTTATCAAATTTTTTTGAGAGAAAAGCCTTCATATATTCAATATTTTCAGCTTTTAATGTCCTGTATCGTGAAACATAGTTCACCTGATTCCTTAGTTCCTTTAGCCTGTTCTCCTTATCAGTCGATAAAATTTGAAGGTTATCAAGATTTTGTTCTGCAATAATAAGTTTATTTGCTGTCTCTTTTTTCCTTATCAGATATTGGGATATCCCTGCTGCTTCTTCGATCAACATTCTTCTCTCGGAAGGTTTTAATGAAATAAGCTTTTCAATACTCCCCTGTTCAAAGATAAAATAGTTCCTTCCACCCAGATTCAGGTTGTACAACTGATCCTGAATATCTTTATTTCTACAATACTTTTCATTCAGGATATATTTACTCTCTCCTGTCCGGAAAAATCTTCTTGCAATATAAACATCTTCATTACTATTGGCAAAATATGCACCTACCTCCGTCATACCAAGAGGTTTTTTTGATGAGCTCCCGTTAAATATAAGGTCCTCGTTATTCTCTCCCCTGAGGTTCTTAATTCTCTGCTCGCCAAGGACCCATAAAAGTGCATCCACTATATTACTCTTTCCACATCCATTGGGGCCAACAACAACAGTTATCCCTTTGTGGAATTTAAGTACGGTTTTTTCAGGGAACGATTTAAAGCCGTGGAGTTCCAGTTTGTTCAGATATCTTTTCATTATTAACTTAGGTAAAATAACACAGTTTGCCCACTTTGTAAAATGGGGAGAAGCTAACGGCAGAGTGAAATTTCATCTCTGCCGTTCTATCCGGTTTTCTCTCAGTTTATTGTTTATCCTTAACAACTTCCAGAAGTTCAGGAAGTGCCATACCAATTTTTTTCAAATGTTCAGTGGTGGGAATGCCATCCCTTGTCCATCCTCTCCGGTCATATGCTGCATCTTTGAGCTTTTCATATTCACTTTCCCTGAACTCTCTCAGGATCTTAACTTTCTCTTCGGTTGACTTACCTGCCGGATCCACTCCGAGCTTTTCTTTCAGTTGGCCGTCATACCTTTCCGCCCTCGATTCATATTCATCAATTGTTACCGGGCCCATAGACCTGTAAGGAATATTGTCATGTTCTCTGTTTCCGTAACCCATCCTGATGTTAAAAACCCTCTGGAAATTATAAACCCTTTCCGATTGCAGTATAAGTTCTTCTTTATCTATATTTCTTCCTGTTGTTGCATTAAAAATATCCACATAATTCTGAACATGTTCCGGAACTTTTGCAGGCTCCTCTGCTTCAGCATTGTTTGCAGGCTCAACATCATTCCAGGGAAGTTTACAAAGGCCCTGGATAGAGAACCATGTCCTGAACATGGGGAAATAGTGGAGAGCTTCAGCTTTATCTTTAAACGTAGGTATCTGGTTATTGACCATATCCATAAAAATGAGCCATGCCTCATCATGCTGTGGGCCCTTCAGAGCCAGGCCGTATCCACCCTGCATAGCGAGAGATTCTTTAGTAATATATTCGGAATATTCAAGGCCCTTTGCCTCCATCCCGATATCATCCATAAATTTTCTGTCTGCATTCCACTCTTTTTCAAAGTGATCTTTCATCCTCCTGATACCCTTTCCAGCTATCAGTCCGAATCCTTCCCCTCTTCCGATCTGGTGTAAAAGCTCCAGTGCATCTTCTCTGTTACCCCAGGTAAAATCGAGGCCTCCTGTTTTTTCTTTATCTAAAATTCCATTATCCCAACATTCCATTATAAATGCTGTCATGGTTCCGAAAGAGATGGTATCAAGGCCATAGGTATCACAATAAAAATTTATCTCAAGGATAGTTGCAGCATCAAAAATACCGATATTTGACCCGCATCCTGCAACGGTTTCATATTCCGGGCCGTCAACTGTCACTTTTTCCCCTTTATACGGGCCGGTTTTTAATTCAAAATGGTCTGCCGTTTTTGCACATGCCATTGTACATCCGAACCAGCAGCCATCGGGATAACCTTTTGTTAAGAAGTTATTATAAAAAACATCAGAAGCAATATTTTTTGTATCTTTATGGCTCCCATATTTATAATTATGAGTGGGCAGGAGGTCATATTCATCCATAATTTCGGTCAGATGCGCTGTTCCTACCTGCCTCATACGGCATTGTTTGTCATCCAGTTCCAATATTTCTTTATGAAGTTTCAAACCAACTTTCTGAATTGTTTTCTGATCCACAGGGTTGTTTGAATTTCCCTTCAACCCGGAAAATTTTACAACAAGGGCCTTTATCTTTTTGTCTCTGAATACAGTTCCGGTTCCGCCCCGGCCGGCCTGTTTAAGCCTGGCAACCTGTCTCCTCTTATCAAAAAAAGAAAAATTAAGACACCCTATATAAGCAGTTTCCGATCCGGTCCCGGCACTTACTGAAGAAATATGCTGTTTCTCCTTCTCGTTTTCAGCAAACATTTCAACCATCTGTTCAGCAAGGACATGGCTGTCAACAGCTTCATCAGGGGCTTCAAAGATCTGAATAATACCATTATTTCCATCAATATATATTATTACTTCATTCTCTGCTTTTCCCTGAATCTCCATTGCATCAAATCCTGAAAACTTCAGGTAGGGGCCAAAATATCCCCCCACATTACTGTCAATGGGAATGTTTGTCATCGGGGATATTGATGTAACTATCGATTTTCCGGATCCGGCATAGTTGGTATTTCCTCCTATTGGGCCCATTCCGATATTTATCTCATTTTCAGGGGAATTCCATTTTGTATTTTCGTTAACCGCATCCCAGAGTAATTTAAGGCCGAATCCCTTTCCTCCGGTAAATTTTTCTTTCATCTCTTCAGATACAGGTTTTTCCTTAATGTCATTGGTTGAAATATTTACATAGAGGGTCCTGTTTGTATAACCTTTTTCTACCGGCTTTATCTCATAATTAAACTCTTTTAATAACTTATGCTTTGATTTTAGTTTTTCTATATCATATTTCATATTAATCCTCCGTAACTATTTCCAGGGCATCCGCCGGACACTCCCTCGCACAGGCCCCGCATGCAATACATTTAAAAGGGACAATACCTTCCAGGTGTGTTCTCATATTATCGGTAGGGCAGATAGCCACACAGGCATAACACCCGATACATAAATTTTTGTTAACCATTACAACACCGAATTTGTTAACGGTCAGAGCTAGTGTAGGACATTCCGCTACACAGGTCTGGCACTGGTTACATACACTGAGGTCAAAATTATCATTGTCTTTATCGTAAACTTCAATGCACGATTTTTCGGGTGAGACCTCTTTGAAGTAAAGGTTTGAACAAACATCAACGCAGGTCATACATCCTATACATTTCTCCGGATAGGTTTTTAAATACTTCATTTTTTAATTATTCTCCTCTTTAGTGATAATAATTTCTACTTTATTCATATCTTCCGGAAGTTTATCAAGTGACCCGATCAGGCCCTTAATAACTTTAATAAAAATTTTTTGTACAAAATGGTTAAGGGGAACCTTTTTTTCATCAATTTTCAATAAGATATTGTCTTCCATTTAAACCTCCTGAATAATTGACTATAAATAAAGACCGCGAAGGGTTGTTTCCCGCATCCCGGATATATCGTTAAACAGAAAACCGATAAGTCCCTTCATCCGAGAATATTATTATATATTCCCATATTAGTCAACAGAGAAAATGAAATTTCGGGAAAGGAAAAACAGGGTATACCCTGTCCCTGCATTAATATTAATTTATTCCTGTTTATAAACTTTTTTTCTATGATCTAGCGTCATTATGGAAATCTCTTTTTCCTGCTTATCTATCACATATAAAATCCGGTAATCACCAAACCGGTATCTGTACATTCCTTTGAACATCCCTTTTAAAGGTTTTCCCATGGATAAAGGATCCTTAACAAGGTAATTTTTTATTTTTTCCACTATCCGTTTTGCATGATCTTTATCAAGTTTCTTCAGGTCGGCAACAGCCTTGTCATGCCACCTGATACTATAATCCAAGTTCTTTCTCTACCTCTTCAGTTGTCAGATATTTTGAATTTTTATCATTCAGCCTTTCAAGGGCACGATATCCATCCTCATAATCTTCAATATTTTCCTCTATTAATTGTTTTATGAACGAACTTTTAGTTCTCCTTGTTTTTTTTGAAAGCTCTTCCAGTTTTTTAAATAATTCATCCGGCAGCCTTACACTTAATGTGGACATAACATTTCTCCTGTAATAATTGTAATACAAATATTACAAAACTTCAACTTTTTTCTATAAAACTATCGCATTTTATTATCAAATTTTTCTTTGTTTTGTCTGGGTCATTTATATTTTGATCATTCGTGCTTACCCACCCTGTGAAATTTTTCTTGTATTTTAAAGAAAACTTTATTTCACAGGGTAAATGCTTCGAAATTCAGATTTAGAATTTATATATCCGGCTGGAGCTGTGGGCTGAATGTAAGAAATAATTATTATATATCTTTAAAAGAAATTTTGATATTTTTTTACCCGGACCGGATTCGACAATATTTCATAACATTGGAAAAAAGTCTTGACTTTTTTCCATTATAGTGATAAATAGTCAGCATGAAAAGATATTTGCATGAACAGATCATAAAAGATCTGAAAAAAAAGATGGTATTCATAACAGGCCCGAGACAGGTGGGAAAAACCTTTCTTTCCAAACAGATAATGAATGAGTATGAACATGCCCAGTATCTGAATTTTGATGATATTAATGGCCGTAATATTATTAACCACCATAACTGGAAACAGAATGCTGATCTGCTCGTCTTTGATGAAATCCACAAAATGAAGGGGTGGAAAAATTATTTAAAGGGTGTTTATGATACAAAAAACACGGAACAGTCCATACTTGTCACAGGAAGTGCCAGACTTGATATGATAAGAAAGAGCGGCGATTCAATGGCAGGAAGATATCTTCATTTGAGACTAAATCCACTGTCTGTAAAAGAAATATCTGATTCCGGCTCTGCTTATTCAAATCTGGATAAATTAAATCAATTAGGCCCTTTCCCCGAACCTTTTCTTTCAGGTTCCGAAATTGAAGCCTCAAGGTGGAGGAACCAGTATTTTACAAACATAATAAGGGAAGATATTTTAGATTTCAGTCGAATAAATGAAATTCATACTATGAAATTGCTGCTCCAAATGCTACGGGAGAGAGTGGGATCCCCACTATCTGTAAATTCTCTGGCAGAGGACTTACAGGTTTCTCCTACAACTGTTCAAAAGTACATTCAAATACTTGAAAACCTTTATATAGTTTTTCTGATACGCCCATATCATAAACTTATTTATCGTTCTATAAAAAAATCACCAAAATTATATTTTTATGACACAGGATATGTAAAGGGAGATGAAGGGATAAAACTGGAGAATACCTGTGCTGTGAACCTGATAAAGCATGTTCAATATTTGTATGATGTAAAGGGAACAGACATTGAACTCAACTATATACGAACAAAGGAAAAAAAAGAAATAGATTTTGTAATTGTTAAGGAAGGCAAACCGGAAACCTTTTTAGAAGTAAAACTGTCCCATTTTAAACAAAACAGTAACTTATTTTATTTTTCAGAAAAATTTCCCGATACACTTAAAATACAATTAGTTCATAATCTGAGGACAGAGTTTGACAATAAAGGGATAAAATTCCGTAAGGCCGGTGAATGGCTTAAAGGATTATCTGCCTGATCCCCGATTATTTTAAAGGCAGTACTGAAACATCTGATAAAACCCATTTTCTGGAAATTTCATATGGGACCCTGTTGCCGGAACCGGGAATATAGTTTTTATATTCACTATCTATCTTCAGATTTATCACCATTACATGCTTTTCGAGAAATAACAGTTCTCCTTCATAGAACAGGGAAAAATCTATCATATACTTGCAGCCCCACTTCTCTCCTTTCCGATCAGTTGTGATCTTTTCCCACTCAAAATTATCTTCATAGTCCATAGTTACATAATAGGCACCTTTTGGTACCAGAAGAGAGTTAACTTTATAATTAGAAAGAGTAACATTCATATCATGAATTTTCTCCATTCTATCCTGGCTATAGAATTCGATATTCAGGTCAACTTCTCTATATTTTTCTCTCTCCGCTCCTTTTAAAATAACGCTTAAAGTTACAAATTTCAGCGGGATATCTTCATCTTCATTAAATTCTACTATCTCATCTTCTTCAAAGGCTTCAGGATCTTCATTTTTTTCTTCCGGCATAAGTTCCGGTTTTGAAGAACTTTTCATTTTTTCAGATTTATTTTGGTTCGAAATATTTCTGTTATCTGTATTGTCTCCATTACAGCTTTGAAAAGTCATTATAATTAAAAATAAAAAGAATAAAACTGTAATATTTGCATGAATCATATTATATTTTTTTTTCATAAGTTTCCTCTAGTCTTCCCGGATTCTTTTTCAATAATATCCTCAGTTTATGATCTTGCTTTTTTTACCTGCTCTTCAACCCATGGATATGTCCGTTTTATCCCTTCTTCAAGGTTAAAGCGTGATTTCCAGCCGGTTGTATATATTTTGTCGTTACTGAAATTACGGGATAACACACCAACCGGGCCGTCAATACTTTTTATTTTAATATTTTTCCCGGCAACTTTAGCAACTATTTCGACCAACTCTCTTACATTGTAATATTCCGGGCTGCCGATATTAACAGGAGTAGAAATATCTGATTGCATCAAACGATAAATGCCATCTGTCATATCGTCAATATAGGTATATGAACGAATGGCGGTTCCATCTCCCCATATTTCAACAATTCCTCCATCTTCAGCTTCGGCAACTTTACGGCTGATGGCAGCAGGAGCTTTTTCTCTTCCACCTGTCCATGTGCCTTCCGGCCCATAGCAGTTTTGAAAACGTGCAATTCTTACTTTCATTTCTGAGTGTCTGGCATAGGCCATGGCAATACGCTCTGAGTAGAGCTTTTCCCAGCCATATTCATTATCCGGATTTGCAGGGATCGCATCATCTTCTGTCATCTCCGGCTCACCCTGAACCATGTCGCGATATATACATACGGATGAGGAGAAGAAGTACCGTTTTACACCCTTATTTGCCGCAGCATGTGTCATATATACATTTATCAGAACACTGTTGTGCATAATTTCACACTCTGCCGTATGGATAAAACCCATGCCTCCCATATCAGCAGCCAGCTGATAAACTTCATCAAAACTTCCATTTCCCAGTGTTAATGCTTTATCACAATTTTCTTTTTCGCGAAGGTCCAGCACCATAAACTCATCTGCTTCAGAAGGGTTGAACTCATGCTCTTTCTGATCAACACCACGTACCCAGTAACCCTCTTTTTTTAATCTTTTAACCAGGTGGCCTGCAATAAATCCACCCGCTCCACAAACCAGTGCTTTTTTCAAAATCAACCTCCTTTGAATAAATTTAAATTTTCATCATTAATACATTTTAATCTCTTCTTTCTGAAAATCAGTATCATTATATATTTTTATAAAAACTTTTTAAAATTTTTGTGATTTTCCGGTATTAATCAAAAAATCTATAAATTTGAATATTTATATAGTTAAAAATTGATTTGTAAGTAATATTTTAATATAATGTCTCCTTAAATTTGAGAGGAAAACATGGACTTCAAAGAAAAACTAAACGATATGCTGTCAAAGGCAAAAACATCAGTAGATATTCCCAGAAAGGAACTTATCAGGGAATCTGTTTCAAAAAAGGAAGCTTTTGTAAGCAGCAACGGTGCACTTGCAGTGATCACCGAACCAGCGTCAACCGGAAGGAGCCCGAAAGACACCTATATTGTAAAGAGAAGAGAAATTGAAAATGAGATAGACTGGGATTCCCCAAACAGCAGGGCCCTCTCACCTGAGGTTTTTGAAGCATTGCTTGAAGATGCACTGGAAGTGTTGAAGAGGAAGGATAAAGTCTATGTAACAAACAGGGTAGTTGGTGCAGACAGTTCATACGCACTCCCGGTAAAAACCATAACTGATAAGGCAGTTGCACAGGTATTTGCAGATAATATGTTCAGGCCTGTACCCGATGATATTGAGAAGAGTGTTTTCAACAACGGCGGATTTACATTGATAGCCCTCCCCGCTGACAAAGTGGATTCAAAGAAATACCTTAACCTCTTCCCCAACGGGGATAACCTGAGAGACTCAGGGCTGATAGTGGCCATGGATTTTGTGAAAGGTATCGGCCTGGTTTACGGATCAGCTTACCTGGGTTCTATGAAAAAACTGATATTTACAGTGATGAACTACCTCCTCCCCGGAGTGGGTATACTCCCCCTTCACGCTTCGGCCAACGAAGGGAATTCAAATTCATCCGCTTTACTGCTTGGGTTGTCGGGGACAGGGAAGACCACACTCTCCGCAGACCCGGAGAGAGCTCTTCTGGGTGATGATGAACACGGGTGGAACGATGATGGGATAGCTAACTTTGAAAATGGTTGTTATGCCAAACTAATTGATCTTGACCCTGAGAAGGAACCGGAAATATATGACGCCATAATGCATGAGGGAGATTATCTTGAACACGGCTCCATTGTGGAGAATGCCATGATGTTCCCCGACGGCACCTTCGATTTTTACGACACCAGACTCACTCAGAACTCCAGGGGTTCTTACCCGCTCAGTTTCCTCCCCCACATAAAAAAATCATCTGTTTCAAGCCATCCGAAGACCATACTATTCCTTACAGCCGACGCAAATGGAGTTCTTCCACCTGTGGCAAAACTTGATGAAAATCAGGCTATGTTATGGTTTCTTATGGGTTATACAAGCAAACTTGCAGGCACCGAAACAGGGATCATTGATCCGGTGTCCACATTCTCAAGGTTTTTCGGTGAGCCCTTTATGCCCAGGAACCCTGAGGTTTATGCATCTATGCTGGGTGAAAAGATGAAGAAGCACAACACCAAGGTTTTCCTGGTAAATACCGGATGGACAGGCGGCCCCTACGGCATTGGAAAGAGGATGGATATAAACGTAACCAGGTCCATTGTCAATGGTGCTCTGGAAGGGATTCTGAACAAAGTGGAATATCTTGAGGATGAATTGTTCCACATCAATGTACCTTTGAAATGTCCGAAGTTCGGACCAGAAATTCTCCATCCTGAGAAAACCTGGAAAGACAAGGATGCCTTCCGAAAGAGAGCGGAAAAGCTGGCCTCTGAATTCAGCGACCATTTTGATAAAGTTTACGGGAACAAGAACATTTCACCCGAGATCGTCAGGAACTGCCCCGGGAAATAGATCAGGTTATAAACCTGCTCCTTGAGTAGGAATTTATTTTTTTATCAAAATAATTGTTCTCCGGATAAAAAGAAAATAGTTCATATCCGAGCCACCCGACCATCGAAGCATTATCAGTACAATATTTATCTGCGGGGAAAAAAACATCAATATTTTTCGGGCCGAAAGACCCTGAGAGTTTTTTCCTCAGGAGAGAATTTCTACTGACACCACCTGCCACAATAATGCTTTTGGGATCATACCTTTTCACTGCATCATCTAACTTCAGGATAAGATAATCGGTCACTGAATTTAAAAATGAAGATATCAGGCCGTAAAAATCATCGCTCTCATTTTTTATAGAGCCGGACCTGTATGTTCTTAGAACTGCAGCTTTATAACCGGAAAAGGAAAAATCATCCGATCCGTCACTCATTCTGGGGAAAGTAAAATTATATCTGTTTTTATCCCCTTTTTCATATAATCTGTCAAGGACAGGCCCTCCCGGATAACCGAGTCCCATAAATTTTGACACTTTGTCCATCACTTCTCCCACCGCATCATCCCTTGTTGATGCAAACAGGGTAATATCAAATTTTGATCTGAGATAAAAGATAGAAGTATGGCCGCCTGAAACCACAAGGGCAACCAGAGGATATTCAATTGAATTCATATTGGTGATAAATGGGGACTCTATATGGGCATGGATATGGTCAACACCCACAAGAGGGATATTGTTTGAAAAAGAGAGGCCTTTGGCAAATGCAAGGCCGATAAGCAGCGATCCTATCAATCCGGGCCCCTGGGTAACAGCTATCAATCCGATATCATTAATTGTCTTATCCGCATCCTGTAAAAGATCATAAGTTAGGTTATCAATTACTTCCAGGTGGCTTCTGGATGCGATCTCCGGGACTATACCTCCATATTTTTTATGGAGGGGTATCTGGGATTTGATCTTTTCATCAATTATCCGGTCTCTTTTTCCCCGTTCAACCAGCGAAACAGCTGTTTCATCACAGGATGATTCAATACCTAAAACAAACATTTATCCATATTAACAAATTTGTTCTCAATAAACAATCAGAATTTATCCATTTATAATCAACCATTATTAAAAAAATTACGTATAAACAGTGTGATCAAAAAAATTTTTATCTCTGTTTTGATTTTTTTTATATCTCTGGCCGGAAGCCATAAACCCAAAGATAACATACTGGCATCTATCCCTTTCAGAACAATAGATAAAAAGATCGATCTATCCGAATTGTCCTTAAAAGACATTAGACTGACAATTAATAGAAGAACAATTGATCCGGTTCAGTTATCATTAAAAAAGAGATGGATATCAAAAGACACCATTCTTGGAAGGAATTTCATACTCTCTTTCAGAGATTTTTATAATTATGGAAAAGTTATTTCTGAAGGGTTATCTTATTTTGTTACCGAGATCCTGAAGAAACATGATTCACTTCTTATCCATACACCCTATAATGTATATCCGGTAAAAGTAACAAATAATAAGGAAGGGATCATTTTTAATATTGAAAAAATATTAAAAAAAGATCTCAAAAAAATACTTAAAGAGAGTGCTCCTTCACTAAAAAGCATAAAAAATGAAATATTCCGCCTTGAACAACACTTTAATTCATATGAACTGAACAATAGAAATATGGGAGCCGTAAGTTATTTTCAGTTCTTGTCCAAAATCACACTGGATATCCAGTTCTTCAGAAATCATTTTCTTATTCCGGATAAAAAGAAATTTTTAAAGGTAGACGAATATTTGGGGAACAGAGAGGGTGACAGATACTGGCTCTACATTCAGAACGGTGAATTATATCCCTTCAACAGGAGACTTCAGGATGTTATAAGGAAGATCATAAATTTCACATCCATGCAGGCAGTTAGTCAAAGCAACTGGAGAGCATTCATTGACACGGGGATCAAGTCTCTGGAAGAGGTTATGCTGTTGTCAAAGATCTATCCTGAAAAAAAGCTGAAACAATTATTTACTGATATGAATATAACATTTTTTGGACTTATAGTGGATTCAGGTAAAACCACAAATTCAGACACATCAACAGTAATGGCAGATCTTGAAAATATTATCAGAAAGATCTCCACAACAAGTGGAGGCACCACGCTTACAAAAAGAGATATAGAATCGGGTTTAAAAGAAATAGAAGAGCATAAAGATACTTATCTGGACCTGGAATACAGTGTAAGCAGAAGGCCGGAGGAAAAAATTTTTGACATCCGATATAAAAATGAAAAGGGTACCTTTTTACACAGGAAAAAATATTCAAAGAACGAATTTGTGGAACTGATCAAAAACCTGACTGCTGAAAAACTGGTATTAAAGCTGCTCTCTGTAAAAAAAAATATAATTTCGTTTTCCATCAATTCATATGCAATTCATAAAAAAGGAAAATTCGGCCTTTTAAAGGTTTTAATAAAGATTCTTTACGAAAAAAACAGAGAGGTCTATAAAAGTACCAACACGTTGAGAGCAATAAAAAAAGAGATCAATATTTCCACGGGATTTCCAAAAAACCTTAAGGGTGATCTTATATTAAAGATTTCCATACTGGATCTTATCTCAAACAGGCTTTTACAGACTGAACGGAATATCAGGATTTGAACAAACCACTTATTCCAGTAATTCTCTCACATATACTATCCGGATACCTTCTTTTTTTATAAGGTTTATGGAATCTTTTATCGCCTGAAAGGTTGTTTCAAAGGGATGGCCGATAGCAATTGCTTTTCCCTCCCTTTTAGCGATCCTCATAAGCCTTTTTATCTGAAACATGGAATGTTCATATGTTCTTGTATGATCCAGAAAAACATCTCTTTCTGCTGTTTTAATATTAAGTTGTTTTGCTATTTTAAATCCTTTTGTATCAAAATCGGTCCTGGAATCAACAAAAAAAAGTCCCTCAGATTTAATTATTTTTAATACCCTTGTCATAACAGGTGCATCCGATGTAATAAGTGATCCCTGATGATTGTTTATCCCATCTGCATCAGGGACAATAATTTTAGATCTTTTAATGAGATCTTCTATTTCCCTGTCAGTTGAATTTAAAGATATGACACGGCTTTTCTCTAAATGGTTATTAATATCTTTTTTCGGCTGCATCGGGAGATGGATCAGAGATCTCAGATTATATTTTTTCAGCCATTCAGCTTCTTCAAACCCATGTGGTGAGTCGGGAAGAACTGAGGCTGTTACAGGGATACCAAGCTTTTTTAATTCATATGCTCCCACATTATAATTACCTATATCATCTATTATAAATGCGATCTTCGGTTCAGATACCTTTTCTATAACCTTTTCCCTCTCCCCTTGAATAATAGCAGGCTTTTCCAGCCTGTTAACAAGGAGCAGGTGGATGGTCTTTTCACCAAAAAGTGTCTTATACAAAAAAAAAGTGTGTTTCCTATACCTTTTTGTTTCCACCTGGATCAGCCTGAAACCAAGCTTTTTGGAATATTTTTCAAATATATCTTTTATGTTTTTATAAAGTTTCCTGTTTATATCAATTTTAAAATGATATCTTTTTTCCGTATCCCTGAAATAATCATATGAAATATTTTTTTTATTCAGATAGTTCAATAATTTTACATTAAACTTATCTATATCTCCGGACACACTGTTTTTCCCTATTATTTTTGAAAAAATAAAAGAATCATTTCCATTACTGAAGTCAATATATTCCAGAAGTAACAGAACGATGAACGCCAGAACTAAAAAAGTGAAGAATACCATAAATATAAAATTGGTCCTTTTTGAAATTTTGTTTTTTCTTTTACCCATAGTTATCCTTTTAATGACTCACCGGTTCTTTTTCAGCCAGGGTATGGGATTAACAGCTTTAGTACCTTTTCTCACTTCAAAATAAAGTGATATCCCCAATGTTGACCCGCTATCACCTGCAATCCCTATTTTTTCTCCCGCCTTAACAAAATCATCCTTGTTTTTCAGGAAGGTTTCACAATGGCCGTAAATGGTCATAAAATCTTTTGAATGCTGAACTATTATAATATTTCCATACCCTTTAAAATAATTACGGAATATTATTACCCCTGAATAGACAGCTCTGATCTCAAGGGAGCCTCCGGGCCTGATCTCAATACCATTATTCAAAATATAAGTATTGAACCTGGTACTTTTCTTTCTCCCGAAACTTGATATAACAGACCCCTTCAACGGCCAGCGCAAAGTACCTTTAATTGAACCAAGGTTCAGATCCGGAAGATCTACCTTGTATGACCTTTTCTCAATTAAAGCAGTCAGCTTTTTTGCTTCTTCATTTAATTCTTTCAGGAGACCCATATATTTATTTTTATTGCTATTAACCTTGTTTATAAAAGTAAGTTTGTTCTTTTTATGAGACAATATTTCAGCCAGTTTTTTTTCTTCATTTCTTTTTAATTTTTTCAGATCTTTATATTCCTTCTCAAGCTCTGACTTAATGATCTCCAGTTTTTTTAAAAAAACCTTTATTTTTTCTATCTCTTCCAGTTTATAATTCACTATTGATAAAAAAAGATAATAATTTTTAAAAAGTTGATTAAGGTTCTTTATATTAAAAAATATTTTAAAATTACCTGTCTTCCCGATCTTATATAAAATCCTCACAACCTTTTTAATTTTTCCCTTTGAATTTTTTATACTGGTTTCAAGTTCAACTTTTTCCAGGTTCTTTTTCCGGATCTTCCGTTTTGTTCTGTTCATTTTGATCCGTATTCTGTTATTCTCTTTTGATGCTTTTTTATAGATTAATTCAATCTTGTAAAGTTCATTCAGAAGGGAACCTTTCTCTTTCCCGAGAGCATCAATATTCTGTTTTATCTTTTTGATCTCTTCATTCAGCTTTTTTAGTTTTTCTTCTTTTGAAGGTATAAGTATTAACGGAATCAGCAGAATTAAAAAAATAAATTTTTTCATGGTTTCAATTATAAGTTTTTAATTATAGTTTATAAGGGAAAATTCGTAAAGTAAAACCTTTACTCTTTCTCTTTTTCCACTCTGGGATGAAATTTGTTATAACTTTTCAGCAGATCAGAATAATTTAATACTGTATACTTTTCTGTGGTTGAAAGGTTTGAATGTCCCAGAAGCTCCTGGATCACTCTGAGGTTCACACCTCTCTGAAGCAAATGGGTAGCAAATGAATGTCTGAACAGATGGGGATATATATTTTTATTCGTTTCACAAATTTCTTTAAATGTTTTTTTAAGGATTTTTTCAATTCCCCTGTCAGATATTTTTTCTCCCCTGAAATTCAGAAAAATATACTCCGGAAGGATTTTATATTTTTTTTCTGAGATAATCAGATATTTTTTTATTATAGATCCGGCAGTTTCATTGAATGGGACTATTCTGACCTTTTTACCTTTTCCGAAAACCCTGATGAGCCTCTCCCGGAAATTAATATTTTCCTTTTTCAGATTTGTAAGTTCAGAAACACGCAACCCTGAAGCATATAAAAGTTCAAATATTGCCTTGTTCCTGATTTCCAGGATCGATCCTTCCGGCAATTTATCTAAAAATCCTGCCATTTCATTCTCTGTCAGTATTTTTGGAAGTTTTTTCTCTATCTTAGGAACACTTATAACATCAAAAGGATTTTTATCGATCCTTCCATTGTTAAGAAGGAATTGGAAAAAGGATCTTACAGCATAAATTTTTCTTGATAAAGTGGATTTATTCCTTGTATTCATATAAATATCGGAAAGAAAATCTTTTATATTATCCCTGGATAAAGGAACTCCGTTTTCTTCAAACCAATTTATAAATTGTTCAATATCCTGCCTGTATGCTTTTATTGTATTGGGTGAAAAATTTTTTATTTCCGAAAGAAATTCAAGGTATTCTTTCAGATCTTTTCTTCTTTTATCCATTTTTCAAGGCTTCTCAGAGCAAAGCCTGCTTTTATCTCTTTTTTTTCCCTTTTGCTTTTTCCCCTGATTTTAATATCCGGCAGCAGCCCGAATGTAAATTTTGAAGGCTTAAAATCCATCCAGTTCGATTCTGTAATATACTTAATAAGAGATCCACATGCAGAATCATATGGGGGTGGTGTCAAAGGTTCCTTTCTGATCAGTTTAACCGCATTGATCCCGGAGATCAATCCGGAGCATACTGATTCAAGATATCCTTCCACGCCGGATATCTGTCCCGCAAAAAAAATATTTTCATTTTTCTTTGACTGGTAAAAAGTATTTAAAATAGCCGGTGCATTAATATATGTGTTCCGGTGCATTCTTCCATATCGTTCAAATACAGCATTCTTCAATCCCGGAAGTTTTCTGAAAACCTTTTTCTGTTCACCCCAGGTTAACCTTGTCTGGAAACCCACTATCTGAAATAGTTTCTTTTTTACATCATCCTGACGTAACTGGATAACCGCATAGGGGATCTTTCCTGTTTTCGGATCCTTTAATCCCACCGGTTTCATAGGGCCGAATGACAGTGATTCTTCACCTCTACGGGCAATCTCTTCCACGGGAAGACAGGCTTCAAAGAACATCCCTTTTTCAAAGTCTCTTAACGCTGTTTTCTCACTCTCCAGAAGATCATTTACCAGTGTTTGATATTGGCCCCTGTCCAGGGGAATATTTAAAAAATCAGGCTCACCTTTATCATACCGGGATGCCCAGTATGTTTCAGACATATCAATGCTTTCAATATCCACAATCGGGCTGGTTGCATCATAAAAATGGAGATTCTTTCTCCCGGTAAATTCTGAAATTTTTCCTGCAAGTTTATCAGATGTCAGAGGCCCCGTTGCAATTATTGTAATATTTCCCGTCTCCGGGATATCATTTATCTCCCTGCTGATATAATTAATATTCGGGAATGATCTGATCTCTTCAGTTAATTTTTCCGCCAGTTTTAACCTGTCAACCGAAAAGCTGTTCCCGGCTGATACTCTGCATTTTTCTCCATTTTTCAAAAAAAAAGAATTCAGCTTTTCCAATTCATTTTTCAGCAGGCCGGATGCTGTTGATAATGTGGTAGAACCAAGTGAGTTCGAACATATCATCTCCCCGAGAAACCCCGACTGATGGCCCTCGGATAACTTTCCCGGCTTCATATCGTAAAGGTTTACTTTAATTCCCCTTCGTGCAGCCTGGCTTGCTGCTTCAAGCCCCGCAAGCCCTCCTCCGATAATATCTAATTCTTCCATGGAAAATTATTTATTTGGCCTTTTGGCTTTTTTGTATATATTTACACTCCGGATATCCCGAGCATGCAATAAATGACCTTCTGTTCCTCTTCTGAAATTTTCTCACTAATTCCTTTCCGCAATTGGGGCATTCACCCAGTTCTTCCTTTACACTTTCTATATAATCACACTCCGGATATCCCGTACATCCGATAAAATAATTTCCGGTTTTTGGAGAAAATCTTTTTACAAGTGGTTTACCGCAATTTTCTTTAGGACATTTTTTCTCCAGCACTTCATCTTTTTTTGATTCATTCCCTCTCTCATTAATTCGTTCGGTATAAGTACATCCCGGATATGAAGAACATCCGATGAACCATCCCCTTGTCCTTGATGAATATTTTCTGACCAGCTCACTATCACATTTGGGACATTTTTTACCTATAAACAGATTCTCTTTTTCTTCAGCTTTTACTTTTTCGAGATCAGCAGCCAGTTTATCATAAAAATCTCTGATCCCTTCGACCCAGTCCAGGGTACCTTCGGAAACATTATCAAGTTTTTGTTCAAGGTCTGCCGTAAAGTTATATTTCATCAATTCTTTAAATTTTAAATCCAGATACTCTATTACTTTATTTCCGAGAAAAGAGGGGAGAAACTTTTTTTCTTCCCTGTAAACATATTCCCGTTTTCCAAGAGTGTCAATTATTGAAGCATAGGTTGATGGCCTCCCGATCCCCTTTTCCTCCAATACTTTAACAAGTGAAGCTTCGGAATATCTTGCGGGAGGTTTGGTAAAATTTTGTTTCGGATCCAGCTTTATCAGTGTTAACTTATTTCCCTCTTTCAGGTTTGGTAATATAACTATCTTTTCCGGTGTTTCTGTTAATTTTAAAAATCCTTTAAATCTGATGATCTCACCCTTTGAAACAAAAAGATAATTACCATTATTAATTTCAAATCTGGTTTCTTCTATCTCTGCATCCTTCATTCGGGATGCAATAAACCTTTCCCATATCAGGTTATAGATCTTAAACTGCCGTTCGTTAAGATCCTTTTTAATTACAGAAGGCTCATACAATGGTGTCGTGGGCCTGATAGCTTCGTGAGCATCCTGAATTTTTTTTTTCGTTCCGAAAAAATTCGGTTTTTCAGGATAATTATCCTCTCCATAATTTTTTGTAATAAACTGTTTTGCTGCTTTTTCTGCATCCGCTGATATCCTGAATGAATCTGTCCTCATATAAGTGATCAGCCCGGTCTCTTCCCCGCCTTTTATTTTGATCCCCTCATATAGTTCCTGGGCAATTTTCATTGTCATTTTTACAGGAAAATTATATTTTCTGTTGGCTTCCTGCTGAAGGGTTGAGGTAATAAGAGGAGGAGAGGGTTTTCTTTTTCTCAGTTTTTTCTTAATTTTAGTCAGAACATAATCTTTCTCTTTCAGATCATTCAGAATATTATCACTATCCTTTTTATTACTTACTTTTATCTTTTTGCCATTTGATTTTTCAAGTTTTCCATAGAACTGAGGCTTCTCTGAACCTTCAAAAAGAGCTGTATGTGTCCAGAACTCTTCCGGAACAAATTTTTCTATCTCTTTCTCACGTTCAACTATAAGTTTAAGGGCAACCGACTGCACCCTGCCGGCAGATAATCTGCCCCCGATCTTTCTCTGTAATACCGGGCTGATTTTGTATCCGGCAAGCCGGTCAAGGAGCCTTCTCATCTGCTGCGAATTTACCTTATTCATATTTATCTCGAACGGCTCGTTAACAGCTTTAACCACAGCTTGTTTTGTTATCTCATTAAAAAGTATTCTGTAAATATTCGAATTGGTTTCACTTAAAATTTCCTTAAGATGAAATGCAATAGCCTCTCCCTCTCTATCCGGGTCAGGTGCAAGAAATATTTTTTCACTCTTTTTTGCAAGCTTTTTCAGGTCTGCAATTATACTTTTTTTATCTTTCAACTCTTCATAATAAGGTTTAAAATCGTTATCAACATCGATACTGAGAATATTTGGATTCAGGTCACGTATATGGCCCATTGATGAACTGACCATATAGTTTGAATCAAGATATTTTGAGATTGTATTTGATTTTGCAGGTGATTCAACGATAATTAATATTTTTTTCTTCATGCTATTTTTCTAAAGCCTCCATTTTCTTCTGATACTATGTTTTTCAAAACCAACCCCATTAACAGAGTAATTGTTTCAGAAACAGACATTCCCAAGCTTTCAACAAAATAATTTATACTTTTTACCTCATTTTCTCCTATTAAGTCAAGTATTTTCTTTTCAGATGATGTAAGTTTTATGTCAGATACAGCTTTTATCCTTTTGTTAACAATACCGTACTCGGTCAAAATATCAGAAGATTTCCTTATCAGTTTTGCCCCCTGCTGGATCAGATAGTTTGTCCCGGTACTTAACGAAGAATTGACGGGCCCCGGGATGGCAAACACATCCCTGTTCTGCTCCACTGCAAGCCTAGCCGTAATTAATGAACCACTTCTCATCTCTGCCTCCACAACCAGAACAGCTTTAGATAATCCTGCAATTATCCTGTTTCTTATGGGAAAGAGGAACGGCCGGGGAATTGTATCAAGAGGAAACTCTGAAATTATGCAACCGCTCTTTTTTATTCCATTTATTAAACCTGCATTTCCTGATGGATACAGGTTCAACAATCCTCCGGCATTCACACCGACTGTCTTTCCACCCTCTTTTATGGCAATTTTATGGGACATCGCATCTATTCCATATGCCATTCCAGATACAATTGTAATTTTTTCAAATATAATGTCAGGGAGAATTGACCTGAGTGCATTAAAACCATACACACTCCCTTTCCTGGATCCAACCACTCCGAGCTTATTACCTGTAAGGGCCTTTTTATCTCCCATTACATAAATATAATATGGAGGGTCATATATTTCCCGCAGAAGTTCCGGAAAATGTTCATCATCGGAAAAGATGATCTCAACGCCATTTTTTGCTGCTTTTTCAATTTCCGCTTCGGCAGCATATTTATAATTTTTTTTAAATTTATTAAGATTTTTTTCTTCGAAACCGAAGATCTTAAGATTTCTGCGTTCCATTGCAAAAAAGTCATGGTATCTTCTTCCGCTTTTAATGAATTTTAATCTGGCGGCAGGATCATTCAGTACAAGCAGCTGGAAAGCAATTTGTTGATATTTAGTATCGTCCATAGTGATAAACCTTTTTATAAATCAAGCATCACCTCATCTTCCAAAACCGGATTGCTCTATCCCTCCTTCACTCCTGATTCATAACTATTATATTCAGATAACAGATCATCAGGGATATTTCAACAATAGTTAAGAATCTCAGTTGAAAACTGAAATATTAATTTTCCCCCATATATTTAAAACCTGCATTTATTTGATTCTGACCTTCGTCCGGCCGGAGGATATTCTTTGTAAAGTTCTCCGGCCTATTTTATGATTTTCTTTAAATTTTTTGATGGTATGAATTTAACTATCTTTTTCGCCGGGATGATCATCGCTTTTTTATTGTTCGGGTTTATCACCCTTTTCTCTTCCCTCTGAATAATTTTAAAAGTGCCGAAATTTGATATAACGACCTTCTTTCCCCTGCTTAAATTTTCAACTATAACTTCGATCAGCAGGTCGATAAAGTGATAAGCTTCAAACCTCTTTACATCAAGGTTTTTATAAATGATCTCTGAAATTTCCTTTTTATTCATTATCACCACCTGAAAACATAATTACATACCGAAAAAAAAAAGTCAAGTTATTTCTGTTTTTTCTACTGCAATATAGGATGTTTCAGTCAGATAAACATTCAATACAGCCTATATATCACTGTTTTTCAAACCCAAATAATTGAAAAAAATGTTTTGATATATAGGCTTTATACACCATCACAACCATTCCGGCCTCAATTTTCAAACCTCATCGGCACTATCCGGTTTATAAAATATGATCTTAAAAACAGTCCCTTTTTCATCGGAACTGACAAGCACGATCTCTCCGTTTAAAAAGTTAAGCACCTTTTTAACAATTGCAAGCCCCATTCCGGTCCCCTTTTCCCGGGAAGTATAAAAAGGATACCAGATCTTATCGCCTGAAATGTCTTTAATTCCATCCCCGTTATCTTTAAAGAATACCCTGTATTCGCCATGATCTCCTTTTTCCGCCTTTATCTCAACTTTATCTGCATTGGCATCTTTCGAATTCAACAAAAGGTTTGAGAATACCGAATACAACAGGTTACGGTCACTTAAAATAAAAACATCTTCTCTGGGTGATCTGTTTATTTTTATTCCTATTTCTCCGGCCAGGCCTGTGATAAATTTGTTTAGATCAATTTTTTCCAGGTCACCGGGATTGACAGGTTTTGAAAACTTTAAAAAGTTTTCCATCATTTCTGTTAAAAAAACGATTTCACGGTTTATCTTTTTTATTTTTACCGATTCGCTTTTTATTGTTTTTGTATAACCATAAATGACACCCAGAGAATTTCTTATCTCATGGGTCAGGAAAATTGCCATCTCCCCTAACATTTCAAAATTTTTTCTGCCTGTACTTATTTCTTCTCTTTTTTTCTGTTCCGTAATATCCCTGATGATGACCATGCTTCCTATGGAGCTCAATGGTATAAGCTCAACAAAAAAAACCTTTTCTTTTACATCAACCTCCCCGGAGATCTTTTTCTCTTTGTTCTGATCTACAAAATTTGCTATTTCAATAAAATCTGCAAAGACCACATGAAGTGTATTATTCCGGGCAAATGCAAAACTTTTTGAAAAGATCCTTTCTGCAGATGGATTAAAAATTTCTACCCGGCCTTTCTCATTCAGTAGAATGATGGCAGAATTGATCTTATTTATAATACTTTTGTTAACCTTTTCAGATCTTTCAACATCAAAGCTTTGTTTTTTAACGATCTCATTAAGTTCAACTTCCCTGTCTTTCAGCTTCACCATATAGTCCTGAAAAAGAGAAATATTCTGTTTATCGATATCTGAACCCCTCCTTTTATACAGGAAGACCAGATATATGCCGGTAATGATTATAAAAACCCCAAGGAGGACCACAAGGGCAGAAAGAAATTTTTTTAACTTTCCTATTATCATCAGGGAAGGTGATTCTATCCTTTTTCTGAATCTTACAGTTTTTTTTTTTCCTTTTTTCAGATCAACAAAATAAATTATATTGCCTTCTTCCACCTGCTCAAACTCTTTATTCTCTCCTGCTCCCATAAGAAATATTTCATCAAAGAATTTTTCACTTCTTAACAGATCAATATTTTCCCCATATTTCAATATGCTATATTTTGCCTGGAGGAGAATTTTCTCTTTCAGATGACTTATCTCTCTGGTCTCAAGTGCGCCCGCAAGAGAACTTATATTTTCAAAAAAGAAAACCAGAAAAATCTGAATTACCAGTAAAAGTACCACTGAACTTTTTCTCATTGTATCTCCATATTTTTATTCAAAGAAAGTTGTTATAAATACAATATCTGGATTTTATTGAATATCAGATCTCCCCAGAAATAAGAGATATATCCTCCGATACCCAGAAAAACACCGAAAGGGAGTGCATGTTTCAGGTTTTTATTGTGAAAGAGAATCATAATGATACCCACAAGCAGCCCGGAAACAGACGCCAGCAATATTGCCACAATAAGTTTTTGGGCGCCCAGAAAAACACCCAGCATAAAAACCATTTTTATATCACCCTGCCCAAGTCCTTCAATATTTCTTACTTTTAAATAAAAAAAATAAATACCCAGAAACATTAAAGAAACAAAAAGCCCGGACAAAATTGCTTCCAGAGCAGAAACAAAAGGGTTGAAAAATGAATATATAAAGAACAATATTCCTCCTCCGATGGTAAGTTCATCCGGAAGGATCATATGCTTCAGATCAATAAATGCAAGGACTATAAGGATCAAAAGGAATATAATTGAAAAAACAGCATAAACCGGTGAATAACTGAAATTATGCCAGGTGAACCAGAATGTGAATCCGGATAAAGCTTCCACAAAAGGATATTGAATTGATATTCCTGTTTTACAATTTCTACATTTTCCCCCGAGAATGATATAACTGATAACCGGAATATTGTCATAGGCCTTTACCTGTTTCCTGCATCCCGGACAATAGGATCTGGGCTTCACTATACTTTCCCCCAGCGGCAGTCTGAAAATTATAACATTTAAAAAACTTCCGAAAATTAATCCCAGAAGTATAATTACTATTTCTTCCACATATACCCCTCTGACGGGTCTATTGTTCCCGTCCCTTTATTATATTTATACTCTGTACCCTTAAAATCTTTTGGAATTGTCCGGACATACCCGTATTTAACAAGACCTTCAAGTTTTTCAGGAAAAACGCCATGAACATTCCTGTATTTTCTCAAAAATTTTTCCAGCTGTTTTTTATCAAGTTCAAATTTTATCTGGTACAAATGTAATCTGGCAGAGTGCTTCTCTGCATCTGAATCCGAATTGTCAAGCACTGCTCTCCACAATTCCCAGGCCTTATCCAGCCTGTCCTGCATATATATCTGGTGATATAACATTCTGGAAACAAAATCAGGAGCCCCCTCTATTTTCGACGCTTTTAAAAAATATTTTTCTGCAAGTTTATAATCCTTTAAATATTTAGAAGCATAATAACCGGAATCAACATCAAATATCCACTCATTTTTAAAATTCTTTGCCCCTTTCTGTAAAAGGCGGATCGCCATTTTTATTTTATTCAGTTCCACTGCCATTATGGCCGATCCTATTATATAGGGATCTTTATATCCGGGGGAAACATCTGTTATCAGATTATATATATCTTCTATATGGTCATGCGAATTTGTAAGGTTATAATCCGAATAGAACTGGATAGACCAGATATAAAGCATATCCGCTACAAGATCGCTGAACCCGAAGGAGAGGATTTTAACAGTTTTACCTGCAGGAAGGGTAAGGAAAACCTCTCGTTTCCTGAAATAGTCTGTATTAATATCATAATAATATTGTGAAAATGCTGCAAGAATTAAAAAAACAACGGAAAAAAAGAGAGTTTTATGATATTTCATTAAAACTCACGTCTGTTAAATATATAAATAGAAAGTGTAAGTATTGCACTGACAAAAAAGGATCCGTAAAGGATGGTACTGACAAATACATCCGTTTTAACAGCTTCCCCCATTACAACAGAGTTTTTTATATTAAATTTTTCCAGATTAGGGAAGATATAATAAAAAAAGTATGCAAAAGCTTTCTCAAAAGTACCGGTGATCTTATATTTGAACTCATTAAATGTCCATACAAAATGACCGATAAAATAGATCGATATAGTAAAAATGGAGGAGAGGATCGGTGTTGAGAATGAAGAGAAAAGTATTGAAACAGAGATCAGGATCAGAAGTTCAAAATAAAGGAATAGAAAATATAAAAGCAGTATCAGGTCAATATTTCCCGTAAAAACATACAAAAAAAACATAAACATTGCCGCCATTAATGTCAAAGCTACAGACAAGGTAAATGCAAGGCCCAGGAACTTTCCCAGGATGAAGTCTCTGCGATGGACAGGTTTGCTGAGAATATTGTAGACAGTTTTTTTTTCTATCTCTTTATATACAAGATTTATACCTGAAAAAACCGCTATAAGTACTGAAAAAAAATTTATCGATGCGAGCCCTATATCTTTAATGATCTTGGATGTATCGCCAATGGTCAAAAGACTGATAATTCTTGAACTGAAGGAGAAAAAGATCCCGAAAAAGATCAGAAGATAAAATATCTTGTTTCTTACAGCCTCCTTAAAAGTATTAACTGCAATTGCCTTTATTTTCATTTTTCTATTTCCTGGATAAAGATATCTTCCAGGGTCCGGCTGATCCTTGAAACAGATATACATTCTCCCCCGCTTTTCTCAATAAACTTAAAAGCATCATTGAGATTTGCTCTGTCCTCAAGTTTTATCATAATTTTTTTCCCGATCCCGGTATAATCATATCCCTTCTCTTTTAAAATATGCTCCTCAAGCCCCAGCACCGTAATCTCATGATATTTTACAGTCTCACCAACCAGTTCCCTCAGTTTACCCTCTTTTGAGATCCTTCCTTTAACTATTATCCCTACATCATCAACGATCATTTCCATATCCTGAAGGATATGTGAGGAAAAAAAGACAGTCCTTCCCTCAGCTTTTAAAGCAATTATAATATCTCTCAATTCCTTTCTGCCCATAGGATCAAGCCCGGTAAAAGGTTCATCAAGTATCACCAGGTGGGGATCATTGATCAAGGCCTGGGCCAGACCTATCCGCTGGAGCATCCCCTTGGAAAATTTTTTTAATTTAATATTCTCTTTCCCGTTCAATCCCACCAGCTTCAGGATTTCATCAGACCTTTTCTCTACCTCTTTTCCCGGAATTGAAAATAACCTGCCACTGAATCGGAGGGTCTCCCTGGCTGTCAGATAGTCATAATAGTAAGGGCTTTCAGGAAGGAAACCTATCTTGTTCCTGTAAGAAAAGGATTCCACAGGTTTCCCGAAAACATTTATGGAACCTGAATCTGGAAATATCAATCCGAGAATACACTTTATCGTTGTGGTCTTACCGGCCCCGTTGGGGCCGAGAAACCCATAGATACTCCCTTCTTCTACATTAATATTGACCGATCTGAGTACATCAATATTCCTGAAGAGAAAGTTTGACCTGAAAGACTTCGTTAACTCATTAACCTCTAAGGCCTTCATAATTTGTCCCTCTCTTCAGGATACAATTATATTTATTTGGAAATTTTAATTCAAATCTCCTTCTTCAATTTCGCCTGGGCAAGTGCAAGACGTGCTATTGGAACCCTGTAAGGAGAGCAGGACACATAGTTCATACCTGCGTTATAACAGAACTCAACAGAACTGGGTTCACCGCCATGCTCACCGCAAATACCAACTTTAAGGCCGGAATTTGACTGACGCCCCTTTTCTATACCAATTTTCATCAACTGGCCGACACCTTCCTGGTCAAGAACCTGAAACGGATCATTTTTCAGAACTCCCTTCTCTACATATTCGGGGAGAAAAACACCGGCATCATCTCTTGAATAACCAAATGCCATCTGGGTAAGATCATTAGTCCCGAATGAGAAAAAATCTGCATTTTCAGCTATTTTATCTGCAACAAGACAAGCTCTGGGTATTTCTATCATTGTTCCAACGAGAAATTCCAGTGAATCATTCTCTTCCCTGAATATCTTATCGGCTTTTGCTATTATCAGGTCTTTCAGGAAACTGAACTCCGCATCAGTTCCGGTCAACGGCACCATAATTTCAGGAAGAACTTTTATTCCCTCTTTTTTAACCTTGAGGGCAGATTTAATTATCGCTTCTGTCTGCATTTCCGCAATCTCCGGATATGTTATTGCAAGCCTGCATCCTCTGTGCCCGAGCATTGGATTAAATTCTTTCAGAGAATCTGTTTTTTCTTTCAGTAATTTAAAATCAACATTTATGGTTTCCGAAAGTTCCCTGAGTTCAGCATCGGAATGTGGTAAAAATTCATGCAGAGGAGGGTCAAGCAGCCTTATGGTTACCGGAAGCCCGTCCATTGCCTTGAAAATCCCGACAAAATCATCCATCTGCATAGGGAGTATTTTATTAAGAGCTTTTTCTCTTCCCTCCTTATTTTCTGCAAGGATCATTTCCCTTACTGCATCTATCCTGTCCCCTTCAAAGAACATATGTTCAGTTCTTGCAAGGCCGATCCCTTCGGCTCCGAATTTTCTTGCAATTACACTGTCCTTCGGTGTATCTGCATTTGTACGAACATTAATTTCTCTCTCTTCATCAACCCAGGTCATAAACTTTTCAAATTCTCCGGAGATCTCAGGGGTAGTCAGTTTTAACTCTCCTTCTATTACTTCTCCTTTTGTTCCATTCAAAGTGATCAGATCAAATTCTTTGTAGGCTTTACCTGAAATCTCACACGTATTATCATTCTTTATAACAAGATCTCCGCAGCCTGCTACACAACACTTGCCCATCCCTCTGGCAACAACGGCAGCATGTGATGTCATTCCACCGGTGGCAGTCAGAATACCCTCTGCAGCATTCATGCCGCCAATATCTTCAGGTGAAGTTTCTTTTCTTACCAGGATAACCTTCTCACCTTTTGCAGCCATCTCTTCAGCTTTTTCTGCGGAAAAAACAATCTTTCCTATTGCAGCTCCGGGGGAAGCGGGAAGGCCCTTTGCAAGAGTGGAGTATTTCTGGCCGGGATCGATGCTGGGATGTAAAAGCTGGTCGAGGTCTTCCGGAGAAACACGCATTATTGCTTCCCTTTTTGTTAAAAGGCCCTCATTGACCATATCAGCGGCTATTTTTATTGAAGCAAAGCCAGTCCTCTTTCCGTTTCTTGTCTGAAGCAGAAACAGGTTTCCATCCTGAATTGTAAACTCCATATCCTGCATATCCCTGTAATGTTTTTCAAGTATATCTTTAAAAGAAATCAACTGGTCATATATTGAAGGGTTTTCCTCCTGGAGTTCAGAAACAGGATTCGGTGTTCTTATTCCGGCTACAACATCTTCACCCTGTGCATTCATCAGATATTCACCATAATATTTATTTTCACCGGTTGAGGGATTTCTTGAAAATGTTACACCTGTACCGGATGTGTCTCCAAGGTTTCCAAATACCATTGCCTGTACATTAACGGCTGTCCCCTTTAACCCCGTGATATTATTCAATTCTCTGTATTTATCTGCCCTCGGGTTATGCCAGGATCCGAATACCGCATCAATAGATTTCCATAACTGTACCAGTGGATCCTGAGGAAATTCTTCTCCTGTCTCTCTAACAACAAGTTCCTTGAATTTTGAGACAATAACTTCAAGATCATCAGAACTCAACTCTACATCAGTCCTTAATCCCTTCTTCTCTTTCTCTTCGTCAAGGATCTCTTCAAATTTTTCATGCTCAACTCCAAGAACAACATTTCCGAACATCTGAATAAATCTTCTGTAAGAATCATATGCAAACCTGATGTTACCGGAAAGGGAAGTTAGCCCTTTAACCGATTTATCATTCATGCCCAGGTTCAGAACCGTATCCATCATTCCCGGCATTGAAACAGCTGCTCCGGACCTGACTGAAACCAGCAATGGATCATTCTCATCACCCAGCCTTTTACCCATCAGAGACTCAAGTTTTCTCAGATTTTCTTCTACTTCAAGCTTCACATCTTCCGGATATGAACTATTGTTTTTATAAAATATTTCACATACTTCAGTAGTTATTGTAAATCCCGGTGGGATCGGTAGCCCGATACTGCTCATTTCTGCAAGATTGGCACCTTTTCCTCCTAAAAGATCTTTTAATTCCTTTTTTCCGTCCGTATTTTCCTTCGAAAAAAAATAGACATGATTCGCAGACATTATTCCTCCTCAAGAATCTCTTCTGTAAATATATTTTTTAGTTTTAAGATTTTCATTTCGCTTTCAACGAACTCAACGTTGTGTCCTCTGAATATTCCGGTAACATTTTCCGGAATTCTATCCTTATAAAAAACATAAATCGATGCAGATTTATTTAAATTGAGGACAGGACCAAAAATCTTATCGTTATATGTACTAAAGTTTTCTATATCAATTATAACATATTTATAGTCCCGGAACTCCGGTTTGAAATCATAATTATTTCCCAGGTTAACATCATCAATTTCAACCTGATCTTCCCCGGTGAAAATTTCCCTGAACAGATCGGTTTCATGTTCACTGAAATTCACAAATAAGACCCTGGTTTTATTGTTTTTTTTCCTTCCCTGGAAATCTTCTTTATCTCTAATTGGAAATTTTATCTTAAGTTTACAATATTCACCTTTAACAGACTCCACATCAACTATTCCCATGTGATTTGAAATGATCTTTTCAGCCAGCAAAAGCCCGAGTCCGCTCTTCCCGGGTGCCCCCGAATAAAAGGGCATCCACATAAAGTCCAGTTCTTCTTCATCAAGACCTTGTCCATTATCAATGATATGCAATAATATTTCATCATTCCGGGAAAAAGTTTTTATACTGATCTTTCCACTTTTTTCCCCCTTCATATTTATGGAATTTATGGAATTATCAATAATGCAACTTAACAATTTACCAATTTGTCCTTCAGAAAACAGAGAAGGCGGGATTGATCCTTCAAGGTCAAATTCCAGTTCAATCGTATTTTTCCTGATTTTCCCGAATAATTCCTTTTGTTTTAGTATAATTCTGTTCAAATTATCCATAAATTTTGGTATCGGGACTGTTTCAAATGAGTCTTTCAGCTCATCAAAAAGATCTTTTAATTCCAATGCATTTTTTTCTACTTTATCAACCTTGCCCATCAACCGATCATCTTTCAGCTTCATTTGCAGGATCTGTGTATAACCAAGAATGGGAGTTAATTTATTTTTCAGTTTATGAAATATTATCGGAAGTACTTCAGCACTGACATCATTCTGCTGGGCTGAGTCCAGAGCATCTCCCTTTTGTTTTAGTAGATTTACAAGTTTTCTGGTTTCAGATAAGAGAAGTTCATATTTTAATTTTTCGTGTTTCATTGCATTTTTGAAATATACTCAATTATAGTCGATTTTTTGATTCATGGCAATATTTACCTCTATCACATTATTTATCCCTGCTCAGGATAAAATTTGTTGTATTTTTGTAAAAAGCAGTAATTACCATTGACTTTTTTTTGTGAAATTTATATTATAGTTTGTTATTAAATACTTATTTATAGTAAAAAAAACTGGAGGTAAAAATGAGCATTTTAACAAACGACGGAGAAATAAAATATGCAAAAGGGCTTGAAGGAGTAATTGCTGCCATAAGTTCAATTTCTTTTATTGACGGGGGCAAAGGTATCCTTGTATATCGGGGACACTCTATTGAAACCCTTGCCAAACATTCAAATTTTGAAGAGGTTGCATATTTGCTGATTTACGGCGAACTTCCGACAAAAACACAGCTGGATATTTTTTCAAACACATTAAAAGATTACCGGACTATTGATCAACTCCTTACTGTAATTAAATCTTTTCCGCTGGATGCACATCCCATGGATGTTATCAGGTCCACTATTTCCCTGTTGGGTATTTACTGCCCCGACAGATTCGATTTTTCAAAAGAGGTAAAGATTCAGAAAGTATTACGTGTAATTGCAAAACTTCCAACTATAGTTGCCGCTTACAGCAGGTTGCGGGAAGGACTTGAACCGATATCTCCCGATCCCAGCCTTGGTCATGCAGAAAACTTTTTATACATGCTGAACGGTAAAAAACCAGATCCGCTGCACTCAAAAATACTGGATATAAATTTAATACTCCATGCAGATCATGGAATGAATGCCTCAACTTTTTCATCAATGGTAACAATCTCAACATTATCCGATGTATATTCATCAATAACTTCCGGGATCGGCACATTAAAAGGGCCTTTGCACGGTGGCGCAAACGAGAGAGTTTTAAAAATGCTCGATGAGATCGGAGACCCTGCAAATGTAAAACAGTGGCTTGACGATACAATGGAAGAGAGAAAGAAAATAATGGGATTCGGACACAGAGTATATACAGCCTACGATCCGAGAGCAAAGATCCTGAAAAAATATGCAAAACAACTGGGAGAAAATAACAAAGGGTCCAAATACTTTCAAATAGGAGAGAAAGTGGAAAAGTATATGATCGCAAAAGTTGGAGATAAGGGAATTCAACCGAATGTTGATTTCTATTCAGGGATAGTATTTAACCATATGGGAATTAAAACAGACCTCTTCACACCGATATTTGCCATTTCAAGATCTTCCGGCTGGGGGGCTCATCTGCTTGAATATCTGGAAGCAAACAGATTGTTCAGGCCAAGAGCTATCTATAACGGCCCGTTGCATGCAGAATATATTAAAATAGAAGAAAGAGAAGGAGAATGAAATGGGAGAAAAAATAACTTATAAGGACGGTAAACTAAAGATCCCCGATTTTCCCATAATCAATTATATTGAAGGGGATGGAATAGGCGTTGATATCACTCCGGCAATGATCAAGGTTATTGATGCCGCAGTGGAAAAAGCATATAACGGCAGCAGAAAAATTTCATGGAATGAGATATTTGCAGGTGAAAAGGCATTTGAAAAAACAGGCTCTTACCTGCCGGATGAAACTCCGGAGCTTATAAAAGAGTATGGTATTGCGATAAAGGGCCCCCTGACGACACCGGTGGGTGGCGGTTTCAGAAGCCTGAATGTTTCTTTAAGGCAGATACTTGACCTTTATGCCTGTGTCAGGCCGGTTAGCTTTATTAAAGGTGTACCTTCACCAATGAAAGAACCTGAAAAGCTGGACATAGTCCTTTTCAGAGAAAATACCGAAGATGTTTATGCCGGAGTGGAATTTGAACCCGGATCTGACGAGTCAAACAAAATAATAGATATGCTCTCCGGATTCGGTAAAAAAGTGAGGCCCAATTCAGCTATAGGAATAAAACCTATCTCTGAAGAAGGGACAAAAAGGCTTGTCAGAATGGCAATTCAATATGCCATTGATAATAACAGAAAAACAGTTACACTTGTCCATAAAGGTAATATAATGAAATTTACCGAAGGATATTTTAAGAACTGGGGATATGAACTTGCAAAAGAAGAATTCCGTGATCTGATAGTCACCGAAGAAGAGACATGGGAAGGTGTTTCAAGAGAGAATAAAATATTGATAAACGACAGAATTGCAGATTCAATGTTCCAGCAGTTAATACTGAGGCCGGATGAATATGATGTACTGGCCACTCCCAACCTGAATGGAGATTATCTTTCAGATGCAGCAGCTGCACAGGTTGGCGGACTCGGAATGGCTCCCGGTTCAAATATCAGAGAGGATGTTGCTCTGTTTGAAGCCACACACGGAACAGCTCCAAAATATGCCGGAAAAGACAAAGTTAACCCGGGATCACTATTGTTATCCGGAGTGATGATGCTTGAGTTCATGAAGTGGGAAGAAGCCGCCCGTATGATAAAAGAGGCACTTGAAAAAACAATTTTGCAAAAACAGGTAACCTATGACCTTGCACGACAACTGGACAATGTCACACCGATAAGTACTTCCGAGTTCGGTGATGCCATTATAAAAAATCTTTAAAAAAAGGGGGATTTATGAAAGAGAGAATTTTAGTAAAAACAAAGGAACTTGAAAGCTTTACGATCGAAGTATTGAATAAATACGGACTCAGCATGGAAGATGCTGAAATTACAGCCAAAGTTCTTCTCTCTGCAGACCAGAGGGGTATAGAATCACATGGTGTAGCAAGACTGAAAAGATATACAGATGGAATAAAATCAGGGATTATAAAGAGCAGCCCGGATATAAAAACCATAGTGGAGACTCCTGTCTCTCTTGTGGTTGATGGTGACGGTGGAATGGGGCAGCCCATAACTTACAATACCATGGACAGATGTATAAAAAAAGCAAAAGATAACCTTATGTGTTTTGCTTCGATAAGAAATTCAAATCACTATGGAATTGCAGGATATTATACTCTGATGGCTCTCGAAAATGATATGATAGGGATTTCACTGACCAACTCAGCTCCACTTGTTGTCCCCACTTTTGCAAAAGATGCTGTAACAGGAACCAACCCTATTTCAGTAGGTGTCCCCGCAGAAAACGAGAAACCATTTCTTCTGGATATGGCAACTTCAACTGTTCCTAGAGGTAAACTTGAAGTTTATTCAAGAAAGGAGGACCCGATCCCCAATTCCTGGGCAACAGATGAAAAAGGTATCCCCACAGATGATTCCAAAAAGGTTCTTGATAACCTGCTGAACAGAAGAGGAGGAGGTTTACTTCCTCTGGGAGGAGGACTGGAACTTACAGGAGGACACAAAGGTTATGGATTAAGTGCAATTGTTGATATATTTTCAGGGATCCTGTCCGGTGGAGCAGTAGGCAAAGATGTTTATAGTAAAAAAGGTTCACCTCCCGAGGTTGCCCATTTTATTGGAGCAATAAATCCTGAAGCTTTTGTAGGTGGAGAAGATATAAAAAAAGGGATGGATTATTATATTAACATGCTCAAGAATTCCACTAAAGCAGAAGGACAGGACAGGATCTATGTAGCCGGTGAGAAAGAGTATGAAAATACAGAGGCGAATAAGGTTCAATTGAGCCTGCAGAGCAAAGTTTTTATAACCTTAAATGAACTTGGATCCGAATTCGGAATAAAATTGGAAGAGATATAAGATGGCTAAATGTGAAAATTGTAAGACCGAAATGAGGCCGGAGTATAAATTCTGCCCCAATTGCGGATGCCCCGGGAAGGATAAGACCAACCCTTTTTATTGGGAAAAAAGCTCTATGCGGCATCGCAGAAAGGGTAAAACCGAACTTGCCATTGAAGCGAATATAAAATATATTGAAATTGATAATAAAGATCCCTATGCATTCAAGAATCTGGGAGATCTCTATTACTATACAGGGAAGATCGGACTTTCAATAGAAAATTATAAAAAATCCATCGAGTTGAAAAATGACTTTGCCGACACATACTATTACCTTGGTATCAGTTATTACAGGGCAGGGCAGATCAAACTGGCAGTTGAGAGCCTTGAACAATGCCTGGATTTGAACCCCGAATTTATAATCGCATACTACTGGCTGGGTATTACCTATTATCACAGGGGAGACAGGATAAAAGCTATCAATGCCTTTGAGAAACTTCTGGAAAAAAATCCTGAATCTGTAATTGCCAATTATCATCTGGGTGTTAATTTCAGCTCTGTCGGAGAATATGATAAAGCTATTCCATATTTTGAGAAGGTTATAGCAGCCAGCCCCGATGATGAAGCTGTATTGTATCATCTCGGGATCTCCTATTTCAGGACAGGGAAATTTTCAGATGCTGTTACAATGTTCAGAAAATCGGTAAAACTGAATCCGGAAGATAACAGGTCAAAGAAAATGCTTGAATTTATGCTGAACGTATCTGAAGTTTAAATTAATTTAAATGGCAAACCTCAGGACAGAAGGACTAACAAAAATATATAATAAAATACCAGTTGTTGACCATATTGACCTTAATATCAGCAATGGAGAGATAATAGGACTTCTTGGAAGGAACGGAGCAGGAAAAACCACCACATTCCTGATGCTTGCAGGAATTGTAAAATCCAATTCAGGTAATGTTTTTTTAGATGATAAGAACATAAAAAATATCCCCTCTTACGAAAGGGCTGAACTGGGACTCATATATCTGCCCCAACAGCATTCTGTTTTTATGAAAGCTACAGTATATATGAACCTTTATCAGATCCTTGAACTAAAATATGACAAAAAACAGGCGGATGAAAAAGCATTGCAGTTACTTTCAGATTTCGGGCTTCTATACATAAAAAACTCTTATGCATACCAGCTTTCCGGAGGGGAGAAGCGCAGGCTCGAAATTGCACGGGCAATAATAATGAAACCGAAATTTCTTTTTCTCGATGAACCCTTCACCGGGATAGACCCGATAACGATCCTGGAGATACAGAAGATTGTGCTGAAGTTAAAACAAATGGGGATCGGGATCATTATTACAGACCATAACGTTAAAGATACTTTTGATATCACGGATAAAGTCTATATAATCCATAAGGGAAAGATCCTTAACTACGGCATCCCCGCTGAAGTATCAAAGGAGGAGAAAACAAAAAAACTCTTCCTGGGAGAAGATTTCCAGTGGGAAGAGGCCGGAGTCCAATCTCCTGAGTCAATATAGGGAAATTTTTGAAAATTCCCTCGGCCTTCTAAGATCTGTTTCTGTAATTATTTAATTGCTTTTCCTTAGAGAATTACTGCTTAGAAAGGCGCTGTAATAAAGGATCACGGCAAAACAGATAAGGGGAACAATAAATGCCAGATTAATACTTCCTGTAAGGTCTGATACTTTGCCCTGAGCTGCTGTCAGGACTGCTCCTCCAAGGATAGCCATAATAAGGCCCGATCCTCCAACCTTTGTATCATTTCCGAGGCCTTTAACAGCCAGCCCGAAAATAGTAGGGAACATCAACGACATGCATCCGGAGATCCCCACAAGGGAATATACTCCCACATACCCTTTCCCGGCTATAACCACTACAGTTAATAGTATCGCAATCGATGAAAATATGGCCAGAAGTTTTCCCGGGGAAACAAATTTCATCAACCATGTACTGAAAAATCTGGATAAAGCAAATAAAACCAGAGCAGCAAGATAATATGATGCGGACTGTTCTTCGTTTAAATTCAGCTCTTTCATCACATAGCGGATAGTAAAAGACCATACCCCGATCTGGGCACCTACATAAAAAAACTGGGCAATTACTCCCCACCTGTAATTTTTATTACTGAACAATCGCCTGAATGTTGCCCAGAGCCCGACTGAACTGTCTGTCTCTCCTGCTTTTGGCATTTTAATTCCGGCAATAAAAATCCATAATATTATAAGTATTATAGCCACTCCCACATAGGGCCCCATTACAGCAGACAGTTCTTCGCCCTGAATTTTATTTAACTGAGAGGAATTCATGATCTCCCGCTCATGGGCATTTGCATGATTAAGGCCTGAAAGAATAAAATATTTGCTGAGTATCACACCGAGGATAGACCCCAGAGGGTTAAAAGATTGTGCCAGGTTTAGCCTTCGTGTTGCATTTTCTTCCGGCCCCATCCCGATAATATAGGGATTCGCACTGGTCTCTAATATTGATAATCCTCCTGCCAGAATATATAAAGCAGCAAGAAAATGGAAATAATTCATCGTAATGCTGGCCGGATAAAACAGGAGTGACCCTAAAATAAAGAGCCCCAGCCCCAGCAAAACACCCGCTTTATAAGAATACTTCTTAATAAAAATGGCTGCAGGCAGAGCAAGACAGAAATATGAACCGTAAAAGGCAATCTGTATCCATGATGTCTGAAAATCAGACATGCTCATTATCTTTTTAAAAGCTGCCAGCAGTGTATCGGTCATATTATTTGCCAGCCCCCACCAGGCAAAACAACTTGTGATCAAAATAAATGGCCATAAAATTTTTCGGGGAACAATACCTGTTTTTTTGATTTCATTCATAATTTTATCCTCTCTGTTTTTCCACTCCGGGTGATCAATTATTTAACAACTCCCTTTTTAACTATTATATTTGCATACCGGGCCTGCTCTCCGGTTGCCACTACCGCATAGGCCTCTTTGGCCTTTTCATAAAAGTCAAACCTCTCGATATATTCAAAACCCCTGAAGGGTTCTCCACTATTTCTGATTATACGCTCAAAGTCACTCCAAATTGCCGGTTCCTCTTCATCTCCCTCTACAGTTTTCATTAGTGCAACAGGAGACTTCACATAAGTATCAAGGGGGAACAGTTTCAATATTGCCTCCAGAAGAGGGGGGACTCCGTGCCCGTCCAATCTGACCAGTCTCTTTGCAATTGATGCAGAAGGAAAATTACCGTCAGCAATAACCAGTTCATCACCATGCCCCATCTCCATCAGAATTTTCAACAGATCCGGTGACAAAATATTCGGGATACTTTTAAGCATTTTTTCACTCCTTCAATTTTATTTTTCCTTTGTTTATCATAAACTCATTTCCTTCCTTCTTATCTTAATGCGCATAGCATTTTCAACAGGCTTTTCAGAGATCAATATTAAATAACCCCCGCCTCCCGCACCTGCAAGCTTCCAGGCACTTGCCTTACCCCTGTATTTTTCCATGGCTTCCTCCACCTCCGGGTTCAGCATGGCGGGAAACATCCGTGTCTGTGCGAGGAAAGAATCAAGAAAAGCTTTTGAGAAACGATCAAAGTTTTTATCCATTATAGCCTGCCAGCAATTTTCAGCTGCATCAGCCAGAAGCTTCACATTCTTTTGATTAATATAGGTCTCTTTTAACAGGTCAAGGCCTTTCGGCCTTGGCCAGAGCAAGATCATATAAATATGTTTCTCAAGCCAATTTAGAACACTATCGTCGTGGATAGATTCAAACTTATGGGGCCAATACTCTTTATCATAATAATGCCTGTTAAGGCCGGGCATGGCAATCCCGATGGCATCCTGTGCTCCGGAGATGATGGTGGAACCGGGTTCATTTTCAAATTTGAATAAAATTTCAGCAATCTCCTCCGGTTTTTTTAAGGGAAGATTTTGAGGCCAGATTTTTTTAGCTGCATTTCTGGTTGAAGTAGCCATTCCGCAACGCTCATTATACTCAATGATGGGTTCAAGCGACAGAGTAATTGCCCAGCCCGGAAAATGTTTGGAGACATAGGGCTGATCGATCCAGGTTCCGGCCAGATCGATCCGGTATGGCAGATTACAAATTTCAGAATCACGAATATCTGATGTTGAACGGGCCGGCAGATCACTATCAGGGATCCGCTCCAGGACTGTCAATTCAATATCCAGTTCATCGCATAAACTTTGTTTGGCCGGTGAATATCCATCTTCATTAACTACAAAATAATCAGGTTTCAGCTTTTTTAATTCCGTATAAAAATCCATGATCCCGTTTCCTGAATTTATAAATGCATCTTTAACATACCGGACCGCAGTAACCATGTAAAGCCGCTCCTGCTCACTATTGACCGTTTGTCTTCCTTTTAGATCTGCTATTGTATTGTCAGATCCCAAACCGACATAAACATCTCCATATTTTGCAGCCTCTTTGAAAAAGGCAACATGGCCTGAGTGAAGCATGTCAAAGCAGCCGGATACAAAAACCTTCTTGTTCTTTTCCGGATTTTCCATATTCATAATATCCTCTTATACATTATTTCATAATTCATTTTCAAATTTATTCTTCAATTTTATTAAAACACAATTCAGCAGAATACCAGGAAAAGTAACGCTAACAGCAATAATATCAGTTTCATTTTATCCGGGAAGCTTTAATTGTCCATACAAAATCACAAGGCGGGTTATTTCTTAATTTTTCCGGAATAAATACTTTGAATCCTTTCTCTTTCAATTTCCATTTAAGAACTTTATTGTAACCCAGAAGTGTAACGATACTTCCATTTTCCGGCTGATGTGATTTTACATAAATTTCAGGGGGTATGGTTTTTTCACCTTTTTTACACATATAAAAAAAATACGCATTGCCATTGTCCTGCCTGGTCATACAAATATTATCTTCTTTAAATGGTTCCAGTACCCTGCTGTTATAGATACCTTCACTGTTTATTTTCATCCATTTTGCATATTCCTCCAACAGATCATAGGCTCCTTTCTGCCATTCTCCTTCCGGTGTAGGAGCAATATTCAGCAACAGATTCCCACCCTTGGAAACAATATCCACCAGCAATTGAATACCTTCTCTTCCGGTTTTATATTTTGCGTTTCTGGTATGTGACCACCCTCCTCCTGAGATAATACAGGATTCCCAGGGATAGGGGAGTGCCTTTTTGGGAACACGGTTTTCAGGAGTGAGATAGTTCTGGTTTTTACCGTGGACAGCGCGGTCAACAACGATCAAATCCGCCTGCTTCTCTCTCGCTTTTTTTACAAGTTCATCCATTTTGATATCCTGATTGACCATCCTGTGTTTCAGGTATCCATTCTCAGTCCTTTTCAATTTACGCATGGTCCAGTCTGAAATTTCACTTTTTTCAGCTTTGGCCACCCATCCGCCGTCCAGCCATAAAATATCGATCTTACCATAATCAGTTAACAATTCTAATATCTGATTGTGGGTAAATTCGACAAATTTATTCCATTTTTCAGGATTTGCTTCCGGTTCATAATTTACATTTCTGTCACGCGGCGGATATTTCGGGTCCCAATAGTAGGGCGAATTCCAGTCCGGCTTGGAAAAATAGGCTCCCGTCCACATACCTTTATTCCTGAAAGCATCAAAAATTTCTCTGGTTATATTGCTTCGGGGATCTGCAGAGAAGGGACAATCTGGTGAAGTTACCTTATAATCGGTATATCCGGAATCAAACATACAGAATCCGTCATGGTGTTTGGTGGTAAATATAACATATTTCATTCCTGCATCCTTAGCAGCAGCTGCCCATTTATCAGGATCAAACTTTGCAGGATCAAAAGTGTTTTTTAAGGCTTCATATTCTTTTTTGTAGGCAAAATAATTTCCGGGATCGGAGCCGGCTTTCCGTCCACACCAGCCATATTCCTCCGGGCTTAATGACCACGATTCCACGATTCCCCACTGGCTGTAGGATCCCCAGTGCATCAGCAATCCGAATTTGATATCCTGCCATTGTTTTATTTTCTGAATAACGGCAGGGTTTGTTTCCGGGATATACCGTTCCTCTCTGCTGTCCGCCATTGAAAAACCAAAAACCATAAACACAGCCAATAGAAATAACACTACAATTTTTTGTTTCATTTTTAATCTCCGAAGCTTAAAATGAGTTTAATTATTTATTGTTAAAATTCAATTTTATAAACTTTGTCTCATAATGTTCAATTTGTAAAGGAGATGTCAGCAGCGACAATTCTTCTTCCAGCACATTAACCTCCTGCGCTGAAACGGCTCCGGTTTCTTCAAGAAGCCTATTGATATCCAAAGCGGCATGGCCCCCCTCCACCTCTCTGAGATGGAGAATAATCCCCTTTTTGTCAATTGAGGGAGTAGTATTCACCAGAAGCAAATTGGGAACATCTATATTTATCAGAGAACGGGAAACAAGACCGGTATTTTTTGTTCCTTTTGCAGGCAGAATAATTCTTGATTTAAACGGAACTCTGTTTCCCCACCCGAATTTTGTTGCAAACATATCAGAATTATCTGAGGAAGAAGTAATACTGTAGGCCCACCTCAATTCACCTTCCTGGCTTGCCTTAAAGTTGGTTACCCAGTAATTATTTAAAACCCACGAATAGATATGGTTGGTTTTCGGTTTTAATTTATAATAATATCTTCCGGTATTTATATCCCCGAATTGAACTAACGGAATTTCATTACTTACAAAAACAATTTGTGATTTGTCATTTTTTACTGCTGCAAAGTTTTGTATCGTATTCCAGTCCGACGCACTCCCTTCCAGCTGGTTGATCCCCGGATACACAACTCCTCCCTGAGCCTCAAATGCCAGTTTCCCTCCGCTCAGGTTAAACGGAAAGGCTATATAAACCCCTTCCGGGGTCGATACGTTAAGTTTGATCATTTGATACAAAAGCTCGATCTTTTTCTGATAGTGATACAACCTGATCTCAATATTAACTCCTCTTTCGTCCGCACACTCTGGTAAAGCACCATTTAAAAAGATACTGTTGTATATGGCGCCATTCTTTTTTTTTGTTACTTTAATATTATTTAGAACTTTCCTTGTAAGACTGAGAGGTTTATATACAATATCTCTGGTTGAACTTGTCAGCCGTTCCATTTCATGGCGGTTTTCGAGTTCCTCATAAATAACCTGCCCCAGTGTCAGGGTATTTTCAGGGTCAGTAAGTTCTTTTTTAAGTTCTTTATCGAAAATCCCGGTAACTACACCCTTTTTTCCATCAATTATCAATTTATAAAATCTGTTTTCCAGAAACCGGTTGTCTCCCTGCGGATTTGTCCCGGATTTCTTTCCTGCATTCACCTGAAGTGTTTTGTATCCCATTGGAGGAACATCTTCTACCCACAATCCGAAATAAGCTCCTTCCATCCTTTGTTCATACCTCTGATATGGGACTTCTCTACCTTCGGCATCGGTAATTGTAAAGTCCTCTCCTTCCCTTACAATATCGTTCTTGATAAACAATCTGAGCATTCCTGACCGTTTCCAGTTCAATGTATTAAAAACAGCAAAAACCGGCAAACCTGATCTCCCTAAAGCCGGTTCAATTAATGATAAAGCTTTTTCCTCCAATGCAGAAGATTTTTTTGCTGCTTCCCAGGCATATGATGATTTCATTCCCCATTGGTTAATGGTATTTTGAGCCAGGGGATCCCTTACGCTTTCAGCAGCACCGAATGTATGTTCATCATAAAACAAAAGGTTATCATAAACCTTTTCAATTTCATTTTGAATATTATCAGGTAATTTTACCCCCAATATCTTCCCCATGGACAAGATCGCCGTAATTGCTGCAATATCCACATGAGCTTTTCTGACTATTTTTGTCTCATTTGCAGCTGACCCTGCACCATCGGTCCACCAATCGGGCCAGGCAACTTTTTGCTTTGGTATTTCATCTCCATGCTTCTGGTCCAGAAATATCATGAAGTCTTTTGCAAGGGCACTTTTTAATTTCGGCCACTCATACTTTTTATTCCACTCTTTAATAATATCGCATACTTCAGTTGAAGGCGGTGAATTGTCTGTCACATATCCTGAAAACTGCAGAGATACTTTGTTATAGGGATAACCTTTCTCTTCCAGGCCGTCCAGATAAACAGATAAATTGTTCCTTAAAACATCCTGTTGTCCTGAAGTAACGCCCAATGCATTGCCATGCTGATAATGTTCACTTCTGTATGCCAGCAGGCGGTTACCGGCAGGTGATAACCACCAGAAAGCGGTGGGTTTGTTAAATGGCTTGCGTGCCCGGTGAGCATGTATCCCCATGGTAAGGTACTTTACGTCCGTATTGTTGTAATAATCCACCATACACCAGGCGATACCGTTCACATCATTTTGCATTGCCAAAGTAACATCAATTCCTCTGTTTTTTAACATTCGCAATGTTCTGGTTTGAGCCGCCAACGCAGATTCATCAATGATCTCGGAAAAGTTAAGGAACATTCCGGTAACTTCTATACGGCCCTCTTTTATACGTTTTAACAAACGGTCTATCTGCTTTTGAGGCCGGCTTTTCAAGTACTCTCTTACCGACCAGGCTGTTTCGCATGTCCAGCGAAATTTTGCATCATCCGGATAATCATCGGTTTGATCGCAAAAATCGAGGGCATGGTCAATATACCTGAGGTGTTCCGGTAATATTTCCGTTTGAGGACGCGTATAGCCAATATCGGTGTGAGTATGCTGAACCAGAAATATTTCCCATTCCCTTATCGGGGCAAGAGAAAAAACTTTTTTCACGGGTTTTTTACCCTCTATTTCTATTTTTGATGTAAATGAAACTTCCTTATCCACTTTGGGTAAACAAATTTCCAGCTTATTGAACCCGGCTTTCAAAAGAGTATTTCTTTTGATCTTTCCAATTGTTATATCTGCTCTTGCATTATCTCCGACATGAACAAAATCCACACTTACGGAATGAAATAATTTTCCCCCTTTTTTCACCACCACCTTGTTTTGATAGATATCTGTTTTTTCCTCAATTCCGGTTTTAAATGTCATGAACCATGCATCATTTCCGGAAGTTTTTGTAGATAATTTAAGCAGAGCGGGCTCACCTTGTTTTATTGCATTAACAGGGAGTTTCAAAATAGCAAAACCCATCTGGTCATTATATTTGTCCATCATGGTGGTGTTTAATTTAAAAACAGATCCATCTTTTCCCTGAAATTTCCTGGTCCCCGGACCACCGGTTTTAGCATTGCTGAAAGAGAACCACTGTTTGCCGTTTACACTCAGTTGAAATGTTGCCGGATTTGAACTTACATCCATTGCAAAAAGCCATATATAGGTCACATATTTTTTGTTATAGTTCTTTGGAATGGCTTCTGCTCTCCAGATAATGGGAGTGAAATCCTGCCTCCCCCTCAAAAGCAGTGAAGTGTTTACTTTGGGAATAGGGGAATGGTAACCAAACCGTTTCCCTTTAACTTCTTCAACATATCCCTGAAAATATGTCTGCCTGTTATTTTGGCCCGGAGTAATGTTAACCAACATAAACACCAGAACAATAAATATTAGTAGTTTCATATGCACAACCATCTTTTTATTATATTGATTAATGCTTCTGTATACCAGCCCGGACTTTTTTTAATATGAACTCATCAGAATAGGTTTTCCCTTTATGAACAGCTTTTATTTCAATTTTATTTTCACCTTTTTGTAAGCTAATACCCTTAAGTACATATTTCACGGAATAGATCCCTTTATTCATTTTCCCTATGCTTTTTTCGTTGATGAAAACTTCAGGTGATCCAAAATTGCAATAGGCCTTAACTGTATATGTTTCTTTATCTGAAGAATTATTTCTCCTTCCTGCCAGATGCAGAACAGGCTCCTCCGACCAGTTTGCCTTGTACCAGAAAAACGCATCTTTTCTGGTTTCCCTGTCATAAGTTACCAGCCCCTTATGGTTTCTCCCCTTAATCCCGCCCCTGTTCCATTCGGGTACTGAAAAATCAAACATATTCCAGACATAGGAAGCCCATATAAAGGGAGAGCTCTCTATAGCTGACCATGTAGCCTCATGGTAGCGGGAATGGTACCCCTCCGGGAAAAACTGGCTCATAGGGTGGGGCGGGACGGAGATATCATTGGATTGATGTGCGATATTCCCGCCTGCACCGTATTCCGATACGGAAAACCTTATATCCGGCTTTGCTGAATGGTAATTTCTTATCCAGTTTTGCAACTCCTCCGGCTTCCCCCCATACCATCCCGTATATTGATTATAACCCTGAAGGTCGGCTATTTCATGGACAGGAAGATCAAAGTTCCACCAACGGTTACTCACAGCTACTGTATACCTTGAGGGATCAAGGGTTTTTGCCAGGTTATGTAGCTTTCTGGTCAGGTTAACCGGACGGGTAATAATTTTTCCTTTGAAAACCTCATTATGTAGCCCCCAGACAAAGATAGATGGGTGATTGAAATTTTGTTTTATTAATTCGCTTAGCTGCTGCATGGCATTACCATCTGCACTGGATTTATAACCGTTTACAAAGGGTATTTCAGCCCAGACCAGAATGCCCATAGAATCAGCGAGGGAATACATATAGTCAGCCTGCTGATAATGTGCCAGTCGGATCGACGTTGCTCCGATCTCATTGATCATGTCCATATCCTTTTTATGGTGCTCTGGCAGTAATGCATTCCCAAGGTCCTCCCACTCCTGATGCCTGCACACTCCGTAGAGCCTGTATGGTTCACCGTTAAGTATAAAACCTTTCTCTGTATCAATTGAGTAGGAGCGTATCCCTATTTTCTGGATTATTTTATCAATGACTCTGCCGTTAAACAGAAGCGTTGTTTCCAGATTGTACAGATAGGGGGATCTTTTCCCATTCCACAACCGGGGTTTTTTAACATGGAGGTAAGATGAAACGGGGGTCGTGCCCCCGGGGTAGAGAATCTTTTCTTCAATTCCATTGGAAACCACTTTAAAATTTTTCGTTAACAATCTGTTTCTGATGGTGATCTGTTTTTTTAATGATGTTTCATTTTTTAACATGGTCACAATTCTTAAAGCAGCTCTCTTTTTACTCACTTTTTCCTGGTGAACATAAACACCGGAAGAAGCAAAATCGGTCAGGCATATGTGAAGTTCGTTTGTTGCTATTAAAGAAACAGTTCTGTAAATCCCCCCGTAAATTCCAAAGAGCCAGCTGTCTTTCGGGTAGGAATCGTTAAGCTCATTATTTACTTTAACCAGTATACTGTTTTCACTACCCTTTTTATTCAGGAAACGTGTAATATTAAAAACAAATGCAGAATAACTGCCCAGATGCCGTCCAACATATTGATTGTTGACATAAACCTCGGCATATTGCCCTACGCCGTTGAACCGGAGAAAATATTGTCTACCTGGCTCTCTATTTTCAACTTTCAGCTCTCTCCTATACCATCCCGTTCCGTATTTCACCTTCTTTCCCGACTGAATATCTTTATTGTTCCACGTGTGAGGTATCTGTACATCTTTCCAGTCATTTTCTTTCAAATTTATATAATCAATCTCGCTGTCCGGTAATACAAACTGCCATCCATCATTCAATTGTTTAACTTGCCTATTATGAATATTGCCATAAAATACTGACCCCAGAGAAAGTATCATTATTAACAAGATCTCTATCTTAATTTTTCCCCGTTTCATTATTATCCTCCTTTTTAGATATAAATATAAAACTCATGCTAATTATTTTTGTGATCTTTTGACTTCAGGGGTATTTGAACGTTAAACGATGCTCCGTCTTTTCTTGTATTCACATCCACAAGAGCACAGGCACAGTATAGAACCTCAGGTGTTCCGTCTTTTGCAATTAAAAGTTGTGGGCGTTCCAGCCGGTGAACTTTAATTATATCGCCTGTATTTAGAATAAGTTGTTTTTTCATAAAAAATGAATTCTCAGGCCTTGTCCATTTAATACCATCAATAGATTCCAGGATTGCCAGCCCCGGTTTACCTTTCGTAATTTTGCCCCTGAAATCTTTCAGAACCACATAAAACTTCTTATGTAAAGCATGATACCATACATAGGGATCTTCACCATTGGCAATTTTATTTTCTTCGATCCTTATATCGAATACAAAATGATCTGTTGCCCTGAACGGCCCTGTTGGTGATCCAGAAATTGCAACACCATGTACTCCCCGCCAATTTGGATCATAAAAATTTCCTTTAAAATAGAGAAGATATTTACCATCTGATGGACGTCGGACAACTGAAGGATTCACTACAACTATATTATCGGGTTTTGGTTTTGTCCCCCGGGGAGAAGGTTCAACAATATTTCCCGGTTTTACCCGTGTCCTGGGTGATAAGATCGGAGAACTTGGCCTTATAAAATTACCGGACATTAAATCTTCAAAGTTGTTGAACTCAATTACTCCAATTTTTTGATATTGCTGAACTCTGTTTCGTTTATCAACCCTTTCCCCTTTTGATCCCGCAGGTTGGGTTCCCGGATCAACTGAACCAATATAGTACAAATAATATTTGCCATTGAATCTCTTCAAATGAGGATTACTCACCATTTGAGCATCCCATGCTTTAAAGTCACCATCAAGAGCCTTGCCTGTTAAAACAATTTTCTGAAATTTAAAATCTCTGTCGGGAAGATCTGAAACAGCATAGGCAATCTTGGAGTACAGAACCCATGAATTCCTGAATTCAGGGATAGAATCACCGCATTCCCAGGTATTATACAGCATGTGATATTTTCCATCCTCTCCTTTTAATACACTACCTCCCCAGACAAATCTGGCAGGATCATTCAAAACAGATGGCCCGGTCAAAATGTTTCCAAAAATTTTTGCATCTATCTCTCCCGCTGAAACATCCAACACCTGTTTAGTATTAACAATTTTTTCGGTGTGTTGTCCGCAACCGGGAAAGGTGATAATTACTAATAAAAATATTAATCTTTTCATTTCAATTTTTGATTTTTCCTGTAAAAACTATTCAACGATCAACTCATCAACAAATATCCACGAAGGGTTTCCAAACCCCCTGTGCCATTCCGGACATTTTTTTAATGAAATTGCTTTGATTCGCAAATATTGAACGCTAACAGGATCAATATTTACATTAAATGGAACAGATTTAACCAGATAATTTTTATCTTTAATGTCACCCTTCAAACTTCCCGCTTTCTTATAATTTACTCCATCTTCAGACACTTCAACAACCACTTCCACAGGCAGAAAGACCCAGGAATTTACCGCTTTTAAAAAATTCATACTAACCTGACTGATGGTCTCTGCTTTATGCAGATCAATTTCAACGATCATATCGTTGCCCTCATACCCCAGCCAGTTATTGTGAAAGTCAAGGTCACCAAACAAACCATCTGTCAATGCTTTTTCTCCACCAACAGGATATTTATCACTCCATTTTGTGAGAGACCTCAAATTTTTTTTCTTTACAATATTATTCCTGATCATCCTTTTCAGTTTGTCAAGTACATATTTCCTGTAATCTTCTGTTAAAAAATTTCTTGCATTTATTCGTGTTACACCCGTTTGTCCGGATATTTCAACAAACCGGTCGAGATATTCCAGCATATCTGTACGAATAGAAACATTATCTCCTTTTTTATCTAACCAGGAAATTTCATCAGAATTTTTATTAAGTGCCGTATCAAGGTAGGCAAAATCTACGGGCAAACGGGCCCTTAAAACTCTTTTCAAATATTTCGGATCCTTCTTTACCGATCTTTCAGCCTTGTCCATAAGTTCTTTATATTTTTTCAATAAGGCCGGTGTCAGAAAGGAGTCTGAATAATCTGAGGGAAATCCGTAAATATTTAAAAATTCCTCTTCTCTGTTTTCATCCAATGCTTTGTGGGAGATATCATAATAGGATCTTATGTAAGATCTTGCAGGGCCGTAATATTTATCCATAAAATCATTTACCATTTCATCAACATCTGCATCGGGATTCCACAATAATTTTGAGATCAAATATTGTTTTAATTCCCCCAGGTCCGACCAATTCCGGTTACTTCCCTGTTGGAACATCATAGTCACATTGTTTTTTTTGAAAAATTGAATGTTGGGCTGCAGCACATTAAAATTGGGAAATGGTGTCAAATAATTTTTAAATTGAACTACATAATCCCAGATAAAAATATTATTTGTAAGATCACTCCAGTCCTTCATATCCTTAACAAAATCCCCGCTTCTTATATCATCAGCAAGGGGCATGCTGCGGTTACATTCAATAGAACAGAGCATGATATTTACATTTTTTAAGGGAATAATATTTTTGGGTGCAGACCTTGTGAACTGGTAAGCAAGTGTTGATATCTGTTTATCGGGAAATTCTTTTGCTATTTCGTTTGCCATAAAAACATAAACACCTGAAACACCACCAAGATTTTCATACATTTTTTTACAATTATCACATTCACAATAGTTGATACAATCGTTCTGGGAAACAGACCAGTATTTTTTGTCACGATTTTTTTTTATCTCTTTTCCCAGGTTTTCCTTCAGGGTATTTATTACAGCCGGGTTGCTTAAACACAATTGAGCATCACGTAAACGAACACTTCCGATAAGTGAAAAATATTCAGGATGTTTTTCAAAATACTTTTCAGGGGGAATTAATTTATTAAAAGTATGAACGAAACTTCCCCACTCATCCAGTGTCTCTATCTTATGCCAGAATCGGTATTTTTCATCAGATAACCCGGGAAAAAGTATTCTGCGGAAAGAAAATGCCGGTTCATATATCCTGTTAATCTCCGGAATTTTTACAGTCCTGTTATCAGGTATATATTCTTCATCAGAAGCAAGCAGTCTGCATCCCAGGAACTCTTCAATGAAGGTATAGGCTGCATATATGTTGGATTTGCCATTGTTCCCGCAGATCATAATATTTTTATCAATCGTTCTGATGATAAAACCATCTTCATCCAAAGTGGCCAGATCTTTATGTATCCGGGGATCTATAATTAATTCTTTTCCTGCAAATATAGACTTTTTACCTTCAATCACCCTGTTTTCAATTTTCAGTTTTACGCAAGTCATCCTGTGAATATAATTCCGGAGTTCCCCCACTGCAAGCTTTGTTAATTTATCTGCTTTATCCGATACAACAATTGTATAATCCGATCTCAGATCATCTGTCAGAACTATCTGTTCTTTTTGCCCTGAGCAAGCAGCAAATACAACCACAACAGCAAACAGGATCTGTATATATCTCACGTTTCTATTCCACAATAATTTCATCCACAAACAACCAGGCTTTTCCGCCTGCTCCCGGATGCCATTTGGGACAAATTCCGGTATTAACAGCTTTGATACGGATAAATCGGACAAATCGGGCTGGGATTTCTGCAATATAATCTATTATCTCCGGTTTCGGCCGGATCTTAACTAATTCTTCAAAAGATTTAATTTGTTTAAAATTAATCCCGTCGTCTGAAATAGCTATTTCCAGTTTTTTCGGCAGAAATATCCAGGATGATTGACTATTTAGAAAACTGCAGTTGATCTTTTTTACACTTTTCTGTTCTCCCAGATCGATCACTGCATCCAGGTCTACTTTTTCAAAACCCTGCCATTGTCCGTCCAGATGATCAATGGTACCGCGGATACCGTTGATCAGGGCGTTTTTACTTCCGCCTGTGTAGAGCGGACTATATGAATTTTTTAAAGTGATCTTTGTGCCGATGGCCAGATGTTTTACTTCTTTCCTGCTCTCAGATCCAATTCGGCCCGGCTTTCGGACACCTGTTCCCACAGTATGGGTAAGCCTGTCTCCCAATTCGATCCGTGCTCTATCTGCAAGCATTTCCAGTTGTTGCACAACATCAGGATGCAAATCAATTACATTATACTTTTCACCTATATCATTTTCCAGATCATATAATTCCTTTTTAACTTTGAGAATTGTTGTGGGGCCGGGGAGGCCATTCTTACCCGGTTCCACTCCGGCAAATGATTGAGTTATGTGAGGAAAATAAAGTTTCCACCTGCCCTGTCTTACAGCCCGCAACCCCCCTCCATAATAATAGAAATAGTGATCACGGGGATCGGCTTCAGGTTCAGATTTTATCAGGGGTAAAATATTAATTCCGTCAATTACTCTTTCAGGTAATTCAGCACCGGAAATTGCTGCCAGTGTTGGGAGAATATCGATGGATGCAGCAATTTTATTACATTCCGAACCGGCTTTAATTTTTCCCGGCCACCGCATGATACAGGGAACCCTGGCTCCTCCTTCCCACATGGTCCCTTTTCCTTCACGCAGAGGCAATGCAGATCCGCCATGATCTCCAAAGTTCAGCGCCGGGCCGTTATCACTTGTAAATATTACCAGTGTATTATCATCTAACTCATTTTCTTTTAATGATTTTAAAATTTCACCCACCGACCAGTCGATCTCCATGATTACATCACCGTACATTCCCTGCTTACTTTTTCCTTTAAATTTATCAGATACCCCCAGAGGCACATGAGGCATGGAGTGGGGAACATATAGAAAAAATGGCCGTTTTTTATTTTTCCTGATGAATTGAACTGAACGCTCGGTATACATTGTAGTTAAGGTACCCTGGTCATTTATGGTATTGATCCGGCCAACCTCTTCCTCGCTCTCAATTAATGGTAATGGCGGATAAAAACTTTTACTTCCTGAGGTTAGCGGTTCGCCAACATAGCTCACAGGCCACATATCGTTGGAATAGGGTAAACCAAAATATTCGTCAAACCCCTGTTTACCAGGAAGAAATTCCTTGTGATGGCCCAGATGCCATTTTCCAAAAATTCCCGTTGCATACCCGCTGGTTTTTAAAATATCCGCAATGGTTTCTTCACCGGGATCCAGCCCGTGATTCGACCAGGGCATCAAAGCTCCCTGGATACCAACCCTCTCGGAATAACAACCTGTTAGCAATGAAGCCCTTGATGCGCTGCAAACCGCCTGGGAAACATAAAAGTTTGTAAAGCGCATTCCCTCTGCTGCCATCCGGTCCAGGTTGGGTGTTTCAAACCCCAAAGCGCCATAACAACCCACATCTGCATAACCCATATCATCAATAAAAATAACAACTATATTGGGCTTACGTTTTTTAAAAATGTTACAATTGACAAAACCCAGGCCGCCGGATAAAGTGATTGCAGAGGCCCCCATTGATTTTACAAATTTCCTACGTGTTATTTTCATAATAATTCCTTTTATTTAACAATTGTCTCATCCGCAAAAATCCGGATTTTATGCGGCCCGTTTATAACAGCAACAACAGCTCTATCTTTCCTGATGTCCCTTAAACCGCTTTGATTTATCCAGCCAGGAGCCGGTTATATTTTTCTCATGAGCTTCAAGAGTATATTTTTCCATCCGGGCGATAATATCCATATGGCTTTTTGCTACATTGTTTTTTTCTTCAATATCATTATTAAGGTTATATAACTCAAACATGGCATCTTTTGACTTTTTCACACCTTTCCAGTTATCTATCCTTATCGCAGTTTGCCCGTTGAACTCCCAATATAAATATTCATGTTTTTTCTGCTTGCTTCCGTCAGGCTTTGCATTCAGTAATGAAGGAACAATAGAAATACCGTCAATATCGGCAGGGAGTTTTGCCTGCACAATTTCAGCCAGAGTGGGCATTATATCCGGGAAATACCATAGGAGATCACTCTTCCGTCCAGGTTGAATTTTCCCCGGCCAGCGGACGATCATCGGAACCCGAAGCCCGCCTTCGTATAACTCTCTTTTCCCGCCACGAAATCTTTCTCCAGTGATCGGATTTGTGTTGGGCCCGAAAAATCCGCCGGGAAATTTATTTTTATCCACATCAGGTTTTGCAGGATCACCATTTTTAAAATAGTCCTGGCCACCATTATCTCCACAGAAAAAAACAATCGTATTTTCGTCAAGACCTTCTTCTTTAAGTAATTGAAAAATTTCACCAACCTGGCGATCAACCATAGCGATCATAGCTGCATAAACCTTAGCATCATTTGATGTTTTTTCCCCTGCTGTCCACGGTTTGTTTTTGTATTTCTGCCATTCCGGATCATCTTCAGGAAATCCCCACAATCCATGCGGTGGAGTCCATGGACAGTAACAGAAAAATTGATCATCTTTATTTTTGCGGATAAAATCCTTTGTTTTTTCAAATATCAAATTGTGGGCAAACTGTTTTCCCTTGTAAAAATCCCCTGTATTACCTTCCAGTGCAACCTTATTTCCATTATGCACCAGATAATTTGGAAAATAAGAATGCGCATGAACCTGGTGATAATATCCATAAAATTCATCAAACCCCTGAAGTTCAGGAGCACCGGTTGTTCCGCGATCACCTATTCCCCATTTACCGAATCCACCGGTGACATAACCTGCTTTTTTTAATACTTCTGCAATAGTGATATCATCTTTTCGTAGCGCAAGCTCTCCACTATTTGCCCTCACTGTAGTGTGCCCTGTATGTTGTCCGGTCATGAGTGTACTGCGGGTCGGTGCACAAACCGGGGCGCCGGCCAGAGCTTGTGTAAATTGAATTCCTTCTTTTGCCATACGGTCTATATTTGGCGTCCTCAGTTTTTTATTGCCCATGCAGGAAAGCTCAAAATATCCCAGCTCATCCAGAATAATGAAAATAATATTTGGAGGTTTCTTAAAATTCCCTGATGCTATGGATGTACTTTCCAAACTCATCACAGCAGCACTCAAACCGCTGACTTTTAAAAAATCACGACGTTTCATTTTTTTCATCTTACTATTCACTCACAAAAAAAATTTAATCTGATAGTTCGGCTTTAAGAACATCACCTTTTTTCATATTAAACACAAAATTATTACCTTCCTTTACAACACCTTTCATACTCCATTTAATATTATCTGTACCAAAATTATCCAACAGGCGTAATTTATTATCTACAGTTGCTTCAATTTTTATCCACACTGCTGTATTTGCTTTTCGTTTTGCAGAAACTTTAAATCCACCTTCAGCACGAAGTTTTTCAAATTCTGCATCCTGCCATCGTTCGGGTGTTGCAGGAAATATTCTAATAATACCATGCCAGGATTGAAGTAACATTTCATGAACTGCCTGAGATGCTAAAAAATTTCCCTCCAGTGTAAACGGCCGATATTGAAATTTAGAATAGCCGGCTTTCAACTGATCGCCATTAACATGAAATCCATTTTTTGAAATAAATGCTTTCTCATAAATATCCAGGTTATTAATGGCTGTTTCCGAATCACCAATGCGTGCACATAAACAAGACATCCAGGAAAAACTATATCCGACCCAGGCTTTTGTTCCCAGTGTGTCATACTGTTGAACTGTTGACTGAATGATCTTTTTTTCGTTCTCAGTGCCATCTATAGTCATCATATCAAAAGGATGAATTGCCATTGAATGAGAAAGATGGCGATGTGAATAATTCATTTTTTCGTTAGAAGAATACATTAAAACATTATTTTCATCTACAGACCTTGGCCCAAACTTCTGGTAAACAGATCTCCATTTTTCGGACTGGGCGGACTCTCCTTTTTCCTGAGCCATGTGCTCCAATCCACGGAAAAGTGCCTCCATACAATCCCTGTCATAATTACTATTCGGCTTTAAAAAAGCCCTGTGTGAATTATCAAAGATCTCGGGTGAAGATGATAAAGGCAATTTCAGCAACCCATTCTCATCCTCTTCTAAAAGCCGGGTTAAGCATTTCCCCAGCTCTGAGCAGAATTTATAACCGCGTTCTAAATCCTTGGCCTGCCTTGTATACAGCCAGTGCTTGTAAAAATACCAGCCTACCCAGGCACCATTTGTTGGAGATAGAGAGTACATAACCCACCCTGTCATAGGCTCTCCCTCCTGAGTCATCACTGTGGGGATAGCCGCACCCGGTGTTTTGTAAAAATTTTTTGCAAATTTTTGAAATTGAGGAAGCAGTCTGTACATATGATCAAGAAAACACTCTCCTGCTTCAAAACGGCCCGCTGTTTGATAGGCTTCGTAGGTCATCTGAGTATTAAGGTCATGGTGGTAATCTCCATGCCATGGCGGCAAGTTGCCGTTGTCTGCCGTCCAGACACCCTGCAGCGGAATAGATGGGGCTCCTTTGCGTGAGGCAGCTCCATAAAAATACTGTACGAGATAATAATGCTTCAGATGATTCAAGTCCGGAATCAAAATACGGGATTTGGACCAGAAATCACGCCAATATTCCCGATGGACCTTAAATGAATTTTCCCACTTTTTATCTAAAGCATCATTCACTATCCGACGTGCTTCTGAAAGCAAATCCAATTCATCATGACTTGAACATATTGTGAGTGCAATAATTGTTTCATCTCCAATACGCCGGGTTGAAACGAAAGCACCATATTCTATTTTTTCAACCCCTTTCTGAAGATACCAGTATTCTCCTTTTTTACCTCCGGTCTCTGCTTCAGGGTAACCCAACTGATTTACCGCTCCCGGAGCAATCAGTTTAATACTTTCGGGTTCGGGTCCGGGAATCCGAAAAATTGCCACAGGATGTACAGCGCTGAAAAAACCATCGATCCGGGTTCCGTCATTAAGATAAACTTTCCCTGTTGCCGAGGCGAGGGCAAGTTCAAATTTTTCTACCTTCCTGTCCGGGCCAAGTTTAATTTCCAGCCTTCCACCCGGCAGTTTAGTGGGATATTTCAGATGATTATAAAAGCTGTCAAAATCACGGGTTACTCTCTTCATATCCCGGGCATCTACCGCTTTTTTCAATTCCATCCAATTAAAATCAGGCTCGGAAAAACGGCTGGGAACCCGTAAGTCCCAAAGATCACCCCGGTCCAGGGAAATGCGAATAGTATCTTGTTCGCCCCACAATAATCCACCTAATATACCGTTACCCAAAGGCAATGCTTCATCCCAGTTTTTTAACGGGGCCTCAAGCAAAAGATTAAGATCAGCTGATGGTAAAAATCTGCTATTTTTTTTTGTTGAGCAGCATGATACAAACAGGAATGAGAAGATAATTCCGGTTAAAATAAAATTTCTATTAAGTCTCATACATAACTCCTTTTAACCCTTTCACAACACCAAAGATATTGCAGCGGCTCTATATCTGTTTCATTTTGTCCAGAACTATTTGCAACCGGTTTTTATTATCTCTCATTTCACTTGATAACTCTTCTCCGGTAATTGGATTTTGTTCCAGCGGATCTTTTTTCAGATCAAAAAAATGACCGTTGTCATATAATTTCCATCGTTTATTCTGAGCATATCTTCTTTTAGGTCTGTCTCCCCATTTGGGATCAAAATAACAATATATCCAATCACGGGGTTTGCCTGATTCACCCTTTATTTGCGGTAAAAAGCTCTGTCCATCCTTATGGGAAATTTGATAATTTTTCTCACCGGCTGACTCAAGTAATGTAGGCAGAAAGTCAGTAAAATCTATCAAATCTTCGCATGTTAACCCAACTCTTTTATGCTTCTTCCAACTTGAGATCATCGGGACATGAGTCCCTGCTGTGGTAGTTTTCCCTTTATCACCAGATATTTCAGATTCTCCAGTCCTGGTAGTAATAGTATTATGCGTACCGTTATCCCCAACAAATATTATCAGAGTGTTTTCACGAAGATTATTCTGCTCAAGTTTATCAATGATCCGTCCTACAATTTTATCGGTATACTCTACCATATCCTTAAAATAAACCGGGTTATTTTTATATTTTTCTTCTTCGGTAAAACTGGAATCCGGTGTCGGGACAAAGGGATCATGTGTGAGAATCATCGGATAATAAACCAGGAACGGACTGTTTCTGTGCCGGTCGATATAATCTAAAATAAAGTTACAGACAATATCCGGTCCGTATTGATCTTTTCCGTATTGTTGATATTTTCCATTTGTGTTAAGCAGTGGCTTCCAATACCGGGGCCCAAATTTATCCAGCTGCCAGAGGCAATATTCATCAAATCCGTTCTGCTTTGGATGAGTTCCAGCTCCTTTATAACCTGAACCTTTATAGTGACCGATTAATTGCCATTTCCCCGCAACACAGGTAGAATATCCCTCTTCTTTTAACAAATGGGCAAAAGTAATTTCTCCTTTCGGCATTGTTCCAAATTCAGTATAATTTCTTTGATTGTACATACCTGTCATAATTTGAACCCGTGAAGGGGTGCACAGGGGTGTTGAAAAGCAGTTTGTAAACCGGACTCCATTTTCAGCCAGCTTGTCAAGATTCGGTGTTTTGTATGAGGTGCTGCCGTTACAACTGAGCCCCTCATAACCCAGATCATCAGCCATAATAAGCACTATATTGGGTTGTTTTTCTGCCTTACATGATGTTAAAAACAAGTGGCTTCCCATTGATAAAGCCGCTGCACCGACCCCTGTGGTTCTTAAAAAATTTCTACGATCCATAATTTACTCTCCGGTGGAAATATCTACCACTCCTTCAACATATTTGCCTGCAAAAACAATCTTTTTTAATCATTAATTCATATTTTTATAAAACTTATTCTGCAACAGGTAAAAACTTGTCTCTTATTTTTAAAACATAAGCGACAGACCCTTTCCCTCCATTAGTGTTTGTACCGGAAGGAGCGTATAGCCAGGATGGTTTCCCGTCAATCATTAAAATTTGGGGCCGTTCAAATTTACTTCCTCTATCACCTTTCGTTTTATTTGCTTTTTCGGGAAGCTCTCCTCCATAATAAAAGGCCAGTTTTTTAAATGCCTGTTTTGGATTTGAAAAACTCATACCATCATCTGATTCCCAAATTAACCCGCCGCCCCGCTCAATCATACCGTGATTATCAGTAGTTACCAGGTAAATTTTGCCGCCATATTTAAAAGCATAGCCGTCTTCGATTACACGATCATTATTTGTAATAGGCAGGGGCAATTGTTTGTACGGCCCTTCCAGTTTATCTGCTATTGCAAGTCCTATCATCGGTTTCCAATGATCCTTTTTTCGCATGTCATTAGATTTGAAATAAAGGGAAAAGCGCTCCTCGGGATGCTGCAAAAAGACAGGATTTACAACACCGTTTGTTGTGCCATAATTGTAAAAAGTTGAATCAACCGGAGGAGATAGTATCAAACCATCTTTACCAGCTTTTTCCCAGGGACCATACAACGACTTTGAAGTTGCCAACCCGATTTTTTGATTTCCCGGCCTCAGATTCTTGCCTGTATTGGCTATATAAAAGAGTGCATACGTATCGCTTACTTTATGGATGGTGGGATTGTGCGGCGCAAATTTGTCCCATGTATTTTTTCCCGTTCCTTCCAAAACAATATCAGAAAATTTAAACGGACCCTTTGGAGTTTCTCCAACATAGTGGGCAATCTGGCTGTCGGTGTACCAGCCTTCGTGACCGGTTTCCTGCAGCCAGCGGGCAACAAATAAATGCGTTTTTCCTTCCGGGCCTATAATGGGAGAGCATCCCCAAATTTGCCACTTATCGTCCTGAACGGCTATACCCTTGAATTCAAGAGATTTTGAAAACCAGGAAATTTCAGGATTCTCAGTAAACACCTGTAAGCCTTTAATTTGTGGGTCGGCTATTGATTTCTTTATTTTCAACCTGATTTTTTTGACCAACACCGGTTTTTCAAGAAATTGAATGCGCTTGTGCCCAATACAGGAACCGTCTGCAATCTGTTTCCATTTTCCGTCAATATATCCTTCTACCACATACTCTCTGACACGTTCACCATGCCGAATATCTTCCTGAATCACAATATGATTGATGGTTGCTGCTTTTTCAAGTTCCAATCTAATTTGATTACCTGTGCCACCGGTTTCCGCTACCGGATTTCCAAACTGTTTATTTATTTTATCGCCCCACTCTTTCAGGCGTTTTACATCGGGTTCGGGCAATAGTCCATCGGGATCGGGGGTTAAACCCAAAATCAGTGTTGAGTTACGCCCAACGGATTTGTAATAGATGTTCATTAAATCTTTCAATGGAAAAATATATGCTTCATCGCCCGGTTCCCAGAACCACTCATGCCCTCCGTTGGAACCACGTAGAGGTGCATCTGACATGGCGGGCATCCAGTATTTGCCATCAGGATCTCCATGTTTGAGCAGTTTTATATATTCTCTTGGAGTATTTCCACCATGAGAGTAATAATCAGGAAATGTTGCCCAGCAAGGATAAGGAATAGTTCCCGACTCCGAACCTCCCCAACGGACTTCTGCCAATTGTTTGTTGTGATAAAACAGGCAGTTTGGCTGGTATTTTTTAACTATGGGCAATACATCAGGAGCTCCATTATCAGGATGGTCTGCTCCTCCATCGAACCATATTTCGAACAACTCTCCATAACGGGTGCAAATTTCTCTGACCATTCCCTCAACCATTTGATTGTAATATTTTTGCCTGTTTTCCCGAAATTTGCCTTCGCCATTTACTTTGAAATTGTGCACGCCGAAAAATGAGTTCCATCGAATCCCCAAATAAATGCCCGGTTTGACGTCGAATTTCCGGCATGATTCCACAAAGTCTTTAACAATATCCCCTTTACCATCACGCCATTTAACTGCTTTTAAACAATAGGGATTCACATCCGATTGATATAATGCAAAACCTGTTTCGTGGGTGGCTGTTAGAATGGCAAATTTGAAACCTGCATCTTTCGCGGCTTTTATCCATTGGTCGGTATTTAGTTTTTCAGGATTGAAAATCTGATAATCTGTAACCGGCGTTATCCGGTTTTCTCCCTGTCCATATTTTTTCCCGTCAAAAACATGCAGATCGTAGTGGAATACCGCACCCATTTCTGCCTCCTGCCAGGCTAACTGACGTGCATTCGGCACAGGAAATGGTCGATGTTTTATTGGGATCAAAGTTGGGTAAAACCCATCCCCCTTCTTCGATGCCAGACTTGAAATACTTATTGCTATAAATATCAGCAAAACCAATTTTTTCATTTTTTATTCCTTTGGTCAGCGCCCAAAGCACCTGAAAACCTGAGATACTGACTTAAAATTTCTATTTCAAGTCAATTAGGATCTCCCAGTGCCAATCCTCCTGCAGGATAAAATTTGCTATCGATCCAGGAGCCGGTTACATTTTTCTTTAATAAATCCCGACGTGTTGTTTTCATTGCAGCTTCATCTTTATTTTACAATAATTTCATCGGCAAAGAGCCATCCCTTTTCACCTGCGCCTTTATGCCAGTTCGGGCAAAAGCCGATATTTTTTGCATGAATTTTCAGATAACGGGCACAGATTCCCTCCGTTTTAAGTTCAAATTCTTTTCGAAGAACCAAAGTGGATTTAATATCCATTTTTCTCTTAACTTTCCCGATGGATTTGAAATTTGTATCATTTGAAACCGAAAATTCAACAGCGTCAGGCAGAAATATCCATGACTCAATATTGTGCAAAAATCCGGCTGAAACAGAGTTGATCTCGATCTCTTTCCCGAAATCAATTGTGGCGATCAGATCATTTTTTTTAAATCCCTGCCAGACAGAATAATCCACCCCGGAATAATACTTGTCCGGCCCCTGCCAGCCATCAGCAAGTGCATTTGGATTGTTACCAGGATATTTTTTATCATAAGGATATTTAAAAGTGATTTTAGCTCCAACCCCTTTATGATTTATTTTTCTATTTTTACCGGGAAGAAATTTTGTTTCATCTGTATCTTTATATTTTTTACGAAGTTTTTGTAACTCCTCTTTTAATTCAATGATAATATTTTGATAATCCGCATTGTTATAAACATTATTCATCTCCTGAGGGTCTTTCTTCAGGTCATAGAGCTCCCACTCATCTATATCATAATAAAAATGGATAAGTTTGTACCGGGAGGTACGTATTCCGTAATGCCTCTTCACATTGTGAGGGCTGGGGTGTTCATAATAGTGATAGTAAACAGACCTCCTCCAATCTGCCGGAGTTTTCCCCTGAATAATATTTTTCAGTGACTTACCCTGAATATCTCCTGGAATTTTCACACCTGCATAATCAAGAATGGTGGGGGCAAAGTCGAGGTTCAACACCATATCAGAGCTAACTTTCCCTTTTTTCTGTCCCGGAGCTTTAATTATCAGAGGCATCCGGTGAGATTCCTCATACATGAACCTTTTGTCGAACCAACCATGTTCACCCAGATAAAACCCCTGATCCGAAGTGTAAATTATCAGCGTATCTTCATAAAGATCGTTCCCCTTCAGATAATCAATCATCCTCCCTATATTATCGTCCAGAGAGGCTATACACCGGAGATAATCCCGCATATAATTCTGATACTTCCACCTTATAAGTTTTTCCCCCTCCAGCTTTCCCCTTTTAAACTCTTTTTTTCTTGGGCCATATGAACGGTTCCACCTCTCTCTCTGATCAGGAGTCATTCGGGACAGCACCTTATTCCACCATTTCCCCATCACTTTTTCATTCTCGAACAACTCTTTATCGGCTCCTTCGGAGTCTACTTTCAGATCATAATCAAGATACATATCTTTACTGATCTCCATATTCTGATCTCTGGCTGCACTCCCCCTTCCGTCAAAATTGTCAAAGAGGGTATCCGGTTCGGGAAATCTGGTGTTTTCATATTTTTCCAGATGATCAGGGCCGGGCATCCAATTACGGTGCGGGGCCTTATGGTGGAGAAGAAGACAAAAGGGTTTATTCCGGTCACGTTTATTCACCCAGTTGAGGGCGAAATCGGTTGTCAGATCGGTAACATAACCTTCAACACGCTTTTTCCTGCCCATCTCAATAAAGTCAGGGTTATAATAATGCCCCTGCCCGGGGAGAATATTCCAATAGTCAAATCCGGTGGGTTGGCTCTTTAAATGCCATTTTCCAACCATGGCGGTTTGATATCCGTTTTTCTGTAATATTTTTGTAAAGGTTTGCTGGTTTCCGTCAAAAGTAGTTCCATTATCGATCATTCCATTGAGATGGCTGTATTTCCCTGTAAGTAAAACAGCCCGGCTTGGAGCACAAATCGAGTTGGTTACGAAACTCTGTTCAAACCTCGTACCTTCTTTTGCCAGCCGGTCAATGTTGGGTGTTTTATTTATTTTACTTCCATAACTGCTTATTGCCTGGTATGCATGGTCATCGCTCATGACAAAAATTATATTGGGTCTGTTCTCTGATCTTCCACTGGGAACCATAAGATCCGGCAAAGCAAGCGATACGGCTCCAAATCCTACACTCTTTATAAATTTACGGCGTGAATAATTATTTCTCATATTTATCTCACTTTTTATTTAAACTATTCATTGCATCAATTTTTTCTTTTCCCCATAACATAACATTGGCCGGAGGCCTTTTGTTCTTCAGCTCATTGGCCATAAATTTCATATAGGGAGAAACATGGCTGAAAAACAGTTTATAAGCTTCACACAAATAATTCAATCCTGCTTCTCCATCGGGCGTAGAGATAAACCTGTGCTTCGGACATTCGCCATGACATAGTTTGACAAACTCACATACACGGCAAAATTCAGGTAGTGAATCTTTTTTATTAAGCCCGAATTCAACTTGTTCCGGTGATCCGAGCATATCTTTAAAGGTTTTATTTTGAATATTTCCGATCTTATAGTCTTCATACACAAAATGATCGCATGAGAAAACGTCCCCATTATGTTCAATAACATTTGCAGTTCCACATGTTTCATCAAAAATACATATCCCCGCCGGGGCTCCCACCCAGTTAGCAAGTGTTACATCAAATAATTGCACATAGTATCTGCCCACATCATTCAGGACCCATTCATCAAATATGGCAGTTAGAAATTTTCCAAAGTCTTCCGGTTTTACCGACCAAGGTGTAATTTCAGCCTCATGAGGATAAACATGGTGAACAAGTTTTAATTTTTCTTCCCGCTTTGATCTCCGTTCAACTATTGGTATGAATTGGAGAAACCCGTCCCCGATCTCTTTCAGGAATTGATACACCTCCAGGGGATACTGCGATGTGAGATCATTTACCATGGAAAGTGTATTAAAGTCCACCTTATATTTATGTAAAAGTTCTATTCCCCGCATTACTTCTCTGAAAGTTGGCCTGCCCGATTTATCAGGCCTGTAAAAATCATGCAGTTTTTCCGGCCCGTCAATTGAGACCCCCACAAGAATATTGTTATCGGAAAAAAAATTGCACCAGTCATCTGTTAGAAGAGTACCGTTAGTTTGAAAGACATTTGCTATCTTTTTACCATTAGCATATTTATTTTGCAGTTCTATGGCTTTTTGAAAGAACTTTAACCCTAACAGTGTCGGTTCTCCTCCCTGCCACGTAAAGGTTATTGTCTCTGCATTTTGTTCCTGTATATACTGCCTCGTAAAAACCTCCAATAAATCTTCTGTCATAACAAAATCAGATGTGGAAGGATACAGGTTCTTTTTCTCTAAATAATAGCAATAAGTACAATTGAGATTACAGGTTGAGCCGGATGGCTTGGCAATAACATTAAAAGCTTCCGGTGGGGTAAAATGCTTTCCTGTTTTATTCATTTTAGTTTTGAAATTTTAATTGTCCATGCATGTGCACATGGCAGATCGTTAAAATAAATATCACTTAGATCAACATATAATTTATTATTTTTGTATGAATAATTCAAATTTCCTTCTCTTCCCAGGAGAGTTGCTTTCATATTTTTTCCCGGATCCGGGAAATCGATTACCAGTTCTTTGCCCGGCCATTCAAACATGATCAAATAAACATCATTTTTTTTTCTTGTATAGCATAGCCAGATGGCTTTTGACCGGTAAACTGCATTTAATCCATTTTCTGATGATCCGTTTTTTGAAATAAAAAGAGAGGAATAGGGGACAATCTCCCTGTTTATCCTGTTCGAAGACCAGTACAAATGTGCTCTGGCATTTAACTTTGATTCATAATATTCCATCTTAAGGGAATATTTTATCCCTGCTTTAAGATGTATTTTTCCTCTCTCCCTGGAATAATTAAGATTACTCATAACATTTCCCTGGGCAGTGGAACTTACTTCTCCCCATTTTTCAATAACAATTTTATTATTTATCCGGAGGCGCATTGCATCATCCACTTCTGCTTCAAAAAAATACCAGCCCGTATAAGGTACGCTGATATAACCTGTCCATTCAGCTGTGAAAGCATCCTCGATTATCGGTTTCCCCGGTGAATTCCGAACCCAGTTAAAATTTATTTCCGGATCAATACGCTTCAGAATTACATCTTTTTCTTCAGCTTGTTTGATCCATGCTTTTGAATAAAAAATCGCCTCTCCGTTAATTTTCAACCATTTTCCCATATCAATTAACCGCTCCTGTTGCAGAAGAGGGATCTGGCCGTCAGAACGGGGGCCGATGTTGATCATTAAACCGCCCCCATGAGCCACCGATTTAACAAGAAGATGGATAAGATCAGAAGAGGTCATATAGGCATCAAGTTTTTCATTCCTGTTCAGGCCAAAACTTCTCCCCAGGCCTCGCACCTCTGCCCATGGGCGGTTGGATATTTTGAGACCTGCACTGTATTCCGGGGTCAGAAAACCAGTATCACTCCCGCTACCCCAGCGGTCATTAACAATGGCATCATCGCCTACAAGATTGTAATACCAGGCAATCAATTCCGCTGCATGAAAATCATCGGCTTTATTAAACCACTCTCCATCAGAAAAGATAAGTGACGGTTTATAGGCGCTGATAACCTCTTTAAATTGGGGGATCATATGCTGCTCCACATATTTACCGATCTTATTGTGTGGATCGGTGGACCACCTGTGCAGAGGGTTGTTCCATTCGGTCAGTGAATAATATAAGCCCATTTTCAACCCGGCTTTTCGAACTGCAATTGTAAGTTCCCCCACAATATCCCGCTTTGGGCCCACATCCATACTATTCCATCCCGGAGCATATTTACTTGGCCACAGGCAATAACCGTCATGGTGTTTTGAAACAAATGTTACATATTTTGCACCACTCCGTTTAAATATATCCGCCCATTCATCCGCATCAAACAACTCGGCTTTAAAAAGGGGGGCATAATCACGGTATTTAAACTCTTCACCATAGACCCTTTTCTGAAAATTAATACGTCCCTGGTCACCTGTTTGTAACCCCCGTAAAAACCACTCCGAATATTGTTCTTTACCACACCATGCCGGAACTGAAGAGACACTCCAGTGAATAAAGATACCAAGTTTGGCATCTGTGAACCATTTGGGATATGGACGGGAATTTAGCGATTCCCAGTTCGCCTCATATTTCTTTCCGGTTTGAGCAATAAGATTTGAGCAGCTTAAAACAGTTATAAAAAACAATACAAAAATTTTACTTGATATTTTCATAAATAGTTCCTTTTGAATGTAATTATTTCAGCCTGAAAGGTGTTCTACTTTTTCCCTCCATTGTAATCCGGGTTTGGTTTTGGAAGCTTGGCACCGGTTTCTTTTAACCAAACATCGAGTTTTTCCTGTAATTCATTAACTTTGTCAGGATTGCTTTCCGATAGATCATTTTTTTCCGATATATCATCTTTCAGGTTGTAAAGCTCAATATTATTTTCTTCATACCAGCGGATCAGTTTCCAATCACCATCCCGGATAATACTGTAGGGAGGAACACCACCTCCCCAATAATGGGGGTAATGCCAGTAAAGAGTTTTTCTATCCAGTTTATCACTGTTAATTAATACCGGGATCAGGCTTTTTCCATCAACCGGCTTTTTTGAGGAAAGTTTTTGCCCGGTCATTTCACAGATCGTTGGAAGAATATCAATACTACAGGCCATTTCATCTGAAACGGAACCCGGTTTTATTTTTCCCGGCCATTTAACTATAAAAGGTTCACGAATTCCACCTTCATATGGGAATCCTTTTCCGGTTCTTAATGGTGTATTGTCTGTCCATTTAACCCGGGAACCTCCCCACAGGTGTAATTTTAATCCTCCATTATCTGAAGTAAATATAATTACCGTATTATCGGCAACATCAAGTTTTTCTAATGTTGAGGTAATTTTGCCAACCGCTTCATCCAGGCTATGAACCATCGCCGCATATTCCGGGTGGAAATCTCTGTTTTTTGGGATCTCTTTGTTTCGATAATATTCAATAAGTTCTTCTTTAGCCTGAACGGGCGTGTGGACGGCATAGTGAGCCATGTATAATAAAAACGGCTTATCTTGTTTTACAGCTTTCTGTATAAATCCGGAAGCTTCATCGGCTTCCCGGTCTGTCAGATACTCGCCTTTCCTTCTGTCCGGCATTGAAGGATTATTGTAGGGATCAAAGTAACTATCAGGCTCTCCATTCTGATATCCGCCAATATTATAATCAAAACCGTGAGTTTGCGGCCACCAGTCTTTTTTTCCAAGATGCCATTTGCCAATATGGCAAGTTGTGTATCCTGCTTGTTTTAATAATTCTGCAATAGTAACTTCATCATGTTCCAGAAACAGATGGTTTTTCGGAGTGATTAATTTCTTATTAACGCTACTTTCGAAACCAACGGGCTGCTGCCCATTTTTAATTGGATACCATGGGTGGATCCAATTTGTAATTCCCAGCCTTGTCGGATACTTTCCTGTCAGAACTGATCCACGTGTTGGTGAACATACCGCACACGAGGCATATCCATTTGTAAATCTCATACCCCCTGCTGCAAGTTTATCTATGTTCGGAGTTTCATAATAAGTATTTCCATAACATCCAACATCAGCCCAACCCAGATCATCAACTAAAATAAGAACAACGTTTGGTTTTGATGGAAACATTTTGCCTGTGCAATTAGAAAGCGCTAATCCTGCCGCTGTTAATCCAATATTTCGAAGAAATTTACGCCGTGGATATTTATTTGACATATTTAACTCCAGTTCACCTTTTGCCAACATCTCTCCAGTATGAAACAGTGATTCCCAATTCTTCTCTTGCCGATTCAACTATTTTTTCTGCAGTCCCCAATGTTCTTATTTCCAGTTTTACCATCGGTTCTTTCCCTTTTTTATTAAATTTGCAGTCAAAAGTTATGGAATGTTCCCCTTTGTTTACTTTAAAATCAGAAGAGTCAAGGTTAAATTCACCAACAACCTGCCAGTTTTCATCATATACATACGCTTTTCCCCCTCCCTGATACTTTATGATCTCTCCGGTTTTTAAAGTCACCGGAAATTTTATCTCTTTATAATTATCTATCTCCATGGTAATTTCCGAAATATCGCTATCAACTGAATTCAGGATAAAACTCATGATCTGTTCTTTTCCCTCATTTTTGAAGATAAAAGTGGAATATAGCGGCTCACCAGGCTGTCTTACTTTTTTCTCATGTTTAAACTTTCCTGAATATACTTGATATAAGTTCCATTTATGATCGTCGACCTTTTTAAGGGAAAACTCCTTTTCCGTATCTTCCATTCTCTCTTTTTGTTCATCTGTAAATAAACCGGCAAGCCTCACCTTCTCCCATTCTCCGATCAACTCCAGAATTTTATCGGTGTTGCCATTTTTCTCAACAGACTCATAACTGGCCACAAATGCATAACCTGCATCAAAAGCAGCTGACCTTGCAAGAAGCCACTCAATATCTTCAATAGTTGTGCCGGGTGTCATTTTAAACCATCCTAACATGCCCGGCATAAAATTTCTTTTAAAATAGGGCTGATTCTTCAACCGGTATTGGGTCTGGCTTTCACGGAAACCTGCATACCAGGGCTCACCCCAGTTCATACGGGAATAAATGTGCCAGAAAAAATGGGTAGTACAGCTCCCGTCAACTATCAAATCATTTTTTTTATCATCAGAAAGGTAATTGTACCAGGTGTAGGGCATCAACGATTCACCATAACTTCCCAGGCCGGTTGAACGGTTTCCCTCCAGTCCATCAAAAGAGACCTGACGCAAACCTGTCCGGTTAAATAATTCCGCAATATTTTTTGATAATTCGATAGTTAAATCTGTTTCGGTTAAAAATACCTTATATGAATGGTCGAGCAATTTTGAAATTTTATCCCCTTTCCTGTGAGAAAAAACTTTTGTTTTAAAAGCTCCACGCTTGCAATCCAATAATTTCCACGGAGGGGATGCAGATACTTTGCCGTAACGGATCAACTCATCCCCGCTCTGGACGGTTTTTAAGTTGTTATTCTTATACTGGTTAAAAAAATCCGGTGATTCAATAAAAATTTCAGTCTGATCTTCATCAACATCTTCAGTAATAATTGTAGTACCCACTTTTGCCAGGCGTTTATCGGGAACAGGCGTTATATAAGGGTCATTGGTTGTAATAAAATTGGAGAGCACATGCGTTCCGATCCTGATCCCCTGTTCTTCAGCTTTATTAACACACATTTTCATCCCTTCATATCCGTTGGGAAATGCTTTTTCATACAATTTAAAATGTCCCCAGCTTTTAAATATCTTTCCAGGGTGGTAAAGGTATCTTAATCCCGCCTTTTTTGTTATTTTGATAGCATTGTCTATATCTTTTTCCGAAAAATTCATTATCAGGTATGAAGCAGCTGCTCCGGGCGCAGTTTTCACCCATTTTCCGTCCAGCATGGGGTGGGGTAATCCCTCTGCAATTTCAATTTTCCCGATTGTTTCAAGGGCTTTCTCAACCGGACACCCGAAGAGAGCAATTTTTGACCCTGTAACACCACCATCATCATAGGCCGGTGCAACAATTTTTTCATGACGAAAATCTTTAATAATCCTGGCTTCAGACCTGTTTCTGCAATATGCCTGCAGACTGCTGCCTGTCGCTGTAGGTTTTGCCGCTTCAACTCTGAATAAAACAAAATCGGGATTTTCCGGTTTCATATTGTCGGGATCTGTCTGCCTGAAAATATCAATTTGAGGCATACGGTCATTTTCGAACCAGGGATATCCCCCGAGGGTTTTTATATTTAATGCCTGTATTCCCAATGCAAACTTTTCACCTCGAACAACACCTACGGTTTCACTGATGATCTTATTAATGGTTGTGTGGTAGGGGCCCCAGATAACAAGTTCTACTATTTTTTTGTTTGTTATTGAAAGCAATTCAAAAGTTAAATGTGATCTTTTTTGTTCGATTTTTATGTTGGCTTCCACACCTTTATTGTACTTCAGGGTTAAAATATTATTTTTTACTTCTGCAGCCCGGGGAGCTAAAACCTGTTTATTAATACGAACAGACAAAACAGGCAGCCGGAAATCTCCTGAGATATGATCTTTTCCTGTTTTTATATCAATAAAGTTTACAAAACAGCCTTTCTTATCAATTGAGGTTTTAAAAAATTTTGATTTCAGTTCTATAATGTTTGATTTTTTATTTATTGCACATGAAACAAAAATCAGATTAAAAATAAACAGTATTAAAGATATTTTTTTCATAAT
>JBDLJQ010000010.1:0-65065 GCA_039714255.1 Acidobacteriota bacterium
TCCTGTATCAGAACATTATTCTTCAAAAATTTACTGAAATTTTCCCTGGCCTTATCATAAACAGCATCAGAATAAAGGTCCGTATCTACCGGAAGGTCAATCTCCGGTTTTACAATATGCAGAAAGGAGTGATCATTCCCTTTTACATAATCTCTTGCTTCCGCAGAATTTAAAACATCATAGGGTGGAGAAGCTACTTTTTCCGCAAACTCTTTTGCAGGCCTTACGCCTCTGAAAGGTTCTATTCTTGCCATTTTTCCTCCTGAAATAAATTTTAATTATAATTTATTATCCGAAGGTGTCAACATATTTTTTTAAAGAACTAAGGGAATTTGACAAAATACTGCAGGCAATGGGGTAGACGCTAATCCGGCGCAGCCATCCATCCGCACTCGCGTGCACTGCAGGAGCGACTCGAATACCGATCGCTCCGAAGCCAGCAGCGTTAAGCGGATGAGAACATCCGTAGCGGGAAGCGAAGTGGATGATGGCGGGAGCCTTGCAGCCCAGGCTACCCTCTCTTCGCTAACACGAATTCACCTTGCACCCCAGGGCACCCTCTCTTCGCCAGGGCGAATTCACCTTGCAAAAATGTGTCTAAAATGGTATAGATTTAAATTCTTAATCTAAACGGAGGCAAATATGTCAGTAGCAGATAATAAAACCTGGAAATTTCCGCGTACCTTCTGGATCGCAAATTTAGTTGAATTTTTTGAACGGGCTGCCTATTATGCAGTCTTCATAGCTATTACCCTCTACCTTACCGATGTTGTAGGGTTTAATGATATCTGGGCTGCATGGATCGGCGGAGCTTTTTCTGCCGGCCTCTACTTCCTTCCCCCCTTCACAGGAGCTTATGCCGATAAAATAGGTTTCAGGAAAGGGATAATACTTGCATTTTCCCTGTTAAGTTTGGGATATTTTTCACTGGGATTTTTCCCCTATAAAGCAATGGTAATTCCTTCACTTGTCTTAATAATGTTCGGAGGTTCATTTATCAAATCCATAATCACCGGAACTGTCGCTGTAACGACAAATGAAGAGACAAGAGCAAGGGGATATTCTCTTTTTTATATGGTCGTTAATATCGGTGCATTTTTAGGTAAAACCTTTGCCGCCCCCATAAGGATTAATATAGGGATAAAGGAGATAAATTTTTTCTCGGGAATAATGACATTCCTGGCATTGATAACAGTCTATTTTTTCTACAATAATTTTAACAATGCTGGAGAGGGAAAGTCCATGAAAGAGACGTGGGCTGCCTTTATCAGGATCATCTCCAACATCCGGCTCCTTACACTGATATTCATTGTAACCGGTTTCTGGATGATACAGCATCAACTTTATGCCACAATGCCGAAGTATGTTATCAGGACAGTGGGTGAACATGCAAAACCCGAATGGATAGCCAATGTGAATCCTGCTGTTGTAATGATCTTTGTAGTACTTATTACACAGTTGATGCAGAAAGTAAAAGCAGTAACATCAATGACCATCGGTATGTTCATCATGCCTTTGTCTGCCCTCTCAATGGCTCTCAGCCCGGTACTTGAATCTATAACGGGACAGTCAGTTTCTGTTTTCGGGCTCTTCACCCTTCACCCCATAACGGTAATGCTTATGTTCGGAATTATGCTTCAGGGGCTTGCCGAATGTTTTATCTCCCCGAGATTCCTGGAATTCTTTTCTTTACAGGCTCCGAAAGGAGAGGAAGGCCTTTATCTGGGTTTCAGTCACCTGCATTCATTCCTTGCATCTTTACTTGGCTTCGGGCTATCCGGCTATCTGCTGACCGAATACTGTCCTGACCCGAAATTATTATCTGCAGCGGAAAAACTGCATGCATACGATCACGCTTATATGATCTGGTATTATTTTGCCGGGATAGGCCTTGTATCTGCTATTTCACTTGTGATCTATAATATTATTACTACAAGGATGGACAGAAAAAGGGAACAACAGGTTTAATTATTCTCTATTGAAGAACTATTAATCTTCTTTTTCGATCCTGGAGATCTTTTTTTTGAGCCTTTCGAACCTTTTCTCAAGGTCTTTTCGCTGATTATCGGTAATATTGATCAACTCCATCCCTTTTCTTACAAATTCAATTGCACTGTAGAAATTTTTTTCCTTATGTTCATAATGGATGGATAGTTCCTTTATCGCAATATGGTCTCCAAATTCCGAGAGTTTTTCCCACAGATCCCTGGCATCACCAAAAAGCTTATTCTTTTTCTTTAAAAGGGCCATCCTCTTTACAGATTTCGCAACAAGGTCATCCCTGTCGTTCATACCATCAAAATAACCGTATAATTTTTCTGCTTCCTCAAAGTCGCCGGACCTTTCAAAAAGGCTGGCTACTCCGAAGATCTCTCCTTCATCCTCTGTAAAGGAAGGGTCATCAACATATCTGCAACCGAGAAGAAGAAGAGCCGATAATCCGACTATGTCAAGAGCATTATGTTCCACTACCTTCTCTATTAATGCAAAGTTACCGCTCCTGATATAATCAAAGTAAAGATAAGGGATAAGGCTGCCATCCACATCATCATCCCTCGATATCCCCAGAAGAATATCCCCGAGAAACCCGAGTCTTCTGGATTCAAATGTATTTTTCCATATTGTTCTGGCTGGAAACAAAAAATCAAGATGAGGAAGCTTTAAGAGGGGAAATTTTTTCCTGTTTAATATATACCTGGTTTCCATAAGGGGAAAATCAAATGTTTTCCCATTATATGTCACTGTTCCTGAAAAATTATTTCCATTTAAGAAATGGTCAACCACTTCCAGGAATTCCCCCTCTTTATCAGGGTCATTCAGAATGAATATTTTTACCTTAAAAAGATCTTCTTTAAAAAATCCAAATCCCAGCATAAACGGGATCGTCCCTGTTCCACCGGAAAGCCCGGTTGTTTCAGTATCAAAATAGAGGAGTTTCAACGGATCAATCCCTTTCATTCCGGGATCGGAAAATATTGTGGGAAGTACATTTTCCGATACTTCTTTCCACTCCTCAAGTTTAACTTTTCCATAAACATCTTCCAGAGGATAACTAAAGTCAAGTATAGAATATTCAGGGAGATCTGTATCAAATCTTTCTGTTTTTTTTTTCTTTATGATTTTATCTTTTTTTAGACTGACATTAACAAGTTTTTCAAGTTTTTCCCTGGTGGTCAACCCTTCCCCGGAATTGATGGATTCCCAGCTCGATTTTATCTTGTTCTTGTCAAGAAGTTTTAATTTTTTCTTCAGATCACTCATAAATCAATTGTCCCTTTTGCCATAAATTATACAGTATTTTATTCTAAAAGAAGAAAAAGTCTGGTAAAGTGACACAAAACCTTTGAAGGTCAGTCTATGATAAAGTCAAGGGGATTCAGGGCTTTTCCCATAAATTTTACTTCATAATGCAGATGGGAAGCTGTACTTCGTCCCGTACTTCCTACAAAACCTATAACCTGCCCTCTGGAAACACGGTCTCCCTCTTTGATATTAAAAGCCGCCAGATGTCCATATCTGGTTGTATAACCATAATTATGATCTATAATAATCAATTTCCCATAATAATTTCTATATTCCGCAACCAGCACAACACCATTGGCAGGAGCAATAACCTTATTACCACGCTGGGTTGCAATATCCTGGCCATAATGAAAACTTCTTTTTCCTGTGAACGGATGACGCCTGGGGCCGAAAGAATTTGTCAAATAACCTTTTGTAGGCCATATTGAAGGTGTCGATGCAAGTCTTACTTTCTGTTTATCGAGAACATTTTCAACGAACCTGAGTGATTTTTCGATCTTTTTGGCACCTGCAGTATTTTTTCTCGATTTTTCAAGCAAATCAGTTTTTTTTGCCGGCCCGTTCTCTTTAAGATTTCTTTGTATCAACTCCACATCTGATGTGATATCCTGAATTGGCCCGCCTCCGGTTCCTATCTCCTGTAGTGCCTGTGGAGAGGTTAATCCCGCTGCGATCAGGATCTTTTTCTTAAAGTTTTCCATTTTCTGAAGACTTCTTTCTGTTATTTCGACATTATGGGTTAATTCGGTTATCACCTTGTTTTTTCGGATATTCTCAATCTCCAGGTTTTTCATTTTGTCCCGGTCTATGGATAATGTCAGATAGTCAAATATTATATAACCGAAAAGAAAGATAAGAACTATAACCGATATTAATGAATTCCTGATCAGTTTTGATGAAAGAAATAACTCTTTATTTGTAGATGTTGCATCAGATACAACAATTATTGAGTAAGATTTGTTTTTTGATTTCATCTTTTACCACCGACTTATACATCAGTTTATCCTGAAAGTCAAGGCATATCAGACCATTTTAAAAAAAAATTGATATTTTCTTGACATTTTTATTATAAAAGTGTTAAAAATAAATTAAGAGGAGGAGTTATGAAAAAATCCGTTATACTTGCAGACAACAGTTATACTATAAGAAGAATTGTTGAACTCTCTTTTTCTGATGAAGAGGAAATCGATCTCATTAGTTTTGAAAATGGGTTAAATATTAGTGACAAAATCCTTGAGTTAAAACCTGCTGTTGTCCTTGCAGACATTAAACTCCCGGACACAAACGGTTATGAGATTTGCAGATTTATTAATAAAACAGAAGAATTGAAGGAAACAAAAGTTTTTTTGATCAAGGGAGGGTTTGAACCGGTTGATGAAGAGCAACTGAAGGACCTTAAATTTGAAGATTTTATAACCAAACCTTTTGATTCCAAAGCCCTTGTCATAACAATAAAAAGTTTTCTTGAGGGTTCGGCCACTCCGGAAAGTGAACCTGTTACGGAAAAAGCTCCTTCATCGATCCCTGAAGATCTCCCGGAATTAGAAAGCCTGGGTGAAGAAGGCAGTGATATAGATTTTGCTGATATCAAGCAGGAAATGGATGCAGATGATATTATGGGAGATACATTACAATCAGGAGAATCATCAATCAGAGAAGATGTATTGCCATCAGAGGAGATCACACAGGGAGCCGGATCTGAAGAGATGGAAGATAAATTGTCACCGGAGACAACAGATGATCTGGATAATCCCTTTGAAGGAGATAATTCCATTATTCCCGATGAAGGCTCTCTTACAGAAGAAGAGATTAAGATAAAAGAGAATATAAAAATTCAGGAGCAGGAACTTCAGATCGGATCTCTGACTCAGGAAGAGATCAATATAAAGATGGACATTGAAAAGCAGAAACTTCAGGAAGATGAAGATCCGCTTCTGGATATAAAAAAGGAAGTTGAAGTACCGGAAACTACTATACCGGAACCTCCCATACCAGAGCCTACTATACCAGAACCTACTATACCGGAACCTACTATACCTGAAGCCCCTGAGGCTGTTGATACAAAACCTGATATCCCCGAACAGGAAGAAGTAAAAGATGAGCCATTATTGGACAGTATAAAAACTTCTGATCTGGAAAATGTATTCTCAATGGACGAAGTGGACAAAAAACCGGCCGATGATGATAAACCTGAAATAGATATCAGTACTGAACCCGTCAAAGAAAATATTCCCGAAAGTGTTATAACCGAAGATATTGAAGACAAAATCAGCAATAAAATTCAGGAAAAATTTGAACCTGTTGTACAGGAACCTGCATCCCCGGAAACTCCTCCGGAAGCAGAAAGTAAACCCGAAGAAGACATCAAGAAAGGCCTTGACAGTAAAATTTCAATTTTAGAAGGACTGAAGGATAAGGATAAAATTGTTGAAAAAGTAGAGGATAAACTTTCGCTTTCCATAAAAGAGATCTTATGGGAGATCACACCACCCATTGCAGAAAAAATAATAAAAGGCGAAATTGAAAAGATAAAAGAAGAAATAGAGAAAGAATACTCAAAATAGAAGGGTTGTTTTTTTCAATAAGTTATTTTTTATCTTAATAATATTACTATTGGCAGAATAATCGAATAATTGAATTTGCCAGGGAGACATAGAAAAAAATGGAAAAGAGTTACGACATTGCTAAAACAGAAGAAGGCTGGTATAAAATATGGGTAGAGAACAACCTTTTCAAGGCTGACAATAAAAGCAAAAAACCACCTTTCTCAATGATACTCCCCCCTCCCAATGTAACAGGCTCTTTACATATGGGTCATGCTCTGACCTTCACTATTCCGGATATAATCATAAGAAGAAAAAAAATGGAGGGATATAATACACTCTGGCTTCCCGGTGTGGACCATGCCGGAATTGCTACACAGATGATCGTTGAGAAGAATCTGAAAAAAGAAAATAACCAGTCAAAGGAAGAGATAGGAAGAGATAATTTTCTGAAGATCGTATGGGACTGGAAAGATAAATCAGAAAAAAGGATATTGCAACAGGTTGAAAAGCTTGGCCTTGCCCTGGACTGGAGCAGGATGAAATTTACCCTCAGTAAAGAAATGGAAGATGTAGTCACAAAGGTATTTGTTGACCTCTATAGAGAAAAAAAGATCTACCGCGGCACCTATATGGTGAATTATTGCCCTTCTTGTAAAACAGTCCTGTCAGATCTCGAAGTAGATCACAGGGAAGTGAATGGAAAGTTGACCTATATAAAATATCCGTTAAAAAAGGACAGCACAAAAAATATTATTGTTGCAACCACAAGGCCGGAAACTATGCTCGGTGATACCGCAGTTGCGGTCAATCCTGATGACGAGAGATATTCGGGATTGATCGGGGAGGAGGTTTTACTTCCACTGGCAAAAAGATCCATAAAGATTATAAGCGACAATGAAGTGTCCAGGGAGTTTGGTACCGGAGCTGTCAAGATCACCCCCGCTCATGACCCTCTTGACTATTCAATCGCATTAAGACACGGCCTTGAACACAGGGTCGTAATTGATCAAATGGGAAATATGACCGGAGATATTCCTGAAGAATATATCGGGATGAACCGTGAAGAGTGCCGTAAACAGCTGACAGAAAAACTTAGAGAAAAAGGCCTTATTGAAAAAGAGGAAGAACATATTCATAATGTCGGCCATTGTCAGCGTTGTGAAACTGCAGTTGAACCCAATATTTCCAGACAGTGGTTTTTAAAAACCGCTGAACTTGCCAAACCATCAATTGAAGTGGTAGAGAAAAAAAGGATCGAATTCATACCTGAAAAATGGGAAAAAGTATATTTCAACTGGATGAATAATATCCAGGACTGGTGTATATCCAGGCAGCTATGGTGGGGACACCGCATACCAGCATTTTACTGCCGCTCCTGCAACGAAATTATCGTACAAACCTCAGCTCCGGAAAAATGTACAGCATGCGGCTCAACAGATATAATCCAGGACCCTGATGTTCTGGATACATGGTTCTCTTCTGCTTTATGGCCTTTTTCCACCCTGGGATGGAATTCCGGTTCCGATGATTTTAAAACTTTTTATCCAACATCATTAATGGCTACAGGATTCGATATAATATTTTTCTGGGTAGCAAGGATGGTAATGATGGGCATCCATTTCGGGAAAGATATTCCTTTCAGCAAAGTACTCATTAACGGACTTATCAGAGATGAAAAAGGCCAGAAAATGAGTAAAACAAAAAATAATGTCATTGACCCCCTTGACATAATTGAACAGCATGGAACAGATGCATTGAGATTCACTCTGGCAATTCAGGCAGTACCCGGGATGGATATATCTCTCTCATTAAGCAGGATAAAAGGATATAAAGCTTTTGTAAATAAAATATGGAATGCTTCAAGGTTTGTAATAATGAACCTTAAGGGTGATGAAAGTTTTGATTTTGATAAAAACAGAATAACAATAGCTGACAAATGGATACTTCACTATCTCAACATGACCATAAAAGAAACAAACACTTTGATGGATAACTACAGGATAAATGAGGCTGCCGACCTTTTATACCATTTCTTCTGGCATGAATATTGCGACTGGTATCTTGAATTTTCAAAAAATGACATAAATAACAGAGACTCCAGAAGTGTATTAAAATACACATTGTTCCGTTTTATGCAGTTATTCCACCCGTTTATGCCGTTTATAACAGAAGAGATATATCAAAAGACAGGAGCAGAAGGAAAGTTCCTGCTTAACACTGAATTCCCGCAATTCAGGAGTGAAAATGTTTTTACCGAAGAATATCTTAATATTGAACTTGTAAAAAAAATAATTACTGAGACACGAAAAACGAGGACTGAGAATAAGATCGACCCGGGCACAAAATTGAACATTTTTCTGAAAACAGGATCTGAAAAGGAAAAAGAGATCTTTTTAAGATCTGAAAAATATTTTAATTTCCTTACAAAAAGTTCAAAGACAGAGATAGTTCCCGACTTTTCTTCACTTCCGAAGGGATTCAGGGGTGTTCTGTCCAATTGGGAGATCCTGCTCCCCTTCGAAAATGATGAGGACAGGGAAAAGGAGCTTGAAAGGCTTAAAAAAGAATTTAAAAAAACAGATTCAATGATTATAAGTATTGAGAGTAAACTTTCAAATGAAAATTTTACAAAGCGGGCACCGGAAAAGATCGTAAACGGATTTAAAAAAACGCTCCAGGAATCAATAGATAAAAAGACTAAAATTGAAAAAACCATCAAAGATCTCTCCTGACAAACATTTTCCTCCCATATTGAAGGTTGTCAGGTTAAAAGAATGTACATCTACCAATGACTATATAAAAGAGAATATAACTGCTCTGGAAAACAAAAGCCCCTTACTGGTAACAGCTGAGAACCAGACAAAGGGAAAGGGGAGAGAAAACAGAAAATGGCATTCGTTTCCGGGAAAAGGATTGTATTCATCTTTTTTATTCAGGTTTCCAATTGAAACAAAGATCAATTTCCTTTCACTGGCAGCAGGTATAGCTGCCGCTGAATCCATCAACTCTCTTACAGGTATCTCACCTGAACTGAAATGGCCAAATGATATAGAATTCAGGGGTAAAAAAATCGGGGGAATCCTTATCGAGAATCTTATAGGAAAAGATTTTATTAATTCGATATCCGGGATCGGTATTAATATCTCATGTTCCCGAAATGATTTTCCGGCAGAGCTTTCAGGTTCAGCTATATCAATTCTTGAAATAACAGGGAAAAAGTTTGCCCTAAAAAATATGAACATAAAACTTTCTTCCAGCCTGCTCAGGTGGGTGACAAAATTAAGGGAAGGTGAAACTGAGACCATAATGAAAAAATATTCAGGCTATATGAAACATAAAAAGGGAGATGAGGTCACATTTCACCAGACAGGAGAAAATATTAAAGGCCATTTTGCCGGCCTGGATAAAACAGGGGGGATCATTATACGCCTGAGTAATGGTAAACTGGAAACTTTTTATTCAGGAGAAATCTCAACCGCCACCAGTCAGATAATCCGTTAATATTTTATAAAGTTGCCTTTCTTCACCTTCCAGTTTATCCAGATGCTTTTCCACTATTCCTGTTTCACCTCTTTTTACGGGCCCTGAGAGGGCTCCCGACAAACCGGCTTTTTCAATATTAACAAGCGTCTCTCTGATCAAAGGTATCAGAATACTTATATCCGAACCGGACCCGGCCTTATTCAGCTGAACTTTTGCAAACCTTAGAAGTGAATTGAGCAGATTAGAAGAGATAACGGCACTGATATGAAAAAATATTTTTTTGTCAGGATCAACTTTAAGTGTAAAAGCTCCCAGTTTCGATGAGATCTCTTCTGCACATTTCAAGGCTTCGGGATCTCCCTCCATAAGAAAGGTAATTCCCCTGAAAAGATTTTCCCCTTTTTTAAAACCCGTAAATGTTTGTAAAGGTGAAAAAGATGCAACGATCCCGCCTCTGTCTCTGACAGGTTTCAAAACCTCTGATGTCAATGAGTTTGAAGTATGAAAGAAAATTTTACCCGAAATATCACCAGTACCGGCTATTAGTTCAGCCACGCCTTTTATTTTTGATTCCTGGGTTGAAACAAAAATAATATCGGACCCATTGATTATCCTTCTGATATCATTCTCAATAAAATTATCAAAAATGGTCTGGGAGGACTTTTTATATATATATTTTAGATCATATCCGGCGGAGATCAGTGAGTTAACAAGATTGGCCCCGAGGTTGCCAACTCCGAAAAATGAAAAACCTGTCACTTTTCAAAAATTTTCATCCACTGATCTATCTCACCTTCGCTCAATTTTGTATTTATCCTTTTCTGCTTCATCTCTACTTTTCCTGATGCCCGGTATGCTCTCTTCAGTTCATAATAGAATTCAATGGAATTTACTATTCTTGCACCTTTTTTCCTGGCGATATCCTTTAGTTCCCTGTCAGAGGTAACAAGAACTACATCTCTGAAATAATTATAGCTGTTGAGGATCTTTTTTATTTCATCATCGGCCGATGACCCGAATTTCGGATAGATTATAACCAGTTTATCAGAGGAATCGTTCCCACCGGTAAATTCATCCGGTTCTCCATCAAAAACAACTACTACTTTATTGTTCTTTTTCAACTGAAATTTTTTAACAAGGCCCACTATTTTTTTACGGGATTCAGCATCATCAAGGGAGATATCAGGAGAACTTCCTATCAGATTATTTCCGTCTATTATATATGGCATTTATAATTCAAGGCTCTCCCCGGGTTTTAATATTATAACTTCACTTTTTCCATTCACATGGTCCCTGAACTCTTCAGGCGAAGATTCAATAGCGGGAAAAGTATTATAATGGATCGGGACAACTTTTGGTATTTTTAATAATTCAACCGCTTTAGCAGCAAGTTTGGGTGTCATGGTAAAACGGCCGTCAATGGGGAGAAATGCAACATCAGGACTGTACATTTCTCCAATCAGTTTCATATCCATCGTAAGTCCCGTATCACCTGCATGATAAACACTTTTTCCATCCATCTCCACAACAACACCTACCGCTGTACCTCCCAGTCCTGCAGTATGTAAAGCCGGAACCATCGATACTTTAACACCACAACTCTCTACAGTCCCTCCGACATTCATCATTTCCGCACTTATCCCATCCATAGCAGCTGCTTCTGAAATCTCAAAGAGAGAGATAAAGACCGCACCTGTTTTTTTACATATATCAAAGCTGTCTCCCAGATGGTCAGAATGATCATGAGTTACAATAACAATATCGCATTTTTTTATATCTTCTACGGAAACAACAGCAGAAGGATTATCTGTCAGAAAAGGGTCGATCAATACCGATCTGCTGCCTTCCAGTAATAATGCAGAGTGGCCTAACCATTTAACCTTCATTTTTCCTCCTCATCCCGGAGGCCAGTTCATTTTCCTCCCACCCAGTAAATGGAGGTGAAGATGAAATACTGTCTGGCCTGCTTTTTCACCTGTATTAATAATATATCTGAAATCTTCCATGCCATTTTTCTCCGCAATCTGATTGCCTGCAGACAACATATGGCCCAGAAGGTTTTTATCCTCAGTCTCTTTAACAGAGGCAATATGAATTTTCGGAATTATCAGAATATGAACCGGAGCCTGTGGATTAACATCATTGAATGCGACAACCTTATCATCTTCATAGATCAATGGAGTGTCAATATCTCTGGAAACAATTTTACAAAAAATGCAATCTTCCATATTAAACCTCCATTACTTTAATATCGGCTCCGATCTTATTTAATTTTTCCGGCATATTTTCATATCCCCTGAAAAGCTGGTATGAATTATCTATCCTGGTCTCCCCTTCGGCGATCAGCCCCCCAAGCACCAGAGATGCTGATGCTCTCAGATCGGTCGCTTTCAGATATGCTCCCTTCAGTTCGGACCTTCCGTTGATCACTGACTGGTCACCATTGATCTCGATATTGGCACCCAGTTTGTTTAATTCAATAACATGTTTGAACCTGTTATTGAATATCCTTTCACGGATCGTAGACCTGCCTTCTATCTGGGTCAGAAATGTTGTAAGCTGTGCCTGAAGATCTGTCGGGAAACCCGGGTAAGGTTCTGTAACAACATCAACACCACTCAGTTTTTTCCCGGACCTGACATGTATCTCATCGCCTTTAATTTCAATATTAACTCCGATATTCTCTAAAATATCAAGAAGGCTGCTTATAAACCCGGGAACACAATTCTTAACAACTATATCATTACCCCTGAAACAGGCTGCAATTACATAGGTCCCCATTTCGATCCTGTCAGGGATAGTTTTATGGGCCGAACCATTCAGCATATCCATCCCTGTTATATGTAATATATCTCTATCCTTCCCCTCGATCCGGGCACCCATTGAGACAAGAAAATCTATTAGATCTGCGATCTCAGGTTCCACAGCGCAATTTTTTAATACAGTTTCTCCCCTGGCCAGTGTGGCAGCCATAAGGAGGTTCTCAGTTCCGGTAACTGATTTTGAAGGGAAAGTATAACTTGTTCCGGTCAACCCGCCGCTTTTTGCTATTATATAACCATCCTCAATACTTATAACGGCACCCATCTTTTTTAAACCTTCCAGATGGAAATCGATCTTTCTGTCACCAATATCACATCCTCCCGGAAGAGAAACCTTTGCATATCCATACCTTGCCAGGAGGGGCCCGAGTATGAGAATTGATGATCTGGAGGTTTCAGAAACCAACTTGGAAATTACCGGGGTTTTTATCTCACTCAAATTGATATCAACTTTATTTGATTTAAAATTTCCCGATGCTCCTATATTCTCAAGAGCATTGATCATCGTTTTTATATCCTTTACATCGGGGATGTTAGTCAATTCACACTTTTCAGGTGTAAGGATCGTTGCCGCCAGTTCAGGAAGGGATGCATTTTTTGCACCTGAGACAGAGATTTCGCCCTTAAGATCTTTTTTGCCCCGGATCATTATTCTGAAATTATTCATAGAAGGATAATTATATATATTTTTTCACCCATTTTCAAGTAAATTAAAGCTGAAATGATCTATTAGTTAAGTTTATTTCCCTTCAGGATAAAATTTTCATAATCTTCTTTTTTAACAATTACCTCAATTATCGACGGGCCGTCCGTGGCAAATGCATTTTCCAGTGCATTCCTGTAAGTTTTTATGGAAGATGCGGTAATAACAGGAACCCCGAAAAAACTATCACCTATCCTCTCCGTTTTTTTAAATAATCCGGTTCCATAGGTTGAATAATTCTTTTTATCCTGCTTTATACTTATCAGTGAAAGTTCACCATCGTTAAGAATGATAAAAATGACCTTCAATCCAAGCCTTTTTACCGTTGCCATCTCTCCTGCCATCATCAAAAAACCGCCGTCCCCGGTTATGCAAACCACATCTCTTTCAGGTTTTGATAATTTTGCAGAGATTGCAGCGGGAATTCCAAACCCCATCGAAGAACATCCGTTTGTCATCTGCTGGTTTTCCGGGGAGAAGGCTTTCCACGCCTGGCCTGTAAGGTGGAGATGGGCACCCACATCACAGGTCATTATCCCGTTATCCGGAAGTTTTTTTCTCAATTCTTTCAAAACAGACAGAGTGTCAAAGGTTTCCCCCTGTCCACCAAGTATTGTGAAAATTTCCTTTTTTCTTTTAACTATCTCTTCAGGATCCCACATCTTTTTTGTTACATCGGAATTTATTAACCTTTTAATTCCTGTATTGATATTTCCAATTACATTCTGAACCTTTCTCTCCTTAAAAAAAGTCATTTCGGAGTTAGTTGTATCCATGTGGATCAATTGGGCCCCCGGCATCCACTCTTCATAATTGAACTCCACAGGGTCATAACCGATACCCATCACCAGGTCTGCCTGCTGATATGTTTCGGCAACGATATCAGACATTGCATGAGAAAGTACTCCCCCGTACCAGGAGTGGTTTTCATGTATCAATCCTTTTGCCATGGGAGTAAGGATAACCGGAATTCCGTATCTATCAGCCAGTTCTGTTATATATTTGCCGGCTCTTAAACGGACAGCAGTGATCCCGGCTGCTATAATCGGCTTTTCCGATGCTTTAAAGAGATCAGCCATCTTCTTTAATTCTGCTTCCGCCGGATCTCCTATTTCAGGAATATCAGGCAGGCCTGACAGTTTTTCATCAGACTGCAACCCCGCTATCCCGGATGGTATCCCAATATAAACAGGACCCGGCACTTCACTTAAAGCAATTTTGTAAGCTTCATGCAGAGTTTCCCGTATTCTTCCGGGTTTAAGCCTGGATTGGATTTTTGTTATCGGTTTGAATAATTCCTGCTGATTTATGTTCATCTGGGTGATACGGTTTACCATCTCATCATCCGGTTCATCTCCAAGTGCGATCATGGGGGACCTGTCAAGCCTCCCTCCACAGACACCTGTACTGAGGTTACACGCTCCGGGGCCGAAGGTGCCGAAACAGGCTGCCATATTTCCTGTAAGCCTCCAGTGGACATCCGCCATGAACCCGCCCGAAGCTTCATTACTTACAAGGATGAACTCTATCCCGGGGGTTTTCCGGATAACTTCCAGATAGTCCACCCAGTTCCCGCTTGGAACACCAAAGATATACTTTACCCCCAATTCTTTCAAAGTTGAGATCAATTGTTCAGCTACTTTAATCATTATATTATTCTTATTATAATATTATTGGATTTTCTATTAAAGAATTATTGTGGTAAAAAAAAAGGAGGGGCAAAGCCCCTCCTGACAAGGAAAATCACACGAAAAAAATCTTATCTTCTTTTTGGTCTGTTTTTTAAGTTTTTTCTAAAATCGCCTTTTCTCTTATTGTTTGCCATTCTTCTTCTGAATGATTCTATTTTTTTCTCCTGTTCAGGAGTAAGGACATCCTTGATATCCAGCATATAATGGATCCTGTCAACCTGCATATCTGTTTTCAGCTTGGCAACTTCCCTAACCATCTTTTCAGCTGTTGATCTCTTTACTTTGTCACTTCTGAGATAATTAGCAAGCTTTAATTCCTTTACTTTCACATCTGCCATCCTCTTTATAACAGATTCCTGGAATGTTATGTTCATCTTTTCGATCTTTGATACCTGGTCTGCCGTAAGTCCTATCTCATCTTTGAACCTGAGCAGATAGTTGCCACGGAACAAATTTCTCTCCGCACTTCTCTGGCCATGCATCATATGTTTGGACATATATGGTTTTCCTTTGCTTTCCAATGTAGTTCCGGATACCAGCATAATAAATAATACCATTACTAAAACTATTGTTTTTTTCATAAGAACCTCCAAATTCTTTTTCATAGGGTAAAACAATCTTTGACAGATTTTCTTGCAAAAAAATTTTTAGTAATCAGGTTAATCTATAAATCATGCGAATCATGGTTCAAACTTTTGTTTCCGGGAATCCCCTCTCTTTAATCTCTCCCAGAGGTAGAGAGAACAGTACGTTTCCCCTCTCACTATGGGAGAGGGGTCAGGGGTGAGGGTATAAATAAAGTCAAGAAATCACCGTCACTCTAAAAGCATCACTCCTCTAGTTCAGTTTTATCTTTATCAGTTGTAAAATATTCTCTAAGTCTACTTCAGATCTAATATCTATCTGAACAGTTCTGCCTTCTATATATTTTCTTGCAGTGATAAATTCTTTCTTGATCCTGTCCGGAAGTTTGCTTATCATTACTGAATTAACGGCTTTGTCCCCAAATGTTAATGCAATCCTAAAATGTCCGGTGCAGGGAACAATAAAAAGGACATTCCTTTCATTATTGAATAGTTTCAGTACCCAACCACACTTTTTTCCATAGAATTTCCACTCAGGTCTCAGGTCATTATATTCATTTTCAATGAACTCACAGATCCTGTTAAGATATTCTTTAGTTTCACCCAATTCCTTTGTCACCATTTTATCATCAGGTTCAACTAATTTATTATTAAAAATACTTTCTTCCATATTTTTAATTGCCTTTAAGTACCACCCCTCTCATCAGGATGGAATATTTATTGTTCCTATATCGCCAAATTGCCGGAGGATAAACAATTGCTAATATTCTCCTTTTACAATTATGTTATTTATATTCAAAAAAATCATTTTTTTGATTCCTTATATTATTAATTGCATTTTTGATTTAAATATTCCCTGATCAGGAATTCACCAGGAAAACTCCCAGATCATGAAAATCAGGATTCGAAACCGGTGGCTTCACGTTCCCCTCTAAATATGTCCATTATTATTTAACATGCAGGACTCATCATCCTTTCTTTATGTTGTAACATAGAGGCTTTTATAGTAATATACAACCACTATGGTGATAAATGAAAGAGATTGAATTATTTTATGGACTTACCTGCCCTTATTGCAGGACAGCAAGAAGACTGCTGAAAAAAATAGTAGAGGAAAATCCGGAAAGATTTAATCTGAAACAGACACTGATCAGTTCGCCAAAAGGCTTGATCAGAAGGTATAAGCTGGGGGTCCATGCAGTACCGGCCATATTGATAGATGGAGAAATTATTTTCAGAAGCCTTCCTGAAGAAGGAGAACTGAGAAAGAAATTAAATATAATTTAAACAGGAGATAAAATGAGTGATAAAGAAAAAAAATTAAGATGCCCTATGGGAATCCCTGCAGGAATTTTATCAGTTCTTATAGGCATTACAGGTATAGTATTAGGTATAATGAACAAAGAACTTACAACTATATTGTTTGGTGTTGCCCTGTTCTTTTTAGGCGGGCCGATGGCCGGAATTACTTCGATGCTTAATAAAGCAGGAGACCGGCTTGAAGAACTGGAAAAAGCCATAAAGAAATAAAAGGCCAGACTTTCCGGAAATTATTTTTATAAACATGGATAATTCTAATAAAAAATTTTAGTTTAAAATATTTTTTAGTATTATCCCCATCAGATATCCCAGATAATTCCCAATTATATATCCCCATAATCCAACCATCATTGAGGGTAAAATCAGTTTGTTCCATTTTTTTGATATGGCAATGGCAATTCCGTTCATGGGGCCGCCTGATGTCACTGCTCCGGCAAGGATAAGTTCCTCAAGCTCATACTTAAATAATTTTCCTAAAACTATGGTGAATAGAAAATTGAAAAATAATATGACAGTGCAAAATATCAGCATAAACGGAGCCCCAAAGATCACTTCTTTCAAACTTGCCGGTAATCCAATAGCTACAAAAAAAACAAATATTAAAAATGTCCCCAATTCAGTATTTCCTGATATATTTTTTGATGTTTTAGTGAAAATAACCGGAAACAGAATTGAAACAGTTGTGAGGACCAGATATTGCTGCCCTAACAACAGTCTTATTAATTCAGGCATGCCTGCTTTACCGAAAAAGCCGCTGATCTTTACCGATATAGCAGCAATTAGAAAAGCAATTGCAAGGGATTTGCCAATATCCAACAGGCTGATGGGTTCCCCTTTCCAGAAATCATCACTCCCTCCGGTATCTTCTCCTGTGATCTTTAATGTTTTCTCGGTTTTCGGGAAAAACCTCCTGAATAATAGTGAAGATGGAAGCATGATCAAAACAATAAAATAGATTACCATAACTCCCGAATCTGCCACCAGGGTCGCAGTGACAAGATCTTTCGGCGGATCAAACATGGAAACCAGCGCAACAAAGTTAACCCCACCGCCAATATAACTACCGGTCATGGCAGGGGCAATCAGTTGAAGATCTTCAATAAGGTTGGCCATCAGAGCCACTGCAACAATACTTCCTGCTATTGTACCCAGGGCACTTATATGAAAAGCACCCATCAAACGGCCGGTTTCTTTAAAGATCTTTCTCACATCCATTTTCATTAATAACAATGGAATAGCCAGAGGGACAATATATTTCCAGACAATATCATAAGAGATAGATTCAGTAGGAAGTAATCCGGAACTGGAAGCCAGCATTCCTCCCACAAGAGCAATAACTGCTCCGGTTATTTTTTTTGCAAACTTGAATCTATGTTCTAAATAAATACTCATGGCAGCAATACCAACCAGAAATGTCCATATGACCCAATGATCCTCCGGTGAAAAAAAACTATTCAAGTTAATCCTCCTTTTATTCTCTGTCTTAATGAAGACATCTTTAAATCACAATTCTCAAATTCAGTAAAACTTTCCTGTGATCCATTATCAGATAAGTTTTTCAAGTTCATACAGCAATCTGTTTATCTGCTTTTCTGTATGTGTGGAAAAAAGTACAACTCTCAGTACTCCGGTTTCAGAACCAACATAATTAGAATATTGAATAGATATACCTTTTTTCATAAGTTGATTAAAAACCCTCTCCATATCTTTCTCCGATTCCATACCCCATGCTGCAATTGGTACATGGTTTACTTCAATATCCACACCCAGTTTTTTTAATCCTTTTTTAAATCTAACGGCATTAGCCCACAACTTTTTGCGTTTCTCCTCATTTGATTGAAGGATCTCAATCCCTTTTAAACTCGCAGCAGCTGCAGGAGATGGAGGAGCAGACGCACCATTCATTACATTTCCCTTTTTCACAATATTTATAAAATCAGAATTTCCCGGAATAATACCTCCGAAACCCCCAAATGCTTTTCCCAATGTCCCTCCAAAATACAACCTTTCGGATTTCAGGTTATAATGATCATATGTACCTCTTCCCGAATCTCCAACTACACCAACTCCATGGGCATCATCAACCCATACCATACCATTGTTGTTTTCAGCAATATTTAAATATTGATCAACAGGAGCAATCCGGCCGAACAGAGGGAAAACCCCGTCAGTAACAATCAAGGGCCGTTGATTTGGCTTGAGATGCTTTTTTATTTTTCCTTCCAGAACTGAAACATCCATATGACGAAAGTAGTAAACAGGTTTGAGTATAGAATTTGCTCCATCAATATTGCAATAATGAGCATTCTCATCAACAAAAACAGCATCAATTTTTTTATAAATATTCAATGCCTGAATTCCTGCCAAATTACTTAAATATCCGGAGGCAATATATGCGGCATCATCCGTCCCGAAATATCGGGCAGCATTTTTTTCCACATCCCGGAGCAACTTTGTTGTTCCATATCCTCCTCTGGTTGTGGCACTGTTTAATCCATACTTTTTTAATGCTTCACAACCTGCATTTATTATCTCAGGATGGCTGTGCAGTTGATAATAACCGGTTCCCCCGAAGTACAGATATGTTTTGCCGTTAATAATAGTTTCAGTTCCGGGAGCACTCTCCATAAGATACATTTCAACCTCCTAAATTTGACTAGTATTTTTCTATGTTATTTTATTACAACTTTCTCCATTTTATTGAGGTAAACCAGATCAAAATCTGCACCTATCCCCGGAGTATCAGGTACTTTTACAATTCCGTTTTCATGAAATGTTATCCCCCCGGTTACAGGATCAATACTGTGCATCAGGGCGCTATCCATATCAAAATGAACTATGTTTTTTCGGGCAACCACCAGGTGTGCAAGGGCTGTCAAACCAAGCCTGGTTTCACTCATACACCCAACCTGTGATTTAATTCCCGAAGCTTCGGCAATGGAAATAATTTTCAAGGCGTCATTTAATCCCCCCGACTTCGATAACTTTATATTAAAGTAATCACAGGCCTTCATACTTGCCAAACGAAATGCGTCAGTATGATTGAAAACAGATTCGTCAGCCATTATGGATATCGGGCTTTTTGACCGGACATAAGCTAAATCAGAATTATTCCAGCGGGGGATAGGTTCCTCGCAATGTTCAATGTTAAATTCCTCCAGACCTTTAAGTGTGTTGATTGCCGTAACAGCATCCCATCCCTGGTTTGCATCAATCCGCACCGGGATTTCCATTCCAATAGCCTCTCTTATTGCCCTTATTCGGGCTATATCTATCTTGGTTCCCTCTCCTAATTTTACTTTTATTGCAGGGAAACCTCCGTTTTTAAATTCTAAAGCCTCCTTTGCCATTTCCTCAGGTGAATCAATACCAACTGTCATGTCGGTTGTAATCTCCCTGTTGTTTTTTCCACCCCAGAGAGCGTATAGCGGCATATTAGAATACTTTCCGAGGATATCATATAAGGCCATATCGAAAGCACTTTTAATTGTAGGGTTGAATTTTAATACCCTGTTTATTTCAAACAATCTGTCTTCAATCTCAAGAGGGTTTTTTCCTTTAATTAATTCAGCGAGCATTTTAGCAAATTCAAAATTGCTCCCCTGGATATCACCGGTAATAAAAGAAGTAGGGCTTGCTTCACCCACACCATAAAGTCCTTCCTGATTAGTGTGAATTTTAACTGCAGTATTCGGTGCATCTTTTAATACTCCAAGTGATATGGCAAAAGGTTTTTTCAGGGGGATGTTTAATTTATAGATCTCAATTTTTTCGATAAGTAAATTGTTGAATTCAATTGTTTTTTTAATCTTCATTTTTTATTTCTCCTTTTTTTAAATTTAAGGTGCTAACCAGAAGCCAACGGAAACCCCAAGAAATGTTCCGATAACATAACCTAATATCCCCACTAACAGAGCCGGAGTAACCATCTGTTTCATCCCGAAAGAAGCTGCCATAGGTGCCGATATTGTGGGGCCTGAAACGTTTGCACAGGATGCTACAGCAATTTCTTTCAAACTGAATTTCATCACCTTCCCCACAATAAGTAGAAATATAAATTGTACAAGAAGTGTAAGGATGGCAAATATTAGTATCCCGGGGCCGGCTGCTACCACATCTTTAGGATTTGATGCAGCTCCTACTACAGCCAGGAATACATATAGCAGGGACATGCCAATACTAAAGGCAATATTTTCAAGCCTTTGAAATGTTTTATGAAAAACGGTTGCCAAAACCGTAATTAAAAAGGTAATGATCAACAGGTTTAAACTTATTGTAATTTTGAAAAACTCCTGGATAAATGCACCTAACCAATTACCTGCTGCGGTAATAACGGCAGCTATGGTCAAAACATAAGTTATTGATGCCAGATCGGTTTTTGTTTCTCCTTTTTCTTTATTTTCCTCTAATATTTCATCATTGGAATCTTCTGTATATTTGACAAAATATTTTCCTAAAAACTTCACTGAAGGTAAAAAGAAAAGGGAAAATATATAAAATGTAACAGCAAAATTATCAACGGCAATAGCTGTTGTAAACAAACTACTGGTACTAAAATCAAGTGTTTCGGCAGCTGCAACAAAGTTTACACTACCACCCACCAGTGTGGCAATCCATACCCCGGCAACCTTAAATCCTTCAGCTCCCAGATTTATTAAAAAGAAACTTATAATCGCACCCAATACTATACCCAGAGCCCCAAACAGGTAAAGGACTATCAGCCGGCCTGACTCTTTTATAATGCGCCTGATATTTGCACTAAAAAGTAATAGTGGAATTGCCATTGGTGTTATATACTGAAATACAAGATCGTAAACAGGGACCTTTATACTACTATCGGATGCTGAAGGTACTATGCGTAACATTGCCAACAGAGCAACAATCGCAATAGTAACAAGTACTCCGCTAACTTTTCCAAACCAATTCCGTTGTTCACCATAAATGCCAAAGGCAGAACTTGTTATAAGTATTGCCCAGAGAGTGAAATGATTATCCGGTGATATAAATGATTCCAATATTTAATCCTTTACTCTATTCAGGTCCAGATCCTGAAAATCGAAACTAAAATCTATATTCGGCGAGATACCTTTCATCTTTATACTTTGCGCTTTACCATCTTCATCCAGATTAAACATTGCAAAGGCATCGGCATTCATATCCTGATATTCCCACTTTATAGCAAAGGTATTGGCTTTATAGTAAGACATTGGCCCATTGAGCTTTGGTGAACGGTAAGATTTAAACCACAATTGTTTACCTTTCATAAAAACTTCTACTTTCCCAAACCAGTTATCTTCATATACACCGATAAAGTCTTCAAAATTTAAATGGCCGGTATTTGCATTTTTTACAGTTTCCCATACCCTTGAGCTTACCTGGTTTGTTTTGTTTTCCTTCTTTTTATAGAGTTTATAATAGTGATCTGTCCAGTCAAAATCATCCAGGCCCAGATAGCTGTCTACAATTGATTTGGATACTGCCTTGAAAACACCTGAACCTCCATTTGCCGTATTAGTTAAAACAATTACTCCCAGATTTAAATCAGGGATCAATACTGTTCTGGAAAGCATCCCCGGTAACCCTCCGGTGTGCGACACACTCATATTACCTTTGATATCAGTTAATCCCCAACCTAATCCATAACCACTAAAGTGGGAATTATATCGCGGATTCCTGTTTACCGGCAGAGTTGTATGAATTTTCCACATCTCATTTTGACTTATCTCTGAAAAAAGTTCCTTCTCTAATTTTTTGCCATATTTCCCTCTATTTAAATGCACAAGCATCCAATTGCATAAATCATCAACATTGGATAATATGCCGCCGGGTGCACCGCTAATTATTTCTATAAAAGGAGATATGGCCCTTATTTCACCTGTTTCCGTTGAATGGGGAATTGCCATATTGCTTTTATCTCTCATTCTTAACAGTGAAGCATAAGTATTATCCATTTTAAGCGGTTGAAAAATTCTCTCCGATACAAATTCTTCCCAGCTTTTTCCGCTTACCCTGGCAATTACTTCACCTGCAACAAAATATAAAAGGTTGTCATAATCGTATTTTGTACGGAAAGCCGACTGAGGTTTGAAATACTGAAAAATTTTTAATACGTCTTTTATCGTAAAATCTGCTCCATCCGGAAAAAAAATCAGATCACCTGCGCCCAGGCCTAAACCGCTTCTATGGGTTAACAGATCCTGAATGTTGAAATTTTCCGTTACATAAGCATTATACATTTTAAACTCAGGGATATGTTTCTTAACCTTATCCTGCCAGGATAATTTACCTTCTTCTATCAGAATTGCAAGTGCTGCCGTTGTAAAAGCCTTGCTGTTTGAAGCTATGGCAAAATTTGTATGTTTGTTTACCTTTTCTTTTGTTTTTATGGATTTTACTCCATACCCTCTGGAGTGAATAATTTTGCCATCTTTTACAATGGCCACTGCCACACCTGCAACATTAAAAGTTTTTATAGCATTTTCCACCAATCGATCTACTTCTTTGGAAGATATCTGTGCATGAGCAGTACTATTCAGGAAAAATGTAAATAGTACAATCACCACCAAGCTAATTTTTATTTTTTTCATAGTCACTCCTTATTTCTGATTTAATCTGTACTTAAATGTAATTACTTATAGCATTTATCGAAGCAGGGGTAATCCACAAAAAGCGAAACAAAACTTAACCCGCTCATTCTATTATATACCATATAAAAATTTAAGTCCTTTTATAATTGTAGAAGGAAGTGCTGTCATATGGTCTTCATCGAGGATGATGACAGTCTCTAATTGCATACTATCCGGTTTTTTTTTTAAAAGCTGTTCTCTAATTTGTGAATAGCTTTGCAATTGTGTACCTTCCTCTTCTACCGAAAGAAAAACAGCCTTTATTGATTTTAAATTTTCAGCTTTCATTTTTTTAAGTTCTTTTGCCAGCAGTTGATCATCCCACCATAGAGAAGGGCTGCCTATTAAATATTTCTTAAAAAGCTGCGGTTCGTTTAAAAGTATATATGTACCAAACAGGCCCCCAAAAGAATAACCAACGTATCCTCTATTGTTTGTATCAGAAGTATATTTTTTTTCTACTGTTGGGATCAATTCTTTTTTTATAAAGGAAAGAAAATGCTTTGCTCCTCCACTTGTGCCGGCAGGCAATTTTGAAAGTGAGTCCCATGCAGGAACGTTAGAAGGAGTTAAGTCTCGACCCCTGTCCAAGGTCCAATCAGCTAAACCAGAACTACTCTTAATTTCTATCCCTACTATTATTACAGGTTCGATCTTTTGTACAAAATTCAACACCCCTAATAAACCAGGTACCAGCCGTGAGCCATACCACCAATCAGTTATATAGATAATTGGATATTTCTTAGTTGAATCATAACTACCGGGAAGTAGAACCTCCATACTGTAAGTTACGCCTTTAACTTCTTGTGATTTTATTTCAATTTTTTCACTTTTGTTTTGTCCAAAAACGGAACTGCTACTCATTAAAAGAACAAAACTTAATAATACCAATAAGTATTTTTTCATTGTTTTCTCCTGATTAGATTATTATTTCTCATTCACAAATTTATTATTTTTCAAAATCTGTATAGTTTTTGCATTCTTTACAACATCCTGTTTGTAAAACAGAGCAGTTCTCAATTTTTTTTCCGAAAAAAGCCGGAGCTGGTCACCGTTGTTGGGAGAACCTTTTTGTGTTGAATTTCCATAACTCAATAAAACTTCTGCCTTGATCTTGTCTCCAAATTTTATTATTCCTACCCATGAATCGCCGCCATATATGTAATTCATATTATCTTTATTTTTTTTTGCCCAGGTTGTCCTGAAAGTACCAAATACACCATTGGCACCATTACCGGGCAGATCAATACCATTGTAGTTAATACGGCAAACATCACCCCATGGGAGAGAAAGTTTTCCCAGATTTTTTTTGATTTCCATGGCTGTTTTTTCCAATACTTTTACTGCACTCTTCGGATCTGCAAGACCATCCGGTGTGCTCAATGGATCTTTTTCATCCCACTCTATTTTATACATATCCTGTTTCCATGGTTTCATTTTTAACGCCCACTCGGTAAACAGGAATGCACCTTTACTGTCATTGTCTGCTTTTCGGTCCCAATTTTCAAGAATAGTTTTTGCCTCTTTTGCTATATCATTTCCGTAAAGATCAATTGCTTTAAAAAGATCATCCAGGATCCTGTCTGCCATTTCCATTCGGGTCGAAAATTTATAACTGACCAATTCATCGTAGGTAATCGACTTATCTTCTAAAAGCATACGAATAGAACGCTGGGGCCTGAATGCTAATCTTCGGGGTGAAAAATATCCGGGATAATCGTCTCCATTTAATACAGGTGGGTAAGTATCGAACCATGCAGGATCATTCGCATTCTGCAGCCAGCCTGTTGGCGGATTTTTTACCTTCGGAAGATCCTCATAAGGATGTACAGATGTCCAGATATCCTCCGATTTACCCCCCTTTATAATTGAATTCCAATAGTTCCATCCACCTGTTTCCCTTTCAGGTATGAGGCCGTTAAATAAATGAAATATATTACCGGACTTGTCAGCATACATCACATTAAAAAATGGCAATTGCATCATCTTTAGCGCAGATTCAAACTCATCATAATCACCTGCATTACTCATGCGCCACCATTGCAGCACTCCATCAGGCCTGTCATATCCGGGCATTCTGATGGCAAGAGCATTTCTTTCCCCCTTTTTAATTATCGGCCCATGTTCCGAATAGAGAATTTGTATCTCTTTCTCAACGAGGTTCCCTTTATTATTTTTAATTTTTAGTGTCTTAAACCTCTCCTTAAACTCCTTATGCTTACCATCTATTAAATACCCGGTATCATTAAGCTTCAATTCATAGACATCGGCATTATCAATAGTATTATTGGTATGGGTCCACCCCAGATTTTCATTAAAACCGATCACAATTCCCGGTAAACCCACCGGTGACACTCCATAAACATTACTTCCCGGTGTATTCAGGTGTATTTCAGTAAACAAAAATTCATCAGACCAGGGCAGATGAGGATTCTGGACTAACATAGCATTGCCGCTTGAAGAATGTGAAGCGCCAACGGCCCATGCATTCGAACCAATATCATTCCACCGTTCAACAGTTCCCAGTTCTTCCCCGCCAACAAATCTGGTATATATCAGATATAGATAATGGAGATTAACATCATTGTACTGTATGGGTAATACTACTTTGTTCTTTTTTTCAAACACATCCGGATTAGCCCGGGCATAGGCATTCATTCCATTAACAAATGACTTAATTAAATTTATTAATTCAGGATCTTGTATTCTGCCCCATTTATCCGCTATTTCCGGAAAACCTAAAGTATGAAGTAAAATATCATCACCAAGCCGATCTTCACCCCAATATTCGGCACTTTTCCCTCTTGACCTTCCATATAATTCCAGTATAAGATCTCCATGATTGTGCATCTGGGCCCACCCTTCTGCATAAAATAGGGAAGGGTCATTTTGGGCATAGATGTGTGGAACTCCCCATTTATCCCAGATAATTTTTGTCCCATTTTCTTCTCTTTTGTTACAAACTGTCACACTTAGCAGAATTGCCAAGAAGATTACAAGTAAAATAGTATGTTTCTTTTTCATTGTCACTCCCTGATTAGACTTCCAATGTTTGCAGAAGAATCCTTTCTTAGAAAAAAAGCCGGAGATCCAATTATCTCCGGCCATGATTTCTGTTTCTATACTTTTCGTTTAATTAAAACTTGATCTTAACGGAAGTTATAGCTTAAATTGAGCCCAACCGTACGGGGACGATTGGTTGGAACCTGATTAAACCTGCCTGTTGAACGGTTTATATAGTATATTGCAGCCTCATCAAAAAGATTATCTGCAAATAGAGTAACAGTTAAGCCGCTTTTAAGGCTGACCCCGACACGCACATTTGCCATTGAGTAAGCAGGCAACACAAAATCATCAAGCTCAAGATTAAAATCATTTAGACGTTTCCCGACATATTTAAAAGCTACATTGGCAAAAGCTTTTAACTTATCATTAAAAGACTTCTCATAATTAACAGAAAATGAGAAAGACTCAGTTGCAGAACCCGGAAGTTTGTCCCCTTTTCTCCCTGTATAAGTCAGGTTACCGAAACCATCATCGCTAGGCGGAATATCTTCCATTAGTTTCGGATTACTCAAGGATCCGGCAAAGCCGAAGATCAAGTTGTCAATTGGCATATAGTGTATGTCAAACTCAATACCCGTGATATTTGCTTTACCTACATTTTTAGTAGCCCTGACAAAAGTGACCGGATCCTGAACCATGAGCTGGATGTCAGTATATTTAATTAGATAGGCGGCAATATTTGCCCGCATGCGGCCATTTAACCATATCGTTTTCAGACCAAGTTCATAATTCCACAATTTATCTGAATCATAGGTCGAGAAGGGAGAGATAGCAGTCGGCCTGTTGTATCCACCACGACGGTAACCCGAACTCGCTAAAGCATAGCCAAAAATGTCCAGGCTGAAGTTGTGTTCAAGTGACACTTTATAAGTGTTTACATCTTCCTGTGTAGCAAAAAGTTTATCCACTACAGCAGCATCACCCTGCCAGAGATCGAAAAATCCGTCTGCTTTTTTAGAAAGTTGATCATAACTTACATCTGAACGGCGGTAACCAATAAGAATACGGGAGTTTTTACTGAAGTTTAACCCAAGCTCACCATAAATCGCTTTTTCAGTGCCATTATGTATCCATGCCTGATCAATAGCAGCCGGCATACCTTCATACAGGGGGAAAAAACCGAAGAGCAAACCACCAGAAGGTCCCTTATAATTAATAAACTGTGTACCATTGGTTTCTGTATCTTCGTAGTAAGCGCCTAATATCCAGTCTATAAGGTTATCATCTCCTGAAGAGACCAAACGTAACTCCAATAAGTTACTCTTTATTTCGTTGTCTTGCACATCGTAGAGAGAACCATAACTTACGCTAACGTACTCACGTTGGTCATACCTGAATTGATCTGTATGAGTTCCTTTAGTTCCCAGCAAGGTTGCAGTGAAAGCATTAAAGTCATATTCCAGCTTTATATTTAAATATTCAAGATCAACATCAAAACGGGTAGAGTATCCACCAATTGATTCACGACCTTTAACATCAAAAGGGATATCAGGGCCTTCATCACCGGCAATGTTGAGGTCGCCAGGGTCCCGTGTGGTTGTTACATTGGCAGTTGAATGCTTGCTTGACTGATTGAAATAAGTTAAATCGAGTGAAAGTTTATCTGTTGCATCCCAGTGTAGTGCGAGTCTTCCACCAAGTGTATCCTCACCATTAAAATCCGGTTCATTCAACTCAATATTATCAATAAAACCACTATTCTGGTAGGTATATCCCACCACGCGAAGAGCAAGATTCTTAGTGATGGGTACGTTGGCATATCCGTGTCCACCATAGTTCATACCACCATCGGTTGTGTTGGAAATGTAAGAATTAAAGCCGCCGGCAAATCCATCAGTATTGGGTTTGTTGGAGATGTAGCGGATGATACCACCCATTGCACTACGCCCAAACAGTGTTCCCTGAGGCCCTTTTAACACTTCAATTCTATCCATGTCAACCAGGCGGATTTTCGTGGCAAAGCTTGGCAAAGCGAAATCGTCAAAGTAGGATGCAACTGTAGCACTACCGATCGACTGGGTAGAAGTCGCAATGCTTCTCATAATAACACGGAAAGTTCCTCCGCTATCTGACATCGTAACCCCGGGAACCTCATCAATAAAATCAGTAACATTAACTACACCCTTCGATTCCAACTTCTCTCCTGATACTGCAGTGATGGCGGCAGGGGTTTCCTGAACATCTGTAGAACGTCTGGTTGCTGTAACCATAATTTCATGTGATTCATAGATCCCTGATTTTAAGGCAAAAGATATTTCTACCGTTTTACCATCAGCAACAATAACTGATTTTTCAGCAGTCATAAAACCTTTAAGGGCTGCTTTTATGGTATATGTACCAACAGGTACGTTTTTAAGTAAATAGGTACCTGAGGTAGAGGAAACGACTCCCAGAGAAGTCCCTTCCAGAGAGACATAAACACCGGGAATTGCTGTCCCCCCATCATCATAAATTGTCCCTTTTACTGTTCCGGTTTGCGCCATAATAAACTGCGAACTGAGAAACAGTAAAAAGAGAACAAAAACAAACTTTTTTAACGTAAAGCTTTGAAGATTTTTCATGATTTCCTCCTATTATCGAATTCACTAATAGTAGTATAATTAAGGGGAATAAAAGAAATCGACTTTGCCTATAGGATAGGACATATTTATTCAAAAAAATATTATTGTATTATTTTTTCCCGCTTTATATATTGAGAGGGGGTGAAACCTGTAACTTTCTTGAATACCCTGTTAAAACATGACTTGGAATTAAAACCGCTATCGAATGCAATGGCCATTAAAGTTAAATTCTCATTTTCAGGATCACAAAGGCGGGATTTTGCTTCCCGAATTCTATACTTGTTCACAAACTCAAAGAAGCTTATGTTTAATTGCTCATTAATTACCTGGGAGACGTAGTTAGCAGAAATATTTAAATATTCAGCTACATCTTTAAGATTTAGTTTTTCATTGTAATAAGGTTTTTCATTTTCAAAATATTCCTGAAGCTGCTTAAGATATTCTTTTGATTCTGCTTTTTTGAGACCTGACCTTTTATAACGTTTTTCTCTGTCCGGACCTGTAGAATCAGCATCTTTAAACGTTTTTCCAACAATAGGTTCACCCTTATAAATAGTCTGCTGTTTCAGTCCGAAAAATCCGAGTACAAATAAAAAGATCGTTAATAATGTATAAATCAAATAGCCCTGTTTAGTATAGGCTTCAACAGGAAATTCCGTCAAAAGGTGGATAACTAATATCATTATCCAAAGGATCCCGTAAAATATCACAACATAGTTCAACCAGATGAGGTCTATATTTTCTGTATATGAAAAGTTGTTGGATATATTTTTTTTATGCCTTCTTAATTTGAAAAGGGCCAGAATAATGTAAACAGGATTACTTGATAAATAGAAATAGACCCTGAAAAGATGAACACTTTCATCGTTTAAATTGAGAAGGATCCAATTTTCAGTAAAACCGAAGGGAAAAAATTTCATGATGAAATACAAGTTGAATAATAAGTATGGCAGTCCGTGCAGCCAGTAAACAGATCTAAACTTGTTTTCACCATTTACAATCACCACCACATACAAAAACAGAACAGGCCCTAAAAGTAATGGTATGGAAAATCCTGCTTCAAATAGCAGGACGTTCCCCTTTATAAATAACCTGGAATAGAGAACAATAAAATATACGCCAAGAATTGCCAGCCATGATCTCAGTATATAATCAGCAAGCGATTTCTCTTTTTTTGTAAAAACAAGAAATGCCATGGAAAATGATATTGTCGCTCCGATTATAAATATAGCTTCCATGGATAATACATTCCTTTTTTTATATTTACTTTTTATATAACAAAAAAAGAAAATTTTAGCAATTTACACGAGCCCCCTTTCAGCCCTCAGCATCAGTTAAAAAAATGCAGGGAGAAGGCATGCCTTGTCCGGAAAATTATGCAGGGGCAGGCCTGGTGTCTGCCCAACACTGTGCTATTTCTCAAAACGGGCGGCCACAGGGAGCCGCCCCTACTCCTAATAACCATGGTAATCTTTTAATCGTGCAAATCACGGTTCAGACAAAAGGTTTAAATACTATTTTTCTTTTGAAGTGTAAGATAAATGCTTATTGCATTGATGGAGGCCGGAGTTACTCCGGGGATGTCGAGGGCCTCTTTTAATGTTTTAGGAAGTTTCCTTTTCAGTTTCTGGATCACTTCGGTGGAGAGGCCGTTTATCTTATCATATTCGATATCTTCAGGTATCAGGACCTTATCAATTTCTTCCAGCCTTTTTATATTATCGTTCTGTATCTTGATATATCCCTCATATTTTACATTTGCTTCGATATAGGAGACATCTGACAATTTTTTTTCTTTTATTAAGGGTTCACCATTTATCTCTTCAAGTTTTTCGAAACTTATTTCAGGCATTTTCAACAGGTGATAAAGAGAATAGGATTTACTATTATAATTTGCCCTCTTCTTATTAAGATCTTTTATTATTTTTTTTCTTTTTTTTAGCCCCGCATTTTCTCTCTCATAAACTTCAGGGGCCAGCAGGCCATATTTCACACCATAACCTGACATTCTTTCAAAAGCATTATCTTCTCTTAACTGAAGCCTGTATTCAGCCCTTGATGTAAATAACCTGTAAGGTTCATCAACTCCCTTTTTCACAAGGTCACTTATCATAACCCCCATATACGATTCATTCCGTGCCGGAACAAAAGGATCTTCTCCCCTGAACTTCAGCACACTGTTTATCCCTGCCACCAGCCCCTGGGCTGCGGCTTCCTCATATCCTGAAGTTCCATTCACCTGGCCTGCAAAATAGAGGCCTGATATATCACTACTTTCAAGAGTAATACTTAGCTGGGTTGGAGCAATTGCATCATATTCAATAGCATAGGCCGGCCTGATCATTACCGATCTTTCCAGTCCCGGGATCTCTTTTAATAATTTTTTCTGAATATCCACAGGGAAACTGGTGGAAAGGCCGTTAACATAGACCTCTTTATTATCTATCCCTTCCGGTTCAAGATAAAAATGGTGCCTCTTCCTGTGAGGAAATTTTACTATCTTATCCTCAATGGAAGGGCAGTATCGGGGCCCTATCCCCTCGATCTTTCCCGAATAAAGGGGAGAAAAGTGCATATTATTTTCAAGAACACTTCTGACCCCAGGATTTGTATATCCCAGATAACAAACTATCCTGTTCTCCGGTTTAAAATCTGTAAATACCGAAAAGGGATTGGGTGAATCATCTCCCGGCTGGGGTTCAAATACCGAATAATCAATAGAATCAGCATGTATTCTCATCGGTGTTCCGGTCTTCAGCCTCATGGTTTTAAAACCCAGTTCCTTTATATTTTCCGCCAGGTGAGTGGAAGGAGGCTCATTGCTCCTTCCCGCATCGATCACAGTATCACCAATGTATATTTTCCCGTTAAGGAATGTCCCTGCTGTAATAATTACCGCATCCCCCTTCAGAACATTTCCCTCCAGCAGCCTGACACCGGTGATCTCATTTTTTTCAATAATTAATTCAGAAACAATTGACTGATAAACTGAAAGATTTTCCTGATTTTCAAGAAAATTTTTCATATAATTCCTGTACCGGATCTTATCGTTCTGTGTCCTTGTTGCCCTCACAGCAGGGCCTTTGCTCCTGTTCAATGTCAGAAAATGTATTCCTGTAACATCTGCAGCCCTTGGCATTATTCCACCGAAGGCATCTATCTCTTTAACCAGATGCCCTTTTGCGATCCCTCCGATCGAGGGGTTACAGGACATCTGCCCTATAGTCTCAATATGGGTGGTGACCAGGACAGCTTCAACTCCCATTTTCGCCACAGCATATGAGGCTTCTATACCTGCATGTCCGGCACCAATGATTATTACTCTCATTTTCCTATACAGAAATCAGAGAAGATCCTGTTCAGAATATCTTCTTCTGTTATCTCTCCCATTAACTTACCGATACAATCAAGCACAGATCTGACCTCTTCAGCCAACAGTTCATAATTTCCCGAAATTGAGGCCGACATTGTACGGACCTTTTTAAGTTTCTCCATCAACTCTTCCAGAAGCCCCTTCTGTCTGAGATTAACCGACAAACCGGTGCTGTTACTTTTTAGCCCTTTCAGAATTCCGGAAATAAAATTATAAATTTCCTCAATATTTTTATTCTTCAGCGCTGATATCTCACAAATTTCCTTTTCGTTAAAAAATGTTTTTATCTTCTCTACTACACTTTTTTCCGCTTTATCTATTTTATTGATCACTATCAGCTTTTTTTTATTCTTTATAAGATCGTAGATCTTTTCATCATGAGAATTTACTCCTTCAATACCGTCAAGTACAAAAATCACTGCATCTGAATTTTCAAGAAGGCCAAGGCTTCTCTCTATACCAATTCTTTCAATCTTATCACTGCTTTCGCTGTTAATACCTGCAATATCTGTTATATCAACAGGGCAGTTATCAACATATATTTTTTCCTTTATAAAGTCCCTGGTGGTTCCGGGTGAAGATGAAATGATCGACCTCTCTTCCATCAGGAGAATATTAAAAAGCGATGACTTCCCCACATTGGTTTTTCCGGTAATAACAATGTTCAGCCCTTTGTTAAGTAGCTCATTAAACCTGTGGTTCTTTAAAACTTTTTCAAGTTTTAATATCGACTCTTCAAGATCGGTACCGAACTCAATTTTATCAAGATACTGATCTTCTTCAAATTCAATAATGCTCTCTACCCTGACACCAAGGTTAACAATATTCTTTTTTATTTCATTCAGGAAAGCAGATAATTTACCATCCAGGTTACCGAACTTCATCTCTGCATAATATCCTGAATTTGCATTTATAAGTTCATTTACCGACTCAGCCTGAATAAGGTCCATCTTCCCGTTCTTAAATGCCCTGTAGGTAAACTCGCCCGGAAGAGCACCCCTTGCATCTTCCTTTATTATCATACCAAGGACCTTTTCAACGAGGAAAGGGTTCGAATGTATCGATATTTCTGCAAGGTCTTCACCTGTATAAGAATGGGGAGATTTAAAAAATACAACCAGACACTCCTCTTCCCTTTTCCCCTCATTCAATATAAATGAGTGAAAAGCTTTCCTGTGAACAGGCTCAGAGGGATACTTTTCTACAAGCTTTCCAAGGATATTTTTTGTTTTTTCTCCGGAAATTCTGATAACAGCGATCCCCCCTCTCCCTTTCGGTGTTGAAAGGGCTGCGATGGTACCGCTATCTATCATCTTTTTCTTATGGTTATGGTTTTATGAAAGTTGTCACCGGCACTGGAAGATTCAAGGTCAGAATATTTATTAATTATCATATGGACAACCCTCCTTTCAAAGGGGTTCAGTTCTTTAACAATAACAGATCTTCCATTCTTTCTGATCCTTTTCGCATGCTGGTGGGCAATTTTGCTCAATTCCTGTTCTCTTTTTTTTCTGAAATTTTCGCTTTCACAATATATTTTTTTTCCCACCACTTCGGAATACAACCTGTTCAGAAGATATTGTATGGCGTTAAGCAGGTTTCCATTCTTATAAAGGAGTAGTTTATAGTCCTCTCCCTTAAAATTTACCGCAACAAATCCTTTCCCGTCAGTCAATGAAAAATCAAGGTCAAGCCCCATCAGCTTTATCATTTCCTTTACAAAAATTGAAAGTTCTGCCGCTTCACTTCCATCGTCCGGCCATGCCGTAATATGGATCTCCCGTTTTTTAAATCCGAAATATTTTGTCTTTTCGGTTATTATTTCATATTTTACACTATCTTCATTTACATTGAATTCCCCGGCTGCCTGCATCAGTGCATCCTTCAGGGAAGTTGAACTGAACTCTTTTTTCATATCTTACTTACCTCTCTTTTTTTTCTTCAATACCTTTTGGAGTTTCTCTTCTTCTTTTTTGTCATGAAATATCTTTTTGTTAATAATATGCTGCTGGCCTATCTGTAGAAGGTTGCTTATGAACCAGTAAAGGTTCAAACCACTGGAAAAGTTCATAAAGAGGAATACCATTACCACAGGCATGATATATGTGATCTTTTTCTGAGAACTGTCAGCACTGGTGGGTGACATTTTTGAAACAATAAGCTGAGTTACACCCATAAGAATAGGGAGAACATAAAAAGAATCTTTCAGTGAAAGATCCTGTATCCAGAGGATCCAGGGTTCATGCCTGATATTTATTGAGGTCTGAAGCAGCCTGAACAATCCGAAAAAGACAGGCATCTGCAGCAGAAGCGGAAGACACCCTCCTGCGGGGTTCACTTTTTCACTCTTATACAATGCCATTGTTTCCACATTCATCTTTTTTCTCTGTTCCGGATCTTTCAGATTCTTATATTTTTTCTTTATCGCTTTTATTTTCGGCTGAAGGGTCTGCATTTTTGCCATGGATACACTTGATGAATAAGTTAAGGGGAAAAGTAATATCTTAATAATAATAGTAAAGAATACAAGAGCCCACCCATAATTGGGAATATACTGCTGAATAAGGTTCAGCCCTTTGAGCATCACTTTGGCAATGGCACCGAAGATAGCCCATCCATAATCAATAATTTTGTTCGCATCGGGAAAGATCCCTTCTATCTTTTCCAGTTCTTCTTCATCTTTCGGCCCGAAGTAAAAAGAGACAGGATTTGTGAATGTGATGAAAGAATAATTTTTCACCTGGTTCTTATCTCCTTTTACCTTAACCGTATAATATTTAATTGCTGCATCCCTCTTTTCAGTTCTGATCATTGCTGCAAAATATGGCCTTTCATAAGCAATCCAGTAAAAGAATCCCCTGAAGCTGCCGGAACCTTTGCTAATTAATGAATCACCCACTTTTTCAACTTTAACACCGGAAAATTTAACATCAAGGATCTCATTTCCGTCATAACCTTTTAATATCAAACTGGTTGCAGGTGCACGCATTGAAGCAATATTATTTTCCAGGTCGGGGCCGAATATAACAGGAATATCTATTTTTTTACCTGCTTTTATAACATTGACCTTTGTTCCGATCACATAGCTGTTATTTTGAAAGACAAACCTTTTCTCAACCTGAATGTCTTTTTCCACATCGGAATATTTAAAGACAATTTCCCTGTTAGCCGAACCTGTAAGTTTAATTTCTGCAGGCCCGTTATAGAAAAATTTTTCTTTGTTAATATCAGTAACAAATTTTTCCTGGTCAAAAATTGAAAAATAGAAAGGAAGGCTCTCTCTCCCCAGTGCATCATTTACTTTTTCAGAAATAAGATCCAAATGGTTCTTTTTGTCATCTTCATAATTTTTTAAAATAAAAGATTTAAGCCCTGCACCACTATTAGTAAAAACAGCTTTATAAAGAGAAGTTTCGATAGTTATATCCTTTATTTCAGACCCTTTCAAATTTTCACTGGCCGGAACAAGAACTGTTTCCTTTTTAATCTCTTTTTTTTCTGTTTTTGAAAATATATCAGTAAGGCTCTTTGAATCAGCGGCAGCGTCATTTGTACTTTCAGGGATCGTTCCCTGTTGTTGAACACTTTTTTCGCTCAGGGGCACCACTTTTTTTTCTGCCGGTTTCGGCATAAAAAGATACTGGTACAGAGTAATTACAATTATTGACAAAGCAATTGCTAAAATTAGTTTTTTTGTTTCCATTTTGTTATCACCTCAAATTTTTCCGGTACCGGGTCAATTCCTCCGGGATGAAAAGGATGGCATCTGAAAATTCTCTTAATTCCAAGATACATCCCTTTTAGAACTCCAAATTTTTCAATCGACTCCATAGTATAAACAGAGCATGTAGGATAAAACCGGCAATTATTTCCCAGATGTGGAGAAACAAATTTTTTATAACCTCTGATAAGGAAAACAATTCCCCGTTTTATCATTTTTTTCTTAATTCATCTAAAGACTCATTAAATAGTTTTTCTATTTCCACAGAGTTTTCTTTAGTGAACTTTTTTTTTATCAGGACCCACATATCATAATTAATACCGGGGCCCTCTTTATTTAATCTATATAATTCCCGCATTTTTCGTTTAATATAATTTCTTTCGACTGCATTACCTATTTTTCTGTTTACAGATACAGCAAACCTGTGATATGGCAGATCATTCTTTATATAATAGAAAAAAAAAATCCTTTCTTTACTTTTTTAGCCTTTTTCAGCATAAATAGAAAACGGCTGTTTTTTCTAATCCTTTGGCAGGGAGGGAAATTTGGCATATTTCTACTCAGACTGCTAACTTTTTTCTGCCTTTTCTTCTCCGTCTGTTAATAACTGTTCTTCCACCTTTCGTGGACATCCTGACTCTGAAACCATGAGTTTTACTTCTTTTTCTGTTATTTGGCTGATACGTTCTTTTCACGTCTTACTCCTATCAATAAGAAATTTAAAGTTTAATATATAAAAAAAAAGTGATTTTGTCAAGGAAAAGGAGCCAAATTGGAAAAAGTTGTTCTTTCCGGAAAAAAAATAATTTTTTTTTTAATTTTATATTGACATGTATTTTTAAATTGTTATAATCCCAACTTAAAATGGTTATCGTTAAAAAAAATATTATATTTTTTCTCTTAAATAATTTTTCAAGCTAAAAAGGAGCAAAATAATGGAGATTTTAAAAATTTCTAAAAATGATCTTAATTCATTTATAGACAAAAAAATCGAAGAAAAAAAGGAACGGGTCATTGGTGTTGTGAAGAAGGGGTCCCATTTTGTATTTGGTGATCTCGAAGATTCTCAGGACCTTTCGCTTGATTATGATGTTACAATGCTTCCTCCCAAAAAATACTTCCAGCCTCAGAAGGAAATCCTTCTTAAATTTACCCCGAAAAAAGCTGATTCATATGAAGCTTTGAACAATTGCGATCCATTGGTGATAATCGGTGCTCACTATTATGACCTTGCAGCTATCTATATGATGGACAGAGCTTTTTCGGAGGGAGAAAGGGATGAACATTACATGCGAAAAAGAGAAGAGTCTCTCTTGATCGGTTTGTATCCTACAAAATATTTTAAGTACAGGTTTGCTAAATCTGTTGTAAGAGATCAGGCATACAAAGTTGCAGACCTGATGATGGTAGACCTTGGAGATGATTATGTTATTGAGGTTGTTTCCCAGAAAGGGAAAGAATATTTGAACGGAAGCAATATAAAAGAAAATACATATTCACTTCAGGAAATAGATGATGCAAAAAACCGTGTCAAAGACGACCAGAAAATACCTGTCCCCATAGAATTGATCCCTGACTATCTGGGAAAAAATCATGCCCACCCTGCATGGGAACATTTCGGGGAAAAATGTTTTTCCTGCGGATCATGCGTCCTTGTCTGTCCCACATGTTATTGTTTTGATGTGAGAGACGAGATCGAACTTGATCTTGCAGAAGGAAAAAGAATAAGGGTTTGGGATGGTTGTATGCTTGAAGATTTTGCCGTCTGTGCTGACGGACATAATTTCAGAAAAGAAAAAGGTTCAAGATTCAGGCACAGAATATACAGGAAGGGAAAACATCTTCCTGAAAAATATAATTATTTCGGATGTGTTGGTTGTGGCAGGTGCCAATATTCCTGTTCTGCCGATATAGCCGGGCCTGTAAAAGTTATTAAATATATGGAAGAGAACAAGAAAGGAGGAGAAAATGTGTGAAAACTGTGATTGTAGTTCAGATATCCAGAAAAATTCTATATACCTTCCAGAAATAGCAACTCTGGTAAATAAAAAAGAGATGACATCTGTTGACAGTTTTTTTGAATTTGAACTGAAGGGCCGTTCACTGGGACATCTGCCGGGCCAGTTCCTGGAAATTTCCATTCCGGGTATAGGAGAGGCGCCAATATCAATTTCCTCACCCCCGTCAGATGAAAATAAATTTGAAATGGTAATAAGGAATGTCGGGTCGGTCACAAATGCAATTCATTCCCTGAACAAGGGCGAAAATATAGGCGTAAGAGGCCCGTTCGGTACATCTTTTCCAATGAACAACCTGAAGGGAAAGAACCTCCTTTTCGTAACCGGGGGGATCGGCCTTGTACCTGCAAGATCCGCTATCCTGTATGCTCTTGAAAACAGAGATGATTATAAAGATATTACGATATTGTTCGGGTGTAAAGACCCGAGCCAGAGATTGTTCACAGATGAAATTGAAGAGTGGAAAAACAGAAAAGATATAACTTTTATTGAAACTGTAGACCAAAAAGGTGACTGTGACTGGGATGGCAATACAGGTGTTATTACAACACTCCTTCCGATGGTCAAAATGGATCCTGCTGAAACATATGCTATTGTTGTAGGGCCTCCGGTTATGTATAAATATGTGATCATGAGCCTCCATGACATGGACTTTTCAGACAAGAGGATCATCGTTTCACTTGAAAGAAGAATGAAATGCGGGGTCGGTAAATGCGGACACTGTCAGATGGATAATATTTATGTATGCCAGGATGGTGCTGTTTTTTATTATGATGAAATAAAACACTTAAAGGAGGCAATCTGATGGGCGATAAACCTAAAGTAGCATTTTTTGATTTTGCCTGCTGTGAAGGTTGTCAACTTCAAATAGCTAACCTTGAAGAAGATGTAATAGGACTTGCAAATCTGGTTGATGTTGTCGAGTTCAGGGAAGTACTTACCGGTGAAGCACCGGAATACGATATAGCCTTTATTGAAGGTTCGATCACCAGAGAAGCAGATGAAAAAAGGTTGATTGATATAAGAGAAAGATCAAAACTTCTTGTTGCATATGGCCAATGTGCAACATCCGGGGGGATCAATAAATTGAAGAACAACTGGTCAAGCCTGGATGAAGTTAAAAAAGAGGTATACGGGGAAAAATACAATATGCCTCACCTGAACACTTATCCTACTAAAGGGATTGATGAGATAGTTAAAGTAGATCTTCATATACCCGGATGTCCGATCAATAAAGATGAGTTCCTGAGGATCGTAAAAGAACTTATAATTGGGAAAATACCATCCATTCCCAATTATCCGGTCTGTGTGGAATGTAAACTGAACGAAAATGAGTGTTTGTATGATCTTGACGAAATTTGCCTTGGCCCTCTGGCAAGAGCTGGTTGCGGAGCAATTTGCCCGGAGAATGGTGTCCCCTGTGATGCCTGCCGTGGAACTGTAAATAATCCGAATAAAAATGCCATGCATGAAATTCTGGAAAAATATAATTATACAGTTGATGAGATCAGAAGGAAAATAAATCTATTCGGCGTAACCCCGGAGGTAAAAAAATGAGCAAAGATATTAAAATAGATGTTCACCATATTACCAGAGTTGAAGGACATGGGAATATTGTGGTGGATGTAGAGAATGGTAACATTGGCAAGATAGAATGGCAGGTTCCTGAAGCTCCCCGCTTTTTTGAAGCAATGGTTGTAGGAAGGGAATATCATGAAGTTGCCACCATAACTTCAAGGATCTGCGGAATATGCTCCATTGGGCACACCTTTGCATCATTAAAGGCCACCGAAGCTGCAATGGGCATAGAAATATCAGAAAATACAAAATTATTGAGGGAACTTCTACTTCATGGAGAAACCCTCCAGAGCCATATTCTTCACGTATGCTATCTCGTGGTTCCGGACCTTTTAAAAGTGAACAGTGTTCTTCCTCTGATAGAGACCCATAAAGATGTTGTCCTTCTTGTTACAAAATTACACAGACTGGCAAATGAACTTTGTGAAGTGATAGGTGGAAGGACAACCCATCCCATAAGAGCAAGGGTGGGAAGATTTTCCATGGTTCCCACAAAAAAGGAACTTGAAGAATTAAAAAGAAGGCTTACAGAGTCTGTGGATGATCTGAAAAAACTGGCAGAGGTTGTAAAATCACTTGCGGGCGGACTGCCTGATTTTACAAGAGAGACAGAATACCTTGCTTTGACATATGAAAATGAGTATGCTTTTTATGAAGGTGATTGTATCACGACAGATATCAATGAACCCTTAAGTATAAATAAGTATAAAGATATAGTTAATGAGTTCATTGTTCCTCAATCCACAGCAAAATACGGCAAATTCAACAGGGATTCATTTATGGTTGGTGCTCTTGCCAGATATAATAATAATTATAAACAGCTTACTCCGCTTTCTGCCTCTGTGGGAGAAATGCTGGGATTAAAGGGAAAAAATTATAACCCCTTTATGAACAATATTGCTCAGGTTGTAGAATGTGTGTTTGCAGTTGAAAGGTCCATCGATATAATAAACAAACTTATGTCTGTCGACCTTAAAGTAGAAAAAACGGATATCATTACAAAAGCCGGAACAGGGGTTGGTTCAGTTGAGGTCCCGAGAGGAATATTATTTCATGAATATGAATATGATGAAAACGGCATATGTAAAAAAGCAAATTGTGTAATTCCAACAAACCTGAATCATAATAATATTCAACTCGATTTTGAAAAATATGTAAAAGAAAACCTGCACCTGAATGAAAAAGAACTGGGATTCAACCTGGAAATGATGGTCAGAGCTTACGACCCCTGCATCTCATGTTCAACACACTTTCTGAATATAAAGTTTAAATAGAAGAATGTTAAAAAGAAGGAATAAGACAGCAGTGATCGGGCTTGGTAACTACCTTATGTGTGATGAGGGGTTCGGCCTGCATGCTGTAGAGATCCTTCGTAAAAAAAAATATTCGTCAGCTATTGATTTCATAGATGCAGGAACACCGGGAATGAATCTTTTACATCAACTTGAGAACAGGGAAAAAATAATTTTTATAGATGCAGGTGATTGCGGTTTAAAGCCCGGTAAGTTTAAAAGATTCCGGCAGGAAGATGTAGTCAGCCTGAAAAAGGAAAAAAATTATTCCCTCCACGAGTTCGATCTGATTAAATTCCTGGGAACTGCAAAAGATATGGGAAAAACAGGAGATATTGACCTGGTCATTTATTGTATGCAGGCAGCTGAGATAAAAATGTCCCTTGAGCTGAGCCCCAAAATTAAAAATACACTTCCAATATTGATAAAAGAGATTTATAATGAACTTGAAGGGGGAAAACCGCATGCATGAATTTGCAATTGCTCAGGACATAGTTACTTCTTTAAGCAATAATCTTCAGGAAGATTTTTTAAGGATCTCAAAAATCAATATTGAAGTCGGCACTTTTTCAGGGGTAGTTACAGACTCTCTCAGTTTCGGCCTTGAGGCATTATTCAAAGAGAGTAAAATTGAAGGTGTTAAGATAAATATCTCTGAAAATGAGACCACCGCTGTTTGTGAATGTGGAAAAGATTATTTAGTTAAAGATATATTTGATCTTTGCCCCCATTGCGGATCTACCAGTAGGGATATTTCGGATGGAACGGAAATCTCAGTAACTTCTGTGGAGATAAAGGAAGAATAATGGATAATTTATCAGAAGACAGAAAGGCCCTTGCTGTTCTTGCTCATGATATAAAAGCACCATTATCGTCTATTATTGATCTTCTTAATATAATTGACAGAGGTTATGTTACCGAACCGGAAAAATCAAAAGAACTTGTTCACCGGGCTATTCACAAAGCATCAACCCTGATCAAGATGGTTGATGATATACTTGACTTTTCCAAACTTGCAGACAAATCATTAATGAAACGTGAAAAACTTAATATTTTTAATACCCTTAATGAATCAATTCTTTTAATGAGGCCTTATGCAGAGTCAAAAAATATTAATATTGATCAGTGTGAATTCTGCATAAATGAAAGGTTTATACTGGGGAACCACACTTTCCTTTTAAGGGTTTTTAACAATATTATCATGAATGCTATAAAATATAATAAAAAGAACGGCAAAATCATTTTTAACAGTTATGAGAACAGTGATAATAGTAAAATCATTATTGAAGTAGAGGACACGGGCATAGGGATTCCGGAAGAAGACCTGCAGAAGGTATTCCTGATCTTTGAGAGGGGAGCCAATGCAAGGAGAAATATTGACGGAAGTATAGGGCTGGGCCTTTCACTTGTGAAACAGATAATAGAAGACCATGATGGCACAATAAAGATTTCCAGTACCATTGGTATTGGAACCATAGTAAAAATAATTTTACCACTTTTTAAAGAAGGAGAAAAAAATGAGTCATAAGATTTTGGTTGTAGAAGATGACGTTGATGTTCTTGAATCAAGGAAAATTGTTCTGGAGCACAATAACTATAAAGTTGTAACAGCTACCAATATAAAAGTAGCAGAAGAAATTCTGGAAAAAGAAAAAATTTCACTGATAATTCTCGATGTAATGATGGAACATGATTCAGACGGTTTTAATTTTGCACAGTTTGTAAAAAGCAATGAAAAATTTAAACATATCCCTATCATACTTGCAACTGCTGTCAACCAGAGGACCAAATTCAAGTTTGATATTGAAGAGGACGGACATTTCCTCCCCGTGGAAAAATTCATGGAAAAACCGATTGATCCGGATGACCTTATAGTAACGATCAGAGGACTTCTGAAAGTAAAAACCGGAAATATTTAATTGTATAAAATTTTAAAGGCCGAAAACAAATTGAATTAATGTTTCGACTTTTTTATAATTAACCTTATGAAAAGCAAAGTAAAAATATCTGCATACGAAAATAACAATACAATAGCCGGTGAGAACAGAAAGTTCTTTTTTGATAACGGAATTTTTACAGTAAACATCATTGGTTCTCCAGGCTGTGGAAAAACTTCGATACTGGAATACACCGCAAATAATTTTAAGGAAAAGTTCGGAGTGATAATTGGTGATGTAAAAACTGCTCTTGATTCTGACAGGATCATAAATGCCGGAAACAGCTTTGCTTATCCGATAGAAACAGGAGGAGGATGCCATATTTCTCCTCAAATGCTTAAAGATAAGCTTACACTTATAAACAGGGATATTGATTATCTTTTTGTTGAAAATGTAGGCAACCTTGTCTGCCCGTCTTCATTCGACCTTGGAGAAAAATTAAAGATCGCCGTTCTGAGTATACCTGAAGGCGATGAAAAGGTAAGAAAATATCCATCATTATTCCTGAAAGCCGGGGCAGTTATAATTAACAAAATTGACCTTCTGGGAATGATGGATTACGATATTAACAGAGTTGAAGAAGACTGCAAAGCACATAATCCCAAAGTAAAAATATTCAGAACCTCTGTAAAGACCGGAGAAGGGTTACAGGAATGGTTCAGCTTTCTCACAGACCAGAGAAAATATTTTTAAACTTCAATAGTTCAAAAATTTAAAAAGTAAAAAACACTTGACTTTTTCTTTTTATCCTTTTATTGTTAAAAATGGCGATAAATAATTTGCCTTTTAACAAAATGTTAGTTAAGCCTATATTTATCAGGGGTTTTCAGTCCCTGCTCAATTTATCAGACATTTTATTTTACATTAAATCAATAAAAGGAGAAAAACATGGGAAAAATTGTTATTGACCCAATTACCCGAATTGAAGGTCATTTAAAGATTGAAGCAACAGTTGAAGGCGGGATAGTAAAAGAGGCAAAAAGTTCCGGAATGCTTTTCCGTGGATTCGAACAGATCCTTAAAAACAGGGACCCGAGAGATGCCCAGAGGATAACCCAGAGGATCTGCGGTGTTTGTCCTACAGCCCATTCAACAGCTTCCACTCTTAATCTGGACTCTGCTTTCGGAATTGCCGACAAGATCCCCGATAACGGGAGGATCCTGAGAAATTTGATTTTCGGCAGCAATTTTCTTCAATCTCACATCCTGCATTTCTACCATTTAACTGCACTTGACTATGTTGATGTTACTGCTGTAGCCGATTACAGTGGAAAAGACCCGCATCTTCTTCAGGTAAAAAAGTTTATTGAAGGCGGCAACCTGGCACCCTTTGTACCCAGATATGAAGGAGATTATCGCCTGCCGAAAGAAGTCAATGTAAGCGCCACCAGAAATTATGTAGAGGCACTTGATATAAGGACAAAGTGTCACGAACTTCTGGCAATATTCGGTGGCCATATGCCACACAATATGTCAATGATGCCCGGAGGAGTTACAGAAAATGTTTCAGTGGACAAGATCGCTGATTTCAGATGGAAACTTGAAAAGATAAGACATTTTATTGACAATGTTTACATTCCTGATGTTCTGGCAGTCGCAGGTGTTTACAGCGACTATTTTTCAATTGGAAGTGGAGTGGGAAATTTCCTGGCTTATGGTGTTTTTGAGATGGATTCTGAACCGGACCTTACAAAACGGAAAAGGTTCTTCCCCCAGGGCCTTGTATCTGCAAAAGACCTGAAGCCGGGAAAATTTGATCCGGCAAAAATAACAGAACATGTTAAACACAGCTGGTTCAAATCCGGATCTGACCTGCACCCGTCTGTAGGAGAAACAGAAGCACAGCCCGGGAAAAAAGGGGCATATTCCTGGATAAAATCTCCAAGATATGACGGAAAGGTTTATGAGGTAGGCCCCCTGGCAAGACAGATCAATGCATATGTCAGAGGATATGAACCAACCGTTTCACTTGTAAACTCTGTTCTTAAAAAATTCAAAGCTTCTCCTAAAGCTCTTGTCTCCACACTGGGAAGACATGCAGCGAGGGCCATCGAAGCTAAGATCGTTGCTGATGCAATGGCTAAATGGGCTATGGAACTGAAACCGGGAGAACCGGTTCATGCTGACTTTGAAATTCCGGAAAGCGGTGAAGGTATGGGACTTACCGGAGCACCAAGAGGAGCACTCGGCCACTGGATAACCATAAAGAATCACAAAATTGACAACTATCAGGCAGTGGTCCCGACCACGTGGAACGGAGGCCCGAGGGATGACAAGGGAGTTCCCGGACCATTTGAACAGGCTCTGGAGGGAACAAGAGTAAGGGATGAAAAAAATCCTTTTGAACTCGTAAGGATAGTAAGATCATTTGATCCCTGTCTTGCATGTGCAATCCATGTCGTAAACCCCAAAGGGACAGAAATGGGTAAATTTGTCGTTAGCTGACATTAACCATACTGACATGAAAAAGATACCGATCCTGGTCCTTGGTGTTGGGAACAACATCCAGATGGATGACGGGATAGGTGTCCATGTTATTGAAGAAATGAAAAAAAATCTGTTACCGGAAAACATCGAACTCTATGACGGCGGGACTGCCGGATATGATCTTCTGGGAATTATTGACGGGAGAAAAAAAGTAATTGTAATAGATGCCGTGAAAGGGCAACACCCGCCCGGAACACTGTACAAATTTTCACCCGACGATATTCCTGCCGAAAATAGCTACGACTCACTTCATCAACTGGGAATTATAGAAGCATTAAAATTAGCTGAGCTTCAGAATAAAGCTCCTGGACAAACAATCATAATCGGTGTTGAACCTGAAAAGATCGACTGGGGACTTACATTAACAAGTGTAGTAAAAGATAAAATTCCCAGAATAATTGAGATGGTAATGGATGAGATAGACATAGCAGGAAATACCATTTCTTCGAATATTTCAAATAATTAGGAGGATAAAGTGGAACAAAAAAAAGATATAACCCGAAGAGGCTTTTTAAAACTAATAGGAAAAGGGACAGGTGCTGCTGTTGGAATTAGTTTGCTGGACATACCGGGATTTCAAAAACTTTTAGCAGAAGAAATCACTCAGGTTCCGGTTGTATGGATTGCAGCCGGTTCATGTACAGGATGTTCCGTATCACTACTGAATTCGTTAAGTCCCACTATCCAGGACCTCTTGCTTGGTCAGGTTGTCCCGGGCAAACATGTAAGCCTGGCATTCCACCCGACTGTTATGGCAGGCCAGGGGCACCAGATAATCGAGGTACTGGATAAATTTAAAGCCGGTGAACCCGGTAAATTCATACTCGCATATGAAGGAGCAGTTTCAACCAAGGACGATGGCGTATATTGTGAAGTTGGGGAAAAGAACGGCCACGGTATTTCAACACTCCAACACCTTATCGACCTGGCTCCAAAAGCAATAGCTGTTCTGAATGTAGGTACCTGCCCGTCTTACGGCGGAATCCCGGGTGCCCGCCCGAACCCGACAGGTATTAAACCCGTTTCAGAAATTCTTAATAATAAGGGCATTAAAACTCCGGTTGTTAATATCCCCGGATGCCCCCCGCATCCGGACTGGATCGTTGGAACTATAGCAACAGTTTTGATAGGAGGATTGGGAGCCTTAAAAGTAGACAAGCTTGGAAGGCCTCTGGCATTTTACGGCAAGCTGATCCATGACAATTGTCCTTTGAGAGGACAATTTGACAAAGGTAACTTTGCCAAAAAGTTCTCTGATGACGGATGCCTTTATGAGCTCGGATGCAAAGGGCCTGTGGCTCATGCAGATTGTTCAACAAGGATGTGGAACAGTGCAACAAACTGGTGTATAGGAAGCGGAAGCCCCTGTGTCGGTTGCGTCGAACCTGAGTTCCCCTATATTAATTCCATGCTGGATAAAGTAGATATTCATGCCGCTACAGCTCCATCAACCTATCCGGGTATTGTAACAGAGAGGGATTCAAAGGTAGGAGCAATTGCAACAGCTGTTGTCGGCGGTGCTGCAGGACTGGCTGCCGGATATTCAATAGGTAATTCAAAAAAAGAGAAAGAACAAAGCCAGGATTAAAAGGAGTGGAAAATGTCAATCAATCGTAGAAACTTTCTGAAAGTATCTGCAATCACCGCAGGTACTCTATTGGGAAGTTCAAAAAAAGTTTCAGCTGAAACCGGGAAAAACTCCTTTGCAGAAACATACTCTATGCTTAATGACTGTACCAAATGTATAGGCTGCAGAGCATGCCAGTCTGCCTGTAAGGAATACAAGGAATTTGAAAATACAGGGAAAAACGAAAAGTATGACATGCCTCTTGAACTGAATGCAAATAACAATACAGTTATCAAGCTTTATAAAGAAGAGAAAGAGAAATCCTTTATAAAAAGACAATGTATGCACTGCAACGATCCCGGATGCGTATCAGCCTGTCCCGTATCCGCATTGATAAAACAGGATAACGGGATAGTTACATATGATAAGGATAAATGTATAGGCTGCAGATATTGTATGATAGCATGCCCCTTTGATGTTCCCACTTTTGAATATGACAAAGCATTTCCCGTAATTTCCAAGTGTGATTTTTGTAAAGACCTGCTTGCAAAGGGAAGTGTCACCGAGTGTTCCAGAGTGTGTCCCACAGGAGCTATTGTATTCGGAACAAGGGAAGAAATGTTAAAAGAAGCACAGAGAAGGATAAAAGCTGATCCCGATAAATATGTTAACCATATTTATGGTGAAAAAGAGGCAGGCGGTACTTCTGTATTATACCTCTCTGCCGTCCCATTTGAAAAACTGGGTATGGCCACACTTGACACAGAACCTCTACCGGATATGGCCGAATCGATTCAGCATGGAATATTTAAATATTTTATCCCCCCTGTAGCTCTTTATGGAGCCCTGGGTATATACAGCCTGATCTCTAAGAAAAAAGATTCCGGGGATAACCCGGAAAGCGGGGAGGGCTAGAAAAATGAAGGTAAATGCTGCACCAATAAATAAGACCCTTTGGACAAAAGGATTTAAAGCAGGCGTTATTTTTATAATCATAGGCGCCATTGTAACCCTGAATCGTTTGATAAATGGACTGGGAGCTGTTACCAATTTAAGTGACGGTGCTCCCTGGGGACTCTGGATAGCTTTTGATGTTGTTATAGGGATAGCCCTTGCTGCAGGAGGGTTCACCACTGCTGCACTTGTTTATGTCTTTAACAAAGGTAAATATTCACCTCTGGTCAGGCCTGCCGTACTCACTGCAATGCTGGGTTACGGGCTTGCAGGATTTTCCATCGTTCTTGACGTGGGAAGATGGTGGCAGATATACAACCCTGTACTCCCCGGAAACTGGCAGGGAAATTCTGCCATGTTCGAGGTAGCGATCTGCGTTATGACATACCTTGCCATACTTGTCATAGAATTCATCCCCACATTAACCGAACAATGGAGGAAAAAAGAGACCGGTTTTCTGAAAAAGATCTCCGATTTTATTGAACCTGTGCTGAATAAAATAATAATGTTTTTCATTCTCCTTGGTATAGTAGTATCAACTCTGCACCAGTCCTCACTGGGATCACTGATGCTCCTTGCAAAATATAAACTTCAGCCTTTATGGTTCTCCCCATGGCTGCCGTTAATGTTCCTGATCTCTGCGATCGCAGTAGGTTTTCCCGTTGTGGTAGTAGAATCATCTCTTTCTTCAAGAACCTTTAAAAGAAAACCGGAAACACATCTTCTTTCAGGCATCCTGAAATTTACCCCATGGGTACTCGGATTTTACCTTATACTGAGGTTATGGGATATAGTTTATTATGGTAAACTTTCATTGCTGGCAAGCAAATGGGGATTACTTTTTGCTATTGAAATTTCACTGTTTGCTGTTATTCCGATAATATTATTGTCTCTCAAATCGTATAAGAAGGACCCGTCAAAACTTTTTACGGTCTCTACCCTTATTATTGCAGGATTAATGCTGAACAGGTTCAATACCTATCTGATAGCATTTAAACCGAGGCCGGGGTTCAGTTATTTTCCATCTCTGGGTGAAATTTCAATATCTTTAATGATAATATCCATACTATTTGTGGGTTATAAGATATTGGCCAATTATTTTCCCGTTTTAGAGAAAGAATAGATAAACCGGGTGCGGGGAGGGGAGTTTTCCTCTCCCCCCGGTTATTTTAACTCCTCTTCAAAATCATTTTCATCAAGAACTTTAATACCTTTATCTATTAAAAGTTCTGCCGTTATACCTATACCCTCAACAAGAGTGCCGGAGAAATCACCACTATATACAAACCTGCTGCCACACGAAGGACTTTTGTCTTTTAAAACAGCAACTTTTATCCCTTTTGATCTTATTATTTCCAGAGTTTTTTCCGCCCCTTTTATAAATAATTCAGTTACATCTTTACCTGTCTCATCCATAACCTTTCCTTCTCTTCCAGGGACAATTTCAGCAGGGGGGCGTGGAATTTTTAATCCCCCAAGTTTTTCAGGGCAGACAGAAATAAGATCATATTTTCCTGCCAGATCAACAACTCTCTTATCCAGCTGGTTTTTCCCGTCATACCGGCATTTTTCACCCGTAAGACACGCACTGATAAGTATTTTTTTCTTTTTCATATTAGAAAAAATTGTATCAGGTCAGGGCACCTGCTTTTGTCGAAGCAGGTGGAGATCTGTAAGTACTATTGCCGCTGCAGCCTCCAGGATAACAGGTACTCTTAGAGCGACACAACTATCGTGTCTCCCTTCCAGTTTTAACTCTTCTATATTTCCGGTGCTTATATTTACAGTCTTTTGTTTGAGAAAAATACTGGATGCAGGTTTTACCGCAACCCTGAAAACAAGTTCATTCCCGTTAGTGATCCCTCCATTGATACCACCATCATTGTTTGTGGATGTTTTTCCATTTTTATCTATAAGTTTGTCATTATGTTCACTACCACGCATCGAAGCAGACCTGAAACCTGACCCGAACTCGATACCCTTTATTCCTGGAATGGAAAAAACAAGATGGCTTAAAAGTGACTCTGCAGAATCGAAAAACGGTTCCCCCAATCCCACAGGGATCCCGTTTATCCTGCACTCAACGATCCCGCCAGTCGAATCACCGGTTCCTGAAATTTTTTCCAGCCCCTTTTTTATGTCCTTCTCCCCTCCGATCTCCACAACATCAGCTTTAAAATTCATCCCGGAGAGTATCTTTTTTGCAACAATCCCGGCTGCAACCAATCCAACCGTCAGCCTGCCGGAAAAATGGCCTCCCCCTCTGTGGTCATTAAAACCACCAAATTTTTTTAAAGCTGTAAAATCTGCATGCCCCGGCCTGGGAATATCCCTGATATTTTCATAATCTCCGGGCCTCACATTTTTATTGGGGAAGAATATGTTAAGAGGTGTTCCCGTTGTTCTCAAATTAAAAATTCCACTTATAAATTCAGGGATATCCGATTCAATTCTTTCAGTGGTACCGGTTTTTCCACCTTTCCTCCTGTCAAGATCAGCAGCAAAATCATTTGCCTCTATTTTTATTCCCGGAGGGATTCCATCGACCACAACTCCAACCCCTTTCCCATGGGATTCCCCGTAAATGGAGATCCTGAATATCCGCCCGAAACTGTTCATGTTTTTCCTTTAAAAATATTATTTTTAACCTTATTGAATTTTAGTTAAATTAACAAAATATATCAAATTGAAAGTGTGTTCATATGTTCAATGAATTGGGGATAGGATTTGTTTATACATTTTACATCATCTATTTCAATGACCCCACCGGAGATAACTGAGGCGGTGATCAGTGCCATGGCTATTCTGTGGTCTCCATGAGAAGAAACTTTACCACCCTTTACCTTTCCCCCTTTTACAAACATTGAATCACCCTCTGTTTTAATATCTATTCCCAGTGTTCCGAATTCTTTTAGAAGTGCCTCTCCCCTGTCACTCTCTTTAAACCTGAGCCTGCTTACTCCCTTAATTTCACTGGTTCCCCTGCAGCCTGAGGCAAGCACAACAAGCGGCGGAAAAAGATCGGGACAATGAGTTGCATCAAAAGTGAATGCTTTCAAATCTCTGTTACTCACCCGGACAGAATTATTATCTTCTTCTACCAGGGCTCCCGATTGCCCTAAAGGATCCAATATTGCCCTGTCAGCCTGGAGTGATTTGTTGTTCAGGCCCTTAACCGTTATACCTCCTGCAAGAGCTCCCATAACGAGGAAAAATGAGGCACCGCTCCAGTCCCCTTCAATATAATATTTTTCAGATGAATATTTCTGATTTCCTTTTATAAAAAAGGTTTCATAATCTCTGTTTTTTATTTCTATACCAAATTTATCAAGCAGATCCATTGTGAGGTCTATATATTTTTTTGAAGTGAGTTCCTTTACACTGATTTCTGAATCTCCGTCCGTAAGGGGAAGGCTCATGAGAAGCCCACTGAGGAATTGAGAGGTCACACTGCCGTCTACATTAACCCTGCCACTTTTCAGACGGCCACCACTCTTTAGTGGAAGATATCCTCCCTCTGAAATAACATCCACACCAAGCTCCTTCAAGGGACCTTTCATCATATCCACAGGCCTGGATAAAAGTGAACCTGATCCGGACAAAGTAAATTCTTTATCCTGCAAAGCCAGTAAAGGAGTGAACAGCCGGAGAGTTAAAGCGGATTCCCCGCAATTAAAAACCGTACCACCCTCAAAGTACGAACTACCGCTTACAATAACGGACCTGTCTGATAACTCAACTTTTTTTCCTGCTGTTTTTATTATTTTCAGTGCAGCTGCCGAATCATCACATAAAACAAAATTATCTATTACAAGACTTTTTTCAGAGAGCAGGCCTGCAGCCAGAGCCCTGATCATCAAACTTTTTGAGGGAGGAGCTGAAATTTTTTCTCCGGAGGGTTTAAATTTTTGAAATTTCTTCATAGCTCTATTTATGAGGTTAAAGTATTATACATTTCGACTTCTATTGTCAATATAATGGGGAAAATGTCACCCCTTCAAAGAATTGTTTTTTCTCACAAAACCCCTGAAAGCGACATACTCTTTTCCTCTCTCGGCTTTGTTTATTAAAAATACTCCCAGAAGTATGACTCCCATCCACATCAGGTCAAATATGGTGATCTTCTCCCCGTCAAAAACTCCCCACATGATTGCAAATATGGGGATCAGGTATGTCACCGATACCGAAAAGAGCAGGGGGGCATGTTTTATCAGGCTGTTAAATAATATTAATGCCAGCACAGAACTGAAGAGAGCCAGGATCAAAATATAACCAAGATTTGTATATACATACTTATCAGCACCAGTGTCCGGAAATTTTGTGAACAGCAGATGTATCCCTGCAAATGGGCCTGAGAGCAGAAAACCCAGCATGGTAATTTTCACACCGTCCATATCCTGCAGCCTGGCCTTTATCTCGTTAGCAGTAATTCCGTAACATATTGTGGCAAGTACGATGAGCAGAGAATATGTATTAATGGAGCCCAAAACATCCGATCCCTTGTAGACCAGCCCCACAGCTCCGGACAATCCCAACAAAAGCCCCAGTATCTTTCTGGCATTAATTGTGCTCTTATAGAAAAGCCATCCGATTATCAGAGTGAACATGGGGGTAAGAGAGTTTAGAATTCCAGCCAGGGAGCTGTCTATCACTGTCTGGGCTTTGGTGAAAAGGAGAGCCGGGATAAATGATCCCAGGAAACCCACAATGAGCAATGATCTTATATTTTTCCTGTTTATAAATTTATAATTTTTAAGAAAAAAAGGGGAGAAAAAAATAAAAGATGCAAAGATACGGATGCTTGCCACCTGCTCATTGGAAAAGGATTCAAGCCCCCTTTTCATGAGGATAAAGGAGGAACCCCAGACCAGTGCAAGAACCATAAGTGCAACCCATTGCCAGAACCTGCTCCTTAATAAATTCTCCATAAGAGAGCATTTTAATTGAAAAAACCGGTTCTGTAAACAAATGTTCAGAAATAGAAGTGTATTACATTAGTTTTGAGATTTCTTCATAGATACTCCGGCTGCAATTCTCAATATTATTGTTGTTGGGAACAATTATGTCGGCAACTTCTGCATAATAGTTTTTCCGATCTTTAAAAAGATTTTCCATATCTGCCTGATTTTTCCCGTTCATAAGGGGCCTGGGAAACGGATCAACTCTGTGAAGAATATTTTTCAGGTCGGAATATATCCATACTACAACAGAATCTTTTTTTAAAATATTTCTGTTTTCCGGATCTTTAACAATTCCGCCTCCGGTTGAACATATTATATTATTTTCCCGGGAAATTTTTTCCAGAACCACTTTCTCAATTTTTCTGAAATATTTTTCACCCTTTTCTTCAAATATTTTTTTTATTGAAATTCCTTCACTTTTTTCAATTTCAGCATCAATATCATAAAAAAGATATCCCCCCTTCTCAGCCATAATTCTGCCTGTACTGCTTTTTCCGCTCCCCATAAATCCTGTCAGATATATTTTTGCAGGCTTTTTTCCCCCTGCAGCTATTTTTTCTTTAATATTTTTATAATTCAAATAGAGATCTTCTGTTTCACTTCCTGTCAGGATCTCAAATGAAGGGACACCCTGGAAAAAAAGCCAGTCAAATCCATCCAGTTCAGAATAGTGCAGAGAGGCTGGTTCAAGATTTCTTTTTTTATAATCTGCCCTTAATAAAATTGCTCCCTTTCTTATCCATTCCGGGTTTATAAGATCCCGATCCCTATCCAGAGTAGATACTATTATATCTGCGTCTCTTAAGAATAACTCTAATTTTTCTTTTTCAATAAGATCTACTCCAAGATCTGATGCTGTTAATTTTCCCCTTTCCCGGCTGCGGTTCACTACCGAAACCATTGCGCCTTCATTTTTAAGCCCGAATATAGCTGCCCTGGCAGCTCCTCCGGCCCCCACAACAAGAGTTTTTTTGCCTTCCACTTCTATCCCGTTAAATTTGAATGAGTCCAGAACCCCCTTCACATCTGTATTATACCCCTTTATCTTTTCACCTATCTTTTTAATGAGATTAACTGCACCTGCCTTTTTCGCATCATCATCAATATTATCCAGATAACTTATAATATCCGATTTAAAAGGGGCGGTAATGTTCATACCGGAAAATCCAAGTTTTTCAAAGAGCCGGATAAGTTCTTCAGCACTTTCTGCTTTAACTCTCACATAATCAAAGTTCCTGTTTTCACCTGCAAGGATTTTAAATAATTCAGGGCTTTTGCTGTGAAGTACCGGATTACCTCCAACTCCATAAAGGAGTCTTTCAGCCATTTTTTATCCCTTTAACAATTTTTGTAAAACTTTCAACATTTATCTGCCCCGGTGCCGTTGGTTTCCCATCAAGTGAAACATAGGAAAGAGGTGAACCAAAAAATTCACCAAGAATACGTGTCACCCTTCCGTGCTCTCCCATTCCCAGGGCAATAACATTTCCTTTGTTTTTATATAAAGAAAGTATTAATAGATTATCATCCACAGAATTGACCATACAGGCAACTTTTGCAATATCACCACCAATGGAAAAAGCACTTTTTACAATACCACCAAGAAACTTTTCCTCGGGAGTCTCAATAAAATTATGATAGGAAATTATGACCTTGCACCCTTTTTGCCTGGCAGTTTCAACTATTTCATCCCTCATTTCCCTGTCCATATCTATCTCAACATCAACATAGGCAGCTCCGGAAATAATTGCAGCAGTAAGGTCATTTTTCCTTAACTGGTCTTTTTTTTTCCCCGGCCTGAATGTTACTATCAGATTATCTGACGAGCCGAATATTTTTTTTATATCTTTTGAAGTGAAATCGTTCAGGTCAAGCCTTACTTCTACAATATCATTTTCTCCGGCAATTTTCTTTATTTCCTCTATTGATGTTTTACCGAGGCTAACACATATCATCTATAAATCCTTCTATTTTTTTAAAACCTGTTTTTTTAACAACTGAAACACCCGGTTCCTTCAAAAATACAAAATTTATATATTCAAGAGATCTTTTTTTATCTGCCCTGATAATTTTTTTCAACTTATTTCCATTAAATTTTTTGAATACAGGAAGTCCGAATTTTTTCAGAATATTAACAACTTTTTCCTTCCCCTCTCTGCTGAGAAGCCCTTCCCGAAGAGAAAACTCTGCTGCCCATACCATACCTATCGCCACAGCTTCTCCATGGGATATTTTCGTGATCTTTTCAAAAGCATGGCCGAAAGTGTGCCCGAAGTTTAAAATTTTTCTCTCTCCTGATTCCAGTTCATCTTTCCTGACGATCCCCATTTTTATCTCTTTTGAGCGGTTAATAACTTTTTTAAGGGGCCGATCTTCAAGTTTGAGCAGTGGCACGGAATTCTCCACAAGAAAATCTGACAATTCATTATCCATGATCAGTCCATGTTTGATTATTTCGGCAAACCCGTTCCTTATATTTTCTTCTGAAAGGGTCCGGAGGGCCATCAGATCGGAATAAACAAAATCGGGCTGACGAAAAGAGCCTATAAGGTTTTTATATCCCTTCAGATTGATACCGTTCTTACCACCAATCGCGGCATCCGCCTGCGCCAGGAGTGTTGTGGGGAAAAATCCGAATTTTAAACCCCTCAAATATGTTGATGCAGCAAAACCTGTGATATCACAAACAATTCCACCCCCCACTCCTGCAATAAAAGTTTCTCTGTCAACTTCATAAAAGAGAAATTTTTCATATATTTTTTTCAGAGTTTTTTGTTTCTTTATTTTCTCACCCGTTCCAATAATAATTTTCGGGAAATTGTTAAAATAGTGGCCGTATATCCTCTCTACATTTTTATCAGTGACAATAATAACCTTTGGATATTTTAAATGCCGTGAAACATCTTTAAAAAAATTTCCAACCCTGATATCACTCATTAATACCGGTGATCTTTGTCATAAAAGCTGACAGTTTTCTTACCTTTTTTATGATCTTTGAATAGGTCTCGGGATGGAGTGCCTGGCTCTTATCACATAAAGCTTCAGGGGGATTGTAATGAACTTCGATCATAATACCGTCTGCTCCTGCCACTACAGCAGCAAGGCTCATGGGTTCAATAAGTTCTATTTTACCGGTCCCGTGTGAAGGGTCAACCAGGACAGGCAGATGTGAAAGAGATTTTACTGATGGAACAACACTGATGTCCACAGTATTTCTTGTATAGGTTTCAAATGTCCTTATACCCCTTTCACACAAAATAACGTTCGGATTCCCCTCCGCCAGGATATATTCTGCACAATTAAGCCACTCTTCCAGTGTTGCCGACATACCTCTTTTGAGCATTACAGGTTTTTTGGATCTTCCCACCTCTTTAAGAAGGGAAAAATTCTGCATATTTCTTGAGCCGATCTGTAATATGTCAACATATCGGGATGTGATCTCCACATCACGGGTATCAAGCACTTCTGTTACAACAGGAAGACCAAGTTCCTTTTTTACCTTTTCAAGTATTTTCAGTCCATTGACGCCAAGTCCCTGAAAATCATAGGGAGATGTCCTGGCCTTAAACGCTCCTCCTCTTAAGATATCAATTCCCATATCTTTTAAAAGAAGTGCTGTTTGATATGTCTGTTCTTCATTCTCAATACAGCAGGGGCCCGCTATCATTATAAAATCTTCACCAATACGGAGATCACCGAGATTAATTATAGTTTTTTCTTTATTATCACTCTTTAAACAGAGTTTTAAATTGTCAATTTTTTTCATTTCAGATTCAATTTAATGTTAAATATTATACATTTCCGGTCTATATGTCAACACCTGCAGATGTTAAAACCTGTTCACATATTGACTCCCGGCTTTATATTTGTTACCTTCTTATGTGTTCATATATTATTCGAAAATAAAACTTTTTGACACCGATGCAGCAGGTGTTCTGTTCTTCGGCAATCAATTCAGAATAGTGGAAGAAGCCTATGAAGCCTTTCTTGACAAGAATGGAATTTCAATCTCAGATGTAATAAACAAAAGGGATTATCTGATCCCTGTAGTTCATGCCGATTCTGATTTTCTTGCTCCTCTTACCCCGGGAGAAAATATAAAGGTTGAGATAAAACTGGGTAAACAGGGAGACTCATCATTTACACTTAAACACAGGATATTCAAGGAGGATGGAACCTTATCCGGAGAAGGGAAAACCATTCATGTCTGTGTAAACAAAAAGGATTTCAAAAAAATATCCATTCCTGATGAAATAGTTAATATTCTCTCTTTTCTATAATATTTCGCCCGGCATATTTTTTTCATAAAAAAGTTTTTTAAAAAAAGATCTTGAGGTTTTCAAGCTTTCTCCAGGTTCAGACGGCCATTTAAAGAACCTGTCCGGAACCTTATAGGGAGGAAGTTTAGATCTCAAAAGTTTTACGATCTCCTCCTTTGTTTTATCTCCTCCGGCTTTCATATTGATAAATGCTACAGGCCTCTCTTCATACTTTTTGTCCTTTATGCAAACAACTATTGCTTCTTCCAAACCGGGAATATTCAATAATTCTCTTTCGATCTCTTCAGGATAAATATTTTCTCCTCCGGAGATAAACATATTATCTTTTCTACCTGTTATTAACAAACTGCCATCCGGTTTTAATCCCCCCATATCACCTGTGGGGAACCATCCATTTTTTAATTCTTTTATGATCTTCCCTCCACCCTCAATATAACCTTTAAAAAGGGTTTTTCCCCTCACCATTATCTCTCCATCCTTTTCAATTTTTAATTCTCTGTATCGTAATAGTTTGCCCTGGTTCACCTCCGGGTGAGATCTGACAGGTTCCGGAATTGTTGTAACCTGGGAAGACATCTCCGTCAAACCATATGTTGTATAAACGGGAATATTAAACTTTAATGCTTCTTTTATCAGAGATTCAGAAACATAACTCCCCCCGGTAAGAACAGCTTTAAGTGAACCGCAGCCAGATATATCCTTTTTTTCAAAATAATCTGTGATCTTTCTTAGCTGAAGCGGTACAACAGAAGCATGTGTAATACCATATTTTGCTATTTCTTCTCCTGTATCTTCAGCATGGTCATGGATAACTACAGTTGAGCCTGAAAGAAATGACCTGAACAATACAGCCATTCCCCCGATATGATAGAGAGGTAGTGTAAGTAACCATTTATCACCTTTATTCAGGAGTATATTTTCATTTGAGCCCAATGCACTGAAATAATGGTTTCCGAAAGTATGCAGGGCTCCTTTTGGCCCTCCAACAGAACCTGATGTTAATATTATGGTAGAATCATCTTTAATTCCCATATCTACCCCCGTATCAACGGGTTTTGTTTCAGAATGATCCGTTACATCTTCAAATGGAAAAGCCGGAATCTTCATACTTCCCGATAAGTTCACATCCCCGGAATACAGGAGAAATCCTGCTCCGGTTTTATTTAGTATTTCCATTATATAATTATGGGGAAACTTCGGATTTAAAGGTAAGGCAATTGCACCTGTACGAAAAAGTGCAAATAGAACAGCAATATATTCAAGGTTGTTCCGGGAAACAATTGCAACTATATTCCCCTTTTTTATCCCTTTTTTTTTAAAATTTACAGAAACCTGTCCGATCTTTTTATTAAGATCTCCATAGGAAAATATAGTTCCCCCCTGAATAATAGCAGTCTCACCCGGGATCTCCCCTGCACAGGTATATACCGGACACTTAATTGTGTTTTTCATATAATTTTTTTCACTATTGCTTTATTTAATCCATTTTCTAATTTAAATGATGAATTCAACAAAAATTTTCCGCCTCTGATTTCAGGGCTGTGCAGAAGAAGGTCCTCCTTCAGAAACTTAAGGGTATCAAGCCCCATAAATGTTTCATAGAGATCAAGAACAGACGATATCCGTGCAATATTTGTTAAACCGATCCCCGATTCAAAGAGTGAAGTAAATACCATGGGAATTTTTAATTTTCGGGAAATATTATAAAATTCGGTAATTCTATCTACACCGCCAATAACTGACGGTTTAATGATCAGTGCACCGATCCCGTGAAGAGTTTCGATCTCCTTCAGGCTGATCTTAAGTAGAAGTGAGTCGGGAGCAACCGGAACTCCCGTTTCCGAGAAAAACTTCGGGATCATTTCCGGGTCAGGAAAGGGATCCTCAATATACTCGATATTTTCAGGATCAAGATCACAAAAAAAATCTATCGCTTCACGTATATCAAATCCGCAATTAGCATCAAACCTTAAATTTTTTTCTCCTTCAAAAATGGCGGATAGTTCCTTTATAACTTTTTTTTCATAGGAAGGATCAAATCTCCCCACTTTTAATTTTATTTTATTAAATCCGGCAGACCTCAATCTTACAGCTTCATTTAAAGTTTCATCCGGATCTTTTCCAATTTTCAACAGGGCATTTACCCTGACAGATCCTTTCTCCTTCACTCCGGTTCCCAGGATCCTTTGAACACCCGACCCGTCAATATTCCTCAACAGATCAATAATTGCAGAGTCCAATGCAAAATTAACAGAGGGAAAAAGCTTTTCCCCTTTCAATATTCCGGATGTATCAAAATTGCCGCTATCTTTAATATTTTTTAAATGATCATCAGAAAACTCATTTTTTAACTTTATCAGTTGTCCGGTTATCTCTTTTTTTGACCCCCGGGTAAAACCGGGAAGCAGAGAGGCCTCACCGAAACCTGTAACTCCTGAAGGGCCTTTTATTTTTACAAGAAAACCCTCTTTTTTATCTACAATTCCCGCACCGGTATTAAAAGGTTCTTTAAAAAAAAGGTCAAAACTAAAAATATTCAGTTCAATTTTCATAAAACCTCAGAAATCAGAGGGGAAACATCCACCCCGCACAAAAAACAATTGAGTATAAAAGGAGCAATTTTCCTGTATAACCGAGGAGAGCGTTCAAAGAGGCCGGATCATTTTCAACAGTAAGGGCCCTGTAGGGCTTTAAAAGGAAAAGGGTGAGCAGAATTGTTAAAAATGAATAATTAGTTCCCGCTCCCGACAGGAAAAGAAAGAAAGGAAGAGTAAAAGCGATCATTACCGATATAAAATATTCAAATCTTCCAAAAATTATGCCAAATCTTACAACCAGGGTGTTCTTTCCCGATATTTTATCCTCATCCACATCACGAATATTGTTTACAACCAGAATTGCAACGGATAAAAATCCCGGCCCCAGGCCTGCGATAACAGGAATTATATTAATCGACAGGGACTGGACAAAATATGTCCCCGCCACAGCAACGGGGCCAAAAAAGATCAAAACAAAAATGTCTCCAAAACCCTTATATCCGATGGGAAAAGGGCCTGCTGTATAGGTAATCGCAGATATTATTGACAATATTCCTATTACCAGAACAGGTATACCTCCCCTGAGAACAAGGTAGAGGGAGACAAGAATAACAAGGGAAAAAACAAAATATACTGCTTTCTTCATTTTTTCCGGAGAAACAAGCCCTGCCTGGGTCACCCTTACCGGGCCTACTCTCCTATCAGTATCCGAACCTTTTTTAAAATCAGCATAATCATTAACAAAATTTGTTCCCACCTGCATAAGGAGGGCCGCTGCCATAACAAGAATAGCAGATAAAAGATGAAACCCTCCATCCTTAAAAGCAAGAACAGTCCCGATAAGGACAGGGGCTATTGCTGCCGGCAGGGTTTTCGGCCTGGCTGCCATAAGCCAGATCTTAAATGTTATCCTGTTTTTCATTATCAGGGGTTTCTTTTAAATTTTTTAAAATCCGGTTTCCTCTTTTCAACAAATGCATCCCTTCCCTCTTTGGCCTCATCACTCATATAATAGAGCATTGTAGCATTGCCTGCCAGTTCCTGAAGTCCAGCCTGCCCGTCACAATCAGCATTCAGAGCAGATTTTAAAAGCCTTATGGCTATGGGAGAATTCTGCAATATCTCCCTGCACCACTGAACAGTTTCCTCTTCAAGTTTTTCCAGTGGAACCACGGTATTAACAAGGCCCATGGACAATGCCTCCTGAGCATTATACTGCCTGCAAAGATACCATATTTCCCTGGCTTTTTTCTGGCCTACTATTCTTGCCATATAACTGGCTCCGTAGCCGCCGTCAAATGAGCCCACTTTAGGCCCGGTTTGTCCATAGACCGCATTGTCAGCACTGATAGTGATATCACACAAGAGGTGAAGAACGTGGCCGCCTCCGATGGCATAACCTGCCACCATTGCTATAACCGGTTTCGGGCATGTTCTGATCTGCCTCTGGAAATCAAGTACATTAAGCCTGTTGACACCCTTCCCGTCCTTATAGCCTGAATCTCCCCGGATCTTCTGATCTCCACCGGAACAGAATGCTTTATCACCTTTCCCGGTAAGGATGATAACACCAATTCCGGGATCTTCCCTTGCATCACCCAGTGCATCTGACATTTCCATTACTGTTTGAGGCCGGAAAGCATTCCTTACTTCAGGCCTGTTTATTGTAATTCTGGCAATACCTTCAAATTTGTGATATTCAATATCTTCAAATTTTCCGGTTTTTATCCAGTTTATATTTTCCATAATTATCTCCTGTTCAAATTAGTTTTTTCCCAAATATTCTCTGATCTTTTCTTCCAGTTCTCTGTGAGCGGCCACATTTTGCTCCCTCTCCACTTCAACTTCGATGATTTTACTTTTTTTCCCTGCCAAAGCTGATTTATACTGAACAGAAAAATCATTTTTGTTTGATACTTTTTTGTGTTCAATTCCGAACATTGATGCAGCCTTATCAAACTTCATACCATGGGGAGTAATAAAATACTTTTCAAAATGAGTTTTGTGTTCAGCAACAGGGAGGAAAGAAAAGATATTACCCCCGTTATTATTTATTACTATTATTATTAATTTGTTCCCGCCTTTTTTAACAAAGTCGAGAGAGTTCAGGTCATGAAGAAATGCAATATCACCAATGATCAGAGTTACCGGTTTTCCCAGTGATTCAGTGAATCCTGAAGCGGAAGCAATTATACCGTCTATCCCGCTGGCGCCCCTGTTTCCTCCGATTTTTACATCCCTGTTATTAATCGAAGAATACATATCCATATCCCTGACAGGCATACTATTGGAGAGGAACAGCCCGGAATCATCCGGAATAAGATTTGATACTTTCCTTGCAATAAAAATTTCATTAATTTCTTTGTTTTCCAGGAACTTATCGATTATCTCCCCGGTTCCCGAAGAGATCTTTTTCAGTTTTTCAGTCAGTGGATTGGTTCCCCTCTGCCTTAAAGAAGGAAGTATTGTATTCAGAAATCCTGATACTGAAGATTTTATCCTGTGAGAAACAATATGGAGAGGATCATTTCTAAGCGGATGATCAAGAACGGTTATATATTTGTCAGGGCTCAGCCCCTTAATAAAATTGTACCACCTTTTTGATGTTATCCTTCCACCCAGATGAATTATCCCGTCAATTTGTTCATTAAGTTCTTTACCCGAAAGTAACAGCAAATCATAATAATGAATAATATTTCCACTTTCATCCCGGTTTCTCAAACCGGAAACAATATCAGGGAACAGTGGCCAGTTAAGCTTTTTTGAAAGTTCCACAGCTTTATCTTTTTCACCGGGACCTTTCAATTTTCCCGTTATAATTATCCCCTTTTTTATACCCTCTATAACTTTTATTATTTCTTCCCTGTTATTAACACCTTCTGTTTCTGAGTCAGAGAAATATTCGGTATACGGTTTCTGACTCTTTTCCCAGTTATTTCTGATCTTATAATTACTGAAATTCGTATTTTTCCCCGGACCAGGAGCTAGTGGTTCTCTGAACATACAGTTTATATGAACAGGCCCTGCCATAGGATATTTTGACCTGAAAACAGCCTGATCGATAGTTGTGAGGACAACTTCAGGTTCAATATCAGGATCCGGAACAGGCAGGTCAAAGTCCCACCTTACATATTTACCGTAGAGCCCAGGCTGATCAATTGTCTGGAGGGCTCCCGTCTGCCTCAATTCCGGCGGCCTGTCTGCGGTAAGGAAAATTATGGGAAGTTTTTTTTTAGAAGCTTCAATAAGTGCCGGGAAAAAATTAGCTGCCGCTGTCCCTGACGTGGATATAACGGCAACAGGGCCGGCCCCGGCAGATGCCATTCCCAGGGCGTAAAAAGCAAGCCCCCTTTCGTCATAATGTATTGTTTTTTTTGCTTTATTTGAACCTGCAGCTGCAAGTGTTAATGGCGTTGACCTTGAACCCGGAGCTATACAGAATTCACTTACACCATTACGCAAAAGTTCTTCAATTATCAATTCTGCCCATAAATAATTTATATTGGGAATATTTTCAATTTTCATAGTTAAAAACTCTCAAAAATTTTTTTATCTTCAGATCGATCTCTTCCCATTCATTATCCGGATCTGACCCCTCAACAATTCCTGCCCCGGAATAAAAAAAGGCACATTTATTCCGGAAAAGTGAAGACCGGATAGCTACAAAAAGATCGGATTCTTCTCTGCCGGCAAAACCCACAAGGCCGGAATACCACCCTCTGTCAAACGGTTCCATATCTTTCTGCATTTTCATAACCGTATCCTTCGGAAGACCGGAAACAGCTGATGTCGGAAATAATCCTGTTAAAACATCTTTATCTGAAGTCCCCGGTCTCAACCTACCATCTATTTTATTATAAAGATGTTGTAAAGTGGATAGTTTCAATAATTTTTTTTCTGAAACATTTATATATTCGCAAATATCTTTCAGTTTATCTGAGATTTCCTCTGAAACGAACTTCTGCTCCCTTGTCTCTTTCGGGGAAAAGAGGAGGTCTTTACCAAGTTGTATATCTTCCTCCCCTGTTTTTCCTCTCGGGCGTGTACCGGCAACAGCTTCAGCTCTCAGCATATCCTTATCCCTGTGAAAAAGCCTCTCCGGAGTTGAACCTGTAAAAAAACTTTCACCGTCAAAACTGAATAGAAACACTGTACTTTTATCCTTGTTCTTTTCCAACTCTCTCAGCAAAACAAAAGGGTCTGCCTCTTTATCAAAACAAACCTCTGTCCTCCTTGCAGCTACTATCTTTCTGATTTCTTTTAACCTTATTTTATTTAAATAGCCTTCTATCACTTTTTTCCATCCGGTAAGGTCAGGCAAAAAATTTAAAGAAGAGATAAATGTATCCGGAAAGCTTTCCCGGCCGTCTGAAAAGTTTATACTTCCGATCTCTCTTTCAAGTTCCGTGATTTCTTTTTCTTTTAATTCATCTGCCAGATAATTTGCAGCAAATACAGTATTGTTTTTTCCCCGGGCCAATTCAAATCGGGGTAGTATAAATTTTACAGAGCCGAAGGAGGCCCACTCTCTTCCTGATCCGGGATCGTCAGCAAATGAGACTCCTCCATAGAACCGTGTGGAATCTTCAAAGTTATCAAGGAAATCATCAAACTCTTCAAAAATTTTCTTTATACTTTCTCGTTCCCTTCTGAAAAAAACAGAGGCAATTCCAATTCCGGCAATCTGAACACTGTTAACCTCCCTTCCTGAAAAAAATATTTTAGTATCACTTTTCTGTGATTGCAGCCAGTTTAAAATATCAATTTGATCTGTTTTGAATTCAAATCTATAAACTTTTTCCGGATTTTTTCCGGAATTTTTTCTTACATCTTTTATTCTTTGTAATAGTGTTTCTGTTATTTCTCCCGGTTTATACTTTTTTTGTTCTTCCTGTTCCGGATTCATTTTAGCGATATCCTCTATAAATAGTTACAGCACCAAAAGTGAGGGGAAATCCCTCACAATCTTTAAATCCTGAATTTTCCATAAGTTTTAAAAATGCTTCTCCATACGGAAAATCTTCTATTGTTTTGTTCAGATAACGGTAAGCTTCAACATCTCCGGAAATTATTTTTCCCATAAGGGGAACAAAATATCTGAGGTAGAAAAGATGAAGTCTTTTCAGAATTTTGTTCTCCGGAAGGGAAAATTCAAGGATCAGAAGTGTCCCTCCTTTTTTCAGGACCCGTCCTATATCTCTTAAGGCAACTTCCGGGTCAGGAACATTCCTTATTCCGAAGGCCATGGTGGCCACATCAAATTTCCCGTTTTTTGCGGGAATACGGTTTGCATCTCCCTGTATAAAATCAGCTCTGTTTTTATGTCCGTTTTTTTTTGATTTTTCTCTTCCATAGCCTAACATATTAAACGACATATCCAGCCCCACAGCCCTTCTTATATAAGGAGAGTGTTTCAGAAGGCTGAATATAACATCCCCTGTTCCGGCTGCAAGGTCAAGCAGGTATTGTCCTTCCTGTTTCTTTAAAAGTTTTGAAAGTTTTTTTCTCCATCTGAAATCAATTCCGAAGGAGAGCACATGGTTCAGGAGATCATACCTTTTATAGATCCTGTCGAAGATCTTCCAGGCTTTTTTCTTTTTTTCCGAATATTTTTGTTTGTCCGGTCCCATTTGAATAAAACCGATAATATCACAG
>JBDLJQ010000011.1:0-62677 GCA_039714255.1 Acidobacteriota bacterium
ATTTTACCTCTCTGCCAATCTAAAATGTATTATTTTATTTTGCTTTAACTTTCATGTCAATACCAATTTTTATATTTTTACATTTTTTATTGTTTAAATATAACAATATTTTTATTAATTTTGTTTTTGGGTTAGTTTTCAGGTTAAATTGTTAAAATCAAACTTCAATCAACAAAGAAAGTGAAACACACATACACATAATAATTTATCAACAATCTGCCTGTCCCCATTTGTTTTGCCATTTGTTTTGACTTTTTTTTCGGGTTTACATAGAATATAACGGTCATGGATAAAGATATTAAAGAGCTGTATGATGCAGCGGTTAAAGCAAAAAAGAACGCCTATGCCCCCTACTCTGACTTTCATGTGGGAGCAGCATTGAGGACAAAAGATGGAAACATCTATTCGGGATGCAATGTGGAAAATTCTTCCTACGGTGTAACCATCTGCGCCGAAAGGAATGCTATTTTCAAGATGGCCGCGGAAGGTGAAAGAGAGATAACCGAAATACTTGTTATCGGCGATACGGAAAAGTTCCTCCCCCCCTGTGGCGCCTGCCGCCAGGTCATTGCTGAATTTTCAGAAGAGGAAACAAAGGTTATTATGTGTAATAAAGAGGGAAACTACAGAGAATCAACCGTTAAAGAGATCCTGCCATTCGGATTTTCCCTCAAAGAAGACCGGTAATTCCATAAGATATAACAAGGAAAAGAGTAAAATATGAAAAATTTTAATATGTATGAAATAATTTCAAAAAAAAAGGATGGCAAAGGGCTTGATAAAAATGAACTACAATCGGTAATCGACAGCTATGTAGATGGAAATATCCCCGATTACCAGATATCAGCCCTGTTAATGGCAATTTTTCTGAAGGGGATGAACAAAGATGAGGTTTCGGACCTGACAGGGATCATGCTCAGATCAGGAGATACAATAACACTTGACTACATAGAGGGCCCCAAAGTAGATAAACACAGCACCGGAGGTGTTGGTGACAAGGTCAGTTTTATTGTTTCGCCAATAGTCGCAGCCTGTGGCGTTAAAGTGCCAATGCTTTCCGGCCGTGCACTTGGACATACAGGTGGAACATTGGACAAGCTGGAATCAATTCCGGGATTTAACGTATTCCTCAAAGTGGATGAATTTAAAGATGTACTGAACAAATGCGGAATGGTCATCTCCGGACAGACTGACAATATAGTTCCGGCGGACAAAAAACTTTATGCATTAAGAGACTCAACTGCGACAGTAAACAGTATTCCACTTATCACAAGTAGCATAATGAGCAAAAAACTGGCTCTGGGGACAGATGCAATAGTTCTTGATGTAAAAACAGGAAGAGGTGCTTTCCTCCCTGATCCGAAAGATGGAATTTCCCTCTGTAAGTCGATGGTCGATATCGGAGAAAAGAATAACCGTAAAACCATCGGCCTCATAACCAACATGGATCAACCCCTCGGGAATGCAGTGGGAAATTCTCTGGAGATCATAGAATCAATTGAATGTCTTAAAGGGAACGGCCCGAATGACCTGATGGAAGTTACACTGGCTCTGGGAGCCTGTATGCTCTCTGCCGCCGGAGTTGAAAAAAATATAACAGAGGGGATTGAAAAACTTAAGAAAACTATCAGATCCGGAGAAGCACTGAAAATTTTCAAAAAATTCATCCGCCTTCAAAATGGAAATGGTGCTGTTTGTGAAGATTATTCCCTCTTCGGAAAGAGCAAATATACTTCTGAGCTAGCTGCAAAGAGAGATGGCTTTATCGAATCAATTGATGCATATGAAACAGGGATGGCCGCCATAGATATAGGTGCAGGACGCAGGAAAAAGGAAGACTCAATAAATCATACTGCAGGTTTTGTTTTCAACAAAAAAACAGGTGACAAAGTGAAAGAAGGAGATATATTAGTCACCATCCAGTCTGATTCGGAAGAGAGTGCAGAGACAGTTAAAGAGAGGCTTTCCAATGCAATAAAGATCGTCCCGGGCAATATATCAAAACCTGAAATGATCAAATATATTGCAGACCGGGAAGGGCTGAAAAGTTGGGATCTTAAGATAGACCCTTCAGTTTAAAGAGATCTTATTGTTTTCCTGTTCTTTCAAGTTTTATTATTTCTTCAGGTTCCAGAGGTTTGATATTCCCGAGTTGTTTTGCAGCAAGAAGTGTCGAAGCATAGTGTTCCAGTTTTTCCAGTTTAAAAAATGCATCTTCAAGAGTAACTCCCAGGCATAAAACTCCATGGTGGTCCATCACAACAATATCATTTTCACCAATTAAACTGCCAATGGCTTCTGCAGCTTCTTTTGTTCCCGGAGTTGCATAATGAGCAGTGGGAATATTGCCGAACATAATCTTTATTTCAGGGAGAATATCAGCAGAGATTTTTTCTCCGGCTACAGAAAAGGCAGTAGTAACAGGGGGATGGGCATGTATCACAGCATTTATATCTCCCCTTCTTTTATAAACCTCAATATGAACAGCCAGTTCAGATGATGGCTGCCCTCCTCCTGAAAGAACATTCCCATTCAGATCAAGATATGAAATATCATTAATATTAAAGGATCCGAGACAACTACCAGCCGGAGTGATAAAAAACCTGTCCCCGATAGCTCTTACAGAAATATTACCGTCAGAGGCAGCAACAAAACCTTTATTATAAATTTTTTTGCCGAATAAGGATATTTCCCTCCGTATTTCCCAGTCTGTTCTCATTTCAAGAATACTTACAGGTCACTCCCTGTTTATATGGTCAACGATCCCTATTATCACTGACCTCACCGGGGCTGAATCATCATTCAGGATCTGCCTTGCCGAATTACCTTCATCAATAACAAGAACCGTTTCACCGGCACCTGCACCCACCGTATCAACTGCAATAAGGTAATCTCCTGTTGGTTTCCCTTTAGAATTTAATTTATCCACAAATAACAACTTTTTATTATTATAAGAATCATGATTGATCGTTGAATAGAGAGAACCTGATATTTTCCCGAGGATCATTTTCTCTCATTCTCCGGATAGTTGATACCATCCACTATCCCCACAATCGCATGGTCTACAGGGACAAACCATGGATCAAGTAAAAGGGCTGCTTCCCTGCCACCTTCATAATAGACAATCTCTCCCCGGGATGACATTCTTGTGGGGTCCGCAGCAACAATCGGGTCCCCTTTCGGAGTTTTATCTTTTTTCAAAGGCTGGACAAGTAACATTGGAACTCCCTCAAGACCATCCGTAACAATACACGGAGTAATAGTTCCGATAACTTTCCCGAGGAACATGCTATCCCTCACCATCCTTTAACACTTTCACATCAAGATCCGAAAATTTTGTTGAAATATCCAATTGTTCAGCCATATCATCATTGAGTCTGGACATTATGGAAGAATTAATAATTTTATTCTTATCAATCAGAGCCTCTTTACCCAATTCTACAGCAGTTTCTACTTCTTCAAGTTTACCTGTATAAATAACAATCCCCTTCCCGCCGATATCATCAGCAAGCCTTATCTCAACAATATTAACATCAGAACCCTTTACAGCAGAATCTGCTGACAAAATTACAGCCGGGATAGAAGAAGTTTCAAAAACTGCCAGGCTCTCCATTTTACATGGCATCTTTTTCCCGAGGATGGAATCGTAAACAGCAGGATGGATATCAGGTATCATGACTTTATCAAGTATATTATCACTGCCTGCAGAAATACCTCTGTTATATGCTTCTTCCACTGCAGCCACAGTTCCGCTTATCAAAATTATATATTTTCCATTATGGACCGTCCCGGACCTAAGAAGAGAAACAGGTGAATATTTAACCATAATGTCACAGGTGAATATACCAGTGGCGATACTGCTTAATTCAATTATTGCTATTGCCGGAAATTTTTTCATTATATTATCCTGAAATGGTCAACAAGGACGCAGCGCCTCTCTCTTGTAAAACTCCTCGGGTTAGTTATCCCTTCTCCTGTGGGGCTTGCAATGGAGAATGAACAATAAGCTTCTCCCCCAAAACCCAAACCCGCAAGAGATGGCCCGTTCTTCACAAAGATACTACTGTTTATCTCTTTTGCCATCCTGCTTAACCTGTCTATATCTTTTGAATGCATTACTGCCGTATGCCTGAAACCATGCTCGGCCTTAATCGCAATATTAATACCATAATCCGCATCAGGGACCCTTACCAGAGGGATCACAGGCATCATTTGTTCTGTCCACACAAGAGGATGCCCCTCCTCAACCGGAGCTATGGCCAATCTGACAGAATCATCAATATCTTTCCCGATCTCTTTCAGGATCACCTGAATATTTTTTCCTATAAATTTTTTCTCAACAACACCCGGTTTTCCGGGGCCGTTGGTTTTTGAAAAGATAATCTTATCAAGCCTGTTTATTTCATCTCTGCTAAGTATAACTGCATTATTTTCTTTAAATGCTCTTATCAGTTCATCAGCAACCGAATCCACTACAAAGATCTCCTTCTCAAGGACACAGATCATATTATTGTCCAGAGAAGCCCCTTTTATAATACATTTGGCAGCATTATCTATATCAGCTGTTTCATCAACCACTACAGGAGGGTTTCCGGGCCCTGCACAAATAGCCCTCTTTCCACTTTTCATTGCTGCATTAACAACACCTTCCCCTCCGGTCACTACCAGAAGCGAGACACCCGGATGAGACATAAGTTCATTTGCACTTTCAATAGTGGGTTTTGCAACAGTGGTAATAAGGTTATCCGGGCCACCAGCCCCGATCACAGCCTGGTTCAACAGTTGAACATTATAAATACTCACATTTTTAGCTGAAGGGTGGGCATTAAAAACAACTGAATTTCCAGCAGACACCATCCCGATCGTATTACAGATTATGGTTGATGTAGGATTTGTAGTGGGAGTTATAGCTCCAATTACACCATATGGGGCGAGTTCCATCAGAGTAAGGCCCCTGTCTCCCGAATAGGCCTCAGGCCTTAGAATCTCAGTACCGGGAGTTTTTTTTATAACCAGTTCATTCTTCAGTATCTTATCGTATGACCTTCCAAGTCCGGTTTCTTCAAAGGCCCTTTCAGCCAGGTCTCTGGCATTATGAAGCATCACTTTCCGGATATTTGTTATGATCTCTTCCCTTTTCTCCAGGGTAAGGGTTATCAGTTTTTTCTGAGCATCTGATGCAGCTTTAACAGCAGAATCAATATCATTAAATATCCCTTCACCAGCGGAAATCTTTTCCTGTGCCTGAACAACTCCGGCCGTTTTTACTTCCTGAGATTTTTTTTCACTATTTAAAAGTGATACCACTTTTAAAGCTATCTGGTCTATCTCAGTTTTTGTTAACGATGTCATTATTTTCTTTTAAACTCTCCGGATACAGATTTATATTTTAAGGTTATTTGAATTTTTAATCATCAACACCTTTTTTATAAACTATTTTTCCATTCACTTCCCAATTATCCACTATTGCCATAACCACAGCATCACAGGGCCTTTTATCTGTTTTAACTGTTTGACGCGCAGAACTTCCACTTGCATAAAGGACTATCTCCCCCACACCAGCATCAACAGCGTCTGCAGCCACTACAAAACCATCTTTGCCCTTCCCTTCCATATCTATCTGCTGAAGCAAAAGGAATTTTAATCCTTCCATACTCGATTCCTTTTGAGTGGACACAACAGTTCCAATAACTTTGGCAAGGATCATTTTGCCTCCGAAATTTATTTATTATCCTTCATTTCGGACTTACCTTCTTTTGTCCGTCCTAAAGGCATTACAGCATCTACATTCTGATGGGGACGTGCTATTATATGGACAGCAACTACCTCACCTACCCTTGCTGCTCCTGCCCGCCCTGCATCGCAGGCGGCCTTTACTGCTGCTACATCTCCACGAATGATCACAGTAACATACCCCCCTCCTGTTTTTTCATAAGCTACCAGTTCTACTTTTGCGGCCTTAACCATCGCATCCGCAGCTTCCACAATTGCAGGGAAACCCCTTGCTTCTATCATTCCCAATGCTTCTGCCATTTTTTTCCTCCTTTATTTTTTAAACTTTTTTTATTAAATTCTATACCTGAATTTTCCGGTTTATTCTTTATTTTCCTTACCTGTAACCTCTTCAATCGCTTTCACTGCAGCCCTCCAGCCAACATCTATATCCCTCTCTTCTCCCCCGAGATATAATCTTCCGAAACTTCCATATGAGCGTACCTCAAGAATATTGATCTCAGCAGCTTTCTCCGCTTCATTAGCTGCAAGGGCAGCATATGCTGCCGGCTGAACTTCCATAACAAACAAAGTTTCACCCGGTACTATCATATTTCCATGCCGCATCCGGTTTATCATTTGGGTCTGGTGGTCATCAATACGACGGATAACCTGTCTTGAGAATATTTTCGGTTTCCACCTGTCCTCTTCCCTCCGGTCCAGGGCATCAAGTATTGCACTGCCTGCCTGTCTTACATCAGCCTGGGAACCGGAATGAATTTCAAGCAACCCGTAGAGACGTTCAACTATCTGCATTCCCGGAGTTACATTTGTTGACTTCAATGCAATATCAGTTATTCTGTTTATCTCTATCCCGGGAGAGATCTCAACATAAAGAGATGCCATCCCGGCAATAGGGAGGAAACCCTGAGCAACAGTTCCTAAAAATGCTGCATATTGCGGTTGTATATTATCTATGAAAACATAAGCTCTCAGATCTACCAAGTTATACCTCCTCAGTTCATTTTATGATGAAACAGTTGTCCCCTTTGCTGCCTGAAGGATCTTGATACCGGCACTGGCCCCGATCCTTGTGGCACCGGCAGATATCATAGCCCTGGCATCTTCATAAGAACGTATCCCGCCTGCAGCTTTAACTCCTATACCTGATTCTCTTACAACACGGCTCATCAGTTCAACATCGGCCGCAGTTGCTCCATGAGGGCCGAATCCGGTTGAAGTTTTTACAAAATCTGCACGGGCCTTCTTTGAAAGCTGACATGCTCTGGTCTTTTCATCATCATTTAATAATGCAGCTTCAATGATAACTTTACTGACAGCACTTCCATCTTCGCAGGCTTCACAAACCGTCCGAATATCACGATAGACCAGATCATCATCAAAACTTTTCAGTGCTCCTATATTTATTACCATGTCAATTTCTTTAGCTCCATCCCGGATAGCACGCCTTGTTTCAAGCCCTTTTATCTCGGGGACATGGGCCCCTGAAGGGAAACCTACAACTGTACAAACTTTAACATCTGAGCCTTCCAGTTCTTTTGCAGCCAATGCCACATAACTGGGGCTTATACACACGGTGGCAAATTTAAATTCTCTGGCTTCACTGCACAATTTTTTAACATCATCAGCAGTTGCATCGGGCTTCAATAAAGTATGATCAATACAGGCTGCTATATCCTGTGGAACACATTCACATCCTGTACCATCGTTATATCCCAACCGTTCAACTCCAAATTCTATAAATTTCCTTAAAGTTTCCGGTTTTCTTTCCACATGTACACCACAACTGCATACCATATCGCAATTATCATTTTCCCGTTTATCAGAAATATCAGGTTTATTATTATCCGAGATCATCTCTTTTACCCTGTTTGCGATCTCATCTATATCTTTCTCATTAATATCTGCCACTTTTTCCTCCTTATCCGGATCTTCCGGTTTATTAACCGGATCATAAACAAGGTTCCCGGTATTATCAAGTTCATCTATCATTGCAACCCGTTTCAGATGCCGCTCAACCGTACACTCACCGGAAAGAAAAGCTTCCACGATCTCTTTTGCAAGTTCCGTACCTGTTAGGCCTGCACCCAGGGTAAGCACGTTTGCATTATTGTGTTCCCTTGCATTCCTGGCCATAGAGATATCGTAACACTGGGCTGCCCGGATACCCTTTATTTTGTTGGCTGTCATTGCAGATCCTATTCCTGCACCATCCACCAGTATACCGATATCTGCTTCTCCAAGTGAAACCTTACCGGCAACAATAGAGGCAAATTTCGGATAGTCAACAGGATCGGTTGTATAGGTACCACAATCTTCAATATTATATCCCAATTGTTCAATATGCTTTTTCAGGATATATTTCAGATGGAACCCTCCGTGATCAGAACCAATTGCAACTTTATAATTTTTTTGTTCTGCCATTTTTATCCCGGTTATATATCAATAATTATACTCCCAGCACTTTCAAATACAGTTCGAGCCATTAAAATATTCTAATGTAAACAAATAAATAATTCAATAGAGTTAATTTAATTTTTACAGGAGTATCAGCTGTAAATAAGGATCCCGGCAAGAGTTGCTGTTAACAGAGTTACAAGGCCTCCACCCAGGACCGATTTAAGACCCAGTGCTGCAATATCTTTTTTCCTGTGAGGCGCCATAGGGGCAATCCCTCCCAGTTGAATAGCAATAGAAGAAAAGTTTGCAAATCCACATAAGGCAAATGTGGCCATTGTTATCCCCTTCTGGGTCATAAGGCCACTTTTTATTACTTCCACAAGATCAAGATATGCAACAAATTCATTAAGGACTATCTTGGTTCCGAATAATCTTCCGAAATTAAAAGCATCCTCTGCAGGTACACCGATCCCCATGGCAAGATATTTCAGCGGGAGCCCCAATATAAGCTGCATTGAGAGGGGTTGGCCGAATTTAGCCATTAGCCATGTATTTATTCCGATGACATTTCCCAGGCTTAAAAATAAAAAATTAATAAGGAATATGAATGCAATAAAAACTATCAGCATCCCTCCAACATTAAGTGCAAGTTTTAATCCATCCGAAGCCCCGTTTGCAGCAGCTTCAATTACATTAGAAGCATTTTTTTCAACTTTTACCTTAACAGTACCAAGGGTTTCGGGAACTTTTGTTTCAGGGTGGAGTATCTTTGCAATAACTATGGATGCAGGAGCAGCCATAAGGCTTGCAGTTATCAGATGAACAGCAAATCCGAGCTGGGCTTCACTAACAGGCATCCCCCTGGCTACTGCCATTGCCTGCCCCAGCATCTGGATATAACTTGCCATCACACCACCTGCAACAGTTGCCATCCCCCCCACCATAATCGTGAGCAGCTCTGAATTTGTCATGGACCCCAGGTAAGGGCGTATCAGTATCGGAGCTTCCGTCTGTCCTATGAATATATTAGCTGTATTGGAGAGAGATTCAGCACCACTGGTACCAAGCAGCCTTGACATCAGGTATGCCATCCCTTTTACAACCATCTGAAGAACTCCGGTATAATATAGAACAGCCGTTAAAGATGCAAAAAAGATGATCGTGGGGAGTACCTGAAATGCAAAAAAGAAGCCAAGGCTCCCATCAGCTCCGGGATTTATCGCCAGTGAACCGAATACAAATTTTGATCCTTCGGTAATGAAAACCAGAATCTTTACAACAGCTCCACCAAACCAGTTAAGGATATCCTTCGGCCATCCGAGCACAAAGAACCATGATCTGAAAGTTTCTCCATGAATGATAAATACTGCGAAGAGCAATTGAACAAAAAGCCCGATAGCAACAAGCCTCCAGTTCACCCTCTTTTTATTGTTTGAAAAGAGCAGGGCAATACCAAGAATTAATAATATACCGAAAATACCTCTTCCTATCGTTAGCAGGTCCATTTTACCTCGATTTTATTTTATATTGAACTTCTTTTCGATCTCATCATAATAGTTTAAGATCCGTCTTACATATTTTCTTTTTTTCAGATATGTACCGGGGAAAAAACTTCTCTTAAATCCATAGATCACAAAATCCCTCAATTCTTTGTGTGAAATATTAAATGTTTTTACTGCTTTATAGATCTCATCTGATACTGTCGTTGATGATACGGTTCTGTTATCGGTACAGAATGTAACTGAGAGCCTGGCATCTTTCATCTTTTTAAAAGAGTGGTCCTCAAGGACTTTAAATTCCGGATTTGTCTGCATATTTGAAGTAAGACAAACCTCAAGAGTTATCCTCCTGTCAGCGATATATTGAGCCAGATCATTTACATAGTCTTCTTTGTCTATAATTTCATCATCCTTGATCTTATCTGCATCAAAGAGGTGCAGGCCATGTCCGATCCTGTCAGCATGAAGTTCGGTAATTGCCTGAAAGATACTTTCCGGCCCGTAAGCTTCTCCCGCATGAACGGTTTTTTTCAGAAAGTTCTTATGGGCAAGATTATAAGCATATTTATGGTCAACGGCAGGAAAACCCTCTTCCATTCCGGCAAGGTCAAAACCAACAACAGGAATATTATGGTTATCCCTTGCATCGATTGATGCTCTTACCAGTTCCTGTGAAGCCAGGGAAAAGATCCATTTCCTGTCAGAATATTTATGAACATCAAGCAGACTATCAAAATACTCAGAGAAACCATAATCGAACATCCTCATTGCACATGCAATTATTCCATATGCAAAAGGGGGTTCGGATCCCAGACGAACCTCATCCCTTCCGTTAAATTCATCTGCAGCTTTTTTAAATCCCCTGTTAACAGATTTAAATATATCTATAATCCCGAAGTCAGCCCGCTGGTGCAGCTGGGGGGCAAATCTTACTTCAATATATCTGACACCCTCCTCAATGTTATCCAGAACAAGTTCATATGATATCCGCTCAATAGCTTCAGGATTCTGCATAACTGCAGTTGTATATGAAAATCCCTGAAGATATTCTCCCAGATTTTCATATTTATCTTTAAAAACAGTCTCTTTTAACCCTTCTTCTGTCTCTGAGGGCAATTTTACCCCGGAATCTTTTGCAAGTTCAATAAGGGTATTAAGCCTCAAAGATCCATCCAGATGGAGATGAAGATCTGTTTTCGGTATACTTTTAATAAAATCGTAAGTAATATCCATAATTTTATTTTACTCCTATGATCAATTTTGCCACTCCCGGTTTATGCAGTTCGATCTCTTCAGTGGTCAAACCATCCAGTTCATGGGGAAATATCAGCCAGCTTTCCGTTTTATGTACATAATAGTCAGGTGCAAATCCGACTTTTCTGTTCTCCGGTTTATAAAAAACCGTTGCAATTCTTATATCATCGGGGGTGTTCTTTCTCGATTTTAACTTAAGTGCATTTACAACAGCTTCAATACTGAGGCCAGTGTCAAAAACATCATCAACTATCAAAAGTGAATCCTCAGCATTAATATTTTCTGCAATATAATCAAGACCATGTACCCTGATCTCCTTTTTCCTTTTTTCAATTCCTTCATATGAAGATGTTCTTATGGCAATATGGTCAGTTACAATTCCGTAATAGTCAAGGAGTTCCTGAACTGCTATTCCCACCGGAGTCCCTCCCCTCCATATCCCCACAATAAAATTCGGTTTAAATCCACTATTTATGATCCCGATTCCAAGTTTAAAAGAATCTTCAAGAAGCTGCTGTGCACTAATGAATTGTTTTTCTACCATTTTACCCCTTTTTCCGGTCTTTGTTATTTCCGATCTTATCAATATGATTTTTTACAAGAGTAACAAGCATTGTTGTTGATACAGGGCTCCTCCCTTCAGGGATAATGATATCAGCAAACCTCCTGCTGGGCTGGACGAATGCAATATGCATCGGCTTTACAGAAGACAGATACTGATTTATGACCGAATCCATACTACGGTTCCTTTCCTTCATATCCCTCATAAGCCTCCTTATGAATCTGATATCACTATCGGTATTAACAAATATTTTCACATCCATCAGGTTTCTAAGTTGTTCTTCAACAAATATCAAAATACCGTCAACAATAACAATATCAGCCGGCTTTTTTAAGAGCCCTTTCTCTTTCCGGGAATGGGTAGTAAAATCGTAAACCGGGGTTTCACTCTCCCTCCATTCGATCAGGTCTTTCAGATTATTTATCAGCAGGTCGGTCTCAAGTGCATCGGGATGGTCATAGTTAATATTTTCACGTTCAAGAAGGGGAAGGTGATTGTTATCCCTGTAATAAGAATCATGCTGAAGCATAACAACATCAAAGGGATCCAGTTCATCAACAATAGATTTAATTATTGTGGTTTTTCCCGAACCACTCCCTCCTGCTACCCCTATTACCAGTGGCTTTGTTCTCTTTCTTTTTTTTTTTGATTTTTCCATATTCTTTGTCAGATTTTTTTATAGAACCTTACACTTTATTAACTTTTTTTTCAAGCAGTGATCAGATTAAAAGCTGTTATCAACAACATCAGGAGATTGTTCACACAATTTGCACCCTGCTGGAATAACATTTCCTGCAAACTGATGTATACTTATCATTACCTCCTATTTCGATCTGCTTTCCACTGTTCACCGGCTTTCCATCCTTAAATTTAATGAGCATTGTGGCTTTTTTTGTACAATACCAGCAAACTGTTTTAACTTCTTCAATTTTATCCGCAAAAAGGAGAAGGGCTTCACTTCCGGGGAAGAACTGGTTCCTGTAATCATTTTTTAATCCGTAAACTATTACAGGAACATTTAATTCATCCACTATTTTTGTAAGAGTTATTACCTGAGTTCTTGACAGGAATTGTCCCTCATCAACCAGAATGCAGAAAGGTTTACTTTTTTCCGCGATCTCATAAATATCAGTATCTTTTGTTATAACAAGAGCATCCCTCTGAAATCCCATTCTGGATGTGATCTTCCCTTTTCCATATCTGTCATCAATTGCCGGTGTGAAAAGGATTACTTTTTTATTCTGTTCTTCATAATTATGAGCGATCTTTAAAACCTCAGTGGATTTTCCTGCATTCATAGTAGAATATCTAAAATAGAGCTGCGCCATTATCTAATCCTCCTGTTATTTTCCCTGTTGATCAGAATTACCCTTTTTTCAGTTACCTCTTCTCCGATCAAACCTTTCTTTTTTATATATTCAGCCAGGATCTCTTCAAAATTCCTGTTTAAAACTTTCAAATTTTTTACTTTATTACTAATTTTATAATATTTGTTAAAGTCATATTCGAAAAAAGATATTTTATATATCCTGCTATTTTCAATTTTTTTCCCATCATTCAATGTCACATCTATATTATCTACTCTATTTCCTCTATTGAAGAATATTCTGTATTTCATTCCTGAAACCTGGAGATCAATATTATTCTTCCAGCGGGAACGTCTGAGCACAAATTCTTTAAGGTCAGAGCCACTCATTTCTCCGGTCACGATCTTACTCCGCTTAGCAAAAAGATACAGATTGTCGATGGCTTCCCTGAAAAATGGCAAACCGCTATTTATGACAAGCCCGTATTTTAACAATCTTGTTGGAAAAGTTGCAATATCAGCCCCGGAGTATTTTTTTACTGCATCCGCAGCCAGGTTACCTGAGGTTGAATTTTCATAAAACTTCCTGTGTGAAGTGTATATTTTTACATTAGTTTTTCCAATCTTATTAAAATTACCTTTATAAATTATTTTTTCTTCAGCTCTTACTACATTCCGGTAATCAGGAGAATGTTCCAGGTTTTTAAAAAAGTCCAGAACAATTTCCACTGTTGTCAAATTACCCGGTTTTCCCGGATCTTTATGCCTGAACTTATAAGAAGAAACAATATAATTATTAAGCCCTACCCTGAACTCTCTATTATCTTCTATCTTATATCCATCCACATCAAAAAGATCTATAGAGATCACTTTTCCAACAAGGTCTCTTGTGACACGATAACTCAGCCCTGAAGAAATAATATCAATCCCGTGGTGCCCCTGGAAGTCATTCTTAATCAAATCCTTTATTTCTCCGGTGTCCATCTTTATTTCAACAATATAATTCCCGAAAGGATGCATTGCATAAATATCTTTCAATTTCACCTCTCCCTTCAGGTTATTGATACGAATTCCACCTCTATTATAAAAAACAACATCAAGCCCGAGTTTTTCCCTCAGTGCATCGGTCACAAGGAGTCCCAGTTTTCTCCTTCCTGACACAGGCCTCTTCAAAACTGTGAGAACCCTGTTCATCAGAGGATTTCTGTTAAAATCCTTTACAATAGTTTCAACTTCATCATCGACAGTATTCACTGTTTTAAGGTTTATTACTTTAGTGTTGATTCCGGTGATCTTCTCTCCAAGCAGAGTTATATCAACCCTTCCAAGATGGGAAGCCTTAGAACCGGCCTGAACAATCCTTACCCCGTTTATTTCATGAGGAGTATCGATAAGAGTATGAGAATGCCCTCCTATTATCAGGTCCAGGTCTCCGACCTCATTGGCAAGTTTTTCATCATCCTGTATTCCGAGATGACTGAGAGCAATAAAAACATCATTTTCTTTTTTCAAATATTTATATTTTTTTGCAGTCTCAATTCCATCATAAAACGTTAGTCCTTCAACTCTCTCAGGTAAAGTACTGGGGAGCCTGGTATCCTTCTCGATCTGAACAAGTCCAAGAAAAACTATTTTTTTACCCTCTTTTGTTTTAAATATCTTAAAGGGTGGAGGTTGGGGGAAATCTTTTTTCCCTGATTTTACATTAGCAAGGATCATGGGAAATTTTGCCCTTTTAATAAAATTTTTCAAAATTTCCTGTCCATAATCAAAATCATGATTGCCAAGGACAGCAACATCATATTTTAATTTGTTCATCAATATCAATAAAGGTTCGCCCTTGGGTTCAAACTGATCGACAATGGGGTTGCCGCTAAAGCTATCTCCTGCATTGACCAGGAATACATTTCGATTTACCCGCCTTTCTGCTTCTACAAGTTTCGCTATCTTTCCCATATTCTTTAAATTTCCATGAATATCATTGAGGTGGAAAATAGTAAGTTTTTCCTCTTTTTTAACTGAATCGGAAAATAGTGAATTCCCTGTGAAAACAAATATCAATAAAAATAGTGTTATTAACTTCAAATTAATTTTATTCATTCAATTACTCCGGACAAACAATACTTCTTTTATAACCATTTTTTCTCCCCCGGTCAACTCTTTCCTTAAGGCATCAAAAAAAAATACCCCCCCTGAGAACATCCAGGGAGGGCTTTTTTTTATTCTTTAAATTAAAATCGGGGATCTGCAATTTTTAATATGACCTATCCCCGTAATATCTTATTTTTTTCCCAGATTATCCAGTTTCTGGGGGATGGCAAGGATAGCCCTGTATATATCTATGATCAGGAATACAAAAACAAAAGCTATATATGCCAGGAACGGCAAAAGAGCTGCTAAGGCAACCATAGACATATCACTATTAACATTTGCCCACGCAATTGACATACCCAACCCTTCCTTGAAGAGGCCGAAAGAGTGAATAAGCATCATAAATGTCCCGATAATTACACCAAGCCCGAAGAGAATGGGAACAAGTTTCATAACTGTTTTCATGAAAAATGTCATGATCCCGATCGCTTCCTGTCCTGCAGAAGTTTCGCTAACTACATTTACAGTAATACTTTTCGGGTTAAGTGAAAGAATCGCTATAAGTTCGAAGAATATAAAAGCTCCCAATCCGATGATGAAAGGCCCTATATTTCCAACCTTTATAGCAAAATATATATAATAAAGGAATATAAGTGCACCGCCGATCATCGAAAGCAGAGCAACACTGTCAAGAAAAGCAGATGACGAGAGGCTGGTCTCATTATTCTCGATCAGCTTATCACCGGCTTTTGCAAACCTGATAGCAACGTACTGAAGGATAAAAAATCCGACAGCAAAACCTATTGCCGTTGCAAAAACACCAAAAGATTCCATCCTTATGGCTGCAATTATCCCTATCAGCAACGCTAATCCCGATGCAACATAGAAACCGCAATTTCCCAGAGTCAACAACCATCTTTTCAGGAACTCAAATAATTTTAAACTTAAAACCTTCCTCATAGAATCAACAAATTTTTCAATCAACTTAAAGATCCAGAAACAAGCATCCTTTTTGGAGCTTTTTTTCTTTGTTACCATATTTCCTCCTGTTTATTCATTGTGAATAATTTTTATATATCCATTTTATTTATCACAAAAAATATTGTCAAGAAAAAAGAAATACAAATTAACAGATGTTCTATTTCAGATTATGGAATTCTTTTAATTGTTCTGTTATACTTTTTTCATGAGTAATAGAGATAAAATCTCAATTAATTTCACCAACAATCTTAAATATACTGAGTTTACTGTTTTTATTTTAACTTTTCTAAAAAACATTTTAACTATATCGGATGATGATATGTTCAAGATAGAGATCTCTCTCAGAGAGGTGATAAATAATGCCATCATACATGGGAACAAATCTAATCCTGAGAAAAGAGTTTACCTTGATTTTGAGTGGGAAAAGGACCTTCTGATCCTCACTATTACAGATGAAAATGATACACCGGTGGATTTCAACCAGATCCTGAAAAAAATCGAGGAAAGGGACCTTCTCTCATTTAACGGAAGAGGTATCCTGATCATGAGAACCTATATGGATAATGTAAAATTTTCAAATATTAAAGGAGGAACCAGAATAGTTCTGGAAAAACATGTATGAACCTGACACTCTCAATAGATACTTCTTCCCACAATTCATCAATATCTGTTCTGGAGGAAGAGAACATATTAACAGAATACAACTTCACCTCCTCTAAAGACCTCTCCGCAACCCTTATTCCCAATATCGATTTTATTTTGAAAAACCTGGGACTGACAATTTCAGAAATAGATATTTTCGGAATTGCATCCGGACCGGGTTTTTTCACAGGTATAAGGGTCGGTATATCAACATTAAAGGGGCTCCTTTTCGGGAAAAATATCCCAATAGTTCCCGTGACCGCATTAGAAGCACTTGCATACAAAACAGGCCCGGAATTTTCTGAAATTACTCCTCTGATAGACGCACGGAGAAGTGAAGTTTATACTGCAACCTATAACTTCCGGAAAAAGGATAAAATAGAAAGAACGCTTCCTTTATTAACTCCCATAAGTGACCTTAAAGATGTTTTAAAAAAGACAAAAGAATTTGTTTTTACAGGAAGCGGATCCGAGGCCCATACCGATTATTTAACAGAAAATTTTAAAAATTGTTTAATTATAAAAAAATCGCCTTACTTATCATCCGAGATAGGAAAAATTGCTTTGAATGAGTACAAAAAAGGACATTTTATAACAGATATAAGTGAGTTATCCCCTTTGTACATAAGAAGGCCTGATGCAGAAAAAAACTTACGATCTGACTAAGATCAAAAAGGCAACACCTCAGGACCTTTCAGAAATTCATTTAATCGAGAAAGAAAGCTTTTCCAACCCCTGGAAGATCTCTTTCTTCTCAGGCGAATTATCAAATGTATTCTCAAATACATTTATTTACAGAGAAAAAGATGAGGAACAGGCTATTGGATTCATTATATTCAGAAAGATAGCGGATACAATAGAGATAATAAAAATAGCAGTAAAAAAAAATTACAGGGATATGGGAATCGGTTCTTTTTTAATGAACTTTATTCTGTCCGGTCCATATTCAGATGAGATACTCTCTTTTTTTCTTGAAGTTCGAACTTCAAATGATGAAGCAATCAGGTTTTACAAAAAGTTTGGATTCAATATAACCGGAATAAGAAAGAACTATTACAGCAATCCCACTGAAGATGCACTTATCTTAAATTTCAGGAAAAATTAAAGTTGAGATGATTTTTTCCCATAGATTGATTCTTTTTGCTTAAGATTTTCGATTCATTCTCCCAAAAATCAATTCCAACAGAATTAAAAGCAATTATCATATCAGGATCAAAACGGATTCCTTTGTACTTGTTTAATTCACTTAACGCTTCGTTAAAAGACATAGCATCCCTGTATGCCCTTTTTGAAGTAATTGCATCAAGAGTATCAGCAACAGCAAATATTCTTGCTCCCAGGGGAATTTCCTCTCCTTTAAGTTTGTCGGGATATCCACTCCCATTATAATTCTCATGATGATGAAGAACGATCTTTGATGCTTCATCTAAAAATTCGATACTATTTAAAATTTTATATCCCACCACAGGATGGGTTCTCATTATTTCCCACTCATGTTCAGTCAGTTCTGAAGGTTTTTTCAGGATGGAGTCAGGTATTCCGATTTTCCCGATATCATGAAGAAGGGCTCCATACTCAAGTATCTTTAATTTTTCACTGTCCACAATTCCCAGAAGATCTGCAAGTTTCAGAGAATAATGGAGAACCCTCATTGAATGGCCCTGCGTTTCTTCATCCCTCATATCCAGTGCAGTAACAAGAGCTTCAAGGGTTGTTCTGTATGTTTTATCAAGTTGGTCCAGAGCATTTTTTAATTCAGCGGTACGCTCTTCAACTTTTATTTCCAATCCGCGCTGATATTCCCTGTTCTCCAGGATCAGTTTCCTCTTATCAATAGCTTTATCAATTACAATTCCTACTTCTGCAAGCTTAAAAGGCTTGGAAACATAATCATAAGCACCTTTGGACATTGCGGTTATAGCAGATTCAATATCTTTTACTGCCGATATCATTATAACAATAACATCTTCATCAATAGACTTAATATCTCCCAGAAGATCAAGTCCTGATCTTCCCGGCATTCTGATATCAGACATTACAAGGTCAATTCCCGGATTTTTTTTAAATATATCGAAAGCTTCAAATGCATTTTTTGCCAAAAAACATTTGAAATTTTTTTCTTCAAGAAAATCAGCTAAAAGATCTCTGATATCGTTCTCATCATCTGCAATAAGAACTTTATTTATTTCCATGTATGCTAAATATATAAAACAAAAATTATTTTAAATCAACTTTTTTAAAGCTTCAACTCTGTCCAGTTTTTCCCATGGGAAGGAATTTCTTCCAAAATGCCCATAAGCTGCAGTATCCCTGAATATCGGAGTTTTGAGTTTGAGGTCCCTTATAATGTCTGCAGGCTTGATGGGAAAAACTTTCTTTATCAAATCAACAATTTTTTCCTCATCAATCTTTCCAGTTCCAAAGGTATTAACATTGATAGAAACAGGTTCGGCTACACCGATTGCATATGCCAACTGTACCTCACATCTGTCAGCTACACCGGCAGCAACAAGATTTTTTGCGATATATCTTGCAACATAAGCACCTGATCTGTCAACTTTGGAAGAATCTTTTCCGGAAAAAGCCCCGCCTCCATGCCGTCCCATACCACCATAAGTATCTACAATGATCTTACGTCCGGTAAGGCCTGCATCAGCCTGTGGACCGCCAATAATGAATTTTCCGGTTGGATTTACAAAAAATCTGGTTTCATCATCAAGCAAATTCCCGAGAACAGGTTTTATAACCTCTCTTATTATATCCTCTTTGATCTCATCATGTTCATGGCCATCTTCATGCTGGTTTGAAATAACAACTGTTGTAACTTTTTGCGGTTTTCCTTCATTATATTCGATCGTAACCTGTGATTTTCCATCAGGGCCCAGATAAGGTAAAACTTTATTTTTTCTTACATCAGCTAATTTTTTTGTTAATTTATGTGCCAGGTCTATTGGAAGCGGCATAAAATTTTCTGTCTCATTTGTTGCATATCCGAACATCATTCCCTGATCACCGGCTCCCTGCTCCTTATATTTCCCATCCTTAGCATTAACTCCCATATAAATATCATGAGACTGTTCCTCAAGGTGAACAAAAACAGCAGTTGTATCGGCATCCATTCCAAAGCTTGATTTAGTATACCCAATTTCTTTAAGGATTCCCCTTACAAGTTTCGGGATCCTGACATAACCCTTTGTAGTCATTTCACCGGCAACAACAACAGCACCGGTTTTTATAAGACATTCAACAGCAACCTTAGAATCTGCATCCTGTTTAAGGCATTCGTCTAAAATTGCATCAGATAATTGGTCACATATTTTGTCCGGATGGCCCTCGGTCACCGACTCGGATGTAAACAGATATTTTCCTTTTATCATATCTCCTCCATTGATTTCAAACCACTGATGGTATCAGAATTGTACTATTGTGTCAATTCTGCTAACAAGACATATTACAATAGAACTGGAATATTGTAAGATTTAAAGAAATTTATTATTAACTTTCACCTTTATAGATCTTAAAAGCTTCATCAACACTTTTATTATAAATTGTTATTGCTGAAGTGGCATTTGCTATATTTTTTGCTTCTTCAAATGATTTTTGATGAATATTTCTACCTGTAGCATTTCCCATAGCACCTGAAATATGGATCTGATCATGAAGCTGCTGGAGGAAAAGTTTAGGGTCAGTACTGGATCCACCGGCACAAACAACTCTTGTTTTGCCCGCAGCAGCAACAGCTCTTTTAAAGATCTCAGCTGATTTTTCACCTTCTTTCTTCGGATAGTTCACTTTTACAAAATCTGCTCCCAGTGTGGCAGCAACTCCTGTTGCCCCCGCAATAAGATCGGGGTCTTTCTCATCTTTAACTGACTGTCCCCTTGGATATATCCACAGAACAGATAAAAGGCCGTGTTTATGAGCTTTGTAAATTGCCTGGGCTGCCTCTCTTATCATTAAATGTTCAAATTCACTTCCAAGATAGATAGTATAGCCAAAAGCAAGTATATTCAGACCTGATCGGTCTTTAAAATCCAACACCTGTTCAATGTCTATATGTTGCAGGGAAACAGGGTCTTTCTGGCCTGTTTTAACCAGATTTGTTTTTGAATTTAACTTTACAAGATACGGGACCTCGGGATAATCGGCACCATACATTGAAATAAGCCCCATCTGAGTTGCAAAAACCCCTATTTCAGCTTCATCAGCAATTTTAAAAAGATGTTCCGGATCATTATCGTCTTCATGAATTCCTTTTCCATAGAAATCTGCATTAAGATGTTCGATCTTCTGGTCTCCTGCAAATAACATCAGCCTGCCCGAACCCAGTGTTATTTCATCATAATTTGCCAAATATTCATTTATACTCCCGTTAGGCACATCAGCCGGGATATGAAAATCATAATCCATTGATTCCTCCTTCGTGAATATTACTTCAGGTTAATGAAATAATCAAGAAAAAAAAAGGGAAAAAGCAGATGCTTTTTCCCTTCATATAATAAATTAGATTAATTAAAAAACAATGTAAATGAGAATGTTGGAACCAGAATAGACATTCCGTGTGTTCCAGGCATTGCTGTTCCGGCCATAACTCCTGTCATATCAGCATCTCTGTCAGTTCCGCTGAGATATTCAAGACCGAAATCAACGACTATCTTTTCTGTTTTATAGCCAACTCCCAACGATACAGCATTATAGTTGATCTGGGGGAGTAATATCATAAGAGTTGTATCCGGTGCGGGGCTGGGGTCACTATAATAACCGCCACGGAGAGCAAAAGAGTCTGATATCTTATATTCAAATCCTACTCTGTACTGAACCGCATCATCCCAATTAAGATGGAAAGATGAATTATCTTCAACGGATCCGGCACCCATATTAATTTTCCAGTAAGCTTGATCATACTCCATTCCGATCTCCTGGAGTTTTGCCCAGTTCGTATACTGAACATCAAATGAAATTGTCAGTTTTTCATTAGGCCTGAAAGCAATTCCGGCACCTGCCCACATGGGCCATGTGATCTCACGTGTGGCTGCTGAAGAAACAGGCATTCCGGGAACTGCTGCGAGACCTGGCATATCAACGTCACCTTTAAGTGTAAGCTTTATCGGAGTTTTGAATGTAAATCCAACACTGAATTTTTCACTGGGTTTGAACATGGCTCCGAATGTAGCGCCAAAACCTGTACCTGTAAGATTTTCAGTATACTGACCTCCAAGTGCCTCTTTTTCAAAATCGAGCATCCCATATACAACATTCAATGAAGCGCCCAGAGAAAGCTTATCACTTACCTTATAAGCTGCAACCGGTGAAAAAGCTAGAGCGGCTACTTTGCTTGACCATGTATAAGCTGTAAAATCACCATATCCTGCATAAGTATTAAATGGAACAAGTTTGCTCCCATCCCACGAAGCTCCCGCACCTGATATTGCATATGCAGCCAGGCCAACAACCAGTTTTTCTGAAACAGGTTTAAAATATCCCAGTGCTGGTGCAGGGTGAGTTTCTTTTTCAGTTTCCATATCAATACCTGCAGGAGCATAAGTATAAGTTCCTGTAGGCATTATAAAAGATGAAAATGCAGAAATGCTTGCATTTTCCATCTGGGTTAAACCGGCCGGATTCCAGAATATAGCACTGAAATCATCGGCTATCCCTATAAATGCACCACCCATACTGATAGCTTTGGTTCCTACTCCATTCAGATTAAGTCCGTTTGAATAAATACCAGTTGTAAGTCCAAGCATAAGTACAAAAATAAATGCTGTTCTAAAAATATTTCTCATAAATCCTCCTATTTTTTATTCATTATATTAATATAGAAAGAAAAATTCAATAAAGTTACTACATGTAACAAATAAAGGTGATAACCCAGTATACAGCAGGATAGAGTTATTAAACAAGAAGTGAATTTCCATCCATTTCATCAGGTTTGACAATACCCATTATCTCAAGGATGGTTGGAGCAATATCACTGAGATTTCCCGCTTCCCTGAGAAGCCTGCCATTTAATCCTATCAATGTAAGAGGAACCGGATTAATTGTATGAGATGTCATGGGTGTTCCATCTTCCAGTTCGGTCTCCTCTGCATTACCGTGATCTGCTGTCAGAATAACAACGCCTCCAACATTCAGGATCTCATTTATTACATCACTGGTACATTTATCTACAGTTTCCACCGCTGTTACTATTTTTTCATAAATTCCCGTATGGCCCACCATATCACAATTTGCAAAATTGCAGACAATAAACCCATATTTATCTTCCCTAATGGAATCAACCAGCCTGTCCCGGACCTCAAAAGCACTCATTTCGGGTTTAAGATCATAAGTTGCAACATCAGGGCTTTTTATAAGTATCCTTTCCTCATCTTTAAAAGGATCATTCTTTAATGCATTAAAAAAAAATGTGACATGAGCATATTTTTCAGTTTCTGATATTCTAAGTTGTTTTATCCCTTTCTCTGATATAATTTCCCCGAGTATATTTTTATAAGACAGTTCGGGATATGCTTCTTTAAAATTTCCATCATCATAATAATGGGTCATAGCCAGAAAATATACAGAATGATCCCCGGTTTTAAAATTATCAAAATCCTTTTCCACAATTGCCTGTGTCAGCTGCCTGGTCCTGTCAAACCTGAAATTAAAAAATATGAACACATCATTTTTCTCTACTCCGGAATAATTTATCACTCTGGGTTCTATGAACTCATCACCCTGATTTTTTTCATAAGCATCCAATATGGCAGATTTCCAATCATCGGCTTTTTCCCCTTTACCCTCCAGTACTGCCCTGTAAGCTTTCTCGGTCCTGTCCCATCTTTTATCTCTGTCCATAGCATAATATCTGCCTGTCACCGTTGCAATCCTGCCAACTCCTGTAGAATCGATCCCTTTTTGAAGAAAATCCATATGCTCCATGGCTGATCTGGGAGGAGTATCCCTCCCATCGGTTATTGCATGTATAAATATATCTTTAACTTTACTATTTCCCACCATTTTTAGAAGAGCGATCAAATGCCTTGTGACAGCATGGACCCCTTCTTCCTGGACCAACCCCATCAAATGGATGGCTGAACCCATATTTTCTGCATGGTTTATGGCATCAAGGATCTCTTTATTTCTGAAAAATTCACCTGTAGAGATTTCACGGTCTATTCTTGTAAGGCTTTGATAAACCGTCCTGCCTGCCCCGATATTAAGATGCCCTACCTCACTATTCCCCTGATAACCTTCAGGTAATCCGACACTTGTACCTGATGTATTTATTAACATTGTCGGATATTCCTTTTCATAGCGATCAGTATGAGGTGTGTTTGCTGAAAAAATAGCATTCGATTTTTTCTCTTTGCCTTTGCCCCAACCATCCCTGATAATTAAACATACCGGCCTTTTTTTCATTTTCAGATCCTCTCTATATTAAAATCATTCACTCAAAATATAATTATAACACCAATTGGTTTTAAGTTGGAGTTATAAGGGGACAGACACTAATATGCATTCAGCCAGCAGCGTTAAGCGGATGAGAACATCCGTAGCGGGAAGTGTAGCAGATGACGGCGAAAGCCATAAATGGATATGGTGCCTGTCCCCTTTTTCCGCTTCGCTAAAGCTTCGCAGAATAAAAAATTAACCCCTCTCCCCCTGGGAGAGGCTGGGTGAGGGTAAATTTGCGATAGGTATTACATTTTGATATAGTGGGAATATGAATCAGAATGGCCCCACATTTTTTAAGATCATTGTTGGTGAACTGGAAGTCAATTGTTATATAATTTATTCTGAACAAACAAAAAACTGCTTTATTATCGATCCCGGTGACAACGGGGAAAAAATATTGAAAGGTATAAGTGAAGCCGGGCTGAATCCTCAAAAAATACTATTGACCCATGGCCATATAGACCATTGCGGAGGCATAAGTTATATTGTATCCGAAACCGGTATCCCGGTATTTGTTCATAAAGAGGATTCTTTATTAATGAACTCACGGAGAAACATGGAACTTGGCGCCGCCTTCGGCCTTGATACTCCACCCGAACCCGACGGTTATTTTAAGGACCGTGAAATAATCAAACTGGATGATGTTGATATTGAAGTTTTCCATACACCCGGACATACACCCGGCTCAGTATGTTTTAAAACCAATGGAATGATCTTTACAGGAGATACTCTTTTCCATGGATCCATCGGGCGTACAGACCTTCCAGGGGGAAATTTCAGCCAGTTGGAAGAATCGCTTGAATTATTAAAAAAATTCCCCGGGAATACTAAGATCCATCCGGGCCATGGTGAAAGTTCGGATATAAAGCAGGAGCTTCGTATTAACCCGTTTTTGTAAAAGAAAGAAAAATGTTTCAGAGAGAAAATTTTTATTCAGATAAAAAAAGGTATCTGATCTATCTTGAGGTTGAAAGAGGATTATCAGACAATACAATAATCTCATATAAACTCGACCTTGAAAAATTTGAACAGTTTCTGATAAGGGAAAATATAAACTATCTTTCTGTCCATGAAGAAAATATATTTGACTTTATAAAAACAGAATCAAAGAGGGGTTGTTCGCCTTCCACCCAGGCGCGTCTTATTTCCGTATTAAAGAGTTTTTATAAATATCTGCTTATCGAGGAAAAAACAGAGTCTAATCCTGTTTCAGCCATTTCATTTCCGAAAAAATGGAAAAATATCCCTAAATATCTTTCCATTGAGGAAATATTCGATCTTTTAAAAGCTCCGGATGCAGGCAAACCCACGGGTATCAGAGACAGGGCTATCCTTGAACTTATGTATGCAACAGGCCTCAGAATTTCAGAAACAACAGGGCTAAGTTTTGAAAATCTCTATCTTGAGGAAAGTTTTATTAAAGTAAGAGGGAAAGGCAGCAAGGAGAGAGTGATACCCTTCAATGAAAATGCAGGGGCTGAAATAGTCAATTACCTTGAGAATGGCAGGCCCAGAATTTCCAGGGGGAAAAATCCGGAACTGGTCTTTTTAAATAAGAATGGCGGCCCTTTAAGCAGACAGGGATTATGGAAGATCATTAAAGGTTATGGCCTTAAAACTGGGATCTCTGCTGATCTTACCCCACATGTATTACGCCACTCCTTTGCAACTCATCTACTTGAACAGGGGGCTGATCTCAGATCAATTCAACTTATGCTTGGTCATTCAAATATTTCAACTACAGAGATATACACATTTGTCGCAAAGGATAAAGTTAAAAAGATCTATGACAAATTCCATCCCCGCAGTAAAAAGGGATGATTTTAATTATTTAAAATTTTCCGGCTTATCAAGGAAACTTATCAGTTTTTTTGATTTTTTCTTAAGTTTCCTTAATGCTTTAGCTTCGATCTGCCTGATCCTTTCCCTTGTTACCTGAAATTCCTGGCCAACCTCTTCCAAAGTATGTTCATTACCATCAACAAGGCCGAATCTCATCTCAATAACCCTTGCTTCCCTTTCTGTCAATGTTGAAAGAACAGAGTCAAGTTGTTCCCTCAGGTTCATCTGATTAATCATTTCAGGAGGGGAAGCAGTCTGATCATCTTCCAGAAAATCTCTGAGATGTGAATCATCATCACCCACAGGGGTTTCAAGGGAGATCGGTTCCTGTGCTATCTTAAGTATTTTTCTTATCTTTTCAGATGAAAAGCCTGTTTCTGATCCTATCTCCTCTTCCGTAGGTTCTCTTCCCAGTTCCTGGACCAGCCGTCTCTGAGTCCTGTTTATTTTATGGATCGTCTCTATCATATGTACAGGTATTCGGATGGTCCTTGCCTGATCAGCAATTGCCCTTGTGATAGCCTGCCTTATCCACCATGTTGCATAGGTGGAAAACTTATATCCTCTCTGATATTCAAATTTTTCAACAGCTTTCATAAGGCCAATATTACCTTCCTGGATAAGGTCGGAGAACTGAAGGCCTCTGTTTATATATTTTTTTGCAATTGAAACTACAAGCCTCAAATTTGATTCCACCAGATCGTTCTTCGAAAAATCAATAAGCCTCTGTCCATTCTCAATATCACTACAGGTTTTAAACAATTCCTCCGGGCTTATATCATACTTTTTATTAAGGCTGTCCAGTCTCCTTTTATAATTATCAATTTCATCTTTAAGATTCTTCTTTTCCTGGCCTTTTACTTTAGCTGATTCAGCCGATAATCTTGCCACCCTTTCATTTATATGTAAATAATTTTCCTTCAGCTGCTTTATCCTTTGCATAAATGACTTTTTATGCTCCTGCAGTATTGACATATCCTGAATAAGATGAGTTATTTCCACCATCTTTTTTGCAACGGCAAAATTAGAGGTTTTACCACTTTTAAATACTTTTAATTCTCTTTTAAACCGATTCAGGTTCTCAAATTGTTTCAAAAAGTCATCTCTAACCCTCTGCTTTTTTGATTCGTCATAGATATCTTCAGTAACATCGATAACTTCATCAATATCTTTGACCCCTTCAAGGACATCCAGCCCAAGTTCTATCACTGAATTAAGTACAATATTTGTTTTTGAAAGAGCCTTGACAACCTTTTTCTCTCCCAATTCTATTTTTTTTGCAATCACAACCTCTTCGTTCCGCGAAAGGAGGTTTACACTCCCCATTTCTCTCAGATATTGCCTTACAGGGTCACCCACTATATCGCTTTTTTCATCCGAAGAAGATGTGGTTTTCGGTTTAGGTATATTAATGAGTTTTATATCATTTTCTTTAAAAAAGTGCTTTAAAAATTTAATATTCTTTTTTAAGGTTTCCTCATTTTCAAAAAGGTTTAAAATATATGTATTCTCTACTATACCAAAATGCTTTTTTGATCTTCTGATTATTGACTTGAGTTCTTTCTTTTTGTTTTCCAGAAATTCATTATAAAGTGCCAGTTTGTCTGGTTTCATAGTTGAACTTCTTCTCAGAATTTTGACATCAAGTGTTAACAGATGTGAAGTGATCTCTTTTTTCTGCTTTGTTAAGCCGTTGTCTTCCAGAAAAACCGTAAAATTTTCTCTTTTAATTTTTCCATCAAGAGCCTTTGACATTTCAACAAGTTCATCATAGATCTTTGAGGATATGACCTTGTCTTTAATCTTCTTTTTTTTATCACCTTTTTTTACAGGAGTTTTCTTGACTTCACTTTTACTATTTACCAACATTTCCTCCTAAAGAAACCTTATATTTGTGCCTGGTATATTTATTTTTCATACCGATTAATTTTTTCACTTCTTCTATATTGTTCTCTCTTTCCGCTCTTTTCAATTTTTTCCCTATTTCTGATATTTCAATATCATTTAAAATTCTGAAAAAACTGACAACAGATGACTCCAATCTTTCTTCAATATCCTCAATACTTAAATCATTTTCAGTTTTCATATCAAAGGTCATTCTCAATGCCTTTCTCTCTGCCGGAGAAAAAATATTATACAGGTTGTTATAATTTATATCATTTTCAGCACTATAATTATTAAATATTTCTTTTAAAATGTTTCCTGAATTAAGAACCGAGTATAATTTGTCTGTAAAAAGCGGTTTTACAATTTCTATAAATTCAGGGTTATTTAAAATTATATTTAAAAATATTTTTTCAGACGCAAATAATTCCAACTCTTTTTCCAACACCTCTTTTTTATCTTTAGCTGCAACATCAATTCTAAACTCTTTTTCCGGAACATTAAAAAAATCAGACGCAATCGTAGTATAACCTCTCCTTACAATCATGTCATCAAAATATTTCAGAAAAGTTGTGACTTCCCGGACAGCATCCCTTTTTTTTTCCGGAATACTAACGTCATATTTATTCAATAAAAATTCGAGGAGGAATTTGAATCCGTCCTTTGAGCTTTTTACAATATTTAAAAATGATTCTTTACCATTCTTTCTAATAAAATCATCAGGATCTTTTTCACCGGGGATGGAAATTATCCATGGATTTACATTCTGTTCAAACATCCTTTCCATTCCCCTGATAGCAGCATTGATCCCGGCCTTATCATTATCATATCCTATATATATTTTTTCAGAAAGTCTTCTTAACAAATGGATCTGGCCCGGGGTTAATGCAGTACCGAGAGATGCAGCAACATTTTTTACACCATGCTGATAAAGGGAAACAACATCAAAATATCCTTCAACAAGAATAGATGATTTTTTTTCTCTTATAAATTGTTTGGTTATATTAAAACCATAAAGATTTTTGCCCTTCTTATAAAGAGGGGTTTCAGGAGAATTAAGATATTTAGTTTTGTCATCAATAACAGTCCTCCCTCCAAAAGCAATAAGAGAACCCGATTCCGAAAATATGGGAAAAATTATCCTCCCCCTGAATCTGTCATAGATATCACCTTTTTCATTTTTTATCAGGAGTCCCAATTCAATTGATTTGTTTATATCATAAGAACTCTTTTTCAAAAATTTATACAGGCCATCCCAGGAATCTTCTGCATATCCCAGCTGAAAGGTCTTTATGGTAGACTGGCTGATCATCCTTGTTTCAAGATATTCCAGAGCTTTACGGCCTCCCGGGGAATCAAAAAGATTTGAAATATAATACCTTAGAACACTTTCATTGATCTGCAAATAGTGCTTCTCTTTTGAATAACTGAAAGCCTTATTTTTCTCCACCGGTATATTGAACTTTTCCACCAGCATATTCATCGCATCTATAAATCCAATGTTTTCCATATCCTGGACAAAAGTAAATATATCTCCGAATTTATTACACCCGTAACATGCAAAAGTATCAGTTTCAGGTTTAATAAAAAAAGAGGGGGTTTTCTCATTATGGAACGGACAGAGTGCCTTATAATATTTTCCTGCAGGCTTCATATCTATGCCGTACATAGATATTACATCTGTAATTGTTACAATTCTTTTAATCTGATCCTTTATTTCCATTGAGTTTTGAGGAGTTACTTTTTTTTATTAAAACTGAAAAATAATAGCACTTTTCCACCTAAAAGTAAACCCGGAAAATTAAAATATAACAAAGGTTTTCAACTTTTTCATCTGATATATATATAAACACAGTTTTGTTTTTATTCAAAAATTTTGTATAATTTTTTTAATCAGATGTTTTCAGGAAAAATCATAAATCAAAAACTTAAGATACGAAGAAAGATCTTTATTTCAGAAGAGAACGGTTTTGCTGTCTTTAAAGCAGCATTTTCAGGCAGAAAAGAGAGCAGAATAATAGTGGGCAATCTTTTTGATGTGAGAGAAGGGGATATCCTTGAGATCGAAGGAGAGGAGGTTTTTCATCCCAGGTTCGGAGATCAGATAAAAGTAACCCGATATAAAACCCTCCTCCCCGAAGATACTGATGGAATAATTAAATACCTCTCTTCAGGAAGGGTTAAAGGAGTGGGGAAAAAAAGTGCCGGGAAAATAGTGGAAAAATTCGGAAAAGATACATTCGAAATTATTGAGAACACTCCCGACAGGTTAAAGGAAGTAACAGGACTCAGAAAAAAAACAATAAACAGCCTGATAAATTCATTAAAAGAGAATAAAACATTAAGAGAACTAATTGTAAAGTTATCTCCATTCGGCATTGGTTCTGAAACAGTTTTTAAGATCTACAGAGAATTTGAGGACTCTACCTATGAGATTTTGGAACAAAATCCATATGCAATGATCGAAAGGATAAAAGGGGTCGGTTTTAAAAGAGCCGATATGATAGCCAAAGGTTTTGGAATAAAAAAAAATGATCCCAACAGGATAAGGGCAGGCATCAATTTTATACTTACACAAAATGAAGAGCGGAATGGTGACCTGTATATGGAGGAGGGAAATCTTGTCAACTCAAGTGCTTCGGTACTTTCCGTCAGCCATAAAGAGATAAGTGAAGAGATATCATCCCTTCTGGATAGAAATGAACTTATTTCCGAAGAAAAACCGGAAAAAATAATTTTGAGTTATAAGAATTTTTTATTGGAAAAAGCCATTTCCAGATATATCTATAATCTTTCTCAAAAAACCCTGACAGAAAAAAAGATCAAAATTGACCTCGACACTTTTTTTGGAGAACGGAAAATTGAACTCACTGATGAACAGAAAGAAGCGGTGAAATATGCTGTAAACAAAAAAATATCCATTATTACCGGCGGCCCGGGAACAGGAAAAACAACAATAATAAAGGCAATAATTGAAATATTTGAAAAGGAAGGACAATTAGTAAAGATAGCTGCACCTACAGGAAGGGCGGCAAAAAGGATAGAAGAATCATCATATTACCAGACCTCCACAATTCACAGATTGTTAAAGATCAGCCCTGAAACAAAAAAATTCATTCATGACGAGTCGAATCCGTTAAAGGCCGATGCAATTATTATTGATGAATTTTCCATGGTGGATACTAATATTTTTTATTCACTTTTAAAAGCAATATCTATAAATGCCCGTCTTATAATAATCGGTGATAAAGATCAGCTTCCATCCGTAGGGCCGGGAAACATATTAAGGGACCTTATAGAAAGTAAATATTTTAAAACTATCTATCTGAATAGAAATTTCAGGCAGAAAGAAGAGAGCCTTATAATTGAAAATGCTTACAGGATAAACAAAGGAGAAAAACTCGAAATTAAACCATATAGTGATGAACTTGATTTCGTTTTTATAAGGGGGGGGGATACTGACTTTACCCTTGGGAAAGTAAAAAGAATAATAGAATATCTAAAAAATGATTTTACATTCAATTCCCTTGATTACCAGGTGCTTTCTCCGGTTTACAGGGGGGATCTGGGTATAAATAACCTGAACAGGATGATACAGGAAAATTTCAACCCCAATGATTTTATTCTTAAAAGTGAAAAGCTTACACTTAAAAAGTTTGATAAAGTTATGCAGTTAAAGAATAATTATGACAAGGAAATATTTAACGGGGAACATGGAACATTAAAAGAATATGACAAACAGAACAACAGGATCTATATTGACTTTGAAGGTAATATTATCGAATATACAAAAGATGAATTTGAAGAGATAACACTTTCCTATGCTATATCTATTCATAAGTCTCAGGGTTCCGAATATGATTATCTGATACTGGTGTTATCTCCGGCTCATTCAGTAATGCTGAACAGGGAACTTCTTTATACGGCTGTAACAAGAGCCAAAAAGAAAATATTCCTGATTTCCGACGAAGATACATTAAAGAAAGCTATCACTACATCCACTCCGAACCTGAGAAAAACATTATTGCCTGTCCGGTTAAAAGAACAGTTTGAGACTTAACCTGTAATTTGCCCGGAAGGGATATTTATAATATAATCCATCAAATGAATACAGGAAAAATCTTAGATAATATAATTATTATCCTTGTAGAGCCCAAAAATCCCGGTAATATAGGATCTGTTGTCAGGGCAATGAAAAATATGGGAATCTCAAAATTGAGATTGGTAAATCCCGTCGATTACAGGGAAGCAGAAGAACAGAAAAAGCTGGGGTACAGGTCTCAGGAGATAGTCGAGGCAAGCAGGGAATATAAATCCCTGAAAGAAGCAGTCGCCGATGTTTCAACTGTGTTCCTGGCCACAACCCGGAAGGGAAAATGGAAAAAGGATTTTGTAACTCCTAAAGATGCAGCAAAGCTTGTTGCGGGGAGATCTTCAAAGGAAAAAGTGGCATTAGTTTTCGGCAGGGAGGATTCCGGAGTAACGATCGATGAGAGCCAGTTCGCAAACTATTTTATTAATATTCCTGCTGCAGTCAAATATCCTTCATTAAACCTTTCACAGGCTGTTATGGTTCTGGTATACGAGATCTACTCGGGGATGATTGAAGGAGAGATCAAACCGGTTTATCCGAAAAAAGCAAAAAGCAGATCATACGAAAGACTTTATGAAAATATTCTCGACCTGATGAAAAACATTGAGTATCAGGAAGAAGAAAGGGGGCTTTTTTACAGATCATTAAAAAGGGCATTAAACAGGACTCACTGGACGAATGCTGATATCGCAGTTTTTGACCGGGCATGCAAACAGGTGAGGTGGTATCTTGACAACAGCCCTAAATTGAGGAAGAGGAAATAATTCCGATAATAGCATTATCAAAACATTGATCTCATGAAAAATACTGTTCACAAAACAGGAATATACATTCATATTCCATTTTGTAAACGGACATGCTATTACTGTAATTTCACAAAATTTAAATTCAAAAAGGAACATGAACAAAAATATGTTTCAGCCCTGATAAAAGAGATATCTGAGAGAAATGAAAAAAATCAGGTAGCAGATACTGTTTATTTCGGAGGAGGATCTCCTGCCCTGTTTTCAGAAAGATCTCTGGGAAAAATATTTGAAATACTTGATAAAAAGTTTATAATAGACAAAAATTCCGAGGTTACCATCGAGTTAAATCCCGAGGAAGGAAATTTAGATAAATTGAGATCACTTGCCAGATCAGGTTTCAACAGAGTAAGCATCGGAACCCAGTCATTTTCAGAGAAGGACCTTCAATATCTTAAAAGAAACCACTCTGCCGCAGATTCTCTTGCAGCGGTGGAAAATGGACTTAAGGCCGGATTCAATAATATCAGCATGGACTATATTATCGGCCTGCCCACTCAGGATAAAATGTCCATCAGAAATAACTTTAAGATCCTGAAGGAAATGGATATTCCTCATATTTCTGCATACATGCTGGAAGGGGTCAAAAATTTCCGGAATATAGAACAGCCCGAAGATGGCCATCAGGTATACTTATATAATTTGACAAGGGATATTCTTCTTAATAATGGATATGAACACTATGAGGTGTCAAATTTTTGTAAAAACGGAGAATATTCAAAACATAATTTAAAATACTGGAATAATATTTCTTATGCAGGATTCGGCGTAGGTGCATCGGGATTTGAAAACGGGATCGATTACCGGAACTATTCATCACTGTCAGATTATTTCAAACATATCTCAGATGGCCGCAATCCTGTAATGGAAAAAAAGAGAACCGATCCTGAAACAAGAAGAATTATAACAGGAATGAGACTTACAAGAGGAATTGATGTTGCCGCATTTAATAACTACAGGAGCACTCTTGATACACTCTTAAAAGAAAAAATTCTGATAAGGACAGGAAACAAAATATCAGTTAACCCTTTAAAGATCACACTCCTGAACGAGATCCTCCTCTATTTTATCGATTAGTATTCTTATTAAATCCCGCTCTCTCCTTAAGGAGCTCTGATTTATTCCACAAACCATCCCCGAACTTATCTCTTAAATTAATTATTCTTCCATCTTTTTCCAGTATGAGAGATTTTAATTCAGAAGAGCCCTGTGCAGTAAATCCTTTTATCTTTATCTGATCGTTTTTTTTGAGAAACAGGCCCTGCAGCCTTAAAAAATTTCCCGGTGCCAATTGAACAAAATGTTCTTTATTTGAATTTTTGTCAAAGATCTTTATTTTAATAAAAGCAACCGGAGTATTCATCTGGCCTGATACAGGACTCTGAACAGTGGTCATAACAGCCTGGATCTTTCCCTGAACACTGATCATAGATGCAGGATTTATCGGTATTTTCATCTCATTGTCAGATGCTTTTTTTTCATTGGAAAAAACAGGATTTGTTAAAGTAATCATTACAATTAATATAAAGGTTAATATTAATAATTTTTTCATTTCTGCCTCCTGTATCTTATATAAATAATAGCTACAAATAATCTCACATTTCAGAAAAAAAAATTATTTAATCCTGAACCGTAATCCAAATGAAAATGCATAACTGCTTGCACCGCTGAAAACCGGTTCTTTCGGCCTCTCATTTTCACCAATACCAACAAGAAATATATCAAACCCGGGAACTAATTCAACGATCACTTTGGCTATTAAACGTTTTACGGGTGTATCATGTAACGGATTACCGATCTCTTCCGGATGAAACTCTCCATAGTTAATATTCATAAGTAGTTTTTTCCGTGAATAGTTTATATTGAAATAACCTCCGAAACCGGTTACCGGAGTTTCAAACTTAAAAAAAATATCCCTGTAATAAAAACTTCTTTTCCAGAAAATATTATCGCTGTCAAATTCTTTACGAAAACCATATTCATCATAAATTAATTCTCCGGAGATCGTAAAATTACCTGTACAGATTTTAGCATCAAAACCTATATGGTTTTTAAACACTTTCTGCTGTTCTGAACCTATTCCATCCTGGAACTTTGCAGAAATTCCTGCTGAAAATTTTTTTGATCCTAAACCGATCCTTACTATTCCGGCTTTGCTTGAATTCGTGTCCTGTTCACTTCCCCCGTTAACTATTGCCAGGTCAGCTGTAAATATCCCGCTGCTATATTTAAAAAACAGGCCGGTTTCCTGCCAGAGAATTGCTTCTGTCCTGATAAAAGGATGATCATATCGGGAATTGGATAGAAAAACAGAATGGTCACTGCCGAAAGGAGAATCCTTTTTGCCAAAAAATATTTCAAAGTTTTTTAATCTTATTCCGATATAGAGTTGAGATATTTTAAATGGATCAACAGTAAAGTTCTGGAGATATTTCTCTCTGAACTCATCCACAAGAATATTATCATCAAATGGTTGATTCAGTTCAAACTCACCTGAAACTTCAACAATCCCGTTTTTAAATCTTCTTTCCAGAGTAGAATTTAATAATCCTTCAACACCAAAAGTGGCTTCCTGACCGCTCCATTGGATCCTCTGATCATTCAGATAAAAAGACCTGATGTCTACATTAATTCCCAATTTAGAAGAATCATCAATTCTAACATCAACGCCAGCTAAAGTAGAAAAACATGCAATAAATAAAACTATAAAAAAAACTATTGATCTTTTGCTCATACCATATTTTACTATATTAATCTGAAAAACAAAACTTGTTTTCTCTTTCCGAGAGTGCTACTATATATAAATTCGTAACACCGGAGGATTGAATGAAGCTTTTTTCAAAATTTTTTCTAACTTTTATTCTTGTTTTTATTTCCACAACTCTGTTCAGCCACCATGCAATGGAATATATCGAGATGGAAAGTTATAACACTCCTTTTAAGGGGGAGTTTGTTTTCCATCTTCACTTTGATTATATGGTTGAAAACAAAATGAATCCAAACCTTGATCACTGGGAATTTACACCGGGGATATCTTTCGGCATTACAGACAGGCTGATGTTTGATGCCCATACCCATTTTGCTAAATTCGGCAAAGACCACCTTACCTGTGCGGATACTGATATTTTCGGCCCCATGGGGCCTTCTCCATTTATGGAAGCAGTTGCATTCTCGCTCCAATACAGGCTCACAAAAGGATTACCTGTTAATATAGCTGTTGCAGGACTTTTTGAAACCCCTTTCTCAAGGAGCAGAGAACTTCTTGATGGCAAAAATGTTCTCGAAGGTATTTTAATTGTGAATTATGAATTTGCAGAGCATTCAAATATCACCTTAAATATTAAACATGGCATTGATGGAAATGAAAAATTTTCAGAGTGGGCTTTAGGTGTTAAAACACCTTTATCATCAAATCCAATAGGTATTGCAGGCGGAATTGAGGTTTTTGGAGATTTCAATGGAGACCTGTCAATCCTGGCAGGAATATATTTCCCCCTCGGTTCTGAAAATATAATATTTAAGACCGGCCTTCAATTCGGGGGTGAAGGAAGCCGCAGGGCAAATTCCACAATGATGTACAGATTTTGATATATTTATTATGAGGAAAAATTATGAAAACAAAAATATTCACTTTTCTTATACTTATTTCCGTTTCTCTCTTCTCACATAACCATTGGATTTATGTGGACAATTATTCCCCTGCCAGGGGAGAAAAGATTAATCTCGAAATATGTTCAGGACACAAATTCCCGAAAAGCAGTTATCTCTTAAAAAAAAAGTTTATAAAGGATACATTTATTAAAGAAAAGGCCTCATCCACTCCTTTTTATATCGAAAAAAGTATCGTGTCCTGGAAAAGTGGCATTGTTATCAAATCAAAGGGCCGCCATACTATAAATTTTTCTTTAAAAAAAAGGTCCGGGAAGGGAACATTGTACAGGGGGAAAGCAATTATCTTTTCAGGGAAAAATATTTCTGAAAAAACTCTGAATTTAACCGGAGAGGGGCTTGAGTTACAACTTTATGGTTTAAATTCAAACACAAAAGCAGGAGATAAATGTAATATTTCGACATTTTTTAACGGCAAAAAGATAAAATTCAATTGTACGGTAATCCGTGAGGGCGGCAAACCACTTTATCTGAATTCCAATAAAGAAAAATTTGCAGAATTCACAATAAAAAAACCCGGATTATATTTAATAACTGTAAATTATAAAGGGAAAGGGAGCTCTCTCACCTTTATGGTAAGATAAGCTCCATCTTCCTCTTGCAATTTACTTTTTAATGTTAAGTCCTTTAATACCTATAACCACGGATGGGGATGATGTTTTTAATACCCTGAATACAACTTTCCCCTTTCCTTTATTGGAAACAGAGGTTTCAAATTTTCTAACATCTCCCTTTTCAACATCTCTGAAAAGGAGCTGATCCACCATCTCGTCATCAAGATAAACTCTCAGTACAAGATATTTGGAGTTGCCCTTATATTCAACACTACCATTAATAAGAAGGGTATCTGCCTGAGTCTTTATTCCGCTCTTACCTATCTCAATCTTATTTCCCTTAAGATCTGACACCCCGTTTATACTGATCTCGGCAGTGGCTATTACAACTTTCAACTCATTTATATCACTCTCTGCAATAACGTTCTTATTGTTATCCAGTGCACGCACTTTCCAGTAGGACCATCTGTTTCTCTTGATCCCTTTCCAGAGTTCTTTGCCAGGTTTAAATTTCAGCCCCAGCCCCACATCAATCCATTTGATCTTCTCTTTATTGTAGATGAACTTGTAAAGATAATTTGTGAATGCGATCTGATATTTTGTACCGCCTTTGGGTTCTATCCATTTAAATTCAGGGATCTCTTTTTCTTTTGCCACAAAACCGTCCGGAGGTGAGATAGTTTCAACCTTATTTTCATAAGGAAGTACAAAATATTTTAATGTTGCAAATGTGAGGTTAGTAGAGGGCCTTGTGAGCTGAAGAGAAATGGTATGAAGTCCCGGCTCTATGGTAGGAATTCCGGGGATCTCTCTTGTGTGTATCTCTTTTATCTCTCCCTGAACGGCAACATCATTTATAAATTCAAATGGTACTCCGTCTATCATCCAGTATCCCGTTACAATACCTGTCCCCCTCATTTTCATTTTCAGCACTGCATTTATATCCTTTGAATTTTTTGAGACAACCTTATAATATTTGCCGTTATCAAGCCTGATCTCTGCTATTTCAAGATTCACTTCATCAGTGACACCAATGATTTTAACAGTTATCTGGAATATTTTTACCCCTTCACCATTCTCATCACGCACAGTTATCGTATAGATACCCGCCCGTTCATATACATGCTGCATAGTATGGCCGCCTGGAACTATGGTACCATCACCCCAATCCCACAATAACAGATCACCTATAAAATTATATGTAAAAACCGTTACAGCTTCACCCTGCATCACTTCCGGTGCTGATATTTCTATAGACCTGTCATCAGGAATTACAGGAACATTTACTGTAACAGGGGAATGAATAACTGTTGAATCTTTGGCACTTACCACAAATGACCCTACACTCTGGAAACGGTGGGTCTGAAAAGGGCTTTCCCCCATAAGGATTTTCCCATCCCCGAAATTCCAGTCTATCTGTTGAGTGACAAAACCTGACGCATGAAAGTGAACAGGATGATCAACCATTGGATTGTTAGGCGTGAACTGGATATTTCTTTGAGGTGGAAGAACTGTTACCTTTTTCAATACTGTGGAGATTGTTTCACCTTCACTCTCCTCTGCCTTTACAATATAGCTGCCCTGATTCTGATAAATATGGGTAACTACAGAACCGGCAGTTATACGGCCTCTTCTCGATTTTCGGAGCAGAACTGTTCCATCTCCGAAATCCCAGGAAATATTGTTGGGGTTATCGAACTCATGAGCAGTAAAGGTAATTGTCTCTCCTGCATGAGGAGGGTTGGGTAATAATGTAATATATCTGGTTTTTGCAACCGAAATGGTCATGACCTCGAGCTCCTGGGGTACATAACCAACCGGTTGAGTAAGATAAACTTTATAAGTCCCCGGAGAACTGTAAGTATGAGAGATCCAGTTATTATAAGGGTCCCAAGCCATCACAGTCGGTGACCCGTCACCAAAATCCCATGTACCATTATAACTTTGCCAGGAGGGATCGGTGCCCCTGAAACTAATTGTCTGTCCCGGTTCATACGGCCCGGAAGACGGTAATACTTCAATTGAATAACAAATAAAAGAAAATGACAGTATAAAAATCAGAATAAATAGTTTTTTCATTTCTTACCTCCTGTTCTCTTCCTTAAAAATCAAAAAATATATCATTTCAAATACCCCAGGCTTTTTAAAACCTTTTTATCCTTCTCTGAAAATTTTACAGGACTTGCCGCTAATTTCAAATATTTCCTTATATCAGTATTCTCAATGATCTTTTCAAAAAGAAGTCTCTTAAAATAAGATGAGTAAAATGGTCTATGTTCAGATATATTTTTTGATTCAAATGGATCTGAAGAAATATTATAAAGTTCCGAAATTCCGGAATTATATATATATTTATATTTTTTACCTGTATCAAGAACAGAACTGTTGATCTCTTTATCAACAGCTCTGGAATACAAAAGCTTTCTGTTCCCCTTTTTGCCTTGGGACATAACATCTCCCTGCCAGGCCGGGTCAGGTGTTATTCCAAACAATGAAGCAATAGTAGGTAAAAGGTCAATGTTAGAACAAAAACTTTCAATGATTTTTTTTTTATTACGGCCGGGAAATTTGATCGCAAAAGGTATATATATCATTTCCATGTAGTTTGAGGTCAGGTGGCCGACCAATTCATGCTCACCGAATGCATCACCATGATCTGATGTAACAATTATCATCGAATTTTCAAAAATATTCTTTTTCTTTAAAAGTGATAAAACCTCCCCCAGAAGATAATCTCCATATCCGGCATTATCAAGATATTTTAAATACGATGAATTCAGGAACTCATGTGAATATCCGTTAAACTTACTTTTCAATTTAATAATATTTGAATTTGTGGATGAAAATTCCTTAAATTTTTTTTCAGGAGGTTTATAAGGCCTGTGTGGCGGAAGAAAATGGATATAAACAAAATTAGGTCTGGAAAGATCAAGTTTTTTTATAGATCCCAAAACTTTATCTATATCATTGTAACTACTATAAGACCTGCTGTCGATTAATTTTTCTTTATCTGCTATAGGTATAACCTCATCAAAATCTTTTATAACCTTTAAATTCAGCAGGACAAGATTCCCTATAAAAGCATAGGATCTGAAGCCTGCCCTTTTTAAAAACAGAGGGATGGTTTTCAACAAAGGTGGAATTGAATCTGATATATTTCTTAAGGAATGGACCTCAGATAACATGGATGTGAAAAATGATGCCATGCTGCTGCCTGTAAAGGGGGCATTGGAAAAAAAATTAGTATAATTCACAGCTTTATTAAAAAAACCATTCAAAAACGGTGTCACTTCAACCCCGTTCACCGTTCTGTTTAACAGGTCGGCTCTCGCTGCATCAAGAACAATAAAAAAAATATGTGGTTTTGTTTTCAGTGGCCTGGCAGAAACTTTACTTATATTCTGTAAACTTTTTCTATTTACAATAAATTTTTCCCATACCAGAAAACTGAAACTTTTTTTTGATTTAAATTCAAAAATATATTTAAATAACTTTCCCTTCTTCAGATCAGAAAATCTGTAGTTTTTTGTCACCTTACCTTTTTTCAGAGTGATTTTTTCAATGATCTTTATCTTATTATTTGAATCTTTCCTTTTTATAACAACACAGTCATCTTTCAGAGGGGTCCCTTTCAGGAAAAATATAACATTAAGGTTTTTATCACTCTCCGGGTCAATTGTAACTGTAAAAAATGTATTTGAAGGTTGAAAGAAATCTTTCTCTTTTTCCAACATTTTTGTATATAATTTCCCCCTGTTACTAAAACTTTTAAAGTATATTCTTTTTAAAGTGAAAAATTTCAATTTATTCTCAGATGTATCTTTCCTGAAAAAGCTGTCCGGAGGATCGACAATTTTAAATTTTAAAAAATTATCACCGGCCCTGACATTTGAGTCGGATATTGAAACAGAGAACAGGCTCTTTTTATCAAGGTCCAGCCTTTTTACATAATGATCATTTATGAGAAGGTCAATTTTAAGGCTTTTTTTATAATCACCTCTCTTTATTAACTCCAGTTCAATTGATATATCCTTCCCTCCATACGAAAAAAATCTGTAAATTGAGGAAAGTGAAACTGAGGTCGGAGATTTTTTTATATCAAACCACCCTTTATAAAAATTTATATTAGTTGCTTCTTTAAAGATCAATGGAGAATCAAATTCTCCTTTAATATTCAAATGGAGAAGAGGGGTAAGATTGTTAGAATATGAAAATGCAGAAAAAATTATCAGAAAGGTGGCAAAAAAAACAATTCCTGATAAAACAACATTTTTCCTATACATATCTATAAGCCTGATCACCCCGCAATATACTCTTTCTCTTAAAATGAGAGGTCAAACTGAAGGTAAACAGCTGTACTGTCTGTTTTAGTACCGTTATAATCACTTTCCTGATATTTCCCTTTGATTGATAAGGTGGGAGTGATCTTATATTTGAATAGTTTTGTCATATAAAAATTCAGGTTTGCATTCAGACTCGTACTTTTTGAGTTAGAGTGAGCACTTTCACTGTTGGAATAAGACCCTGACATAGAGAGGGTAAAGACCTGCGGGATAAAGGAAAGCTCTGAACTTATATAAACACTCATCATATTGGATTCACTATTATCTGAAAAATTTTCAGTATTGGTATAAGAAACAGTCGGATAAAATGTAAGGAACTTACCTAATTTTAGATTTAATGCTACTGAAGCATCAATATTTGATGTAAAATTCTCCGATTCTGTCTTTCCCACCTTCAAAGTTATCCCGTTACTTCCTGACATGAACCCTAAGGATCCAGAATATTTTGTAGTATTCATGTCGGTACCTGAATTCTGAAGGCCGGTGGATTTATCATATTTAAGGTTATTGACACCAAAATTCGCCCCCACCTTAAAATGGTTCCCTATCAGCCAGCTGAAAGTTGTATTCATATTTTTTGTGTGAAGCATATCCTGGAGGGGATTGTCAATATAATCCTTCTGGTCAAGATAAGTAACATATAAAGATGCAGATTTGAAAGTAAGGCCTATATTACTTGTTAACCCTTCCTTATCGTTGCTTAAAAAAAGGTTTGCTATGGAATTATATTTACTGCCTATTTTTTTATAGTTTGCACTTGCATTAAGAATTTTGTAATTGTAGTTAAATCCGGCTTTCCATGCAGAATCACTCTCTTTTGTAACATCATCACTATCTTCCCCTTTTCCAAAATTACTACGTGAATATTCACCTTTCAGAGAAAGTTTATTCTTAAAAAGATGAAGTTCACTCCAGGTTGAGATAAGGTTTCCTTCTCTGTAAAGATCATCTGTACTTACCACTGTTTTACTGTCTACTGTATCTTTTCCGGTAAGGAAAAGGGCCCTGACCTTAAACATTGATTTATAATTATACCCTATTGTTGTACCAAAAAGATTTGCTCTTGGTGCGGGGATCCCGAATCCGTCAAACCCCTTTTTCTGTTGTGAATTAGTAGTAAAAGCATTCACATAAATTTTCTGCCCGTTCATCTCATAGTTCAGGCCTCTCCTGCTCAAATATGAAGTTGTAAACTCGGTATTATTTATTGATACATCGCCCACTTCAAATTTATGATTCCCTTTTTTAAATCTGACCATCATACTTGTAAGGTTGATCTGACTCTCATTTTCGCTAATGCTGTTCTTGTCCATATAAGTAAAATTAGAATCAAAATCAAACTGATATTCATTATCATAAATATTCTTATATAACCTCATATTGCTGCTTGCTGTGAAATCCTTTCCCGGATAATCATTATTATCCATCAGCTTTGTACTTGTCGATAATGAAGCACTCAATTTAAGAAAGGGATTTTTTTTCTTCACTGCCGTCGAACCGGAATTATCACTCATGAAATATACTTCAGGAGATTCTTTCGTGGTAAACTTTGTAACAGTAAATACCGGGGACATGATTTTTTTTTTATCCTTCCCGGAATCAACTATAAAATAATCTACCCTGGCCCCATAGAGATTTTCAATCGGAAGTCTGTAATAGATATAACCGTCTTTATCAATTTTCATCTTTCTTACCTGATATTTATCAATTCCATCTGTCTTATAATAAATATAGAAATCTTTGCTTCTGCTTAATGTACTTACTTTTATAGTTACTGCTTCTTTTCCTTTTTCAATCCTGGGTAGATAATTAGAAAATGTGAAAGATTCAAGATTAAAAGAAAAAATTAGTACAATTAATGCAAAAATACTTAAGAAAGTTTTGATCCTCATTTTGCCCCCTTTGGTAAAGTTTACAAAAATTTTTTTTTTTTTACAACAAAACATTATCCGATACTTAATACCTTTTAGAGAATCCTGAATGATGCAATTTCAGATGCAGTATCTATATTCCCGGAAATATCAAGGACACGCACCTGCCAATATACCCACTCTCCTGATTTAAAACCCTTTAGTTTTATTTTGAATGTGTTTTTACTTCCCACCTTCTTCCAGGATATCTGTTTCTCCTTAAGGAACTGAAAAGGGATTCCTGAGATTGCAATTTCAAATTTCCGTTTTTGATCTTTCAGTTTTTCCCATTTTACTTCGATCTTTTTTGATCTTACAATTTTTGTACCATCTTCCGGAGATAATATTTTTACAGCACCACTATTGGTAACAAAATATCTCAGGATCGGGATATTTCCCTGAAAATTATAATTTGTGAACTCAAAAGTTATCTTATGGATCCCGGGATCAATTACAGGAAGTTTCGGCATATCTGACTCCTTAAGAACTGCTATCCGGTTGTCATAAAGGCTCATGGAAAACAGGCTGAACACATCTCCATTCAACAGCCATTTGCCTTTTATCAGGCCTCTCCCTTTTGCTTTCAGCCTCATCAGATATTTGGGTGAAAAACTGTTCTTGGGGACAATCCTGTAATACTTACCGTTAGAAAACTTAAGTTCAATTGCCTGAACTTCAAAACCGGGTGTAAGGTCTGAAACAACAACTGTTTTTTCAAATAATTTTTTCCCTTTGCCTCCAAAATCTTTTGCCACAACCTTATAAGTTCCATTTTTATTGAATTTGTGGGAAACAATCCTGCCTCCGCTTTTTGAAGGACTGCCATCCCCAAAGTTCCACTCTACCTTAGCACCCTTGAAATTAACTCCGGTTACTTTTACTATATCTCCGGGGAGCACATTTTTTGAGCTCAGTTTAAGGCTCCTCTCATCGGGAACTACTATTATTTTTTTTGTTATCGGAGGATACTTCCCGGACTTGTCAATAATAGTAAGAAATTTTTCTCCGGCAGAATCAAATTTTCCTGCTTTCATGGCAATACCGGAAATTTTTTTCCCATTTGAAAACTTCCATTCATAATTTCCACCAGCTGTGTTTTTCAGGTACATGTCAAAAGGAACTCCGGACATAATCTGGTTAGGAACTGAGATACTCCGATTATCTTTTTTAACAACAAACTTCTTAGTGAATTTTTTTGTATCCCTTCCGCCCTTGTCAACAGCGGTGACAATGAACGATCCTGTCCTTTTAAATTTGTGAGATATCCTTTTTCCTCCCATCCGGACGGCACCGTCTCCAAAATTCCAGCTTACATTGTTTTCCAGGAAATTCCTTCCCTCCAGTTCAACATCAACATTCTGAAAAATTGTCCTGTAATCGGATACGATCTCCCTGTTATCCCTTTTCACATTTATCCCGGCTGTTACAGCTATTTTTGACTGCCCGTCAAAATCATATACTTTTATATTAAAATTACCGGGAACAGTATATTTGTGGACTTGCTGTTTTCCTCCGTTTTTAACAACACCATTCCCGAAATCCCATTTAAGGTTCATTGTGTTAAAGTTAATGGCATCTATTTTTACATCACTTTTTACAAATACTGTTTTACTTGAGACAATCACCGATCTGTTGTCATTGATATTAATGGAATTTTTCACCGGGGTCTGATCCTGAATATTTGCAATAACTTCAAATCTACCGGGGTCTTTGAATTTATACTGGATATTCCCGGGAGAATTATTCAGGGGATTATCATTACCGATCTTCCAGTTAACAGTATTAGCATTGCTGCCTGCGAGTTTGATATTGATCTGCTGGCCGACATTTGCAGAAGGAGGTTGAAATTCGATCCTCCTTTTATCCTGGCCGATATTAACGTTAATACTTTTATAAGAGTTGTTTGTGCCAGCCGCTCTTGCTTTAACAGTATACTGCCCGAGATTTTTAAAAGTGTGTTTTTCAACGGTCGCTCCATTATTTTTCTTATCTCCTCTATCAAAATCCCACTCCAAACTCTGTAAAGGAAAGTTTGAAGCCGTAAAAGTCACCTCTTCATAGAGTCCGGGATTCTGAGGATTCATTGAGAGGGATCTGTTGTCAATTATATTTATTGAATTTTTCACCGGGGTCTGATCCTGAATATTTGCAGTAACTTCGATCATGCCTGATTCTTTAAATTTGTACTGGATCTCTCTGGGAGAATTATTTAAAGGATTATCATTTCCGATCTTCCAGTTAACAGTATTTGCACTGCTGCCGGCAAGCTTAATATTGATCTGCTGTCCAATTGTCGCGGACGAAGGTTGAAATTCGATCTTCCTTTTATCCTGGCTGACATTAACGTTAATACTTTTAAAGGAGTTGCTCGTTCCTGATTCCCGTGCTTTAATTGTAAACTGACCGAGATTTTTAAAAGTGTGTTTTTCAACAGTACCCCCGTTATTCTTCTTTTCGCCCTTATCAAAGTCCCACTCAATACCGGAAGAACCAAAATTAGAAGCTGTAAATGTGACCTCCTCATATAGTCCGGGGTTCTGAGGATTCATTGATATAGTTCTGTTATCAGGCTGGACATTTATGGAGATTTGCACAAAACTGCCCGGGCCTATATTAAGGTCTGTAACTTTTACTGTAAAATTTCCCGAACCTGAATATGTATGCTCCATTGCCGCGCCCCCGTTTGAGACCCCGTCACCAAAATCCCATTTAAGGTTATTGGAACCAAAATCATTTGCCTGGAAAGCAACCTTCTTTCCCTGTATTGCCGGAGAAGGGGAAAATGTAATGGACCTGCTATCGGGATTAACACTAACCGAACAGGTGATCTCCGTCTGAGTATTTCCATTATAATCTTTCACTTTAACAGTATAGTTACCCTGGTTCTGATAAGTGTGTTTTCTGTCTTTCGGCCCGCTATTTACTGTACCATCTCCAAAATCCCATTTAAGGTTTGATTCAACAAAATAGTCCGTTTCAAAAGAAATTTCCATACCAGCTGTAAAATTACTACCGATAGCTTTAACTTCTCTCCTGTCATCAACTGTGATTGGAACGGTAACCTCAACCATGTTCCCGCTGTTCCCGGCCGGCCTTTCACACTTTACCGTATAATTACCCGGTTCTTTATAGGTGTGGGAAACCGATGTATTCTGTCCTGTAACCGGAGGAGAATTATCTCCGAATGTCCAGGTATAAGTATGGATAGCACTCGGAGGCCCACCCTGCAGTGAAAAATTGACCTGTGTGCCAACATAGATCTGCCCCGGGTTATAATTAATATTATCTGCATTTAAAAATCCAAAAAAAGAAAAAATAGTTACAATAATAATAAGTTTATTTATTTTCATAAAACTCTCCTTATCTTATATATAGAAAACTTTAAAATATATCTCATTTATTTAATAGTAAAAATTATAAAGTATGAACGTAGCCCATATGATCGGATGTCTGTATGAAATCACAAGGCCCTTTTTCACCTTTTCCCTGAGTTTAAAAAAATTTATCTTTACTCTCCTCAAAACTTCCGGAATATCAGGATTCCCGCTCAATTCATTTTTAAGTTCTTTATAAAATGGCGATATTATTTTTGAACTGAACTCATCCACCGGCCACAAACTGGATATCATGGATTTAACACCGGCACTACTGAATGATGCTGTCATCCCCTTCAAACCCTGTTCTCCCATAAGGTTTTTTTCTGAGCTTTCACAGGCACTCAGGAAAACAAGTTCACTATTCAATTTTAATTTTGAAAGATCAGAAACATAGAATAGCGGATCCTCCTTATCCCCCCTGGAAAAAACAAATGAAGAATATCTCGGAAAATTTTTATTATTTATAAAGTGAGTAGCAAGATGAATTATCCTTGATCTCTTTGCATTATTCTTAAAATTCTTTTTTGTAAAACTATCTCCAAGATAATATCGCCCCTTTTTACTTCCATAAATTTTCTTTATATCTAATATTTCAGATTCTGAAGATGGAATTCTCCCCAGGCTTCCAATTGAATTTCCTGATATACTCAAATTTTCCATCACTATTTTATCCATTTCAGGATTTCCGAAAGCAGTAATATATATTGGTTTTCTGGGAAGTTTGTATTTTTTCTGGAAATGAAAAAGCGAGAAAAAATAGGAAACAGAAAAATCCTCTATAAGGAAGCGGGCATTCGCATATTCAGAAAACACAACTCCGGGGTCACTTTTCCTCCTTAAGATCTTTGTGACAAATGCTTCGAATGGAAGTTTAAAAAGCTCTTTATCCGGAATTATATATAAAGTTCTCTTATCCCTCTGAAATTCAAGGACATCTTCAAGCAATATTTTATATAACCTGTTTGCAAGCTCAATATCAAAACGAACCCTCAGAAAATCGACCTCCCCGTTAGAAAAATCATCAAAAGGAGCAGTAAGCCTCCTGGCCATATCAAGTATAATTTTTGATTCTGTTTCGATCCGCTTATAACCTATCGATTTTTTATCTATCAAAAAAATATAACAATAATCTTCAAGTACCATAAATTTAATTATCACACTTCCAGGCCTCAGGTTTTTCCGGATCTTTCCCAACTTTAGCTCATTGATCCTGTATTTTATATATTCGACAGGAGTTTCAAGTAAAAATTCATTTAACTCCATGACCTGGACGTTAAGTCGTTTTATCTTCTTCCTGTAAAACCGGCCCTTATCTGAAATAATTCCACCGGAAAATCCTGAAAGTTTTGATACTAGTACCTTTACTTCTTTTTTGATCTTTTCCCTTTCCTTAATAATATTTTCATATTTACTACTCTTTCCGCTTTTTAGTTTATAAATAAATGAATTTTTCACTTCTCCAATAAAAATAGCCTTATTTAAATATTTCACATTATTTGTTAAATCAAACATTTTAAAATAGAACCGGGCAATACGGGAATATATGATTGAAATATTTGTTTTATAAAGATAATATTTCTGATTTTTCAATAAAATGAAATATTTATCAAGATTTTGAAGGGTTTTGTTATAAAAATATACAGCATTTTTAAGAGAGCCTCTCCTCTCAAATGAAACAGCTTTCAGATAATAATAGAAAAAATATCCCTTGTAATAAGGCGCATATATATCATCGATCTTTGACAGGTAAGCCTTTGCCTCTTCCTGACGGCCCGTATTAATAAGCCTCTCAGTATAATCCGAAATAACAGACAGTAATTCTGTAAAACGGTTGTTCTCCAGTCCTGATTTCACTGCTTTTTTTAGCAGGGCCATCCCCTCATCTTCCTTTCCGGTCCTGAAGTAGATCAATGCCTTCCTGTAGTTAGACATCATTGTATCAAGGTATGTCCCCAACTTTTCTTCCAGTTGTGTGCTCAATTCGCTATATTTTAATGCTTTACGGTAATCACGTTTTTCATAAAATATTCTGCTGTAGGAATTAAGGGCCCTGACCTTCAGGTCATTATTATTGAACTTTATGGCATGATCAAGAGATTTTTTTAAATATTTTTTTGCCAGGCCTGTTTTTCCAAGAACGAAAAAAACCCTCCCTATCTCATAAAATATATATCCATTTCCACTTCTGCGGAGCCTGAATGAATATTTTTTTGCTTCAAAAAAATATTGAAGTGCTTTTAAATAATCACTATCTGTTTTAAAGAAATTTGCAATAGAGAACAGAGAATCTTCAAGGCCGACAATGTCTGAAGATTCTTTCTGCAGATTTATCAGTTTAATAACGTATTTTAATTCATTCTTCCTGTCACCTTTAACTTTAAAATGCCAGTGAAGGTTCTTAAGTGAAAATATCTTTGTACTTACTCTGAATGAATTATCCAGCCCTTTCATAAGGTAGAATTTCCGTTTTTTGCCGGAATAGAACCGGGATAAATAATAGTATGAATAAGGAGCTATAAACCGGTGTTTTCTTGATCTCACAAGTGAAATATAAAAATTCAGTGTTTGTTGCCGGCCTCCTTTCCTTTTATAAATCTCAAATATTTTCCCCAGCACTTCCCTGTATTTTTTCTCTTTCGTACCCAGGGCAAGATTATATATTTTATTTTTCAGTTTATTTTTTTCTATCTGATCAAAATCTTTAGAAGTATCCCCTGAATTTAAATGCCCGGAAAAAACAATTAAAATTACCAGCAATATTAATATTGCATTGAATTTCATAAGTCCAATATTAAATTATTTTTATTTTTTTTTCAATTTATTGATTATATGGAAGAATTTGTTTAAAATAAAACAAATTCGAGAGGTGAATACAAAAAACCTGATGGAAAAGAATAATTCTTTATCAGAAAAACTAAAGAATAAAGACAGTAAAGCAGAATTATCCCTTATAAAAAAATACAATTCGAGACTCTTTACCTATTTTAAGTCAAGAATTAAAGGCGAAAGCAACTATGAAGATCTTGTTCAGGAAGTGTTTACTTCATTTTTTGAAGCAGTTGGTAAAGATAAGATCCGCGAGGATAATTATATCGCTCCCTTTATATTCGGAATAGCAAAGAGGGTGGTTTATAACTACTTCTATAAGAAAAAAAGGGGGCAGAATATAAAGAAAAAAGCTGAAGAAGAGCATATCTCATTTTATAATTTTGAAGAAGAAAATAAAATTGAGAATAAGAAAATGATAGAGGTCATAAATAAATACCTTGATAACCTGAAAGAAATTGATAAAATAATTCTTAAAAATTTTTACCTGTTGGAAAAAACCATTGAAGAAATTTCAATTATTACAAAGAAAACAAAACACTATGTAAGTGTCAGAAAAGAAAGAGCGCTAAAAAAAATAAAAAATGAGATATTTAAATCCGAAGATGTATATAAATAATAGAGGATAAAATGGACTGCGGAAAATTTGAAGAACTTATAGAAGGTTATCTGGCCGGGATTCTGCCTGAAGAGGAGAGGGAACCATTTGAAGAACATTATTTTATTTGTGATAACTGTTTCACTTCACTTAAGATATCAGAAAGCATTTATAAAAAAAAAATAACAATCGTCACTTCGGGAAGAAGAGCGCCATCATTGATTTTTAAACCCGCGATGATCTTCGCCTCTTTTTTGCTAATTGCATTCTCTTCATTCTTATACATTAACCATAAAAAAGATCTGGGGGATCTGAAAAAGATCACTGCATTTGAAATACCTGCATTTATAAAAAATGAAACAAGAAACCATATCAATAATGATAAATTCTACTCTGCAATGGAATACTATAACAGAGGCGATTACAAATCAGCATTAAAGCATTTAAAAAGCACACCAACAGAGACACCCCGGACATTATTCTTTAAAGGGATAATTCTTCTTATCAATAATAAACCCGGTGATGCAGTAAAAAATTTTGACTCAATAATAAAAGATATGGATCCTTCATACTATGATGAAGCTTTATTTTACAAGAGCATAGCATTGTTGAGGATGAACAAAAAAAAGGAAGCATTAAAAGAGTTAAAAAGTTTACAGAATATGTTCTCCCCCTTCAGTGAAAGAGCTGAAAAACTGATCGAAAAAGTAAAAAACCTTAAATAAAAACCATACACCGTTTAAAATTCCATACCTAAACAAATGCTTTATTTCATACGGCTCTCGCCATCATCTACTTCGCTCCCGCGCCGGATGTTCTCATCCGCCTATGCTGCCGGTCCTCAGTCCTGTCGATATTAACGACAGTCCCTGCGGGGCCCGCGACAGCAGATAGATGGCTGCGCCGAATTTAAAAAAAACTATCATTTTCCGCGGTAACAATAGCGATATCGGTGAAAGCCATTAAATATAAATAGGGACAAGTACCAATGTTTGTCTGACTTCTTACTTCTGACTCCTGTCTTCTTATTAATCCTTTGACTCGTTGCTCCCTAAAAGTATATAATCGTTACAGGCAAAGGAGTTATTATGGGGAAAAATTTTAAAATATCAGTTAATTCCGAAATTGGTGCTCTGGAAGGAGTGATCCTCCATACACCAGGCAGGGAAGTAGAAAATATGACCCCGGAAAATGCAGAGAGGGCCTTATATAGTGATATATTGAATCTGACGGTTGCATCAAAGGAATATTCCCTCCTGCCTGGAGTTTTGAATAAGATATCAAAAACTTTCCAGGTTAAGGAACTTCTGGAAAAAGTCCTTGCCAATGAAAAGGTAAAGGCCGATCTGATCAATAAAATATGTTTAAATGAGAATGTTTATGACATAAAAAACTTTTTGATGGAGAGAGAAAGTCCGGAATTAGCCGCCATGCTTATCGAAGGTGTGATCATGGAGAAGGATAATCTTACCAAATTTCTTAGTAAAGAGAGATATTCACTTAAACCCCTTCATAACTTTTTCTTTACCAGGGACTCATCAATAGTTATATCAGATTCAATTTTTATCGGAAGGATGAAGAACAAAGTAAGAGGCCGTGAAGCTATCATAATGGAAACGATCTTTGATTTTCACCCGATGTTCAACACCAAAACAATAAACCCCCTTAACAATGAAAATATGAACGAATCGGTGTCAATTGAAGGCGGAGATATTCTGGTTGTTAGAGATGACATCCTTGTGATCGGGATAGGAGCCAGGACCTCACCGGAAGGGATAGACTTTATAATAGATAAATTAAATGAGAGTAAGAAAAAAATAAACCTGATCATCCAGGAACTACCGCCAAAACCTGAATCGTTCATCCATATTGATATGATCTTTACCATGCTCGATGTAGATACATGTATGATATATGAACCTGCAATCCTCAGCCCCAATAAATATCATACCGTCCATATCTGCCTGGATAACGGAAAAGTAAATTTCATAAGGGAAGAAAAAAATATCCTGGAGGCATTGAAAAAACTCGGGCTTGACCTGAAACCGGTTTATTGCGGTGGAGATCAGGATCCCTGGGTTCAGGAGAGGGAGCAATGGCACAGTGGTGCTAATTTTTTCGCTCTTGGTGAAGGGAAAGTGATCGGTTATGGCAGGAATCACTATACTATTGACGCACTTAACAGGAACGGATTTGAAATAATTAAAGCTTCTGATGTGATAAAAAGCAAAGTTAATCTGGACGATCATGAAAAATATGTAGTTACTATAAAAGGGTCTGAGCTATCAAGAGGCGGCGGAGGGTGCAGGTGTATGACAATGCCAATCAGCCGGAAACCGGTAAACTGGTAGTATCTCTCCCTTATAAAATTTATATTTTAAGATCATAGATTCTGGAGGGTGTTATTATCTTATTCGAATAATTGCAGTTTTCAAGGCTCATGTTTCCGGTAACAATACAATTATTCAACTTCACTCTATTACCGACTTGTGTATTTTCCCAGATTATTGAATTTGTTATATCGGATTCTGGTAAAATAGAAACATTGGACGATAATGAGTTTGTATTTTTGATCCCGTAATATTTCCGGAAACCGGAATCGGCAGAAAAATACAATTCAGGTGTCCCAAGGTCAAACCAGATCCCATCATAGATCAAAACCTTAATATTAGCTCCGATCCTCTCCAGAGAATCAAAAAGATTTTCTTCTCTAAATTCATTTACAATTTCTTTCCTGAAGACAGATACTCCGGTATACATGAACTGTCCGGCCACCGGATCTTTATCCCTCTTCAGAAAGTTTTCACCGTTAAATATCACCGAAGAATATACGCCATCGCCCTTCGCCCTTAAGAGGACCGCCCCGTCAGCTCCCGAAGAATCAACCTTTTTTATAAGTTCACGAACCGGAACTTCCATATAGGTATCTCCGTTCACCACAAGCAGATATTCACCATCCATTTCAGCCGCCTCTTTTAACACCCTGTTTCCTGACAACACTTTCTCATTAATATATTCAATATCCAGGCCCGGCAGAGGAATATTCTCTATTTTTTCACCCATGTGACACAGGTTCACATTCCCTCTGGAGACACCCCCCTTTTTTAGTTGAGATGAGATGTGGCTTATCAGGGGAATCCCGTTAAGGGGAAAAATTGGTTTCGGAAGGTAACTGCTTAAGGGTTCTGCCCTTTTACCGTATCCCCCTGCAAGTAGAAAAAATTCGGTCAATAGTCTCTGTATCTTATAAAAGCAAGCAGTTTCTGCAGAGAGTCTTTGTAGGCAGAATCAGGAAAGGTTTCAAGGAACTCCAGACATTCAGCATAATATTCATCCACTTTTTTCAGAGACAGCTCCTTTATATTATATTCTTCAAAAAGTTCGAGGAGTTTCTCCCGGTGTTCAGATGAAAAATATTTTTTAACATCACAATCACACTTATCCCTTAACAATATATAAGGGAGTGTGGTTTTCCCCTCTATAAGGTCTTTGAACTGTTCTTTTCCCGAAGTGTTTGAAAAAATATCGAGGAGATCATCACTGATCTGAAATATATTTCCGAAATTTATTCCAAATCTGTAAAACTGTTCTCTTTTATCTTTATCGAAACCATTAATGGCAGCTGCCATTTCAGAAACAGCTGCAAAGAGAGATGAAGTTTTCTTCTCTATGATCTCATTGTAAGTTTCAAAGCTGATATCATGGTTAAAATTATTCTCTATCTCCTGGATCTGTCCCTCAACCATTATTTTTGTAGATAACAAAAGTATGTTCATCAGCTCCCTGTCTGTTAAACTGTTCATCAGATTTAATGAATGAACGAACAGAAAGTCTCCACCTAGTACCGAAATAAGATTACCAAAATTATCATTGAGGGTTTTTTCCCCTCTCCTTAATTTTGCATTGTCCAGAATATCATCATGTATCAGGCTGGAAAGATGGAAAAGCTCAACCGAAGATGCAACAACAGGCAGGTCTTCGGAGAGATTATTATTCATTCCGCTGAGGAGAAACAAAAGCATTGAGCGTATTTTTTTCCCCTTTGTGAACGGAACAAGTTTTTTTATATCATTAATAAGACTCACATCACTCATGACAGTTGATGAGAGAATATTATTTGTAGAATCAATCAGTTTTTCAACTGGTTTTTTTATCTCTTTCAGGTTCATTCCGATCATTTTATCACTCCCAAACCTATTTTGCAATTAGATAAAACCGTTGTTATAATTGATTTATGACAGAATTGCACTATCTCGGTTTTTCCACTCAGGGTAAGAACGAAATAATAAATATTACCGGAGATCTCATTCAGCTGGTGGAAAGATCTGATATTTCAGATGGAAATATTCTTGTTTTTGTACCGGGAGCAACCGGGGCTCTATCCACCATCGAATATGAACCGGGATTAATTGAAGATTTCCCGGAACTTATGGAAAAACTTATCCCGGAAAACCGGATATATTCTCATAATGAAACCTGGCATGACGGAAACGGACATTCGCACCTCAGAGCAACTATGATAGGCCCTTCAATAACGATCCCGTTCTCAGAGAAAAAACTTATATTGGGGACATGGCAACAGGTAATTTTTCTGGAATTTGACAATAAACCCCATAAAAGAAAAATTGCAGTTCAGATCAACGGAGAATAAAAATATTTTATCTTGACAAACACCTGTAATTTCCATATATTAAATCTTTAAAATGAAAAGGAGAAAACAATGAAAGAAATCCAACATGAAAAAACCAGAGAAGTTCTGAAATGGTTTGAAGAAATAAGCAAAATTCCCAGATGTTCAAAAAGTGAAGACCAGATAGTCAGCTGGTTGATCGATTGGGCAAAAAAGGGAAATTATGAATATAAAACAGATAGCGTAAACAATCTTCTTATTAAGATACCTGCAACAAAGGGCTTTGAAAATTCACCTGTCACAGTTATCCAGGGACATCTTGATATGGTATGTGAAAAAACTCCTGATTCAGATCACGATTTTTCAAAAGATCCCATTAAGCTGGTCTATGATGGAGAATGGCTCACTGCAGATAAAACAACACTGGGGGCAGATAACGGTATTGCAATAGCAATGGCATTGGCAATAGCAGAGGATAAAAATATAGATCATCCTCCTCTGGAATTACTTTTTACAGTGGATGAAGAGACAGGCCTTACAGGTGCCAACTCACTGGAGCCCGGTTTTATTGAAGGTAAGGTCCTGATAAATGTTGACTCGGAAGATGAAGGGGTTTTTACAGTAGGATGCGCCGGAGGGATAAACACTCACCTTTCAATTCCTTTTGAAAATGAAAATGTACCCTCAGGATACAAACAATATAAAATAAAAGCCGGTGGAATGAAGGGCGGCCACTCGGGAATTGATATCGCCCTGGAAAAGGCTAATGCAATAAAAGTTTTGACAAGGGTTTTTAAAAATATCCTGAAAGATGATATAGATGTCATGCTTGCCGATATAAAAGGGGGAAGTGCACATAACGCAATACCCAGAGATGCAGAAGCCACATTGTTCTTCAAAGAGGAAAATTTTGAGAAAGTAGCTGCTTCTGTTAAAGAGAGTGAAAAAACATTAAAGTCAGAATTTATTGATACAGATCCTGACCTCAACCTGGAGGTAGGGCTGGACAAAGGCCCCGGCCTTGAAAAAGCACATCCTGTTGAAGGATTAAAAAAGGTCCTTGATTTTGTAACAGCAGTTCCTCATGGAGTTTCTGCTATGTCCACTGCAATTGAGAATCTGGTTGAAACATCAAATAACCTTGCTAATGTATCTGTTGAAGACGGAAATCTTAAAATATTAACAAGTCAGAGAAGCTCGGTTGTTTCAAGATTAAATGCTTTGACAGACGGGATAGAAGCTGTTGCAAGACTTTCAGGAGGAACTGCAGATAGTGGAGATGGATATCCGCCATGGCAGCCAAACATGGATTCACTCCTTCTTGCAAAAAGCACAAAACTTTATGAAAAAATGTACAATAAAAAACCAGTTGTCGAGATTATTCACGCCGGACTTGAGTGTGGAATAATCGGTGATAAAAATCCGGGGATGGATATGATCTCAATAGGACCGACTCTTAAATATCCCCACAGCCCGGATGAAAAGATCCATATCGGAACCGTCGGAATGGTTCTTGACTTTATGATAGAGCTGTTTAAAGAGATCTGATTAACTGGAAAAAAAGGAAATTATTTTACTCCGTCTCTCTGCTGCATAAGATTAAATGCAAATTTTCTGATAACAGGATTGGCATTTCTGTCTTTGGCCAGGATCTTAAGGTCCCTGATATGAAGTTTTTTTACCATACTCATAGTTTGTGATACCGGTGATTTCGGATTTTTTACAAGCCCCAGTACAATGGGATACTTTCTTGTCCACTCCTTATTCTTTGCAATTTTTTCTATGAATTCTTTGTCAATACTTTTAATATTCAGAAATATAAGTATTTCAGATTCTGAAATTTTCGGGCTGTCCAGGACGGCTTTAACAATAACTTTACTCGGATCTCTTAACAATATCATCCTCTCTGTTTTATTTCCCTCCAGAGCCAGCCTTACTTTCTGTGGGAGTTTCAGATTGTTGATCTTTTGAAGGGCAGTTAATGCCTTTTCTTCAACAATCATATCCTCAATTGTCTCTCCCCCGTCAACATCTCTGAGAATATCAGACATTTCCAGAGAAGACATAATATCTTTCAGATCTTCAAGGACATCATCTTCTGAAATAAGCTCAACTTCATTATCACTAAGATAAAACTCCCTTATCTCATTGATCTTCCCTTTTACATAACCATTTGCATTTTCATTATTCTCAGCTGCTTCCATAATTTCAGGGTAAGCTATCATTTTTATCTGATTTTCTACCAAGACTTCAAGCATGTTAAGAGAACCCTGTTCTCCTATTTTTTTCAACAGGTCACCGGGTAATGACTGATTGTTTATAACCTCAAAAACTATTTCAGGCTCATTAATATCAAGTGCATCTGCAAGAATATGACGTACAACATTATGATTAGCCTCTTTCTTTGTAACATAACCAAGTTTCACTGAACTGTTGAGCTCTTTAAAACAATTTGATGCTTTTTCACCAAATTTTGAGTTATTTATTAATATAATTAAACCTTCAAGATATTCTTCTTCCCTCAAAGGAAGATTCTTCCCGACAAATAATTCCAACACCTCATCACTTGCTGTTCCATTAACAATCTTTTCCAGGATCGGATCTTTTGAAAGTATTTTTTCCATCAGTAAAAACTCTCCATGTTCATCGGATTTATCCTTAATTTAATGCTTTCCGGTGACTCTGCAAATCTTGTGATCTTTATTTTATTAATAAAAATATCAGCAGCTGAAGGATTGCCCATTAAAAGCAATAATTCATATCCTGACTCCAGAATTGTTTCTCCATCTGAAAAAACCTTTTCAATTACCTTTTTATTCCCTCTGAATAACTGTACCCAGCATTTGCCTTTAAATTTTATTTTAAGCTCCAGAGGTGAGAAATCATGCTCCGAAAACCTTGAAAAATCATATCCAATCCCCGTTCCCGGTAGCGAAACCTCTTTTGCCGAAGACAAAAAATCGAACTTGAACCCTTTCTTATAGAACCCTGCATAAAATATCCCTGCAAATACAATAAGGAAAATTATAACCTTTATCAAAACTCCTCTCCGGCTGAACTTGGAATATTTTATACCTGAAAAATATATTTTCCCCGGTTCTTTTTTTACTTCCTTAATTAAATTGATCTCACCTTCAAACCGGGAAAAAAATCTTTCATGATCCACTTCCAGAAAATCAAGGTAACTTTTTAAATAATTAATAAAATAAAAATTACCTCTGAAAAAATTGAACTCTCCATTCTCAAGAGCAGAAAGAGCCCTGATATTAAGTCCGGAAAGGGAGGAAACTTCCTCAAGGGTTTTTCCCCTTTCTTCACGCATCTCCAAAAGATTTTGCCCCAAACTTCCCATTTTCAAATATATTGTATTCAATAATAAACTTATGTCAATATGTTTCAATTGTCATTAACTCTCTTTAGCCAGACAATACTTGACAAAAAATTAACGATAAATTTATAATAATACTATTATCAGGAGAATATATGAGTAAAAAAATTTCAGTATTACTGTGGATCGCTGCATTTGTCTGTACTATAGCAATAGTATTTTATCAGAGGATGACAGGGCCAACCCACCCCTTAAAAGCCTCAGAAATGTTTGAAGGATCAGAAGTAAGCTATAAGTTTTTAAGAAGCTTTACATCACTTCAGAATTTCCCTGTAAAAGTTAAAACCGGAGATTCTGTCAATTCAGCATTTTTAAAATATAGAAGATATAAGAGTAGTGATGAATGGTCAGAATTTGAAATGAAAAAAGAAGCCGGAGAATTTTCCGGATTTCTCCCGGGTGAACCAACTGCAGGAAAACTTGAATACAGTGTGAAACTTGTCTCCGGGGAAAAAGAACTGATCCTCAACAAGGGAAATACAGTAGTGGTCAGGTTTAAAGACGAAGTTCCTTCAATCTTTCTGCTTACACATATTATTTTTATGATATTAAGTTTTTTCTTTGCCATCAGGACCGGCTTTGAAGCCCTGAGAAAAAATGGAAACTATTTATGGATGGTAAACTGGACTCTGGGTATAGTAATAATTGGTGGATTAATACTTGGCCCCATTGTCCAAAAATATGCATTTGGTGACCTCTGGACGGGTTTCCCCTTTGGATACGACCTGACTGACAACAAAACACTTTTTGCCTTTATTTTCTGGCTGGCAGCTTTTCTATTGAAAAAAAAGAGCAGATGGTGGGTTGTTACTGCCTCAATAATGATGATCGTGGTCTATCTCATACCCCATTCCGCTCTGGGATCTGAATTAGATTATGAAACGGGAAAGATGAAAAACAAATTCTCACACAGGATAGTACAGGAATACAAAATAACTTAACCGGCGGCTATTGTTCCGGTTCCCGGGAAATTACACCTTTATCTATTAAAAGCTCCACCTGCTTGTTAACGGTTTCCGCATACCTCAGAAAATGTGGGATTGTCATGTGCATATAAGTATGAACATTGACAGTTTTGGGATCTTTTACATCCCTGATACCAAATCCCATACAAACCTCTTCAGGATTTATATTAAATGAGACAAGGTTTGCAAAAAGATTTTGTGAGTCCTCATCAAAAATATCTATTTTTTCACTATCGCTCATGATCCACCTTTTATCTGCAGCTCTTTTTTTCTAATTTTTTCAAATAATTATAAAGATTTTTTTCATCATCTGTCAGGACAATATTACTATTCTCCTGTGTTCTGTGTCCCTTTTTCATAACATCCAGATCTATGTTAAACCCGAGTTTTTTAAAACCTTTTACAACAGTGTCGCGCCTTTCCAGGATCGATTCATAACTTATAACAATACTTTTTGGAATATTTTCATATGCAGCGATCAGGGCATTGTTATTCTCAAACCAGGAATGTTTGAACTGGGAAATTCCCCTTCTCAGCATACTCGATTTTACATCTGCAGGATTCCTGTAAATGAACACAACCCTCATATTTTTTGCAATATGAGTATAGAAGAAAATTGAAGGGATATGAACGATCTTCAAACCTGTAAGCCCTTTTGCATCGTTCAAAGTTTTAACAACCTTATTAAGTTCCTTGATATTTTCATCGGTCATGGCTTTATCGATAAGTTTTTTTTCCAACTCTTTTGCATCTGAAAGTTCAAAATATCCCTCTTTATTGTACTTGTCAGCACCAAGATCAGAAGGGAAACTCACACCTGCACTCTCTACCAGTTGACACGCAAGTGATGTACCACTTCGCGGGTGCCCCACAACAAAAATTCCATTTTTCAGCACTAACGGTGCAATTTCTTTTTTCTTCTCTTTTACCATAAATTTTCCTCCATCCGGAATTTAACAAAAACAAAAGCCTATTATACGCTATTTGGTTTCTCAGGTAAATGATTCCGGGAAATTCAATTTTTTCAGGAACCGTGCAGATACGGGGACCTGCCACTTCATCAATAATATTTTCCCTGGAACAGGTCCAGCTCTTCCATTCTTTTGTTTATCGAGTTAATTACTTTGTTCTTGTTAAGAGCCCATTGGGGTGCAACAAATATCTCTTTATCCCTCTCCCCTGTCAGCCTGTGAATAACAATATCAGGATCAAGCCCTCCGACAAGTTCTACTATGGTCTCAATATAGTCATCCATCTCCATCAGGGGTATCTCTCCTCTTCCATAAAGCTCATTGAGATAAGTATTCTTCAGGGCATGCAAAAGATGAAATTTTACCCCTGCAGGCTTTATCCTGTTCATTTCCCTTACAGTTGCTTTCATATCCTCCCGGCTTTCTCCCGGGATCCCTACAATAAGATGAACCAGAACATCAACATCCATCTTTTTAAGTTTAAAGAATGTCTCCAGAAATTTTTCATATGTATGATTCCGGTTAAGGAAAATGAGACTTTTTTCATGAATTGACTGAAGGCCTAACTCAATTGTAAGATAGGTTTTATTATTAATCCTGTCCAACAGAGGGTATACTTCATCTTTAATTGAATCCGGCCGTGTCCCTATAAAGAAACCTACAATATCCTCATAATCAAAAATGATCCTGTACTTTTCTTCAAGTTCTCCCAATTGAGCATAAGTATTGGAATGTGCCTGATAATATGCAATAAATTTATCACCTTTATGCTTTCGGATATAGTTTTCGATCTGTTCTCTGATTGATAACCTGAAAGACCTGATAGGCCCTGATCCATATGCATCACAAAATATACAGCCTTTATTTGAAATGTCCCCATTCTTGTTCGGGCACTGAAAACCTGCATTAACAGGTATCTTTCTTACTTTTATTCCGGAAAATTTTTCTTTTAAAAAAGAGCTGAAAGAATTATAACGATTCTTCATAAAAGAGCTGTTTTACACATTTAAGGATCTCTGCGAGGTCAAAAGGTTTTTTAAAGAAATATTTTACATTGTAGTCTTTCAGTATAGAGAGGATTTCCTTCCTGCTATAAACACCTGACATAACTATTACAGGCTTCATAAACTTATTTTTCATGTTCAGTATCAGATCTATCCCGTGTTCTCCAGGGAGGAGCATATCTATAATCATCAGGTCAAATTTTATTTCCTCAAGCAGAATTGCAGCTTTTTTCCCGTCACAGGCAAGAGTCACATCAAACCCTTCTCCTTCGAGAAAATCTTTAAGAAGGTTCCCTATATCCTTTTCATCATCAACTATTAATATATTTTTTTTCTTACCCATTTTTTTCCCTTAAATAGATCAATAAATATTCAAACCATGACCACAAAAGAAAACTTATGGTAAATACAGATACAAATTTCTTTAAAAGATCCAGGTCTGTTGAGGAATTCAGCCCCAGAATATATAGAAAAATAAGGAAACTCAGGCTTCCGAATGCAACTTTTCCTATGGTAATTGAAGGTTTTATTTTTTTATTTTTCCTGTATATGAAAAAGCTTGCAAGCAATATTAGAAAATCCCTCAGAAATATTGGTATTGCAACCCACAATGGAAAGTCAGTTTTAATTATTAACGCAATGAGAATAAAAAACATGAGAAGCTTGTCGGCAACAGGGTCAAGAAGCTTTCCAAAATCTGTGATCTGAGAAAACTTTCTTGCAAAATATCCATCAAGGAAATCAAAAAGGATTGAAAACAAATATATAAGGACAAGAATACCATAATTTTGAGGAGTTGAATTAATAATAAGGAAGAATATAACAGGCATCAGAAATATCCTCATTGAACTGAGAACATTAGGAAGATTCATTACCATTTTCATAAAAGCACTATAATATAACCACTCAAAGAAATCAATAATTAAGCATGATAATAAGATATTTTTTCCTGCAGGAAAAAGGTTATACCCGTCAAAGTTTGATAAAATAACCCCGTTTTTTTATAATCTTCTGAAAGGAGGTTTTTTATGAGGAAGATTCACAAGTCGATAATAAATTTAACATATATTTCAAGGATATTATTTATTCTGACCCTGTCAGTTCTGGTCATGAATATTTCCTGTGGAAAGAAAGAAAAGGATTCACAACTCCCGAAACAATATACAAAAGATACAGCAAAGATCATCAGCCATGTAACATCAGGGATCATCTCATCCGGTGACCCGATATTCATCAGATTTGTAAACCCGGTAGCAGATAAGGATAAGGTAGGGACCGTAATAAAAAAAAATATTTTCAGTTTTTCACCCGGAATAGACGGAATATCAAAATGGAAAGACAGAAGGACAATAGTTTTTATACCCAACTCTAAACTGAAATTTTACAAAAAATATTCAGGTGTTATAAAATTTAACGATCTTCTTCCTCAATATAAGCAGGCCAAACCTTTTAATTGCAGTTTTAAAGTTGCAGGCAGGGAAATTAATGCCATAACCGGAGAGTTCGATATAGTTAAAGAGAATGAACCGGGCCTTGTAAAATATAAAGGCGAGATCTCATTCACAGAAAGTTCTGAACTTGAAAAAGTAAAAGACAGCATATTTCTTATGGAAGAAAATTCTGTTATCCCCCTTGACTGGAAGGGGGGAACCATAGATACAAAATTCTATTTTGTTTCATCAACCATTGTCAGAAGTAAAGGAGGAACCGATCTTTCGCTCATCATAAAAAAAGATAAACTTGAAATTTCCGAAGATATAAAGAAAGAGATAAGGCTGGATCCGGTGAAAAAACTGAATATAACCGATGTTATTAAATTTGATCAGGGTGAAAGCCCCGGAATAGAAGTCAGGTTTTCCGATATACTTGATCCTTCCCAGGATATCGAAGGCCTGGTCTCAATTATCCCCAC
>JBDLJQ010000012.1:0-60715 GCA_039714255.1 Acidobacteriota bacterium
CAGGGTATTTTATTTGACTGATATGGGGATTTATGTTATTTTTTCTTAATGGGAAACATCATTACAATCGCCATACAATTCCTTGTAGTTCTATTTGCACTATCAGTTCATGAATCTGCTCATGCCTGGATGGCAGAAAGGTTCGGAGACCCCACAGGAAGGCTTCAGGGTAGAATATCACTTAATCCCATAGCTCATATTGACCCTATAGGAACAATTATTTTCCCTGTTATCCTGGCACTTGCAGGAGCACCTGTTTTCGGATGGGCAAAACCGGTAATGGTAAACCCTTTTAATCTCAGAAATCCGAAAAAAGACGGAATATATATTGCTGCGGCAGGACCTGTCTCAAATATTATCCTTGCCATTTCAGGCGTTGTAGTTTTTCTTATATTAAAAAATATAGGGGTTCTGGGTATGTCTTCCTTTGGTTCAAAAGGTATTGAAGCTATTGCTCTGATACTGATCAATCTTATCCTTATCAATATATTTCTAGCAATATTCAATTTATTACCTATTCCTCCTCTGGATGGAAGCAGGATCCTGGAAGGATTTCTTGAAGGGGAAGCTCTTGTTACTTTTAAAAAAATTGAACCATATGGTTTTCTCATTCTTATGGCTGTGATCTACCTGAATATTTTTAATATAATTGCACGGCCTGTTATTAACCTGGTTATGAGAATTCTCTATTTCGGATAAAAGATCATGAAAGAAAAAATAATAATGAGCGGAATGAGGCCCACAGGAATGCTTCATCTTGGACATTGGGCCGGGGCATTAAAGAACTGGATAGACCTTCAGGAAAAGCATCAGTGTTTTTTTTCCGTTGTTGACTGGCATGCATTGACCACTGACTATCAGGATCCTTCAAATATTAAGGATTATGTAAAGGAAACTATTATAGACTGGCTCAGCATGGGAATTGATCCGGAAAAAAGTACATTGTTCATTCAGTCGCAGATAAAGGAAATATCTGAACTTTATCTCCTTTTTTCCATGTTCGTACCACTGGGGTGGCTTGAAAGGGTCCCAACCTTTAAAGAACAGCAGCAGCAGTTAAAGGACAGGGATATTAATACCATAGGTTTTCTGGGTTATCCTCTTTTACAAACAATAGATATCATAATAGTAAGGGGAAACCTTGTTCCGGTAGGAGAAGATCAGGTATTTCATCTTGAGCTGGCCAGGGAGATAGTAAGGAGATTTAACAACCTTTATGGTGAGTTTTTTGCAGAGCCACAGGAATTTTTGACCCCTGTCCCGAAATTGCTTGGAACAGACGGAAGAAAAATGAGTAAGAGCTATGATAATTCTATCTTTCTTTCTGATAGTGCAGAAGAAGTCGAAAAAAAAATAAGGCCGATGAAAACCGATACAAGAAGGCAAAGAAGAACAGATCCCGGTGTGGCAGAGGAATGTCCCGTATTTTCACTTCATAAATCTTTTTCAAAAAAAGAAGAACAGGAGTCCATTGTTAAAGATTGTGCTGCAGCTTCAATAGGATGTATTGATTGTAAAAAAATACTAATAAAAAACCTGAATGATTTCCTTGATCCTGTAAGGGAGCGAAGAGAAAAGTATAAAAAGATCGATACCGGGGATATTCTGAACGCCGGTACAATAAGGGCCAGGAAAGTTGCAAAAGAGACATTAGAGAAAGTAAGGGAATTGATCAGGATCTGAAAAAAATATGTCTGAAATTCATTTTACTCCGGGATCAGATATTTACAAGATACAGGCTGAATTTTATGACGGCCCTTTTGACCTGCTTCTTCATCTGATAAGAAAGAATAAAATGAATATTTATGAAATAAATATTACTGAAATTACCCGTGAATATTTAAGCTATCTGGAAAATAGTAAAGGTGTAAACCCTGCCAGAGAAGGGGATTTTCTTATGACTGCTTCAACTCTTATCTATATAAAATCGAGATCATTATTGCCCAGGCCTGCCATATTAGAGGAAGAGTCACCGGAAAAAAAACTGATGGAAACTCTTATTGAATATGATAAGATCCAGAAAATATCAAAACTGCTGAAGGAAATGGAAGGGCGTGAACTGATGTTGTGGAAAAGGGAAGATGTTAAGGAAAATTTTGAGAATAGTGAATTTGACCTTAAAGAGGTTTCATCTTTTCAACTTGCTGAAATATTTTTAAATCTGCTAAAAAGAGAGGATGGCAAAGAAGTACTTTTTCTGGATTCTAAAAATTATTCAATAGAAAAGAAAAGAAAGGAGATATTGAAGATCCTTGAAACTGAAGGCTTTATGAATTTTAATAAGTATATAGAGAATATGGATACCTCAGAAGAGATACTTGTTAGTTTCTTCACGATGCTGGAAATGGCAAAACAAAAATTTATTGTGGCAATTCAGAAAGCTATTTTTGACACTATTTCAGTTTGGAAGTTTGATTCAGGGGAGATCGTTCAATGACAGAAAAAAAGGAGCCTCTGTTTGATGATGAAAATGAAAAAATAGCTTTTCTGGAATCTGTACTTTTTGTATCAAAAGATCCCATAGAACCCGAAAGGCTTATTGATTATCTGGGTTGCAGAAGAATCGAAGATTTTGAAAAATTATTAAGAAGTTTTGAAAAAGATTTAATGGATAATAACAGAGGGCTTTTTCTTAAAAGAAGCGGCGGGGGATTACATCTGTCAACAAAACCTGATATGCATGAAAAATTAAAAGATTTTTTTACTATCAGGAGATCATCTAAATTGACAATTCCTTCACTTGAGACACTTTCCATTGTTGCATACAGACAACCGGTTACACTGGCTGAAATTTCAGACCTTAGAAATGTTAATTCAGTTGGGCCTGTAAAAAATCTTCTACAGAAAAAATTAATAAAGATAACAGGGAGAAAAAAAGTCCCGGGACTGCCTGCATTATACTCAACAACTCACGAGTTTTTATTGTATTTCGGACTTAATGATCTTTCAGAGCTTCCTTCCCTTGAAGAACTGACTGAAATGTTTGAAGATAAGGAACAGCCATCATTATTTGATTGATATAAAAAGATCATATTTACTTTTTGACAATTTTGTTTTCAGAGGAGATTTAAATGGAAAATCTGTTAAACACGAATATACTTGAATTAATGCCTTATAAAGCAGGTAAACCAATTGAGGAGATCCGTAGAAATTTTGGATTAAATAAAATTGTAAAACTTGCTTCAAATGAAAATCCTTCCGAGGTTCCCGAAAATGTGAAGAAAGCTATTACAAATGAGTTAAAAAATATTTCCACATATCCGGATTCTGACAGTTTTTATCTTAAGAAGAAAATAGCTGAAAATAATAATGTTGGTTTTAAAAATGTTCTTGTTGGAGCGGGTTCCGTGGAGATAATCAGGATGATAGTAAAGGCCTTTCTTAAGCCGGGAGAAAGGGTCCTGACTTCAGAAAAAACCTTTATTATGTATAAGATAGCTGCGATAGAAAATTCCGGAAAAGAGTCATTCCTTGAAGCAGAGATGGATGGCCAATTCAGGTTTGATCTGAATAAGATCTATGGGATGATAGATGAAAAAGTAAAAATAATTTTTATAACCAATCCCAATAATCCTACCGGAACGTTACTTCCTAAAAAGGAGATAGAAAATTTTATAAAAAAAGTACCGGAAAATATAATTATTGTCCTGGATAATGCTTATGAAGAATATGTTGAAGATCAGGAAAAATATTTCAGTGGTATTGATATGATAAATAAGAAAAAAAACCTTATAATACTAAGGACTTTTTCCAAGATCTATGGACTTGCAGGCCTCAGAATAGGATATGCACTGGGTGGAGAGAATGTTATCTCTTATATGGGAAGGGTGAAAGCACCTTTTAATGTTACAAGGATTGCTCAGCAGGCAGCCATTTCTTCCCTGGAGAACGATGAATTTAAAATTTCCTCAAGAGAGATCAACATTCGAAACAGGAAAAAACTATATAATGAACTCAAAAAAATGGGAGTAAATGTTATCCCATCGGAAACAAATTTTCTTATGTTCTTTCCCGATTCAGATATAAAGGAACTGAATGATAAACTGCTCAGAGAGGGAGTTATTATCAGGCCATTGAGAGCTTTTGGAGTTCCGGATGGGATGCGGGTAACCGTAGGGTTTGAGGAAGATAATAATTTTTTTATAGAAAAATTGAAAAAAGTACTTGGGAAATAGAAAAGAATCGTCATTGAGGAAATTTAAATTCCGCACTTCGAATTTTTTTCTTCTGACTCCTTACTTCTGTCTTCTTACTTCTATATATAAAAATCTTTAAAAACTATTATTGTTCTTAAGTTCCTTCATATGGGTAAAGTAAGCTTTGATCTCTTTTTGCACCACCGGTGTGAGTAATAATATAGCAAAGAGGTTAGGAATTGTCATAAAAGTGATAACCATATCTACGAAATGCCAGACAAGTTCCAATCCCCATACGGATCCTAAAAATACAAAAAATCCATATACCAGTCTGTAGGGTTTAATTGATCTGGGGCCGAAAAGATATTCTGAAGCTCTTGAACCATAATATGACCAGGAAATAATTGTTGAGAATGCAAACAATAACAGGCCTGCAGCTACTATATGCTTGGCGGCATATCCGATTCCGATCAGAGAAAATCCGTTTGTAAATCCTACTACGGTCATTCCTACGCCCTGTACTCCACTTGTCCAGGCACCCGAAACAATTATTACAAGAGCAGTAATAGTGCATATAATAATAGTATCCACCATGGGGCCTACAGATGCAACAAGCCCTTCTCTGACCGGGTGTTTTGTTTTTGCAGCGGCATGAGCTATTGCAGCTGATCCCTGTCCACCTTCATTTGAAAATAGTCCTCTTGCGACGCCCTGTTTAATTGTTATAAGGAAAACAGCACCAACAAATCCCCCTTTTGCAGCAGTGCCGGTAAATGCATCAGTGATAATAAGGTAGAATGCATGTGGTATCTGTTTATAGAAAACCACCAGAATTATCAATGCGCTTAAAACATAAAGAATTGCCATGAAAGGGACAAGTTTGGAAGTAACTTCAGCGATCCTTTTTATTCCCCCGATAATAACCAGAAGAACAAATGCTGTTATAATGATCCCTGAAATATAAGTCGGAATATCATAATTCTTGTTGAGTATATCCGAGATCGAATTCGATTGCGCCATATTCCCTGTCCCCATAGAACACATCAAAGTGGCACCTGCAAAGACCAGTGCCAACATCTTTGAAAAGGTGGGCCCTAATTTTTCCTTTAACCCGTGTTCCATATAATACATCGGCCCTCCGGATATTGAGCCGTCTTCATTAACCTTTCTGAATTTTAAAGAGAGTGTGCTTTCGACAAATTTAAGCATCATCCCGAGGAATCCTGTAACCCACATCCAGAACACTGCACCGGGCCCTCCTACATAAATAGCGAGGGCAACTCCCACAATATTTCCTGTTCCCACTGTAGCAGATAATGCAGTTGTAAGGGCCCTGAAGTGATTTATATCTCCTTCATCTCCTTTTTTGTCATATTTTCCCGCAATTACTTTTAATGAATGCCAGAGTTTTGTTATATGGAGAAATTTGAATTTTATTGAAAAGAAGATTCCTGTCGGAATTAGAATTGCCAGAAGAAGATATCCTCCGATATAAGTGTTATATCCTACAAAAACTGTGTCGAGCCAATGTAAAAAACCATCCATATTATCCTCGCTTGATTTATTTGATTAAAGAATTTTTATATCTTAACGGGAAGGGAAAGTCAAATTTATTATTCCGTGTTATAATAAACTATGGGATATATAGATTTTCATTGTCATCTGGATAGTAACGAATTTTCAGACAACAGGGATTTACTTGTTGATGATATTTTTAAATCCGGAGTTTCAAAAATAATTACTGTTGCCGACCCCTATGAAAAAGATTCACACAGGATAACTATGGAAGTAGCAAAGCTTAATAAAAATATCTCAATAATGACTGCAGCCCATCCACACAATGCTGATTTATATTCCCCGGAAATTGAAAAAAAAATATTGGATTTTTGTGATAATCCCGGTGTGATAGGGGTGGGGGAAGCCGGATTGGATTATTATTATAACCTTTCAAAACCGGATAACCAGATTAATGTTTTTAAAAGACAGATATCTCTTGCAAAGGAACTGGGGCTTCCCCTCATTATCCATTCAAGGAATGCTGAAAAAGATGTACTGTCTTCTCTTGAAGATCTGTCGTTTGAAAACCCGGTTGTATTTCATTGTTATACGGGGAATATGGAAGATGCAATGGAAATTATCTCCAGAGGGTATTATATCTCATTTTCCGGTATCATAACCTTTAAAAAAGCTGAATATCTGAGAGATATTGTTAAGATAACGCCTTCAGAGCAGCTTTTTACTGAAACAGATTCTCCTTATCTTTCTCCCGAACCTTTCAGAGGAAAGGTTAACAACCCTTCAAGAGTAAAATATGTTGCAGACAGAGTCGCAGAGATCAAAAATATAAATATCAATATACTAAATAAGACAATAGACAATAACCTTATAAAGCTTAAAACTTAAAATAATTCAGAATTGAGGGTGTTATATCTGAAATTGAATTGATCTCTCTGGACAATTCCTCTCTACCTTTTCCCCATAAAATAAGTGGTACATAGTTACGAGTATGGTTCTTTGTGGAAGCATCTTCCATATTACCATGATCACTGATGATCATCAGTGTATCGGTTCTTTTGTTTAAAGTAGATATTAAACGTCCGATCAGCCGGTCAAGATTTTTGATCAACTCAAATTTTTCCTCCGGCAGTTTTCTGTGAGCAAAGACGTCAGTTTGAAAATATTCATACAAAATGAAATCATAATTACCGGATATGCCGCTAATTATTTCTCCTGCATTTTCAGGAGAATAAACTGGGAGGTCCAATCCATGCTTTATAAGAGATTCATTTGAATATTCCTGATATAGGGATCTTTTCTCTTTTATATCTTCTATATCAAAAGGGCTCACCATATTGGAAACTATTATTGAAGATGTAACAGAGATACGCCTTTTAAATATCGTTGGAAAATTATCTGAAAATATCAGATCTCCATCCTTATTTATTTTAATATTAGGTTCGGAAAAAAGTTCAGAATGCATTGGGTAAGCATTAATAAACCTGCCCTTTACTCCGATGTCTTTTAATTTTATTAAAAGGTTATCACTCTTTATGATCTTACGCATTTGCCTGTTGGGAAAACTTCCATGATGCTTATTCAGCAATGCAGGAATATTAATTCCCGTAAATATTGTTGTCTGGCCTGTTGCACTCTGAGGCATTCCGGGAATTCCAAGTAATGGATCAACGGGTTTAACACTTAATCCTCCTATTCTCAGGTCTGCTCCATGCCACAATCTTAATATTTCAGGATCTGCTTTAAAAAAAGGGTTCCTGTATGATGCTTCTCCGATTCCAATACCATCAATAAAAAATAAAATAAATCCCATTTATTTCCCACTCCATTTTTTGCCTGGTTTGGAATCCGGGGTATTAATATTTTTTGCCTTCCGGAGAGATAAATATAACTTCCCTTTCAAGGAAAATCCCTTTATCTTCATATACTTTTCCTATGATCTTTTTTTCAATATCTTTAATCTCTTTAAAACTTGCTTTCCCTGTGTTTATTACAAAGTTGGAGTGTTTTTCCGATATTAATATATTTCTATCCTTATAACCTTTCAAATTGGAATTTTCAATAAGTTTACCTGCTGAGATCTTTTTCCCCTCAACAACAGGATTTTTGAAAAAACATCCTGAAGTAAGTGCAGAATATGAAGGATGTCTTTCAGTCCTGAACTTTAAAATTTCACTTGCTTTCTTTTTTATATCTTCATTTTCTGCAAAGTTAAATTTTAAATATATACTCAATATAACTTCATTTCCATATTTAAAGATAGAATTCCTATATTTAAAATTAAAGTATTCTTTTCTTTTTAAGACCGTTTTACCTGAATTTGTAAATATCTCTGCATTTATAAGAATATCTGAAATTGATTCACCGAAAGCACCGGCATTTACTGCAGCCGCTCCGCCGATAGTACCGGGAATACCGGAAAGAAACTCAAGTCCTCCAATATTATTTTTTGAACAGAATTTTAATAAGGATTTATTAGAAATTCCGGAATCTACTTTGATTATATTATCATCCTGTACTGTGATTCCTGATGTTTTATTAATTATGACAATAATATCACTGCTTTTGTCAGGGAAAATAATATTACTTCCTCCACCCAATAAGATAAATTTTCTCTCTGAAAAAAAAAGATATTGCAGGAGGCCTTTTAGTTCTTCTGTTTCATGTACTGTTATAATATATGAAACTTTTCCCCCTACTTTGATAGTTAAGAATTGTCTGATCTCTGAGTCTTTTTTATATTCGATCTTTTTTTTAGTTAAATATTCATCAATCTTTTTCAATTTTTTCCCGCTTTTCTATTTCCGGTTTTTTACAGTTTTTCTGGATCAAATAGAAATAATCCAGGTAGATCTTCTCAAAATCAACTACTTTTATCTCTTTTTTTTCATTTAGAGAGGGGCCATTTTCACCTTTTATATTTATACTTAGAATATAATCCCCTTTTTTTTCCGGGATCCATGCAAAAGATGGGGTTTTATTTTTTTTAAAATCTTTTTTGAAAACCACATTATTGTCCTCAGATTTTATAAATATTGATATGTCAGGTGTTTTAATATTAACAGGGGTTATAAAAAATTTTATGGATTTTCCTATAGAGAATTCTTCCTTTGGAGATATCTTAATTTCAGCCCCGAATTTATTCCCAATATTTATAAAGTTAATTTCATTTGTATCCGGTCTTTTTGAAAAAAGATAAATATAACCTTTGTAGAAGAAAGGTGATTTGAAAAATATCATATCTTCTTCAATAAAAACCTGTTCCCTTTTTTTTTTCGGATTATAAAATTTTATAATTCCTTTCTCTTCAGATCTCAGAAGCACTGCAATATTGTCTTCCATTTTTACGGGAGGAGCAGCTGGAATAGAGTCAAATTTTTTCCACCATTTAAGTCCGCCTCTTTTTGTAAAAAAATAAATATTATTATCTTCCGGGGTTACTGAAATAAGGTTGCCTGCTACAACAGGTTTGTGAATAAGTTTTAATGGAAGTATACGTTCCCAAAGGATTTTTTTTCTTTTTAATGAAAATTTTACAAGTTTTCTTTTTTCTGCACCGAAATAAATGTAGTCCCCTGATTTTGTAAAGGGTGAAGATATTGCAGAATTCAGCTTAGTTTCATCAAGATGATTATTCAATATATTGAAAACATATAATATCTTTTTTCCTAAAATATAAATTATGTTTTCTTCAAACTTAACATTAAAAATTTTTAATTTTTTATACTTAATTTCTTTCAGAACTTTCTTTAAATTATAATTATATATAGTAAGAACTGATTTGTTCTGATAAATAATAATGTCTGTACTTATTCCGTGGATCTTTTCAAGGGTTGTTAATCGGGGAATTTTTAATTTCCTTTGATCTTTCAGGTCAAATATTATATAGCTATTTTTATCTTCCCTTTTTAATATTGCAAAATTATTAAAAAAAGAAACTACTTCTGATAGATCATTTTTCAAATTTAATATTAATTTTGTACTTTCTTTCTCTGGATCGTACTGATATATTCTCCCCTTTCTATTAAAAAGGAATACTTTATCATCAAATTCCTTTGCTGCATGAACTTTATTTAAGTTTGTATTGATAATCAGCTTATTAAGTGACAGGTCAGGCGATATTTCAGGAATTTTATTTATACCGGTACATCCGGTAATTAGAAGGAGTAAAAAAAGTAAAACTGAGAATTTTTTCATATTATCAGATTATTATAGGGGAAAGGATTATTTCAGTCAATCAAAATAGGGAAATCAGAGAATATCCCAAGAGAGAATTCAATCTGTTATAATCTCGATTGGATTGTTAAGTTTAAAGTCGTCTGAAAATATCTCCTTAAGAACTTCACCCTCCAGTTCTTTTGAAAGTTGAAAACCTGAATAATATAGAAGTGTAGGGAATATATCATGAATAGATATGGTTTTCAGGTCGTAATCTTTTTTAAGGCTATTTCTTTCATACATTAATATCGTTCCCTTGGAATATGGAGAATAAACATATCTTTCTCTCTCTCTTTTGTTAAAAAGATTTAAAAGTATCCGTCTCCAGACAGGGAGAGGTTCATATTCAAAGAAACTCATTATTACCAGAAGTTCATCTTCACCGGTAGAGCTGATTAATGTTCCAAGGATAGAGTCATAGTATTCATAATAGTGTTCAATTATTCTTCCATATTTTTTTATATCTTTCTCAGGGATATCACCGAAAAGTTGAGGCCATGAATATTGATAGAAGATTCGGCTTATTATTCCAAGCCCGGGGAACCGTACTACAGCATAGGAAATGTCTTCATCCTTCAATACAGGTATCCTGTTCTTTATATGGTCATCCAGGTAAAATCTTTTTTTTAAAATATTAAATTTGGTATCTTTTTCATCTTCTTCATGAACAATATCCGAGTATAATTTTATATATATACTTTTGCTTTTCAAATCTTTCTCTGAATAAGTTGGCATTGTCTGAGGTGTAAAAAGTTTAACAACATTACTTCCGTTCTTTTTGTAATATGTACTTATTTTATCAGTATAACTGTTATTCTCATTTTTCTTGAAAAATGTTGTCGAATTCAGGACTGAAGAGTTTCTAAAAAAAATATATTTAGGGAACATATCAAATTCAAATGGCAGTTCTGAGAACCTGAACTTATAATCAGAGTGATATTTGAACATATATGGTTTTAACCCTGACATTGCTGAATTAATAAGAGAGAGGTTGAAGTTAGGTTTAAAACCCCGGATCCTTCCGCTAACGCCGTTCTTCAGCATCAGATTAAAGTTTAGAAGTTTTTGTTCTGCTGTATAGGATTTTATCAATTTATGTGATATCCCATCCATTATCACCACTCTTATTTTTCTCGGATCAGATTCAGAAGTGTTTGGCATCCTATGTTCAATGTTTTTGCTCATTTCAGGTAATGATATTATGGATGAATAGGAGTTGATCAGATTGAAAGCTAACAAAATAAGAAAAATAGCCTGAACCCATCGTTTATTTATTTTTTTAAAGAAAACAAATATTATGCCGGTTATAACCAGAAATAGATTGATAAGCAGAACAGTAACGAATTTTGACCTTATATCTGACCTGAAAAAATCATAATAGTACTCATAATTTGAATAGAATATTATTGAAATATTAAATATGGTAAAAGATAGAAAATAAGTTATTGTAGGAGGTGATATTATACCTATCTTATACTTTTTTTCTGCAAAAAACTGAATTATAAAAAATACAATTCCAATTATAAAGAACCATAAAGGCCCATAAAAGGCAAATAAATTCAGAAACAAGATAAGGAACTCAAAATCTGAAGCAATAATATGAGGATTCAGAAACATTATAAGAATAAATATGAAAAATGTGAATATAATGGATGTAATAAAAAAGTTAAAGAATAACTTTAATGTACGCCACAATGTTTTAATCCTTTAAGGTAGTTATCAGCATTAATGTTGTCTGACCTATCCTGAACTCCGTCTGGTCATTTATCTCGGTAATAGAAACCTTTGTGTCATTTATAAAAGTGCTGTTTGTACTTCCCAGGTCTCTGAGAAATATTTTGTTATTTCTTACTTCTATGGCGACATGTTTTCTTGAAACTTCTTTGTCCGGAATTATCAGGTCTACTTTTCCCCGTCCGATCAATACATAAGGCTTAGAAAAATGGTAGATATATCCGGCTCTTGCCCCTTTTATTACTGCAATCGATATTTTCTGGTCTTCAGGAAGTTTTAAATTTTCATTAGTCCAGAGTGAATCACCTATGCTTTTCTCTATGATCTTGGCAGTATCTTTATTACTTTCCGATTCATCTTCCCTTTTTTTGTCAAAAGTGAATATATTATGGCATTTTGAACATTTTAGTTTTATAGAGCCCTGGATTTTTTCATCCGGTACATTATATTTGGAACTACAATCAGGGCAAGTTATGATCATTTTTCAATAATATCACTAAAATTTTTTTTTTTCAACATTATTAATAGGATTTTGCAAAAATAACGGTATTATCCGCATCTTTTCCACATACTACACATTTTTCTAACTCTTCTTTTTTCTGATCAAGTATTATCCTGATTGTTGCTGCTGTTTTTTCTTTTACCTGTTCTTCACATGAACTGCTTCCACACCATCCTGATCTTACAAATCCTCTATCTGTATTCATTATTTTAACCAGCTCTTCAAGTTTTCCGGCATCACGGGTATTTTGTTCCCTGAAGTTTTTTGCTCTTTCGAAAAGGTCGATGTGGATCTGTTTAAGTAGTTCTTCAAGTGTTTTTTCAAGATCTTCCTGCTTTATGAATGATTTTTCCCTGTTAAGCCTGTTAACCAGAACTACCTGTCCCTTTTCAATATCCTTAGGCCCGATCTCTATTCTTACTGGAACTCCTCTCATTTCCCATTCTGAAAATTTCCATCCGGGAGTATATGTGTCCCTGTCATCAAGGTGAATTCTAAATCCGGATGAGCTCAGGTTTTTTCTGATCTCTTCCGCTGTTGGGAGAACTGATTCTTTCCAGTTTCCCTTTGAGATAGGTACTATTACAGCTTCTATTGGTGCAACCCTGGGGGGAAGTATCAAACCTGAATCATCACCATGGATCATTATTAATGCCCCGATCAGCCTGGTGGAAACGCCCCAGGAAGTCTGCCAGCCGTATTCAAGTTTTTGATCTTTATTTTCAAACCTTATGTTAAATGCTTTAGAAAAATTTTGGCCGAGGTCATGTGAAGTTCCAGCCTGGAGTGCTTTACCGTCAGGCATCAGGGCTTCAATTGCATAAGTTTGTTCTGCTCCGGCAAATTTTTCACTTTCTGATTTTAGTCCTGAAATTACTGGGATCGCAAGGAATTCTTCAGAAAGAGTTTTATAAATTTCAAGTATTTTTATTGTCTCTTCATATGCTTCTTCTCTCGTTGCATGTACTGTATGTCCCTCCTGCCAGAGAAATTCAGTGGTTCTTAGAAAAGGCCTTGTTACTTTTTCCCACCTTACAACATTTGCCCATTGATTTATAAGGACCGGGAGATCTCTCCAGGAAGTGATCCATTTTGAATACATTGAACATATAATTGCTTCAGAGGTAGGCCTTACAGCAAGTTTTTCCTCCAGGGGTTCTTTTCCGCCATGAGTGACCCATGCTACTTCAGGAGCGAATCCTTCAACGTGATCAGCCTCTTTTTGAAGTAAACTTTCAGGAATGAACATGGGGAAATATCCGTTCTTATGTCCTGTATCTTTAAACATTTTATCAAGGCTTTTCTGAAGTAATTCCCATATCTCATATCCGTAAGGCCTGATAACCATCATCCCTTTCATGGGAGAATAATCAGCTAATTCAGCCCTTTTAATAACATCAGTGTACCATTTGGAAAAATCATCTGATCTTTTTGTTATCTGTTTTATGAAATTATTGTCAGCTTTCATAATGGCTCCTTAAAATTTTAACATCAAAAAATAAAAACCTGATTTTGAAAAAGTGAATTATTTTTTAAATCTCTCGCTGTTTATATCAGAATATTTTTTACCAGTCAAATTTTATTAATTATAATATTGAAAAATACAGAGAAAAGGTGTACAATGGTGCCAATATTATACATTTAGGAGAAATAGAATGTCTGATGAGAAAAAAAAGAGCACAAAAACGGAACAGGCTGAAAATAAAAAAGTTGAAGCAAAAGATGAAAGTGTAAAGAAGGAAACTGAAAAAAAGATTGAAACAAAGGATGTTGGGAAAAAAGTTGATACTGAAGTAATAAAAGATGATGTGAAGGCTGTAGAGGAAAAAAAGGAAGAAGTGAAAAAAGCAGTGGAAGAAGATAAAGCCCCTGATCAGATTGAAGTAAAGGATGAGAAACCGGTAACTGAATCCAAAAGCAAATCTAATAGTGGTAATTTGAATTTTTATTCAGAGATCAGAAGTGATCTGCCGGAACTGAGATCCGGAGATATAATAAGAGTTTCTTATAGAGTTGTTGAGGGTGGAAAAGAAAGGATACAGATTTTTGAAGGGACTATTATTGCAATGAAAAACAGTGGAATTGCAAAAACTATCACAGTCAGAAAAACATCATTTGGTATCTCAATTGAAAGGATTTTCCCCCTGAATTCAAAATTAGTGCAAAAAATAGAAGTAAAAAAGCATTCAAAGGTCAGAAGGGCAAAACTTTATTATTTAAGAAAATTGAAGGGGAAAGCAGCAAGATTAAAAGAACTCAGGTAATGCACCTTTTTGATTTTGAAAGAAAATTACTAAAACAAAATTTTAAATATATCTGTGGGGTTGATGAGGTAGGTCGGGGGGCTATTTTCGGGCCTGTGGTTTCAGGTGCTGTAGTTCTGAATCCTGAAAAACTTAATTCTGATATTAATGATTCAAAACTATTAAGCAGAAAAAAAAGAGAGTTCCTTGCTGAGATTATATATAAGGATTCTCTGGATTGTTCCATTGGTTGGAGTTGGAATTATGAGATCGACCGGATAAATATTTTAAATGCAACTAAAGAATCAATGAAAATGGCAGTCGAAGGTTTGCAAATAATACCTGATTATGTTCTAATGGACGGTATGGATCCGGACTTTTTAGCTATAAAAGGTGAGGGAATTATTAAGGGAGACAGAGAAAGTTTGTCAATTGCAGCAGCGTCAATAATTGCTAAGGTTTTCAGGGATGATCTTATGAAAAAATTTTCTATGGTATTTTCCCGGTATGGGCTTGAAAAAAATATGGGATATGCCACAAAAGATCATGTGAATGCTGTTAAGAATATTGGAGATACATTTTTTCATAGAAAAAGTTTTAAGATAAAATAATGGCAGAAAAAAGATTAGTACTTTTAAAAAAAGCGAATAAATATTTCAGACAGCAGAAAAATGATGCTGCAATAAAAGAATTTAAGAAAGTTCTTAATATAAAACCGGACGACCTGGAAGTAAGAAGGATAATTGGCGATATAGAATTAAAAAATAAGAATTTAAAGAGTGCCATCGAACAATTTGAATGGATGGCAGATTATTATCTGAAAGAGGGGTTCTTTACTAAAGCCATTGCAATGTATAAAAGGATCACAAGAATAGATCCGAAATATGATCAGGCTTCATTCAGGCTTGCAGAGCTGTATGCAAGGCAGGGTTTGATAATTGAAGCAAAGCAGATATATCTTGAAATGGCTGAGGAATATAAACGAAATAATAATCAGATAAAATCTCTTGAAATGTACAAAAAGATACTGGAGTTTGACCGGAATAATATCAAGATGAGACTGATCCTGGCTGAAAATTATATGAGAGAAAAATTAATGGACATGGCTGTAGGTGAATACTTGATTGCATCTGATATTCTTTTAAACAAAAAGGATTATGCGAAAATCGAAGAAATACTTTCCGGAGTAATTAAAAAAGTTAAGGATCTGAAATTAATTGAGAAACTGGTCTATTCATATAAAGTTCAGCAGAAAGATGATAAAGCTATAAAAATGCTGAAGGGCCTTGGGTCAGAACTGTTTAAAAATGTTAACCTGCTGAAAATACTGGGTGAGCTTTATTTTAAAAAGAATCAGGTTGATGATGCTGAAATGATCTTTAAAAAGATCACTGATATTGATCCCAATGAAACTGAAGTACTTTTAAAACTGGGTAAGGTTTATCTTCAAAGAGAAGAATATGAGAAAACCTTTAACCTTTTTATACCCATAATTGACCGTTATATGGGGGAAGGAAAGATCGAAGATGCAACTGCATTATTAAGATTAATAATTGCTTCGAATAATTCTTACATTCCGGCTCTTCATAAACTGGCATCAATTTTTAGAGAAAATGATAAAAAAACCAACCTGATTGCTTTAAATGAATCCCTTGTGCCTCTTTATGAAAATAAGGGTATGAAGGATGAATTAAGAGCTGTTCTTGAAGAACTGATAAAACTATCGGATTCTCCATTTAATTATGAAGAAAAGCTGGCTGCACTAACAGGAGAAAAGCTTTCAAAAGAAGAAGTTGAAATACAGGAAAAATCTGATGAAGAAGAACGTGAAAATGAAATAGTGTCTCACCAGCTCAGAGTTGTGGAAGAAAAACTGAAAATAAGCGAAATTGACATTGCAGTTGAAACTCTGAAAAAAATTAAGAAAGAATTTCCATCCAATTGTAAGATCAGGGAAAAACTCTTTGACATATACACCAGAAGAAAAGAGATGAAACCTGCACTTGATGAGGGAAAAGAACTTCTTGACCTGTATAAACTTCAAAATAACTTTGAAAAATATGAGGTACTTCTTGAAGAACTTTCTAAAGTCTCACCTGAGGATGAAAAGCTGGTTGAATTGTCCGGAGAAGAACGAACTAATATTGACATGAATTTTGACCAGAGTGAACTTGAAGACCAAATGGACGATATTGAAAATTCAGGGATGCGTGAAATTGACCTTGACATCAATTATCCACCAGATTCCCCGGATGTCCTTGTACTTTCTGAAGATGAAAGTATTGTTGAAAAGGAACCCGAAAAAATTGATATTAAAAAATCGGAAAGCATTTCCGGTTACATATCAGAGATAGACTTTTACATTAATGATGGATATTTTGGAGATGCTGAAAAATTAGCTGAAGAACTTCTCGAAAAATTTCCTGAAAACAAAGAAATTTTAAAAAGGGTTGAAAAACTAAAAAAAGCAAAACTTGATAAAATTGATGATATTGCCAGACCGGAAGAAGAAGAAAAATCTGAACTTGATGTAAATGAAATAGTTTTGGGTTCCGGAGTTGAGAATGAATTTGAACTTGAACTGACTGACGGAAAATCTGATGCCCCGGCTAATAAAAGTGATTCTTCTACATTCAGGGAAAATATAAATTATCAGGATAATATTGGTGATGAAATTTCTTTCGGAGATATCATACCGGAAGAAAATAAAGCGGATATTGAGCTTGAAAAGCCAATTCCATTGGAAAACGAATTATCAGATGCTTTAGATAAAAATGAGGATATCTTTAATATAGAAACATCCCTCTCCGACGAAAGTTCCGGTGTTCAGGAAATGGAGGATTCAAAATTTGATATTGATATTGACAATATTCCTTTACCGGAAGAGAAAGTACCGGTTAAAAGTGAATTTTCAGATATAAGCAAAATGCAATATGAAATTGAGATGGAAGAACCTGAAGAAAATAGTGATGTTATTATAGATAAAATAGATGAAGAAATTCTTGTTCAGTCTCCCGCTGTTGAAGAAAAAGATACTAAAGAATCATCCGGATTATCTTCATCCGGGGTGATGCTGAACCTTGAAAATGCAATTGAAGAAGAATCTGCAGATGAAGAAGAATCTCCTTTTGAAGATATCAGCCATAATGATATTATGCTTGAAAATGAAGAGGAACTTCTTAAAGAAGAATTATCTTTCGCCGATTCCGGAGAGTTTCTGGAAATTGAAGATGGAATTCCCGGAGAACTTGAGGCGCTTAAACACTGGATGAAAGAGTTGGAAAAACAGAGAACATCAACAGTAGAAAAAAATATGATGGAAATATTTGAAGAATTTAAGAAAGGAGTAGATGAAAAAATAGGTCAGGAAGATTTTGATACAAGGTATAACCTTGGAATAGCGTATAAGGAAATGGGGCTGATAGAAGAAGCAATTCATGAATTTCTGATAGCTTCAAAACATCCTAAGAAATTTTTTGACTCTGCCGGCCTGCTTGGAATGTGTTTTAGAGATAAAGGTATGGTTGATGATTCAATTGCCTGGTTTAATAAAGCATTGCAAACTCCTAAAAGAAGTAATGAAGAATATATGGCTGTAAAATATGAACTTGTGATCTCATATAAAATGAAAGAAGACTATTCTTCCGCTTTACAGGTTGTGGAAGAGTTATATAAAGAGAATAAATCTTTCAGAGATATAACGGAATTAAGAGAAAGTCTTAAGACTAAACTGTAATTACTAATTCTTTGATAAGTGATAATAGATCTGTTTCCGGAAGATTCTGAAAAACGGACGGTTTCCTTTCTGGAAAAAACACATAAATATAAACTTTCCACAAAAAAACTAGTATTCTCTGAAGAAAACCTGGAAGGGATTAAAAATAATTATAAAATATATTCTAATTTTCTCCAGAATATTCATTATTTTTCCAATACCGGTTTTGAAATAGAACTTCTTGTTGATCTTGTTGAAACAGGAGATCCTGATTCCCTGAGCAGGCTTGAGCGGACTGATATTGAATTTGTGTTTATTCAGTTTATATCTGTTTATCTGCTCAAAAAAAAATTTGATATAAAATTTCTGAATTTTAGAAAATTTTTTATTGAAAAAAATAGCTATGTAAAGTTTAAACTGGATCCGGATAAGGATAATGATGAAGATGACTTAATGGTTATCACAAAAATTTTCAGGGATAATAAAAGATTTAAGGATATAAAAAAAAATCAGATAATTGAAATTTTCAGGTCTCTTGTACCTTTGTATAAATTCAATAAAAATAATATATGGTTTTATAATTATGATGATTTTGCTACTTCCATCATAGATTCATATCCAATTTCCCAGTTAAAAGGAAATGAAAATATATCAATTAAAGTGTATGTAAAAGATGTGGTAAAAAAGAGATTTATTAAAAATAATATTTTCAATAATTTCCTTGATAAAAGCTCTCTCCTGATAAATATTGATTCCAATGTGGACGATCTGTTTCAATATATATATGGAATATTTTCCATAAAAGATGATAAAAGAGATTCGGACTTTGAAAAGTTATTCGGTAATATAAAGAATTTTTTAAAAGAATCAACTTTCACATCAATTATTTTTGTGATCGATACAATATTGAACAATAAAGATAAGGAATTTATCAGATTTTTATTTAAGGGCTCAGGTATTTCAAAATTGTATTTTATCTTTTTTCAGGATGTTTTAGATGGAACCTGTGATCTTGTTCTGTCAGAAAATGGAAAAAATTATATTTATGATATATTAAATACAGGAAAAAGATTTTCTTCAAAAAAAAATTCATTATCTGAAAAAAAAATTGTTAAAACTGTAAGGTCATTCCCGTTAACTACAGAAGAATTAAATAACTTTTTATCACTTTCAGAAAATGGTGATATAAATAATCTAATAAACAGTGGGCAAATTGAAAAAAAAGATGGAAGGTTGTACTCTCCTGCAAATTTAAGGAGTTTAATTTCTTCAGAAGAAGAAATTTCCATATTAGAGGAACTCCTGGAAGTTTTTGGATATCCGGAACTGGAGCTTAAAATATCTTTAAAGAATTTTGAGCCTTCACGGGTGGCTGAAATAATGGATAAAATATTATTATCCGACCTGCAGTGGAGGGGAAACAGGTTTCCGTTTGAATATTTAAAAAGCTTGATCTTTAAGAATCTGGAATACTTCAGAAAGGAAACATATCTTCTGAAAAGATTGATATTATTTCTGATAAAGGAAATGGAAATTGAACTTGCAGAAGATATGATCAGGAGTTATGGAGATTTTAGTGACCCATTTTTTGAAATAAAACTTTGTGAGATCTCTCTTATTAAAATGGACTATGAGGAAGCTGAAAAGATCCTTTCCAAACTAAAGGGAGATGTGTCTTCTGAGTTAAAGGATGATTTTTTTCTTTATTCTTTTTTGTTGAATGAAAATAGGGGAGAAAAAAAAAAGGCTCTTGGTTTTTACAATCAAATTGAGTCTGAGTTTAATAAAAGAATAGCTGATATTAAATATTCAGGAAAGCTTATGGAATCCGGTGATATGGAAAAAGCTGAATTGTTTCTGTCCGGAAGTAAGGAATATTTTTTAAAAAAAGGTTTTGTTATATATTCTCTCAGAGTTTTGGAGAAAATATCTGATCTGGAATGGTTTAAAGGTAAAAAACGGAAAGCTTTAAAGATCAGAAAAAATTTGTATTTACAAAGTGAAATAAGGGGATATAAAATATTAGCAGGTGAATTTTCACTCGGGTTGGGGAAATTATTTTTACTTGATGAAGATTACGGAACTGCAGAATTCTGGTTTAATAAAGCCATTGAAATATTTAAAAAGGAAAAGATCAATTATGGGATTAAGGTCGCAAGGTTGAATTATTCAAAAATCGATCTTGTAAGGGGTTATTGGAGAGAAGCAGAGAAGAATATCAGTTTTGCCGGGAAACCCGATAGTTCTAAAGGAGATATTTCCGAACCAGGCAACTATTTTTTTTACAGTTCTTTACTTGAATATTTCAGGCATAATTATTCAAAGGCAAAACATCTTTCTGATAATAGTATTCTGATATTTAAAAACAGAGAAAATATGGAAGGTTTAAACAGGGCAAAACTTTTAAATCTGATAATAACCCTTTCAGCAAAAAACGGGGATATTTTTACTGAGGATGCCCGGAAACAAATGTTAAATAATCTCGAACCTGAGAGTCCGGCAAAAAATATTTTAAGAGTTTTCTTTGATAAGGATCTAAATGATAAGAGGAAAGAAAAGATAATTAAACTATTAGACGGGATATCTTCTAATCTTTTTAAGTTTTTGATACTTGAATTATTTGCCATAAGATTTAAGGAAAATCTTTTTTTAAAACATCTTAAAGTTTTGTCTTCCGCTATGAGTGATGGGAGAAGAAATTATTTTTTTTATCAATACTATTTTATTTATTTTTCACTGTTTTTTAAATATGAGAAAAAATCTAAAGATATGAAAGATCTTTTCTATGACACTTACTATTTCTTCTTAGATAACAACAGGAAGCCGGACAGACAGATAAAAAAAGTAAAAGGCCTGTTCCAGGAAGAATCTTTTGAAGTTGATGTGTTTAAAAATGCTGAACTTGTTAATAAATATAACAACTGGAAGATTCCTGAAGATCTTTTTAACAGTTTTATTGAAGAATTATATAGTATAGAAAAAGCAGATTTAATCCGGCTCGCTATCTATGAGAAAGGTAAAAATCTATTTAATTTTAAGACCTCTGTACAATTTGAGGATCTGTTGGAGGAGGTCATTGAAACTTCAATGCTGATGGCGGAGGAATCAGTTTTAAACCCTGATGATATAAAGAGACGATTTAAAAGTGATGAAAAAGCATTTTATTATTATAAGACCACCAGAACATATTTGTGGAAAATCTCCGGGGAAATTTTCGGATTATTGTTGATAGTAGATTTAAAAGAGAAGGATCATAAAAAAAATACTGAAAATAAGATAAGAGAGCTATTTAAGAGTTTCGCACCTCTTGCTGCAAATTATATTAATATTGATTATAAAATAGCAAAAAAACTGGGAAACATAATCGGAGAATCACTTCCTCTGAAAAATATGAAAAAAATGATCCTGAAAATCGGGAAGGTAGATTTTTCTCTTCTCATTAATGGGGAGAGCGGTTCCGGAAAAGAACTTGTCGCTAAAGCTGTTCATCTGATCGGAAAAAGATCAGAAGGGCCTTTTATCCCGATTAATTCAGCTTCAATCCCTGTTAATCTGTTGGAATCAGAACTTTTCGGATATAAAAAAGGAGCTTTTACCGATGCAAAAGAAGACAGGGCAGGATTAATTGAGGCTGCTGATGGAGGGACACTATTTCTTGATGAGATCGGGGAGTTGCCACCTGATCTTCAGGCAAAATTATTGCGGGTTCTTCAGGAAAGGGAATTAAAAAGGTTGGGGGAAAATTTTTTCAGAAAAGTTGATATAAGATTCATATTTGCTACTAATAAAGATCTTAAAAAAATGATAGAAAAAGGTACTTTCAGGGAAGACCTTTTTTACAGGATCCAGGATCTTGTTATAAATGTTCCTGCTCTCAGAGAAAGGGTGGAGGATATCCCGTTGATTGCCGGCCATTTCATGAAAAAATATGGATTCTCATTTAATAGTGATGAAGAATTTGACAATATGGTTGAAGAATTTAAGAGCAGGGACTGGCCCGGCAATATAAGAGAACTGGAATCAAATATAAAAAGAATTATCACATATTATCCTGATAATACCGAAAGAAAAGAAAACGAAGAAAAGCAGAGAAGTGGATTGATAAGTGCCCGGGAAAGATTTGAAAAAGACTATTTATTAAAAATATTAAAAAAAAATAACTGGAATAAATCGAAGAGTGCAGTTGAACTCCGGATAAGCAGGCCTTATTTATTCACTTTATTAAAAAAACATGATCTCGAAATAGAGAAGTAATATCCAATAGTTTGGAATAATTTTGAGGATATGATATAAAATCAGAACAGGTCCAAAAAAATATTCTTATGAATGGAGATTTTCAATGAAAAATAAAATATCAATTGGTTTTATACTAGCTATTCTTACATGTTCAATTTGGGGTTTTTCCCAGGAATTGAACCGGCAATCTGTGTTAAGAGAAAAAAGGCTTGCTCTTGTTATAGGAAATTCTTCATATTTAAAATCTCCTTTAAAGAATACAGTTAATGATGCAGTGGATATCTCCGATGCTTTGAAGAGTAAGGGATTTGAAGTGATATTAAAAACGAATGCTGATTACAGGAGCATGTGGAATGCTATCCGGGATTTCGGGAGGAAATTGAACAATTCAGATATAGGGCTTTTTTATTATTCCGGGCATGGTGTTCAGGTGAAAGGGACAAATTATCTGGTCCCGGTGAGGTCAGGAATTATATCTGAAGATGAGATACGGTTCAAGGCAGTTGATGCTGCACTGGTTTTGTCAAAAATGGAAAATGCCGGGAATTCAATGAATGTAGTTATCCTTGATGCTTGCAGGGTAAACCCATATAAAAGGGTAAGAGCAGCTGGTACCGGCGGGCTGGCAAGAATGGATGCTCCCACCGGAAGTTTAATTGTTTATTCAACAAGCCCGGGAAAAACTGCCAGTGACGGGATCGGGCGTAATGGAGTATTTACGAAGCATTTGCTAAGAAAAATGCTTGGAACTGACCTGGAGATCGGAATGTTACTTCGTAAAGTCAGGGAAAGTGTGATCACCGAATCACGTGGAAAGCAGGTCCCCTGGGAATCTTCATCGCTGGTGGGAGAGTTTTATTTTACCCGGGGTTATATAGGGAGTAAAAAACCAACGGGGACTGATATATCTCCTACTGAGAAAGTTGCAGATTTTGGGAAGATGAACTTTTTTGAATCAGGTAAAGATTATGGTGATATATCAAAGAGGGTTTACGGGAACAGGTTTTTGCAAAGTAAAGCACGTTATATAAATACAAAAATTAATTTTAAAAACAGAATGTTCAAAATAGAAGATAAATATCTTAATATAACCCTTAAATTTTACAGGCCTGATGGATCATATTGGAATTCTGTAGAGAGAAAGATAAAAGTGGGAAAAAACCTTGACCTGGCAACCTATGAGCGACTGGGGTGGGGATGGTCTGAGCCGGGAAACTGGAAACCGGGCAAATATAAAGTGAAGGTATTCTTTAATGGAAAATATGTTTCTCAATCAGAATTTTCAATTGTTTCATCAACTTCTTCTGCTTCCGGGAGTGGTTATGAATTCAAGAAAATACAATTTTTTGAATTCGGTGAAGAGTTGAGTTCTGATAGTAAGGTAACTTTCAAAAAGAAATTCAAAAGAAGCGATGCCAGATTTATTTATTCCGATATTGTTTTTAAAAACAATTTTTTCAATATTAAAGATCAGGTCATTAAAATGGAAATAAAGTATTTAAAACCGGATGGCTCGTTATGGGGTACAATAAAAAAAAGTGTTTCTGTTTCGAAAGATCTGGACATTGCAACCTATGACAAGGGAGGTTGGGGATGGAAGACCAGTGGAAACTGGAAACCCGGAAGATATAGTGTGGAAATATACTTTAACAATAAATATATGGGCAGGTCGTTCTTTGAGGTTTATTGACCGGTTTTTCTTCTGAATTTTATATAAATAAAGAAAAGAATACTAAAAATGAGGGAAAACCAGGGAAACAGATAACCAAATTTTAAAAATATAGTTCTTTTTTGCCTGTATTTGAATGAAACAATAAAGTTTTCCCTCTTGTTAAGCGGAACGCTTTTGTAAACAGAACCGGAAGGTTTTATTAGTGCGGAAATTCCGTTTGATGTAGATCTTAAAATATACCGCCTGTTCTCAATTGACCTGAAAACAGACATTGAGAGAAGCTGAAAAGGCGCTGAAGAGGTTCCGTACCATGAATCATTAGAAACCAGAACTATAACTTCTCCCCCCTTTTTGATGAACTTTCTTACTAATCCCGGATAAATGATCTCATAGCATATGGGAACTGCAAAATTTATACCCTTGAGAGTTAAATTATGAATACTTTTCCCGGGGGTGAATTCTGATACTTCCTGAGTGATCTTTTTTATGAAAAATAATAATTCTTTGAATAAAATATATTCTCCGTAAGGGACCAGGCGTACTTTGTTATATTTCTCAATTCCGTTTTTTTTGAAAAGGATTATTGAGTTGTAGATCTCTTTGGAATTCCTGAAGTCCGTAAATCCTGCAAAGACCGGAACATTTTCTCTGACAAAATCCATGATCTTATTGTAGTTGGCCCGGTTTTGCAGAGGGTAAAGTGAAGTAGTATATTCGGGCCAGATCACAAACTCAGCCCCCTTGTTCTTTAATTGTCCGGAATCGTGAAGTAATTCTTCAAGAGTTACTTTTCTCCATTTTATCGTTGAAAAAAAATTTTGTCCTGTATTTGGCTGGATTATCCCGGCAGATATAGCCTTTTTTTTTTTGTTAATTTTTTTATCATTCTTTAAAAGAAAGTAACCCGAAATATAATTAAACATAATTACCATTATCAGAAATATAATAATCTTATGATCTTTATTAATGATATAAAGGTAGATAAGTAAATTGATCAGCAATATTAAAAATGTGATAAAGTGAATTCCTCCTATCTCAGCTGTTTGAATAAACAAAATGTTTTTATATTGGGAGTATCCAATAAAACTCCAGGGAAATCCTCCAAAAAGATTTTCAATAATTATATCTTTTGATATCCAGATAAAAGGTATTAAAAGAGGTGAAAATCTGTTTGTCAAAAGTGCTTTTTTAATAAAAATACCTGAGATACCATAAAAAAAAGATATGTACATTGAAAGAAGTATCAGAGCCAGGATGCCGATGGCAGAATTCATCCCTCCATAACTTATCATTACATCCGGTATCCAGTAAAGAACAATCAGATGTGCAAAAAAAGAGAATAAAAAAAATATTTTAAATGGTGATAAAAATTCCGATCGTTCAGTTATGTGAAGTAGAGGGACCAGAAAAAAAAATGATAATAACCACAGGTCAAATTTTGGAAGGGATAGTGCGTATGAAACAGAAGTAATTAAGAGTATGCTAAAAGTTTGTAGTTTTAACCTGATTTTACTATTGAAAATTTCTTCTTCTCCATCTTTTCTAATTTCTTTTTCTCATTTTTTGCTTTATCCAGGTTTTCAAAATTTCCTATCTTTACCCTGAACCAGTTTTTGTTCTTTATCTTGATCTGGCTTACTTCTGACTGATATCCCTTTAAAGAAAACTTTTTCGCATAGTTCTTTGCCAGGGTATGATTTTTAAATGAGCCAACCTGGATAGAATAATATCCCTGCCTTTTTACAGAAATTGGTTTTTTCACTTTTTTCTGCTGAATATCAGGTTTCTTTTTACTATATAAATTCAGTTCTTCTTTTATACCGGGCTCTTCTACTTCTTCTATGCTTTTCTGATCATCTTCATTTCCGGTATCAATGTTTATCTCTTCCAGGCCGGGGGAATTGTTGCTGGATGCAGGAAAACCCTGGCGGTTTTCATTTGCATTCTTACCGGCATTATAGCCTATATAAAAAAGAAAAATTCCGATAATTATAACTGAGACCAGTAAAACAACTATATGAATAAATGTAACCTTAACCTCAAGATATGAACTATTCCTGTTACTCATTAATTAATCCTCTTTTATATTCAATTTTTTTAATATGTCTAACGGTACCGGAAAAACTATTGTTGAAGAATTCTCCGAGGCAATCTCTGTGAGAGTTTGAAGATATCTTAATTGAATTGTTGCTTCATTTTTTGAAATCATTTCTGCAGCTTTTAAAAGTTTTCCTGAAGCCTGAAGCTCTCCTTCGGCATGGATAATTTTAGCTCTTCTCTCCCTTTCCGCTTCTGCCTGTCTGGCCATTGCTCTCTGCATTTCCTGCGGGAGGTCAACATATTTTATTTCAACCATTGATACTTTAACTCCCCACGGATCTGTATGTTCATCTATTATTTCCTGAAGTTTTGCATTTAATTTTTCCCTTTCACTAAGGAGCTCATCCAGTTCCACCTGGCCAAGAACCGACCTGAGAGTAGTCTGAGATAATTGAGAAGTAGCATATAAATAATCCTGGATCTCTATGACTGCTCTTCTCGGGTCGATAATACGGAAGTAAACTACTGCATTAACTTTTATTGATACGTTATCCTTTGTGATAACATCCTGTGGAGGTACATCGAGTACAATAGTACGTAAACTGACCTTTACCAGTTTATCAATAGGATAAAGAATCAGGATCAGGCCAGGCCCTTTCGGTTTTCCCAATACTCTTCCTAGACGAAAAATGACTCCCCTTTCATATTCTTTTAATATTTTTATCCAGTTTGAAAGTAAAAACAAAATTAGAAATCCTACAATAATTAATGGTGTATATATTGGCATATTATCCCCCTCTCTGTATAACTTTCAGAATAAGGTTTTTTATTGATATAACCTCTATCTTTTTACCTTGCGGTATATTTACATCAGAACAGGCTTTCCATATTTCTCCATGGACAAATACTTTGCCGGAATCGGGATTTATGGGAGTTAAAGCTTTTCCTGTCTCTCCAACAATACCCTCCTGTCCAGTTTCGGTCTTCCGGTTCATTGCTTTAATCACTTTATATGCAAGAAATAATAAAATAATCCCGAAACATACGGTTACGGAGATAATAGTTGCCATTGCGGGCCTCATTTCAGGGATAGGGGCATTTATAAGTATTATCGATCCCAGAGCAAATGATAATATTCCTCCGATTCCGAATATACCGAATCCCTGTATCTTTACCTCTGCGATAAAAAATCCAACAGATAACAAGATCATCATCAAACCTACATAATTTAAAGGAAGAACCTGAAATGCCATGAATGCAAGTAACAGAGAAATTCCTCCCAGCACACCAGGAATGATTGCACCGGGGTGTGTAAATTCAATATAAAGCCCAATTAATCCTATTATAAGCAGGAAATAAGCAAGGTTTGGGTTTGTAATAGTTCTCAGAAACTTTTGTCTGCCGCTCATTTCTATTTTAATTACCGATGGGTCCTTTATAGATAAAATAAATTCGGAACCGTCAGAGAGAAGTATTTTTTTCCCTTTAATTTTTTTTATGAGATCCTCAATATTATCAGCTATAAGATCAATAAGATTCCCTTTAAGGCACTCTTCGGCAGTATAGGATTTACTCTCCTTCACTGCTTTTGCGGCAAGCTCAATATTTCTTTTTTTACTTTTTGCAAGGGATTTGACATATGAGACTGCATCATTGGTGATCTTTTCATTCATTGTTTTGCTAACTTCTTTTCCCATGATAGCAACAGGATGTGCAGCTCCCATATTGGTTCCGGGAGCCATTACAGCAATATTTGATGATATTGTGATAAGAAAGCCGGCAGATGCAGCCCTGGCCCCTCGTGGGGAGACATAAACAGCGGTGGGAACCCTGGAGTTCATGATCTCTTTTATGATAGTCCTCATGGAAGTTGAAAATCCTCCGGGAGTATCAATTTCAATTATAATGAGTTCACTTTCCGGATCTTTGTCAATTTTTTTATAAGAGTTTGTTATATATTCTTCAGCTATCGTATCAATGGGGCCATTTAGTGTTAACCTGAAGATGCTTCCGTTAACCGGTAATGTAAGAGTCAGAATTATTAAAACTAAAATGGAAGAAACATAAACTGTTCTCATCAATATTATTATAATTTATAAACTCCTAAAAAACAATTAAATAATAACTTGAGTTTTATTCATGATTCCGGTTTTATGAATCATTAATATGTAAAAAATGCCAATTTTGCTATATTCATGGCCAGACATAAATATATTGTTAAAAAACTTGAAAAATAATTCATAATATTGAACAATTATTTATGTAATTCGTATAAAAAATCTTATTTCATATGAAAGAGGTGAAAATGAAAAAAAAAGTCCTGATAGTCCTGATCTCATTTTTCCTTATTTCTTTTTCAGTAAAGGGGAAGAAAGAGGATCTGGAATTTAAAAACTATCATACTCCAAAAGATATCAATAAGATCATGAAGGATATTGCCGGTTCGAATAAAAAGATATCAAAGCTTTATGAGATCGCTGAAAGTGCAGGCGGGAATAAAGTTTATATAATCGAGATCGGGCCTGAAGTGGGTAAAATAAAAAAAACTTTTCCTGCTATTTTTGTAGCATCAAATTTTTCAGGGATAAATATGCTTTCAAGTGAAGCCTCTGTTTTTCTTATGAAAGATCTGATTGAAAAGCCTGAACACAGGAAGGATAAAACCTGGTACATTCTCCCTGAGGGAAACCCGGACGCAGCCTGGAATTTCTTTAAAAAGCCTCTTTTGAAAGACAGCCGGAATATGAAACCATTTAATGATGATAAAGATGACAGAACTGATGAAGATGGCTTTGAAGATCTGAATGGAGACGGATTAATATCCAAGATGAGGTTAAAACATCCTGAAGGTGAATATATTCCGGTTGAAGGTGAAAAAAGGTTGATGAAAAAAGCAGACCCGGTGAAGGGAGAGAAAGGGGTTTACAAAATCTATACAGAGGGATTAGATAATGACGGAGATGGAAAATTCAATGAAGACGGTAAAGGAGGAGTTGATATTTCCAGAAACTTTCCCCATCTTTTTAAGTTCTTTACAAAAACAGGGGGATACTGGTCCGGAAGCGAATCAGAAGTTTATAACCTCTTTAAATTCATATTCTCTCATAAAGAAATTGCAATGACCATAACTTTAGGAGAGACAAATTTTTGCATGATCCCTCCACGTGGTGGCAGGAAAGGCCAGGTGGATTATACAAAAATTAAGATCCCTAAAAGAATGGGTAAATTTCTGAATGTTGATGTTGAAAAATCCTATTCAATGAAAGAGATAATGGAGATAGTTAAAAAGATTGTACCACAGGGCTTTGAGGTCTCTGAATCAATGGTAGCAAGTTTCCTCGGGCTGGGGGCGGTTGTAAATCCCCTGAAAAATGACCTTAAATTTTATAAAGAAATTTCAGAAGAGTATAAAAAATATCTGAAGAAAGTTAAACATGAGAAAAAAAGGCTTGACCCGCCAAAGGCAAAGGATGGTTCATTTGAGCTATGGTCATACTATCACCTTGGATTACCAACTTTTACAATGGATTTCTGGACATTGCCAAAAATTGAGAATAAAAAGAAATTGTCAGATATTACACCTGAGAAACTTGAAAAAATGACAAAAGAAGAATTCCTGGCGATGGGAAAAGATAAAATTAACTCTTTTTTAAAATCTTCCGGCGCTCCTGAAAACATCAAAGCAGATTTTATTATAAATGCTGTAAAAAGCGGACAAATGACTCCAAAAAAGATAGCAGGATTCCTGAAAAAAATGCCAGAGAAAAAAGACTCCAAAGGTGGAAAACCTGAAGAAAGATCATTGCTGAGCTTTAGTGATAAAAATCTCGGAGGGAAGGGGTTTACAGATTGGAAAAAGTTTGAACATCCCACTCTGGGTAATGTTGAGATCGGAGGAGCGGTTCCATATGCTGCAATTGTACCACCTCCTGAAATGATCAAAGAACTTTTGAATAAGCAGGTCCCTTTTATCTTTGAACTGACAAAAAAAATATCTGAAATAAAAATAAAAAGCATAAAAATTAAAAATTTGGGTGCAGGTCTGTATGAGGTCAAAGTATGGATAGAGAACCGGGGGTACCTGCCTTATCCCACTGAAATGGGAAAAAAGAACGGAATGGTATCTCCTGTTGTTGTAACCTTAAGCGGCAAAGGGATAAAATTCATAGAAGGAAGAAAAAGGAGTTTAATCAAAAATATCGGAGGATTAGGAACAAAAATGGTAAAATGGCTGGTCTTTAGTAAATATCCGGTTAAGGCTCAAATTAAGAGTGAAACGAAAATGGCTTCCCGGGATATTAGATCGGTGGTTCTTGGAGGTGAAAAATGAAAAAGACCTTACTGATATTTTTTGTTTTATTGTTTTCTTTTTCTGGCATAAGATCATCTGAATATTCAATTGATAAAGTTCAGGTTCCTTTGACATTTGATAATTATTATACTTATGAAATGACAATAGCAGCTCTGGAAAAATTGAATAAGGCTTATCCCTATCTTACAAAACTTGAAGTTGTAGGTAAGAGTGAAGAGGGGAGAAATATCTATGCCATGATCGTTTCCAATCCGAAGACAGGGAATGAACTTGATAAACCAGGTATCTATGTAGATGGAAATATTCATGGGAATGAGATCCAGGCTACTGAAGTTACTTTATACCTGTTGAATTATCTCCTGACCAATTATGAGAAGAATAACGAGATAAAAAATCTTGTTGATAAAAAAAGTTTTTATATAATACCCATAGTTAATGTGGATGGGAGATATCATTTTTTTAAGGATGCAAATACGTCCAGCAGTAACCGTGGATTAAGACGGCCGAAAGATGATGATAATGATGGCCTTGTTGATGAAGATTTTCCTGATGATCTTGATGGTGATGGCAATATTTGTTTGATGAGGAAAGAAGATCCATTCGGAAATTTTAAAACAGACCCGGAAGATCCGAGGTTAATGATAAGGACAAAGCCGGGTGAAAAAGGTGAATGGACTCTCCTCGGAAGCGAAGGAATAGATAATGATGGAGATGGAAAGGTAAATGAGGACTCTGAAGGTTATGTTGATCCGAACCGTAACTGGGGGTTTGACTGGGCTCCTAAATATGTACAGTCCGGATCGGGAGATTATCCGTTTTCCGGAGTAGGGTTAAAATCAATTTCCGAATTCATAATGAAAAAACCAAATATCTGTATGACATGGCTTTTCCATAATTCGGGAGGAATGTTCCTCAGAGGCCCCAGTACAAAATCCCAGGGAGAATATCCTAAGGGAGATGTACAGGTATATGACTACCTTGGTAATCAGGCTGAAAGAATTGTTCCTAATTACAGATATCTGATAGGGTGGAAAGACCTTTATACAACTTATGGCGATTTTGGAGAATGGATGACCATGCTCTGGGGCACATATAACTTTGTTGGTGAACTTTATACTCATGACCCGGAGGCGTTCCAGACAATAGGAGAGAGAAAAAAAAGAGCAAAACTTAAAGAAAATGAAGATAGCAAAGCTATGTTTCGCGGTAATATTGAAAAAGACAGAGAGAGACTGAAATTTGATGATAATTTAAACCAGGGAAAGTTCTTTAAAGAATGGAAACATTATAAACATCCTGTTTACGGAGATATTGAGATAGGCGGATGGGTTAAGATGAGTACAAGGGTAACACCTCCTTTCCTGTTAAAAGATCTTGTACACAGGAATGCATCTGCTGTTTTGTTCTCTGCCAAACATACACCAGAGATATCAATTAAAATATCAAATCCGAAAAAGATCGGGAAGAATCTTTACAGGATAAGAACTGCTTTAGTTAACTCTAAAGCAATGCCCACAATGAGTTACCATGCAAAATACAAAAAACTTTACACTGAAGATTTTCTGAAAGTTTCCGGAAAAGGAATAAAAGTAATTGCAGGTGGCCTTTTACAAGATAAATACAGGGATAAAGTGATTTATAAAGAATATCGCCCGGAAATTCAGTTTTTTACAATTCCGGGATTTTCAAAGATCGATTTTCAATTCCTTATTTCAGGAAAGGGGAAGGTAATATTTAAATATAAATCACGTCATGGTGGAAAGATAGTTAAAACAATTGATCTAAAATAAGATAGTTGTAAACGTAAAATAAAGTACATCTTCCAGTATACACATTGTGTAAAGACGGAGGGAAGGCTCTATATTTTACAGCCACCCTTTTTGACGGGCAATTCTGCAGGCATCAATGCGATTATTCGCATCCAGCTTGCTGATGGCTTCAGAGAGATAGTTTCGGACAGTGCCCTCAGCCAGATAAATCCGTTTTGAAATTTCTTTTGTTGTTAATCCTTCACCGGCAAGTCTGAGTGTCAATCTCTCATTTTCACTTAATGGATTATTCTCTGTCCATGCTTCCATAGCCAATTCCGGATCTATTGAACGCCCCCCCGAAGCTACCTTTCGGATGGCGCTTGCCAGTTTCTCCGAAGGTGTGTCTTTCAGGAGATATCCTGAGACACCGGCATCAAGAGCTCTTCTGAGAAATCCCGGCCTGGCAAAAGTCGTCAGGATAATGACACGGGTCTTGATATGATCCTCTTTTATTTTTATAGCCAGGTCAAGGCCGGACATTTTTGGCATCTCAATATCAGTGAGCACAATATCTATCGGTTGTTTTCGAAGGATCTTAAGGGCCTCTTCTCCATTCAATGCCGTTGCCTTTACTTCAAAATCCGGTTCGATTTCCAGCAACGCCACCAGTGCACCCAAAACCATTGCCTGATCTTCTGCAACAAGGATCTTAATCAAGTTGAACCTCGGGATATGTATTGTTTTCAATTGGGATATTTAACCGGATTGTGGTTCCATTGGACGATCTGATCTTCATTTTTCCACCCAATACTTTGACCCTCTTTTTCATACCATCGATGCCAAAACCGCTCTTTGTTGGCAAATAACCGATTCCGTTATCAGTTATTGTGATTTCAACATTCGGCCCGGATTGAAGGATTGAAAATTCACATTGTGTGGCTTTTGAATGACGGATGATATTCGTAACCGACTCACGAAGAATATAAGAGAGGACATTTTCTATCTGTGGAGATACCCTGATGGGTGTTGAATTTATGGAATATTTAATATCAGCTGCTTTCAGGGCAACTTTAATACTCCTTAACTCTGTTTTCAATCCACATTTTCTAAAACCTTTCACAACCTCTCTCACCTCCGAGAGGGCTTTTCTGGAAATATCTTCAACCTCTTTGATCTCCTGTTCCGACTGTTTTAAGTTTTTATGGATCAGCTTTCCTGCCAATTCCGATTTTAAAACAATAACTGAAAGTGTATGGCCCAGAAGATCATGAAGGTCCCTGGAGATCCGTTCCCTCTCTGCAATTTTTGCTATCTCTTCCACTTCGTCCTGGGCCTTGAGAAGTTGTTTGTTCAGCCGCCAATGATCTTGCATTTGGATGTTGGCGATGCCCATAATGAAAGGGAATACGACTGCCTGGAGCCCTAAATCAGGTAATAAACCCATTAACCAGCACTCGATCCCGGCGACAGTTACGATAAGGAACAGCCCCCTGTACGCCAGTGACGGTTTACCGACCAGCCCCAGGAAGTTTGATGCATATATAAAAAAAACGAAACTTCCATGATTAAAAGGGAGAAGAACAACACCTAATAGGGTTATCCCGATGGGAACATGCCATACTTTTTTTCCCTCAAACCAGAATCCCCTGAAATACAATATGAGGAAAACTGGCAATCCTGCCAGATTCAGCAGAAAAAGTGGTAGAATTATGTCCATATTGAGCAGGGAAATAATGAATATTACAAGGAAACTCAACCATAGGAACGGTAGAATGCCGACATCATTATCCGGAGGCAATAATCTTAATTTCATCTTGTCTCTATTTTAGCAAAATTTTGGGGAAGAGGGAATTTCAGCCCTATCCGCCAGGGCCCCGCAAGTATAACTCTTTTGAATGCCATTGGCCCGGTTTCGGTTTACTATGCCGGCCTGACTGCTGTAGATAATTGGGGAACTAAAAAAAATGCCAATACATAAACAGTGAAAAGGAATACAAGAGCAATACTGATCTTTATTAATGATATATTTTGAGAGCTTTCCCACCTGAACAATAACCTGTTAAATACAAAACCGATTATACCTGTTAAAAACAGGATTATCATGGGAGTGAAAAGATCTGTCAACCGTAATCCTGAGGTCAAAACACCCCGGTACAATTCCATAACATAGGAAGAGGGGAGGAGTTTTGCAATCTCATGAGTCCACCCCGGCAATAAAAACAGGGGCAATGCTGAACCCGATAGAAACATCAGTGGAAAGAACAGGAGATTGGTGATTGCCGGTGCTGTTTTTGAGTCTCTGGCTGTTGATCCCACAAACAAGCCAAGGGGAATAAAAGCAAATAGGCTGATAATGGATACAATACAAAAATCAAGAAGATGATTTTTTAGCGGCATCTTAAAAATGGAAATTGCAACCAGGAGCTGCAGCCCAATTGAGATCATCATATTGATGAAGGCATTGGTGGAAAATGCGGCAATTAAAGATATTTCTTTGAGGGGTGTCACACGAAATCTTCGAAAAATTCCATTTTCCCGCATCGTCACCATGCTCATTGAGAGTCCAAAAAATGAAGCCGTAATAATATTTATGGATAAGACCCCGGGCAAAACAAAACTGACGCCATTTGGATCACCGTTGGCAAAAATTAATGAAAACCCGATCACAAAAAGAACAGGAAATGCCAGATTCCAGACTAAGGCGGTTTTCGAACGAATCGATTCCAGATAAAACGATTTTGTTAAAATGAGATAATTTTTCATTGTGCAATACTCCCTTTGTTTTCAATAAATTCATCCCCTACCAATTTGATGTAAACATCTTCCAGAGACGGACTTTTTAAACGGAGATCATTCAGCTTTAGCTTTCCATTTTTTATAATTTCACCCAGGGATAAAATACCCTGACTGATATCTTTTACCTGGAAACGATGATAGGCACCAACCTTTCCGTTGGGTATGATCCCCTTTTTTTTAAATTCATCCGGGTTGGACTGTCCTTCGAAAAGCAGCATGAGTGTTGAAGATCCCTCTGACATCGAAACCAGCTCAGGGGGAGTCCCGTCTGCATGAATCTCACCATCTTTTAGTATGATGATCCGATCACATAGTTTTTCGGCCTCCTCAATGTAGTGAGTGGTTAGCAAAATTGTTTTGCCTTCCTTTTTTAATTTTAAAATGAGTTCATGAAGTTCTTTTCGTGCAACGGGGTCCAATCCTGTGGTGGGCTCATCGAATATCACCAGTTCCGGATCATGGATGAGTGCCAACCCGATCGCCAGGCGTTGTTTTTGTCCGCCCGATAAATGTCTGACCCGTGTTTTTATTTTGTCTTTGAGCCCGATAAATTCCAAAACATCGGCCTCTTTCTGCTTCTCCCTGTAAAAGGACCCGAATAATCTCAGAACTTCAAGTGTGGTTAAATCCGGAGGGAGATGTGTATGCTGTAATTGGACGCCAATTTTTTCTTTCAGGTCTGACGAATCGGTTTTGGGACACATATTAAAAACCGTGATTTCACCTGATGTCGGCTCTCTAAGGCCCTCGATCAATTCTACCAGAGTGGTTTTACCGGCACCATTCGGCCCGAGAATAGCTGTCACTTCCCCTTTTTTTAAAGTTAAGTCAATATTGTTTAGAGCAGGCAGTGATCCATATTCCTTTATAATTCCGGAAAATCGTATGACATTCCGGTTCATGGCTTTTTCCCTTTAAAATCAAATGTTTTTGTAATTTGAATTTCAGGAGTGTTATTATAAATTTCCCGTAACTTTGAAAGGTTTTCACTATCAAGTGATTTCATCAACTCACTTATTCTATTGAGTATTTCTATATGTTCTGAAGTCAGTTGATTATTGCTTTTAAAGGCATATTCCAATATTGGTGCATACTGATTAACCGGATATTCGGTTCCCAATATCGATGCCAGATCCGGGCAAACTTTTCCCAGTATCGAAACCAATCCGGAATATCTACCGGGGATCCCATACTGGTTTGAATCAATTTCTCCATTTTGCATTTTTAACCATAAATCGTTACTAAAATCAAACTTATCTCTGCTAAAATCAACCATAACCGTGCTGGGATCCACAAGCATCCAACGCTGGTCACTTTTATTCCATACTTCACATATAGTGTGACTCAAATGAAACCCAGGTTTTAAATAAGTAACATGTCCGGTACGAACCCTGGCCGGAATACCACGATGTTTAAGTATTGATGCCAGTAAAATTGCGTTATGCCGGCAACCTAATACTAATCTATCATCAGGTTTCCGATCCTTTACCAAACCCCTGGAGTCATGAGACAGAAGCCCCTTTAAAACCGTGTTAACTGTTGGATATTTTAAAGACTCATTCCATCTCTCTTTAGGGATTTGCTTAGAATATTTTGGTAACTCAGCATAGGGATGAATAAACTGGGATCTAATTAAACTGCAAAGTTCAGGTAAAGAATCGGGAAGATTTTTATATAAATATGCATACTCTCCCGGATCGGTAAATGAACTGTATTGACGATAGAGATCCAGCACAGTTTTATCGGTTTGTTTTTTTTCAACCAGTTGGAATTTATGTGCATCAATTTGAAAGTAAATTGCTATTAAAATTATGATTATTAATAAAAACAGTCTAAACACTTTTTTTATCATGGTTAACCTCCCTGATCAACAATTGGAATTATAGAGTGAAGGAAGGGGGTTAACCAGTATTAATTGTCACTAATATTCATGACAATTGTCATCCCATTTTATTTATTTTTTTACTATATCCTCAAAATAGTCTTCAATATCTCCCGGGGTTGAAACTATCTTCATAAACGTTCCCATTGAAAGATCAGGGAAAGATAATGCTATTCTGAATTTTCCATGTAGCATTACAACTTTATTTTCCATCACAAGAAATTCATATGGCATGAAAGCAACATGTTTGGTATCAGCTTTATCAATCTTCGGAATAAATTTTGATTCTCCGTTTTTTCCATATAAAGCTCCACCGAACAATGTCAGCTTTAATTCGGGAAAATCAAGCCGGTAAACTTTTTCGACACTACCGATCTTTTTTGAAAAATTCAATTCAATCTTATCAAGGATACTTTTGTAATCCGTATTTTTCGCCAGTTTTTCCACATTATCAAAATATGGCATAAAGACCATATAGTGATATTTTCTTAATTTTTTTACTTTCAGGCCTTTTTTTGATCCAAATTGGAAGTTTTTAACTTCAGATAATCCACTGAAGGTCTCAGTGAGGATTTTTAAAAGGTTTTTATAGTTGTTCTCAACTTCAGGAAATTTTTTTCTAAAATATGCATTTCCCCAATATAAAGGGTTCATGTAGGATATTTCAATATTATCCCCATTTTTATACAATCCGAATCTTAATACGGAAGCAAAACCGAGAAGGCCTCCGAACTTTGATACTGAATCCTTTAAAAGCTTATGGGTTGCCACAATTACAATCCTTTCATCTGATCTCATAGGAGAATATTTGCCCAGGAGATCAAAATTTTTTTCTTTGAGGAGCTTTTCAACATTATCGGCTGAATCCTGTAATTCACCTTTCTCATAACCGGCCATGATATAAGGTTTTAGCCTTACTTCATCACCAAAAGAGGGAAGGAAGAGCAAAACAGTCAAAATAAAAAGGGATAATTTTTTCATATTGTCTCCTGAAATTTATTTATATAAATATATTTTTGATTTTAACTCTTTTTGTGAATAAGATACTAAAAAAAATATAGAAGGATTAAACATTAATGGTTATTGCGGGCCGGTTCCGAAATAATTCATATATTGAGATGAGTCCTCTCCAAAAGCTTCAACTTCTTTTTTATATACCTTGTATGTGCATTTTTCACCAAGTATCTCTGAAAAAAGGATCTTATATTCAATATTATCTTCATCGGTCATTAAAATAGCTGCAAGGTTTTTATTTATATCAACAGCAGAAAGGTCCGCATGGCAAATGGGGCAGAGGAATGTTATTTGTTCTCCATCCACAAGATTTAAAGATTCATGAGAGATCCGTTTATAATCACCTAATTCAGGATTAAGGAGTATTAATCCTCTTTTACCATTCTCTTTTTGCGCTAAAAAAATGATCTTCAGATTTACTTTCAGATGACCTTCGCATTTTGGGCATATATACTCTTTTCTTTTCATTCATTACTCCAAAAACCATTCTGGTTGTATTTAGAATACTCTATTAATATACCAAATTCATTTATAAATCAAGTATATCAATTTAAAATATTTCTGTTATTTTAAAAATAAATACAGAGTAAATTTTTATGCAATAAATCTCTGAATAAGTTTTTGTTGAAAAAATGTAAGTAATTTGCTATATTTCAATTAATATATATATATATGGAGGTACGATATGTTTAAAAAAGTATTTTTAATCTTATTCCTTATAATTATTGCATTGACCTTTTTTACTACAGAAGTTTTTCCCATATCAAAACTCGAAAAGATAAAAGCTTCCGGAAAACTTATTGTCGGAACCAGTGCAGATTATCCACCATATGAATTCCGCCTGATGAATGAAAAGGATGGAGATCTGGTTGGACTGGATATTGATATAGCAAATGTTATCGGAAAAGAGTTGGGAGTTAAGGTTGTTATTAAGAATATTACCTTCCATAAATTATTTACTGCACTTGAATCAGAAAAAGTGGATATCCTGATTGCCGGATTAAATCCGACATATAGAAGAACTAAAGTTGCTGATTTTTCCATAATTTATTACAAAGCTATTCAGAATCTTGTAATCAAGAAAAAAGATAAGGACAAGATAGCGTTTATAAAAGATCTGAGAGGAAAAACTGTAGGGACTCAACAGGGTTCTATCCAGGGCGAAATAGCTCCTACTCAGATTATCGGAGCAAAATTCATGTTTTTTGATACTATTGTGGAACTTATAAAAGAATTAAAAAATGGTCAGTTGGATGCTATCATACTGGAAAAACCTGTTGCAACGTCATATGTTGCAAGAAATGATGATCTCGTTAATATAGAATGTATGAATTCAGGTGCTTATGACAGTCCTCTGGGGTCTGCAATTGCTGTAAAAAAAGGTAATAAAAAACTTCTTGATAAAATAAACAAGATAATTAAAAAACTTGAGAATGAAAATAAGATAAATGAATTTGTTGAAAGTGCAAAAATACTTCTTAATAAAAGATGACCCGGTAGAGATCTGAAAACAAAAGCCCTATTTTATTGCTGTATTATTGACAACCGACCTCTATTAATATAGAATAATAGCGAATGGTGAGTGTAGCTCAAGGGTAGAGTGTCGGTCTGTGGAACCGAATGTTGGGGGTTCAAATCCCCTCACTCACCCCATTCTTTTTAATGAAAAACAGATAATCCGGCATGATAAAACTAAACAGATCTCAACGAAACCTTAGTTATTGTATTGTAAAATGAAAATCCGATGAATCTTTAACAATGAAGTAATGAAATTCAGCTCATACCTTTTAAGGTTAAATTATAAAGAAACTGCTTTTACCGGAAATCTGGAAATTAATGGTAAACTTCTATCTGCAAATTTTAAAAGAGTAAATAACGATTATTTTACAGTAAATTTAAAAGAAGAAGTGAGCCTCTCTTTCGGAGAAAAATTATTATTGAAGAGAGGTGATAAATATTCAGAAGTTCTTTTACCTCTTTTTTCAAAATATAATAAAAAAAAACTTTCAAAGGTTGTAAAGCTACTCAGCAAAGAAGGTGAAATAAAAAAAGAAGATATATTATTGATCTTTTTGAATCTGGAAAAGGTTTTTGAAGCGGAAAAGATCAGGGAGTTTCTTTCCTTAACGTCAGATGAAATAACCGGAATTCTGTTATCAATGGAAATTGATAAAAAAGTGAAAATTATAGGTTTTCATAACCTTCTCATCACTTCCTTTGATGTCTTCCTCGATAGTTCAAAGCTTTTGGAGGAAACACTTATTGAATATTATTCCAAAAGAAAGCAAAAAGTTAATATTGCGGAACTGGGAAAAAAAATAAGATTAACCGAAAATCCTCTTCTCCTAAGATATCTTTTAATAAAGATCAAAGAGGAGCATGATTTTAAACTGGTAAAGAATATGGTTATCTTTAAAAAACTGCCCTTAACTGCAAAAGAATCCGATGTGGTGAAAGAGGTTGAAAAGATAATTAAAAAGAACAGACTCGGTATTTTTTCAATTGATAGTATAGCGAAGGTATCGGGCCTCAGAACTGATGAAATAAATGATTCCTTATGGCACCTTCTCAGTGAAGAAAAAATTATCCAGATGGATGATAAAAAAGAAAACTTTATTTTCACGGAAGAACTTGGAAAAATAGTTAACCGTTTAAAGAAATTTAAACGAAATCAGGGAGATACAATAGATATAGTTTCTTTCAGGGAAATAACTGTATTTAACAGGAAAAATATAATAATTCTGATGGAATATCTGGATTCAGAAAAAATCACCACACGTAATGGTAATAAAAGAATAATAGAACTGAATGTTTAATTGTCAGTAGTTGTCCCGCTGCTTTCTGAACTTTCTACAGAATTTTCATCCGGAGATTCTGTATCTACATTTAATCTTGACTTTGCAGAAGTAAGTATCTCATCAAAACCATCATCCTGTTCCTTCTGGGTTTTACCTTTGGCGATCTTATTGTACCAGAGTTGTCTCAGGTATTTATAAGCCTTGGATTCTTTATCGGAATCACCCAGTATATAAGCTTCAGCAAAATATTTGACCGCTGATTCAGGAGATTTTTTGTTAAGAAGAATGCCGATATTGGTAGCAATTTTTGATTTTTTGTTAACATTGTATGATTTTTTATAAAATTTGATCGCATTTTCTTTGTCATTTTTCTTATTATACCAGGAAGCTATGACATATGCATGTCTGGGATTGGGATCTTTTGAATTACTATAGGCATTTTCCACAGCTTTTAAGGATGCATCAATTTTAGAAGGATCTTTTCTATATAATGCAATGGCATAGCTGAATATCTTATTGGTAGTTCTTTTTGATTTGTCATAAATAAATGCTTCAGTTACTTTGTTAAGGGCCTCAATAAGGTTCTCGGTCTTATCCTTCCCTGTAGTGTGAAGGATAGAAGCCTGAATGCTCAGAGCCGGAACAAGGTATCTCTGGTCAATTTGAGTACCAAGATCTGATGAATCTTTAAATCCTTTCTTTATTGCCTGGGAAAGGTCAACAACAAGGCCGGCATACTGAAATGCTTTATCTAAATCGGTTTTAGTAACGTAATAGGAGTTTGCAAGATAGATATAGACTTCGATCTTATAATTATCTTCAAGGTTCTCAACGGCAATAGTTTTTTCACCATATTGGATCGTTTTGTCAAAATCTCTTATATAAAAAGCTGTTTTTGTTAAATTTATATGAAGGTTTTTAAAATATCTTTTATCATTCTTAAATTTTTCTGCAAATTCTTCAAGCAATAAAAGTCTCGCTTTCCCGTCTTTTTCAGAAACTGCTTTTAACCAGAGATCCTGTTTCTCACCACCAGTCAAAAGGGATGCAGAAAACAAAATTAGTATTATAAATGCGGCTGATATTTTCTTAAGCATTGTTACCTCCTTAAATACCTGAAAACAATATGTCTATTATAAATTCTGTCATTTATATTTGTCAAGTTTTTTAATATTTTTAACTAAATAATAAAAATTGAATTAATTGATTTTAACTTTAAGTTGTTTTATATTCTCAATGATGAAAATGATAAATGCTGTTATTAACGGACATAATGTCACAATTGCTTTTGATAAGGACAGTATTCATATATATAACGGCTATTTTATTAAAGATGATCTCAAGTTAAGGGGATATCGATTTGATCCGGAAAATAAGAGCTGGTTCATAAATCCTTCGGATCCTGAGAAAGAACTTGAATTTTTAAAAAATAATCTGAATGAACCCGAAGATCCCGGTTTAATGGAATCATCATTCGGGGAAACCGGAGAAAAAGAGTTGTCATCGGAATTTCCATCATCTTTTTCAATTCCGGAATTAAGGAGCAGGATAAACAGGGTCATTCAGGAGAATTTTTCAGGATCCATATGGGTTAGAGGAATTATTGCATCTGAAGTTAAAAGTTATAAATGGTATTCATATTTCGATCTTAAGGATGAAAATAAAGAAAGTTCGATCTATTTCAAAGTGGAGCTGAATAAGAAGAATCTGGAAAAGATTGAAAAAAAATTAATAAAAACCGGTGTTGCTGACAGGCTTGAAAAAGACCTTCCGGTATTCTGCAGGATGGAAGTAAAGATCCCAACCACAAATCTTGTTGATATCAGGTTAAATATGACCGATATTCTTCCTGAATATACTCAGTCTAAAATAAAAAATCAGAGAGAGATAACAGTTGAAAGATTAAAGGAAGAGAATATTTTCCTTAATCAGAAAGAGCTTATCCTTCCTAAGCTTTTGACAAAGATCGCTCTGATCACCTCTGAACAGGGCACTTCAATAAAGGATATTATCGCAGGGCTTTCTCCCTATGAAAATAAATATGATTTTTATTTTCTGGACTCCAGGATGGAAGGGGCGACTGCTGTTGAGAGCCTGGTAGGATCGATCGATTTTATTGAAAGTTTTAATGATATAAAGTTTGATGCAGTTATAATCGCCAGAGGTGGTGGAAGTGAACAATCATTATCTGTATTTAATGATTATTCCCTTTGTAAAAAAATTTGTATGTTCAAGCTGCCTGTAATAACAGCAATAGGCCATGAAAAAGACCTCTCTGCCATTGAACTTTGTTCTCATATCACACCGGTACCTTCAACTCCCTCGGGGGTAGGGAAGTTCCTGAATAACAGGTTTTATTATATGCAAAATGAGCTTTCTGAAAATATATCTTCAATATTTTCTTTCTTTAATACAATGCAGAAAAGTGAACTGGAAAAGGTTTATTCATTCATGAGGCATATTCCCGTTATCGGTGGAAATCTGATTACACTGAAAAAGGAGAGGCTGGTTTTCAGAATAAAAAAATATGGAGATCATATCCTTTCTTCTATCAGGGAAAACTACAGAAATATTGAAAAAAGGGTTTTATCCCTTTTAAAAAAAGATCTGTTTTTAATAAAAAAAAATGTGGAAAAAACCGGAATATCAGGAATGAAGCTGATTGAAAGGTCAAAAGCTTTGAGAAAAAGAGAAATGAGTATATTAAGAAGGTCCTTTGAAAGAATAGATTTTAAAAAACGAGAGAAGGAAAATACTATGGTTCTTGAAAAGGTAGGAACCGGAACAGAGAAAATTTTTGCTGAAGCTTTAAAGAAACTGACAAATTCTCAAAAGGAGATTTTCCTTAAAAAAGAAATTATAACGGCAAATGATCCGGAAAAAGTTTTAAAAAAAGGTTTTACATTGACAGTTGATCAGGAAAACAGGGTTATTTCTTCCATTAATGAGTTCAGAAAAAGAGAAGTGAAAATCCTGAAATTTTTTGACGGGTCTGCCGAAATAGAAGAAAAGGAGAGAAAATGAGCACAAAATCCAGAAGTTATGAAAAAAATTTTAAAATTCTAGAGGATGTAACCGAATCCCTTAACAAAGATGAAATAGGTATAGATGACCTTGTGGAAAAGACCAAAGAAGCATTAACAGCTGCAAGGAATTGCATCGATATTCTAAATCATCAAAGAGGTGAATTCAAAAAACTGGAGAGTGAATTTTCTTCTTTATTGAACTCAGCTTCTGATAATGATAAAGAAAAAAGCGAAAATAACAAAAACAGTTCATCTGGCGGGGATGACCCCTTTTAGTGAGGATTAAAATGACTAAAAAATTTGATCAGACATTTTTTGGAAAACATGGCAATTATATGACAGAGATCATTGCAGGTATAACAACTTTCCTGACTATGGCATATATTATTTTTGTTAATCCGGAAATACTTTCGGCAACAGGTATGGATAAAGGAAATCTTATTGCAGTAACCTGTCTTGTAACCGGAATTGTTACTATTCTGACCGGGATTTTTACTAATTCTCCAATAGCAATGGCTCCGGGAATGGGGCTTAATGCTTTTTTTGCATATTCTCTTGTTCTGGGTGAAAAGATCAGGTGGGAAATTGCACTTGGAATTGTATTTATTTCCGGGCTTGTATTTTTTATCCTGAGCCTTTTGGGATTAAGGAAAAAACTTATTAAAGCCATTCCATCTGAGCTTCTTAATGCCATTGCGGTGGGAATAGGAATATTTATTGCTTTTATGGGGCTTCAGAGCCTTGGCCTGGTTATTAAGAATGATGCAACCATGGTGGCTGCAGGAACAATAAACAGAAGTGTACTTATCGGCCTTGCAGCTTTACTCCTGATGATAATCCTTGAAATAAATAAGATCAGGGGATCATTGCTTATGGGAATAGTTTTTGCCACGATCCTGTCACTTCTTTTTAAGGACACACAGTTGCCTGATAAAATTGTTTCATTGAATATTGATATGTCCATGCTTTTCGGCAAACTTGATATATTGGGGGCAATGAAGGTAGCATTTCTTGCTCCAATATTTACTTTAATGTTTATGGACCTTTTTGACAGCATGGGATCTCTTCTGGGCCTTGCCAGGGAAGCTGATATGATAGATGATAAGGGTGAGATACCCCAGCTTGGAAAACTATTGGGAATAGATGCTCTGGGAACAATGTTCGGTGCAGTAGGAGGAACTTCAACAACAACTACCTATGTTGAATCAGCTTCGGGAATAGCATCCGGAGGCCGGACCGGATTAACATCTGTTGTCACAGGACTCTCCTTCCTGCTGGCAATGCTTTTTGTCCCGCTTATTTCGATAGTTCCCGGGAATGCAACTGCTCCTGCACTTATAATGGTGGGTTTCTTTATGATGAAAAATATTATGAAGATCGATTTTAAAAATATAGAGATCGGGTTTCCCTCCTTTATAATAATTATAATGATCGCCTTCAGTTACAGTATAAGTAAGGGCCTTGCTTTCGGATTCCTTACTTTTACCCTGATCAAGGTTTTGAGAGGAAAAGGGAATGAGATAAAACCGACTCTCTGGTTCATTAATTTATTATCACTCCTCTTTTTCATAGTATAAATATGAATTACAGGGACGGATATGAAGGAAAAGGGGACATAGATTTTGAAGGGATGAAATTCAGCTTTATTAAGAGGAATGTCAGATATTTCAGGGTTGAGTTCAGGGCGGAAGGTCCTGTTCTGGTTCTCCCTTTCGGGGAAGATCCCATCCTTTTTTTAAAAGAGAATAAAAAAAGGATAAAAAAAAACTATGATAAGCTCAATACCAGAAAAGAGATTGCAGAAAAACTCTCTTTTTCAAAACGTAACTCTGAAGAGTTCAATAATATTGTTGAGAATTATTTCGATCACTTTTCAGCAGAGCTTAAGGTAAAATACAGAGCGGTAAAATTCAGAAAAATGCGTAAAATGTGGGGCAATTGCAGGAGTAATGGGATTATAACTTTGAATTCGAACCTCATACTGCTTCCGGAGAGGATCATATCTTATATTATTTTCCATGAGCTACTTCACCTGAAGGTCAGGGGAGGGCATAATTTGAGATTTAAAACCCGGATGAAAGCAAAATTTCCTGATATTAAAGAAATAGAGGAAGAACTGAGATCATTTTTTATTAAACTTAATTCTTAAGTTAAAAAAATGATGTTTTATTTAGTACTTTCAGGTGTTATAATTATTTTTGAGAGGTTAAATTGTGATTAAATTTCTAATATTACTTATAATTGCGTCAATATGCGGTTCGATAGGTGCAAGGCTGGCCGGGTCATCTTCAAAAGGGTGTTTCACCAGTATTATCCTCGGATTTGTGGGTGCTCTGGTCGGGACATGGCTAAGTAAAACGGTTGAGATCAGAGATTTCCTTTATATCCGGGATATTCCCGTTTTCTGGTCCATTATCGGTTCTGCATTGTTTGTATCTGTTATAACATTGATAAGTGGAGATAAGAAAAAGAAATAGAATAAAAGTTGATTAATTTTTTTAATTTAATTAAAATTCGACTTTTTAAGGAGAAATTCATGAATAGAACAATCTTTTTTCGTTCGGTTATATTCTTTTTATTGTTTTTTGTTTTTGTTCTTTACGGAACAGCGAAATATGTTTCACCGGAAGGATTCTGGAAAACAATTGATGATAAAACAGGTGAAGTTAAATCAATAGTTAAAGTTTGGAAAGAGGCTGGAAAGTTGAAAGGACAGATACTGAAGATCTATCCGAAAGAAGACGAAGATCCCGATCCTGTATGTGATAAATGTAAAGGCCATTTGAAAAATGTAAAAACCCTAGGGATGGTATTTATGTGGAATTTTTACAGGAGTGGTGATAAATGGATCGAAGGGGAGATCGTTGACCCGGAGAATGGCAAACAGTATCATTGTCAGCTTTATACAGTAAAAGACGGAAAAGAGTTGAAAGTGTTCGGTTATATTAAAATAATCTTTAAGATAGGCAGGACACAGACATGGCTCAGAACTGATGAAAGTGAGTTAAAGTTATAAATATGGGTGCAGAAAATTTTGGCCTTATAATGGCCGGTGGCCAGGGAACAAGGTTTTGGCCATACAGTACAGAAAAAAAACCTAAACAATTCCTGAATATTGTGGGAAATGAATCCCTGATCAAACAAACCTTTGACAGGTTAAAAAAATTCATCAAACCTGAGAATATATTCATAGTGGCAGATAAGAAATACCTTGAGCTTACCCTTAAGTCCATTCCGGGATTTAATAAAAATAATTTTATTGAGGAGCCTTCCCCAAGGAATACAGCTCCCTGCCTTATCCTCTCTAATATTGTACTTTCCCGTAAGAACAGCGAAGGGAATATTCTGGTTGTTCCTGCAGATCATTTTATACCGGATCAGGAAACTTTTGCAGAAGAGATGACTGATGCTCTCTCAATGGCTGAAAAAAAATTTATTTTAACATCGGGAATAAAACCCTATATTGCACATACAGGGTATGGCTATATAAAATTCAACAGAGATAACAGCTCTGTTTCCGGAAACACAACTTTTTTTAGTGTAGAAGAATTCAGGGAAAAGCCGGGACTTAAAGAGGCAAAAGCCTACATGAATGCAGGTAATTATTTCTGGAATTCCGGAATGTTCATATATAAGTTAAAATATTTTAAGGAATTCCTTAAAGAATATTCTTCCGAATATTATGATTTTTACACTGAACTTGAAAAGAATTATGAGAACAAAGAAAAATTTAAAAATATTTTTAATAGTGTAAGGCCCGAATCCATAGATTATGCCCTAATGGAAAAAGTAAAAGAGGTAAAAATGTTCGGAGCCGGTTTTGAATGGAATGATGTTGGTGCCTGGCTCAGTGTTTATGAATTGAATGAGAAAGATGAAAATAACAATGTTAATAACAGGGATAATATTTTGATCGATTCAAAAAATTCACTCCTGTTCTCAACAGAAGATAAACCTATAGCATTGCTTGGACTAGAAAATGTAGCTGTAATTAATACAGATAACGGGATACTTGTTGCCAGTATGGACGAACTTCAAAAGGTAAAAGAGGTTATTTCAAAGCTCAAAAAAAAATAAGATCTTTTACAGAAAGGAACTATTGAATGTGTGGAGAACTAATAGAAGAATATAATTTTATAAAAAATGATATTGAAAACCGGTTGAATGAATTTGCTGCAGTATGGAAGAATGGCAATGACGAAGATATTTTTTATGAACTGATGTTCTGCCTTATGACCCCTCAGTCCAAAGCTGAACTTTGCTGGGAAGCGGTTAAGAGGGTCAGGAACAGAGATATAACAAAGATAAGGAAAAGCAGTGATATCCTGAATGATATGGTTGGGGTAAGGTTTAAATATAAAAAATCAGAATATATACTTGAAGCCAGGGACAAGTTCTTCAGAAATGGCAGGTTTTTTATTAAAGAAAAGATAAAAAATTTTAAAGATATTTATGATCTCCGGGAATGGCTGGTAAAGGATATAAAAGGTATCGGTTATAAGGAAGCAGGACATTTCCTCCGGAATATAGGATTCGGTGATAAAATAACTATTTTGGACAGGCATATACTTAAGAATCTTAGAAACTATGCTGTCATTAACCATATCCCTTCATCAATGACAAAAAAGAATTATATGGAAATAGAACAGAAGATGTCTCGGTTTTCCGAACAGATAAAGATCCCTCTGGATCACCTTGATCTCCTCTTCTGGTACAGGGAAGCAGGAAAAATATTTAAATAGTTAATAACCCGACTAAATTGATAAAGGGAAAATTACTGATATAATAACCGATGATAAACAAAAAGATAAAAGAAAAACCTATATATAAGTTTTTATTCACACTTACTATAGCTTCAGCAGTAGGGCTTCAGGGTTGGCGAACCATCTTTAACAATTTTGCTGTTGAAGAGGTTGGGATAAACGGATTCTGGGTAGGAATTATTCAATCGGTTCGTGAAGTCCCCGGATTTCTTGCACTTCTGGTCATTTACCTTCTCTTTATTTTTAAGGAGCACAAACTTTCAACATTATCGATATTGATGCTCGGGATTGGTGTAGCCCTTGTAGGGTTTTTCCCTTCAAACTGGGGCCTGATTTTTACAACTCTTTTAATGTCAACGGGTTTTCATTATTTTGAGACAACAAACCAGTCTCTCACATTGCAATATTTTAATAAAAAAGAGTCAGCCATAGTTATGGGAAGGTTTAAAAGTATTTCCGCCCTCTCCAATATAGGAATAGGGGTGACAATATGGATATTGTCACAATTCATCTCCATGAAATATCTTTTTCTTATTATTGGTGTTGTTGTGATAATGATGGGGTTAAGAACATTGTTTATTGATCCTTCGGATAATACTCTTCCAAAACAGAGGAAAAAGATGATTCTCAGGAAACGGTACTGGCTTTTTTATGTCCTCAATTTTCTTGCCGGTGCCAGGCGACAGATATTTGTAGTTTTTGCTGTTTTTCTTCTGGTTGAATACTATCATTTTACAATACAGATGATCACAATATTGTTTATATTGAACAATTTTGTTAACTATCTGATTACTCCGTTGATAGCAAAAGCAATTAATTATTTTGGTGAGCGAAAAGTTCTTTCACTGGAATATTTCAGTCTTGTGTTTATTTTCCTTGCATATGCATTTGTTGATAACCCGTGGATCGTGGGTTTCTTATATATTCTTGATCATATGTTCTTTAATTTTTCCATTGGTATAAAAACATATTTTCAGAAAACTGCCGACCCGAAAGATATTGCACCTTCAATGGCAGTTAGTTTTACGATCAATCATATAACAGCAGTATTCCTCCCGTTTGTAGGAGGAATTTTCTGGATGATGGACAGAAAGATACCTTTTGTTGTAGGTGCGGCTTTAAGTATTGTTTCACTTATCTTTGTCCAGTTAATCAGGATAAAGGAAAAGAGTTAATTAAAGGAGATAAAATGAGTTTAAAAAGAAAGAATAGTATTGCCACTTATATTTTTGTAATAGTTTCTTTTATATCAGGATCTTTTTTATATGGGAAAACTGAGTTAAAAAAACTCCCTGTTATTGATCCGGCTCTGAAAGGCAGGAAAGAGATGAAAGCATACAGGGTCCATAATAAATTCGGAATAAATATGATAAGGGATTCTATAAAGGACGGCAATAAAAGAGGATTATTAATAGATCTGAATAGTATAAAAAAAACCCTGAATGGTAAAAGTATCAATAATAAAAAAATATACGGATATATTTATGCAGGGCCATATCCTTTTGAAACTTCAGAAACAAACTACACTTATAAAAGATTAAGAACCACATCGGTGATAAAAAATGGGTATGGTTATATTAATATTTCAGACTTACTGGGCAAGAATGAAAATAGTGAAGGCTGGATAGATACAGGAGAAGTTTATGTAAAGCTTAACCTTTTTCTCCAGAACAGAGAGAGAGATAGAAAGCTTGGCAATTATGAACTTATTACAAGGTTTAAAAAGGAAGGGGAAATCTTTAAAAAGTTACCTGTTATTACCGAAGGCCCCTTTATTAACATGGTCCACAGTGATGACCCTTCAACAATAACCATTTCATTCAGAACAGATAAAAAGGTATCGGGAAAAGTAAAAATAGAAGATATGGGTGATTTTACAGAAAATTTACCTGTGAAAAAACATGAAATAAAAATAACCGGACTTAATGAAGATACCACATACAATTATAGTGTCAGGTTCAAAAACTATGTATCAAAAGGGTATAAGTTTAAGACCGCACCTTCCGGTAAAAATAAAAAACTTGTATTTGTCTATACGGGGGATAGTCGTGCAGGGACAGGTTATGAAGAATCAAATGTTATGGGAATGAACAGCAGAACCATGGAAAGGATAGCAAATTTTGCTTATTTAAAGGGGGCGGAATTTATATTACAGGGTGGAGACATGATAAATGGAAGAACCACAAGTATTCCGGACTTTCGTACTCAGTTATATTCGTGGAAAAATTCCCTTTCCGGATACTGGCATGAAAGGCCGGTTTATACCTGTCAGGGGAACCATGAATCTCTTGTACGGGCATTCAGGGATAAGGATGATGATATTATAAAGATGGATAAATGGCCTTATGAGACAGAAAGTACGGAAGCTGTATTTGCTGATGAACTTGTTCATTTTGAGAATGGCCCGGATGTTTCCGACCCGCGGAGGCCTACTTATAAAGAAAATGTGTATTCTTTCAGGTACGGCTCTGTAAAATTTATAGTGATGAACAATAATTACTGGCTGGGGCCTGTTGAATATGGCGGCCTTGTTGAGGGATATATAATGGAAGACCAGATGCAGTGGATCGAAAAGGAGTTAAAAGATGGTGAAGAGGATAGCCGGGTAAAATTTATAATTCTTTTTGCACAGGAACCTGTATTTCCCAACGGCGGACATTTAAAGGATTCCATGTGGTATTTTGGAGACAATAGCATCCGTGGAAGTTCTTATGATGAAAAGAGCGGAAAGGTAATTCCTGAGAAAGAAGGGATAATTGAAGTGAGGAACAGGTTTGTCAGGATGGTCGCTTCAAATAGAAAAATTGCAGCAGTTCTTGGATCTGATGAACACGGATATCACAAGGTTTTAATAGACAACAGTGTCCCGATTGGCAAATCGGAAGAAAAGAAAGATTTTTCTCCTTTGAAGGACCTTAAATATCCCACCTGGTATATTGTTTCGGGTGGCGCAGGTGCTCCATATTATTCTGAAGAACCAACTCCATGGAATAAATTCTGGAAGAAGAACATAGAGAGAGAGGAGAATAATTTGTCCGGGAGAGGATGTTATTATTATTCTTCACAGGAAAATTATTTTTTATTTACTGTTGAAAATGGGAATATGAGAATGGAGGTTTATAATCCTTATGGTGAAATAATAGACACCTATAAAGATCTTATGTCCCAGAGAAAGAATTAACTCAGTTAAAAAACAAATAACGGATCAGTTGGACAGTTCCCAGAGAATATAGCCCTGCAACCACATCATCAAACATTATTCCGAATCCACCTTTTAACCGGTCTGCAATATTCACGGGAAAGGGCTTTAATATATCAAAAAAACGGAATATAAAAAATCCTGCGATATAAAAAGAGATCGAATATGTAGTGAATTCAGCAGTAAGAAAAAGCAGGGTGATCATCTGTCCTGCAACTTCATCTATTACAATGGAATGCGGGTCTTTTTTCCCGAAATGGGATTCACCAGCTCTCGCAGCAGGAATTCCAATAAGAAAGATGATAATAATTGCAAGGATCTGCGAAGAAAGGAGCGGATTAAATAAATAATTGGCCAGAAAGAAGATCCCTGTAGTGACAGCTGATGCAAGTGTTCCGGGTGCAATTGGAAAATTACCGATGTTAAAAAATGTTGAGATCAATACCAGTGTTTTTTTCATAATTTTTCTCCATAGATTAGTTCGTTTTCAGATCCGGTTACTTTTACTTTATAAGGTAAATATTCACCTTCGAACAAAGTATTTATCGTAGAGAGGCCGTCAGTTTCCGGAGCCTGGGATTTTATTCTTCCGATTGTAGTATTGTTGTCCCATGGCCCTAACGGAAGAAATATTTGTGTTGTTTCTAAGATCTTATTATTATATTTTTTTATATTTTTATCTGAAATATCGAGTATTATCTCTTTCCTCTCTTCAATAACTTCCGGTGATATTTTGTTCTTTAAACTAAAAGCAGCAGTATTCTCCTCATCACTGTATCCGAATACTCCAAGCCTTTCTATTTCCATTTCAGAAACAAACTCTTTCAATTCATCAAAATCATCTTCCGTCTCTCCCGGAAAACCTGTAATGAAAGATGATCTGATAACTGCATCTTTTATCTCTTTTCTAATCTTTGTTATGAGATCTATACTATTATAGATGCCTGACCCCCTCTTCATTTTTGTGAGTATCTTTTTTGAAACATGCTGAAAAGGTAGGTCAAAATAGGGTAGGATAGAAGGATGTTTGAAGGAGTCAATTACTTCATCGTTTACATCTTCAGGCATCAGGTACAAAACTCTGACCCAGTCAAAACCTACTTTGGAAATCTCTTTTATCAATATAGGAAGTTGAGATCTCCCACCATTATCTCTACCGAAATATGTTGAGTTCTGAGATATGAGGTTTAACTCTTTAAAACCCATATTTCTGTAATTTTCTGCTTCTTTTATAATTGAATCGAGGCTTCTTGACCTGAACTTTCCCCTTATCTGCGGAATGGAACAAAAACTGCATTTCATATTGCAGCCTTCGGAGATCTTTAAAAAAGTTGAATTAGGGGTAGTGGTTATTATCCTCTTATATTGATGATCATAGAGAAAAAGTTCTTTATCTTCATACTCTTTTTTCCCTTTCTCCAAGATGAGTTGGGCCAGTTCCTCCATGTCGTTGACTCCCCAGAGAATATCAGCATTTTTAAAAGTATCTTTTATCTCATTATGATATCTTTGAACGAGGCATCCGAATACTGCCACATATTTTATCTCACCAGCATCCTTTCTTTCAAATGCATTGAGGATCTCATCAATACTTTCCTCTTTTGCATCCCTTATAAAACCACATGTATTTATAATAAGCCAGTCAGTTTCTTCGTAAGGAGAAACCAGCTTTATATTTTTCTCATTAAGCATTCCTCCAAGGACCTCGGTATCCACAATGTTTTTAAAACAACCAAGGCTGATGAAAGAAGCTGTTGTTACTGTTTTTTCCATTCATCGATTTTATCAGAATTATTAATTCCGGGCAAATCATTGTGGAAATAAAAGGGGTCAGGCAATTTTTTCTTTTAACTGATAAATCCTGTCTACCATTGACTTTTCTTTTACAAATTGTTAAATTTCTAATATGTTTTGCTATAAATGCAGAGCTAATGTTTCCGAAGACAGTCTTTATTGTCATAATTGCGGTTCCAACCTTTTAAAGGGGATTGGCGAAGACTCCGAAAATGAAGTGACAAGAGACCTGAAAGTTGATGATAATTCAGATCTGAAGGTCGGGGAACAATTTGGCGACAGGTATAAGATAATCGAAGAGTTGGGACGTGGCGGAATGGGCCGGGTCTATAAGGCAGAGGACCGTGTACTGGGAGCAATAGTAGCTCTTAAGATAATCAGGCCGGAATATCTCTCTGACAACAGGATGATCGAAAGGTTCAAAAAGGAGATCCTCCTTGCACGTGAAATTACCAATGAAAATGTTGTAAGGATCCACGATTTCGGTGAAGAAAAGGGAATTAAATTCATCACCATGAACTATATTGAGGGTAAAAGTTTAAAAGAGATCATTATCGATGAAGGGCCTTTAAAATTTGAAAGGATATTATCCATTGCTAAAGATGTAAGTAAAGGTTTAAAAGCCGCCCATAAAAAAGGGATCATTCACAGAGACCTTAAACCCCAGAATATAATGATGGGAGAAAATGATCATATTTATATCACCGATTTCGGCCTTGCCAAATCGATAGAAGGGACAAGTGTAAGCCAGACCGGCCTTGCAATTGGAACTCCCCAGTATATTGCACCTGAACAGTGGAAGGGGGAGGAAGCTGACAGAAGGTCTGATATTTATACTTTCGGAATAGTTCTGTTTGAGATGGTTACGGGGAGGAGTCTTTTTACATCTGATACCGACCTGGGATATTTGCAGAAACATCTTAATGAAAAGCCTGTTCTTCCTTCTGAACTAAAAGATGAACTTCCTTTATACTTCAGGAAGGTTATCTTGAAATGTCTTGAAAAAGAACGGGAACTGAGATATCAGAGTGTTGAAGAGCTCTTAAGTGATCTTGAAGAAGGTTCATTTGCAGCTACACCATTTCTGAAAAAGGTAAGAAATCTAAAGTTCAGGCGGATAAAACTTTCACCCGTCACCATAGCTGCATTTATTTTCTCTGTTGTATTACTATTAAAATTATTTGTACCCGGTACTTCTGATATAGATTTGATAAAAAAAAGGACGGTGGCGATCCTCAGTTTTAAAAATATGTCAGGGTTAAAAATCCTTGACCATTTAAGTAATTCTTTGTCAGACCTCCTTATCACCGACCTCGGGCAGTCAAAATTCATAAAAGTGATGCCGGAGGCCAAACTTTTTAAAATCCTTAATACTACAAATTATACAAAAAACAATAATCTCAATACTGCGATTATAGAGGATATTTATAAAAGGGGAAATGTAAATTACCTTATTCATGGTAGTTTTATTCAGTCCGGTAAAAAGTTGAGGATAAATGTAAAACTACTTGACTCCGAAACGGGAGAATTGGTGGATTCAAGTTCAGCAGATACTGAAACAGATAATATATTTCCTGCGGTCGACAGGCTCACAAGAGAATTAAAGAAAAGTTTTAAACTGACAGATAATGAAATATTTGAAGATATTGATACAAATATTGAAAATATAACAACATCCTCACAGGAAGCATTAAAGTGTTATATTGAAGGAAAAAGATTATTTAATCTAGCCAAATATAAAGAAAGTCTGGTTCCTTTGAGAAAAGCGGTGAAAATTGATCCGGAATTTGCCATGGGTTACAGAAAAATAGCCTGGACCTATGCATATCTTTACGATTGGGATAAAAGGAAGGAATATTTTGAAAAGACAATAGAACATGTGGATAAACTTTCTGAAAAAGAAAAATTAAAAATTCTTGGTGATTATTATACTCAGAATTCGAATACTTTTAATAAATCAATTGATTCCTACAAAAAACTTCTAAAAATTTATCCAAAAGATACTGATACAAATTATAAATTGGGATTGATCTACAGAATACTTGAAAGATATGATGAAGCTGTTGATAGAGTGAAAATAGTCCTGGAAGAAGATGGAACTAATATAAATGCATTGATTTGTCTTCTTGGAAGCTATGGGCTCCAGGGTAAATATGATGAAATCGAGAGGAAAATAAAAGAGTTTGAATCAATATATTCGAATCTTCACAAAGAAATAATCCTTAGACAAAGATACAGACTGTATCTGATCATGGGCAAATTTGATCTTGCCTCAATGGTGATTGATGAATTAAACAGTTTAAAAAATGATCAAAATATCAAATATAGTAAATGGGAGATCTATTTTTCTAATGAAAATTATGAGTTAGTAAAAAGAGAGTTCAGTGATCTGAAAAATAATGAATTAAAAAATTATAAGAACATTAATATAGAAGATGAAATATATCTATCTTTAATCCATGGCAAACTTGAAGATTCAGTAAATATTTTAACAAATAATATCTTTGATTCAAATGTATATAAAACTGATAAATTATGGGCATTTGATGAACTGTTAAATATTTATATGAGGAACGGAAAGTGGAATATGCTGGCTGCCCGGTTGAATAAAAATGATATCAGATCGTTAAGTAAAGAATCTTACTGGATCAACAAGTGGAAAATATACAAATCGATGTTATTGATCAACTCGGGAAAACTTTCAGAAGCAGAGTCGATAATAAAAATTATTGAGAAAAGTAAAATAAATATCATTTTTAACTCTTACTTTAAAAGGCAGATATATTATTTGAAAGGAAAAATAGAGGAGAAAAAAGGAAACATTAAAGATGCTGTAAGATACTTTAAAAACATTATTGATCTATTACCCGAACCTTTTAGCAGAACCTATTATTCAAATTTTCATACTCTCTATTTTTTTGAAATTGCTCAGATTTATTTTAAGTCAGGACAAAATAAAAAAGCAGAAGAGTGGTTCTCAAAACTTCAGAGTTTTAAACCTGCTAACCTTTATTTCGGTGACCTTTATGCCAGATCTTATTATTATACCGGTAAAATATATCAGAAGAAAAAGTGGTTTGGAAAAGCAATAGAATCTTATAAGAAATTTCTTTCATTATGGGAAAATGGTGATTCAGATATTGTGAAAAAATATATCCATAATACCAAAACTCAACTGAAAATTATTGATGAATCTTCTTTTTAACTATTTTTTTTTAACTGAACAACTTCAGGAGGAGGGCAACCCTGGTCTGCGGCATTTTTCATAAAATCAATATAATTTATAAGAAAATTATGATTATAATCAAATGCGGCTTTTGTCTTTTCATCCGGAAAATCAATTTTTGCCTCATCCAGAATCCTGTTACACTCTTTGATGATATCCAATACATTAACTCTTCTGTCGTCCATTAACACTCCTTTATATGGTTAAAAGATAAATTATTTAAATAAATATGTCAATTAAAAAATTTCGAAATTTGATCGAATTGTTAAAAATTCAAATTTGGGATTGATTTTCACTTCCTATACTGATACAAATATAATATGTTTTGCTATAAATGCAGAGCTAATGTTTCCGACGACAGCCTTTATTGTCACAATTGCGGTTCCAACCTTTTAAAAGGAATTGGAGAAGACACCGAAAGTGAAGTGACAAAAGATCTGAAAATTGATGATAATTCAGATCTTAAGGTCGGGGAACAATTTGGCGACAGGTATAAGATCATTGAAGAGTTGGGACGTGGCGGAATGGGCCGGGTCTATAAGGCAGAGGACCGCGTACTTGGAGCAATAGTAGCTCTTAAGATAATCAGGCCGGAATACCTCTCTGACAACAGGATGATCGAAAGGTTCAAAAAGGAGATCCTCCTTGCACGTGAAATTACCAATGAAAATGTTGTAAGGATCCACGATTTCGGTGAAGAAAAGGGAATTAAATTCATCACCATGAACTATATTGAGGGTAAAAGTTTAAAAGAGACCATTACCGATGAAGGGCCTTTGAAGTTTAAGAGGGTTCTAGCCATTGCGAAAGATGTATGTAAAGGTTTAAAAGCCGCCCATAAAAAAGGGATCATTCACAGAGACCTTAAACCCCAGAATATAATGATGGGTGAAAATGATCATATTTATATCACCGATTTCGGCCTTGCCAAATCGATAGAAGGGACAAGTATAAGCCAGACCGGCCTTGCAATCGGAACTCCCCAGTATATTGCGCCCGAACAGTGGAAGGGAGAGGATGCAGATAAAAGATCAGATATTTATACATTAGGAATAGTACTGTTTGAGATGGTTACGGGGAGGAGTCTTTTTACAGCTGATACCGACCTGGGATATCTTCAGAAACATCTTAATGAAAAACCAGTTCTTCCTTCTGAACTGAAAGATGAACTCCCTTTATACTTCAGGAAGGTTATCCTGAAGTGTCTTGAAAAAGAACGGGAACTGAGATATCAGAGTGTTGAAGAGCTCTTGAAAGATATTGAGGAGGGTTTCTTTGTCAGTACGCCATTCCTGAAAAGGGTTAAACATTTAAGGGTAAAACATATAAAACTTTCACCCGTCGTCACCATAGCTGCTCTTATTTTTTCTGTCGTATTACTATTAAAATTATTTGTCCCCGGTACTTCTGATACAGATATGATGAAAAAAAGGACGGTGGCGATCCTCAGTTTTAAGAATATGTCGGGATTAAAGGAACTTGGCCATTTAAGTAATTCTTTATCCGATCTCCTTATTACCGACCTCGGGCAGTCAAAATTTATTAAGGTAATGCCGGAGGCCAAACTTTTCAAGATCCTTAACACAACAAATTATATAAAAGACAATAACCTCAATGCAGCGGTTATAGAGGATATAAATAAAAGGGGAAATGTAAATTACCTTATTCACGGCAGTTTTATTCAGTCCGGTAAAAAGTTGAGGATAAATGTAAAACTGCTTGACTCCGAAACGGGAGAATTGGTGGATTCAAGTTCAGCAGATACTGAAACGGATAATATATTTCCTGCAGTTGACAGGCTCACAAGAGAATTAAAGAGAAGTTTTAAACTGACAGATAATGAAATATTTGAAGATATTGATACAAATATTGAAAATATCACCACATCCTCACAGGAAGCGTTAAAATATTATGTTGAGGGGAAAAGACAATTTAATCTCTCACATTATGATGAGAGCATAAAAAATTTAAAAAAAGCAGTTCGTATTGATCCAGAATTTGCAATTGCATACAGGGCTATGGCATGGACCTATGCTTATATGTACAACTGGGATAAAAGGAAGGAATATTTTGAAAAGACAATAAAGCATGTGGATAAACTTTCTGAAAAAGAAAAACTACAGATATATGGGGCTTATAGTGGCGAAAAAGAAATAACTTATCAACAGTCAATTGACTCATATAAAAAACTATTGGAGATATATCCGGATAATTTTGAAGCAAATATACAACTTGGGATGTTTTACAGAATGTTTGAAGAGTGGAATAACGGGATAAAATATCTTAATAATGCTTTGAAAGAAGATATCTCCAATATTTATGTTGCTGAAGAATTAGTTAATTGTTACGCAGGAAAAGGTGACTATAAAAAGGCAGATGAAATATTGGTTGAATATGAAAAAAATAATCCGGATTTGAATAAAGTAATAGTTTTAAAAATTAAATATCAAAATTATATATTACAAAAAAAATTTGATCTGGCTTCAATGATGATAGATGAACTGTCAAACAGTAATAAACGACATACTTCGGATGTTTTTTATAATAAATGTCAGATAAATTTACTAAATAATAATTATAAGAAATCCTTTGACGTATTTAACAATATTGTATTAGAAAAAAAATTAAAAAAAAATTGGCCTACTGTAAATCAACTGAAATTTTTGTTTTTATATCAGGGAAAATTCAGTAAGTTCAGAAAATTACTGAATGAAGAGATTGAAGATAGTAATGAATTTTTTGCGAATACTCTTGAGAGGAAATGGGAGATGTTTGATATTCTTCTTAAAACAGGCAGTCCGGATGAAGTTTTAAATAGAATAAAAACACTGAACATTTCGGAAGATACAGAATATCCCAGTCATTTCGAATATAAGCTTTTTTATAAAGCATTTGCAGAAATAGAGTTGGAAGATTTAAAAACTGCAGAAAAAACTATTAATGAATTAAAAGGATATGTAGATAAAAGTATATTCACAAAAAGTTCAAACAGACGATACAATTATTTACTGGGAAAACTGGAGGAAAAAAGGAAAAATTATAAAAAGGCTGAAGAATTTTATCTCAGGGGGATGGAATATTTTTCCAGTGAATTTCGTCCTTATAGTTATTCAAGATATTATTATTCAATTGCAAATTTATATTATATATCCGGACAATTCAGTAAGGCGGAAGAATGGTTTGACAAAATTCAAAAGCTTACAAAGGGCCGTTATTATAATGGTGATCTTTTTGTAAGGAGTTTTTATTACCTTGGAAAGATATATCAGAAAAAAGGATGGATAGGAAAAGCAATTGAAGCTTATGAAAAGTTTTGTTATTTATGGAAAGACGGTGATAGCGAAATAACAGGAAAGTATATTATTGAAATTCAATCGATACTAAATAAGCTAAAACAGGTGTCAAATTAAAAAATTTTTATAGTTTTTAAATATTTTTATTGTTTTAACGATCTTTTAAATTAATAAAAAATTATCGTTCCTGAACTTTGATAATTTTTGGACAACCATCTACTCCAGCATTTAACATAAAATCAATATGATTCTTTAGAAAATTGTGATTATATTCAAATGCGGCTTTGGTCCTTTCATTCTGAAAATCAATTTTTGCCTCATCCAGGATCCTGTTACACTCTTTGATGATATCCAATACATTAACTCTTCTGTCGTCCATTAACCCTCCTTTAATACTCTAAAATAATTAATTAAATAATTATTGTCAATGTTTTCGGATGAAATAAACTATATTTCACAATATTTTCTAAGAGCTGTTCTTTAGTGCTTTTATAAAACTTCGGTTTGTTTCATAAATAATTTTGCTAATCTCACAAATATATTCAGGAACGAAATATAAAGATCTGTTCTGCCTTTCGGAATTTCTGTTTATAGCCGGGCAGATACGGCACTCCTGCAGGTAGGGGCAGAGGAAACACCTTGAATCTGCTGTATAAAAATTATCTGTCCTGAAATCTTTATAATTATCCAGAATATTGTTGTATTTTTTTTCAAATTCTTTGTTGCCAAGGTCACTAACGGTACCATATAAATATTCACTACTATTTTCCCTTCTTACTCTATCCCAGTTCAAATGTGCAAAGGATACACATCCCCAGAGGTCACCCCCGGGAGAAACGGAAAACTGGGA
>JBDLJQ010000013.1:0-58489 GCA_039714255.1 Acidobacteriota bacterium
GATCCGGTGAAAAAACTGAATATAACCGATGTTATTAAATTTGATCAGGGTGAAAGCCCCGGAATAGAAGTCAGGTTTTCCGATATACTTGATCCTTCTCAGGATATCGAAGGCCTGGTCTCAATAACTCCTGATCTTAAGATCTCTTCAAAATCAGTAAATAAAAGTATATTTATTACCGGCGGATTTGAATTCGGGAAACATTATTCTGTAAAAGTATCAGGGATTAAAAGTAAATGGGGTAATAAAATTGAAAAAGATTTAGTAAGAGGGATAGATTTCGAAGACAAGAAACCCCAGGTCAGTTTTGTGAATGAGGGTATTTTCCTTCCTACTGTAAATGAACAAAAGATCGGTTTTAAAACAATAAATATCAGCAATGTCAAAGTAATTGTAAAGAGGGTTTTTGAATCAAACCTCGGGCAATTTTTACAGACGGAGACACTTGCCGGCAGTAAAAAAAGAACTTCAGGATTTAATTACTATAACATGAACAGGGTCGGTGTTCAGGTGGCGGAAAAAACACTGAATATAGGAAAAGAGAAGAACAGATGGCTTGTCCACCAGCTGGACCTGAAAAAGTTGATAAAGCAGGATGAGAAAGGAATATTTATAATTGAGCTGAGTTTTACAAGGAAGGATATGCTTTACAGGGGGTTGAAAAAGAAGAGAAGTTATTACTATGGCAAAGATTATTATTCAAATCCAAACTCTTACGGATATCTTTACAGGCACGGAAAAATATTCAAACCCGTTATCCAGAGTGACATAGGGCTCACATACAAAAGGGGTTCGGGACAGCACTTTGTTCTTACTACCGATCTTGTTGACTCTTCCCCCATGGGGAACGTTAATATTACCCTTAGAACTTTCCAGAACCAGGTGTTATCATCGAAAAGATCGGATAGTGATGGAAAAACTTTTTTTAAAGATATAAAAGAAAAAGTATTTTACATTGAAGGAGAAAAAGACGGGCAGAGAAGTATTATCAAACCTTCAGAAATGGGATGGAACCTTTCATCCTTTGATACAGGCGGTGTCATAAGTAAAAAAGATAAAACAAGAGTTTTTATTTACACAGAAAGAGGAGTATACCGTCCCGGTGATAACATCAATCTTTCATTGATAGCACGTAACAGCGACAACACTTTTCCTGAAAATCATCCGGTCATATTACAACTTTTTAACCCCCGTAACCAGTTAATAAAAAAAATAGTACAAAAAAAGGGAGAAGACGGATTTTATAATTTTTACCTTAAGACAAAGGAAAGTGACCCCACAGGTAATTGGAGGGCAAAACTACTGGTTGGAGGAACTACATTCTTCCATACTCTTAAAATAGAGACAGTTGTACCCTTTAAATTGAAAGTAAAGATCGATCTGGAAAAACCGGGCCTTGACTTTAATGATAAGGCCCTGGATTTGACTTTAAGGTCAAATTATCTTTTCGGTACTCCATCTTCTTTTCTGGATGCGGAAACATCCATAGCATTAAAAAGCAGATACCGAATCTTCAATAAATTTCACGGTTTTTTATTCTCAAATGAAATATTGAAATTCAAATATTTTAAAACAAATATTTTTGAAGGAAAACTGGATAAGAACGGCCTTGCAGATGTCAAATGGACATTGCCCGAATTAAAAAATGTCCCTTCAGCCATAACTGCAGAGATAACGGCAAAGGTTTATGAGAAAGGAGGAAGGGCAACAACAAATACAAGGATAATTCCGATAGATCCATACAAACTCTATGTGGGGCTGGAAAAACCCCGTTTCAGATATGGCTACAGTACTGTTGGTTCCCCTGTAAAGATCAATTCGATTCTTGTTTCAAAAGATGGAGATCCTGTTTCCGGCAGATCACTTAAATATAAAATTTATAAAAATTCAAGATACTGGTGGTGGGAATATGATTCTCTTACAGATTTTAAGGTTAAATATAAAAAAGATCATTACACAAGGCTTCTTAAAGAAGGAATTGTTATAACAAAAAAATTTCCAGTCCCAATTGAATTCACTCCTGAAGATTCAGGAGAATATTTTATTGAAGTTAAAGAGAATCTGTCAGACAGCCATACATCCGGCTTCTTTTTCAGTTCATATTATTGGGGTGAAACCCCGGAAGGGACCAAAAGTGCAGGAACTGTTTTACTTAAAAGCAATAAAAAACTGTACAACCCCGGCGATACAGCTGTTATCTCTTTCCCAAAACCGGGAAAAGGGACAGCTCTGATAACTATTGAAAAAGGGGACACTATCCTCAAAGCGTGGACAGAAAAACTGAAAGATGACGGGAAAAAAGAAACAGCTGTTGAAATTCCGGTTACAAATGAATTTTTACCTAATGTTTATATTTCCGTTTCTATTATTCAACCCCATTCCCAGACCTTAAATGACAGGCCTATAAGGGTTTACGGAACGATACCGGTCCTTGTGGAGGAAAACCAAACCCATCAATATATTGATATAAAAACAGCGGACAGATTTGAGCCTAATAAAAAATTCAGTATCGAAATTCAGACAAGGGATAAAAAGGCGACTCAAATGACAGTTGCAATTGTAGATGAAGGGTTACTGGACCTCACAAGATTTATTACTCCCGACCCCTGGAAGAACTTTTTCAAAAAACAGAAACTGGGAATTTCAACTTTTGATATTTTTTCCCATGTTATCGGTGCCAATAAAGGTGATATAAGAAGATTGTTTTCTATCGGAGGTGATATTACAGCTGAAGAATCTTACCGTTCATCACAGCTTTCTCCTAAAAAAGCAAAAAGGTTTAAACCTGTTGCACTCTTTAAAGGGCCGTTTAAAACAGATGAGAACGGGTATAAAAAACTGACATTTAAAATGCCCAACTATAATGGGTCTGTCCGCATAATGGCCATATCTTCAATCGGGAACAGGTATGGAAAAAAGGAGAAAACAATACCCGTTAAAACCGACCTTATGCTTCTGCCAACTTTACCCAGAGTTTTAGCTCCGGGAGACGAAATAGTAGTTCCTGTTTCTGTTTTTGCACTTAATAAAAATATCAGAGATGTAAGAGTTTCCATAAAAACAAAAGGGCCTTTAACAATAACAGGTAAGAAAGAAAAAGAAATTGTTTTTAGTAGAACCGGTGAAAAGGACACAAACTTTACATTCAGGGTAGGCCCTTCAGTGGGAAAAGCTTCAATTCTTCTGCAGGCAAGATCGGGAAAATTTAAAACATCTCAGGAAACGGAATTTGCTATCCGCCCGTCTTCTCCAAGAATATACAGCTCCATTATGAAAGAATGCACACCCGGGAACAGTATTGAGATAACAATCCCCAATAACGGGATAAAAGGAACCAACAGAGCATCCCTCAGTATTTCACGAAAGGCAAAACTTAATATAGAGAACAGGATATCCTGGCTTATTCATTATCCTTACGGCTGTATTGAACAAACGGTCTCTGCAGTTTTCCCACAACTTTACCTTCGGAAATTTATAGAATCCTCCTCAATTGATACCGGTGAAATTGATACCAACATTAACTATGGTATAGAAAGGTTAAGGAGATTCCTGCTCCCTTCAGGAGGCCTTGCTTACTGGCCGGGGAATAAAGATTTTACGGTATGGGGTACAAATTATGCATTCCACTTTTTAATAGAGGCAAAAAAAAGAGGGTATAATATTCCGGAAGATCTCTACTCCAGGGTTATCCGTTTTCAAAAATCGAGAGCACTTACAACTCTGGACAGCAGGTTGGAGAGGACCTATCGGCTTTACATCCTGGCGTTGGCCGGAGAACCCCAGCATGGAGCTATGAACCTCCTCCTGGAGAACGATCTGAAAAGTATGTCAAATACTGAAAAGTGGATGCTGGCTGCAGCATATTATCTTTCCGGCAAAAAAGATCTAAAAGAGAGAATACTGAAAGGGACAGGTACAGAAACCGAAAAATACAGTAAAGCCGGTAAAACTTTTGGTTCTCAACTGAGAGACAGATCTATCATACTTGACATAATGACAATTATGGAGGACTGGAACAGAGCAGACAAATTGTACGATATAATAGCCGAAGAGGTATCCGGGACAAACTGGTTCTCAACACAAACCCTTGGTTATTCATTATTAGCGCTGGGTAAATATATGCAGGCCAATGAGAGTGATTTCCGGGGCGAAAGTTCACTGATCTCAGGATACATTAAACTTCCCGGCAGAGACAGGTCGCAATTCAGCCTGAAAGATCTAAAATATACCGTAAACATAACAAAAGGTTTCGGAAAAAAAGCCACAGTTCTTATTGATAAAAAAACAACATTAAAAAGGACATTTGTAACTCTTCAGTGGAACGGTGTCCCCCTGAAGCCGGATGTCAGGAACAGTTCTGAAAACCTTGTATTGAAAGTTGAATGGCTTAACGAGAATGGTATGAGAATAGATCCCGGGCTTTTGGAACAGGGATCAACTTTCTGGGGTTATTTCAGTGTAAGGCCGGGATTTTATTCAAGAAGCAACCTCAGTGAACTTGCACTTGTCCAGGTATTGCCATCCGGTTGGGAAATTGAAAATATAAGACTATCAGGAGAAGACCTGCCGGAGTGGCTGCGGAAAAAAAAGATCAGCAGGACAAAATATACAGATATAAGAGATGACAGGATCATGTGGTTCTTTGATATGCCGGGATACAGTAAAGGTTTAAACTTTGCTGTTAAACTGAATAGTGTAACCGCAGGAAAATTCACTCTTCCGCCCACAATATTTGAAGCTATGTATAAAAATAATTATAAAGCAGTTAAAAAAGGGTATAATGTAGAGGTAAAGCGGAGGTAACAGGTTATACATCCGGTTGAAATTAGGTTAATTCTGTGATAAATTCATCTTCATGAAGAAGAGAATGCTCCTTATTTCCAGAGTAATTGGTATTATTGCCTTTTATTCTTTTATTCTGACAATTTCAATTTTTTTTACCATGAGCATTCTGATAAAAGGCGAGGAGATCAAAGCACCTGACCTTATAGGAAAAAGCCTTGACGAAGCATATGAGATAGCAGCAAAAAATGGATTTTTTATAAAAAAAGTGAAAGGGAACTACAGCAGGAACTATAAACCCCTGACAGTAATTGAACAGGTTCCTGAGCCGGGAGTTCATATTAAGTTAAAATCTAATGTAAAGATATTCATAACTTCTGAACTTGTGGAAGTAATAGTACCGGAACTGACCGGATATAGCTTTGAAGAATCTGCCAGGCTTATAAAGGAAAGTGAATTAAAAAAGCGGTATGTTTCCTATATCAGTTCAAACTATATTCCTGCAGATTTTGTAATATCACAATCCTATGAAGCCGGCTCAAGGGTACCTTTGAATTCAAGCATTGATATTCTTGTAAGTAAGGGAAATAGAGAACATTCATATATTATGCCTGACATAATCGGGAAAAAAGCTGAAAAAATTGTAATTTTTTTCGAAAAGATAGGATTAAAGATCGATAAGATCACAGAAATTTCATACCCGGGCCTCGATCCGGGTGTAATAATCTGGCAGCACCCATCCCCGGGCCATAAGATCGGACAGATAAACAGGATAAGCATACAGGTAAGCATATGAATCCCATATTTCCATCCATTTTATCAACAGACTGTTTTGATCTGAAATCAAAACTTGAGGAATTTGAAAGGTCCGGAATAGATTTTATTCACCTCGATATTATGGACGGCCATTTTGTAGATAACCTTTCATTCGGGCCATCTATCATAAAACCGCTGAAATCTGATAATTTTTCATTTAAAGTTGATTCCCACCTTATGGTATCAAATCCGGACAAAATGATCCCCCATTTTATCAGGAAAGGATCAGACTGGATATCTTTTCATGTCGAGATCAAAGATAATATAGAAAAAAATATAAAACTTATTAAAGATGGAAATTGCAAAGCCGGACTTGCATTAAATCCCGATACAAACGCCGAAGAGGTGTTCCCGTACCTTCCAGAGATAGACTATGTTCTGATAATGAGTGTCTTCCCGGGTTATGGAGGTCAGAAATTCATCCAAACATCCCTTGAAAAAGCTGGAAAGATCAAAAAAAAGATCACTGAACTGGGATTGAATTGCCTTATCCAGATAGATGGAGGGGTAAATGACAAAAATGTGAAAGTTGCAAGAGAGAATGGTGTTGATATTTTTGTTATTGGAACTTATTTGTACAATTCTTTAGATATTTCAGAAAAAACAGAAAAAATTTTAAAAAACATAAACGGAGAATAAAATGAAAAACAGAGTTACCTTAATATTAGTATTATTGTTTGTTATGGCTTCAGGATGCAAACAGAAAAAGGAAGTAGCATTTACACCGGAAGAACTGGGATCTGACAATGCTATTTATGAAAAGGCAAACAAATATATAAAAAAAGACAGTGAAAAGGCAAGGTTACTTTTTAAAGAAATAATACAGCTTTATCCGGACAGCATATATGCCAGAAAAGCAAAAATAGGGATAGCTGATTCTTACTATAAACAGAGGGATTCAACATCATTAATAATGGCTGCCTCAGAATATCAGGAATTTGTTAATCTTTACCCTAATTCTCCTGATTCAGTTTATGCAAAAGCTCAGATAGCAAGTTGTTATGAAAAGCAGAGCAAGAGCCCGGGAAGAGATCAGACAAATACAAAAGCTGCAATAAAAGCTTATGAAAACCTTATAAAGCAGTATCCTGACACTCAGGAATCCAAAGAGGCCGTGAAAAAAATAAAAAAACTGAAAAGCAGGCTTGCATCCCATTATTTTTCCATTGGAGTATCAAATTTCAGATTAAAAGCATTCCAGGGAGCAATAGTCAGGTTTAAACAGGTCATTGATGATTATCCTGACTTTAACAAAAACGACAAACTTTTCTATTTTGCAGGAAAAAGTTATTACGCACTCAAGAAGGGGGACTCTGCAATATCTTTTTTTCAAAAGATCATAAATAGTTATCCGAAGTCAAAATATGTTAAAAAAGCAAAAAAATATTTAAAAGAATTGAGCTTGATAAAAAATAAAATAGAAGAGGGTAAAAAAACAGAAAAAAAATAATCTTCTTAAGATATTAGTTATTCTCCCCGATATCTTCGGGGAGGACCTTGGTTGAACTTGCCCCCAGTTTTTTCAGATTCTGTATCCTTCCTATAATTGTATCGCCTTTTTTACCGCCGGAGACAAGTTTATTCATTGCCGATTCATAACTTGACCTTGCCCCTTCAAGCTTATCTCCCACACTCTTCAGATCTGTAACAAAATTTACAAACTTATCATAAAGGGCGCCCCCCTGTCTTGCAATTTCCACCACATTTTTTTTCTGGTTCTCCTGTTTCCAGAGATATGAAATTGTTTTCAAAGTTGCAAGAAGAGTTGAGGTGGTGACAAAAACAATATTCTTTTCAAGGGCCTCCTCCAAAATCTTCGGGTTAGCTTTTAAAGCCAATATCAGTGCTGACTCTATGGGCATGTATAGGAGAATATAGTCAGGTGAATTTATCTGGTAAAGGTTCTGATAGTTCTTCCCTTTAAGGCCTGAAATATGATCTGAAATACTTTTCAGATGTTCTTTCAGTGAATTTTCTTTTTCCTTAATATCTTCAGTATTAAAATATCTTTCATAGGCGGTTAGAGATACTTTTGAGTCTATTATCACATGTTTATTTTCAGGTAGATTTATTATATAATCAGGCCTCTTTTTCCTGTTCTCTTCATCTGTAAAAACCTCCTGGGTCCTGTAGTGAATATTCTTCTCAAGGCCGGCTTTCTCAAGAACCATTTCAAGTTTTACCTCTCCCCAGTCACCCTGCACTTTGGGATCACCTTTCAGGGCCCTTGCCAGATTGTCAGCATCCCTGCTGACCTGCCGGTTCAAATCCATCAGGTTTTTGATCTCAATTTTCAGGGATATAACCTCTTTGCTCTCTTCCTTATACATATTTTCAACTTCTTTTTTAAAATCGGTCAACTTTTCTTTAAAGGGGGAAATGATTTTTGAAAGATTTTTTTCGTTCAATTCCGTAAATCTTTTACTTTTTTCATCAAGGAGACGGTTTGCCAGGTTTTCAAATTCATTCTTGAACCTTTCCTGTATCTTAAGGAGTTCCTTCCTCTCTTTTTCAAGCTTCTCATTAAGGTTCTTTAATGACTCCCTGCTATATGCAAGATCCCTGTTCAATAAGAGGATAGAATTTCCCTTTTCTTCAATTATCTGCTCCTTCTCATCCAGTTCTTTTTCCAGTTTTTCATAAATATCCTTCGGTACATATTGCTGGTTTATCATTGAAAGGGGGACACCCTGGTTATTCCTGGACCTGAAAAGGAGGATTACAATTATTATCAATAAAAATGCTGCAAAAAGTATTAATATCTGAATATTATCCATTTTTCCCTTTCTCCGGTAAGTCAATAGAACTTTAAAATAAACAGGCTACGATGTCAATCATGTTAAGAAAAACTGATAATTATTTAGACTATATTGCTTTTTCGTATAGAATCATTAAAAAACTTATAAGAGCAAGGTTTATTGAAGCTATCCACAAATAGAAAAGAGGTCCGGTGGTTCCGGATTTTTTCAAGGTTATATCCCTGTATTTATTTGCATAGGAGATCATTTTCAATCTGATCCAGAAAAAGCTCACTTTTTCTCCATTTCCATTTTTTTTCAGAAAATCAAATATCATGATTGTAGCAACCACAAATATCATGGCAAAAAAGATCATTAAATAAAGGAAAAAACTTTCCATTTTAACCTCCACTTAAGATAACGTCAAAAGTACTAAAAAGTTACAAATATTTTAAATAATTTTTTTCCTTCATCGTACCATATTCTTTATGCTATTATATAATTGTTAATTTCAGGAGGAATTATGTTAGATGCTGATGTTCAGGGAGCGAAAATATCACACTATTTTGAGATTGTTTTTTTTATGATCATATCTCTCGTTTTTACATTTTCCACTTTTGCAGAGGGTAAAAAGCTGACCTACAAACAGGTCTATATGAAAGGTGGAGAAAAGCTCACCAAAACACTCCCCTATATTAAAAAATGGTCAGATGATAATTATTATATTCAGGCAAAAAAAGTAAAAAAAGGTAAAAAATTCTCAACAATTACAGAAAAAGTAAATGCAAAAACCGGGGAAATACATCTGGTCAAATCAATAGTTCCAGGAAAGAATTTCCCTGCAGACATGAAGCTTTCAGATCACATTAAAAATGCAGATGACGGGAGTTCATTCCTCTTTATTAAAAAAGGAGATCTGTTCCATTATTCACTAAAATCCGATGAATTTAAAAGATTAACAAAAACTCCTTCCGAAAAAGAAAACAATGCAACTTTTTCACCGGACGGAAAATATGTTGCTTATACAAAAAGCAAAGATCTTTATATAGTAAATATAAATTCGAACAAACATATCAGGATAACTTCTGATGGTTCGGATGTAATATTTAACGGTTGGGCTTCCTGGATATACTATGAAGAAATTCTGGGAAGAAGATCCCGTTATAAATCTTTCTGGTGGTCACCGGATAGTAAAAATTTGGCTTTCTTCAGATTTGACAATTCTAAAATGCCCAAATTCACCATCACAAACTCCAAAGGTGTCCATGGTAAAGTAGAAGTAACATCCTACCCCAAACCCGGCGACCCTCCCCCGAAAGTAACCATTGGGACCTACCATCTGGAAAATAAAAAGACAATATGGGCTGCAAAAAGTTCACTGAAAAACCCATATTATGCAAAACCTGTCTGGACTCCTGACAGCAGGACATTTTTTCTTCAGGAGATCAATAGGGGCCAGGACCATCTTTCCCTTTTTTCCGTTAATATTAATTCAGGCGCAAAAAAAAAGATCTATGAGGAGAAACAAAAATCCTGGATAGATTTTTATGATGATATATACTTCCTGAAAAAGAACAGAGGATTCCTTATCCTGTCTGATGTGGATGGATGGTCGCATATCTATTATTACAGGATGGATGGGAAACTGAAAAAAAGACTTACAAAAGGTGACTGGAGGGCTAAACGTATAACCAAAATAGATGAAAAAAGGGGATTTGTTTATTTTACGGGTTTCAAAGATAATTCCACTGATAATCACCTCTTCAGGGTCGGTTTGAACGGAAGAGGATTAAAACAGTTATCAACAAACAGAGGATATCACAGATTTCTTATTTCTCCGGAGAGTAAATATTATATTGATACTTATAGTAATATAGATCACCCGTCAGTGAGAAATATATATAAAATGAATGGAAAATTAGTAAGAAAAGCCGGAAACTCCCTTAGAAAAATTTCAAAAGAATATAACCTTGGAAAAACCGAACTTTTCACTATCCCATCCGGGGACGGGTACGATCTTCCTGCAAAATGGATTCTTCCTCCGGATTTTGATAAAACAAAAAAGTATCCGGTTCTGTTCATCGAATACGGAGGGCCTGATTCTGGAAGTGTAAGAAATTCACACTATAGTTTATCGAATTTTTATCTTTCACAGGAGGGGATTATAGTTTTTTCAGTTGACCACAGAGGCTCCGGCCACTTCGGGAAAAAAGGGGTTGCCCTGATGCACAGATCGCTGGGCAAGTGGGAAATGAATGATTATATTTCTGCAGTTAAGTGGTTAAGAGAAAAACCTTTTATTGATCCCGAAAAGATCGCAATCACCGGCGGAAGTTACGGGGGATATGTAACTGCCATGGCACTCACCTATGGAGCTGATTATTTTACACATGGAATAGCAAGTTATTCCGTAACAGACTGGAGATTGTACGATTCATTCTATACGGAAAAATTCATGGACACTCCTGAGGAGAATCCGGAAGGGTATAAAAAGGGGTCAGTTATGGAGTATGCCGAAAACCTTAAGGGCACATTATTGATAGTCCATGGAACCATGGATGACAATGTCCATCTTCAGAATTCCCTTCAACTTGTGTCGAAACTTCAGGATCTTAACAAAGAGTTTTCAATGATGTTCTATCCCGGAGGAAGGCACGGATGGGGTGGTAAAAAGAGGGTCCACTTCACCAGGAGTTATGTCCAATTCTGGTTCAAACACCTTCTGGGAAGAGACCTGGATATTAACAAAGACTAGTAATATTTGAAATAAAATCAAATCTCTGTCCCTCTTTGAGGACATTAACAGGAAAAAATCGTGGCATTAAAATTGCTTCTTAAGAAAATACGGGAGAAATTTATAATATAAAAACAACCCGATTATAGTGATGCAAAAAAATTCAAAATATTATTATCAAAAAAGGGGGATCAATATGAGAAAATTTTATACGAAGAATACATTTATCTCCACTGTTTTAATATTATTTTTAGCTCTCATTCAGGGTTGTGCCCCGGGAAATGAAGAGAGACAGCTTGATCTCAAAGTTGATGAGGGGACAGAAAAATCGTGGGGAAATATTACCCGGTTGATGCAGGAAACCTTCCGGATCGATATTGATACAATAAATGTAGTTGCGGACTATTATCCCGAATCATATTATGTCGATTGTACTGCTGAAGTTACCTTCCAGATGCTAGCGGGTCAGAATAAGGCAGTGATCCACCTCGATCCTGCTATAAGGGACAAGAATGTGGTCCAATCTATTGAACTTAACGATGAATCACTCAATATTAATGATACTTCGGATGTAATGATACTATCATTTGAAAATACAGAGCAGCAGGCCCTGGAGTTCAGGAGAGATCTTTCCCCGGGTATCACTCATATTCTTAAAATATCCTACCGTCTCAACCTTACAGACGATTATTATTTGTTTAATTCAAAGGTGAGTGACCTTTATGGCCGTGGTAATGAAGAGGTTTTCCCAACCATAGACGCATTGCATGAGCTGGCAACCCACACAATAACGTTCAGGATTCACAGTAATATAAAATTTCGCTGTATCGGATCCGGGCTGGTAACAGAGACAAATAACACTACGATCCAGGAGTGGGTGCTTGACACAGAAAGAAAAGTGTCATCTCACACTGTAATGTTTTTAGTTATCCCTGAAGCTGATACGATCTTTGAAGAGAGGATAATTGACGGGGTCAATGTAAGAATAGTTGCCTTTAATACCAATTCCCAAATAAATGAAGCATTTACCCGGCTTGAAAGCTGGCTCCCTGAGTTGAGGGTAAACCTCGGCCCTTTCCCAATGCCGCAGGGCCTTAGTATATTTCTCATGAATGATGGAGGCGGCATGGAATATTTCGGAGGAACCATAAGCTCACTCTGGGCTCTGAAGCATGAGGTTTTTCATATGTACTTCGCCTGCAGTGTTGTTAACAAAACTTACCGTGATTCATGGCTTGATGAAGCGATAAATGAATGGTATGAAGGGGCGTGGGGATCAGGACTTGATCCGATAGATCCAAATTATGAATCAAATATTGTAAGCGGAAGATCACCCATAGCTACCGGATTTGACTACCGGGCTTACGATGAAGGATCTAGGATCCTGGAGGCTGTATCGATAAAAATTGGAGGCCGTATAAATATGACCGGTTTTTTAAGTTATCTGGTGGCAAATTATTCATTCAAACCTTTCACAACCCTGCAATTCCTCGATTATCTTGAAGATTATTCAGGTGTAAATATGAGAGAGGAATTTCAGAAATGGGTCTTTTCCGGAGAAGATATCTCCACCTCCCCATCAACCCTGTCAGATACTCTGAAGAGAAAACACAAAGTGGAGATAAAACCACCCCCGGAAATTTTAACAAAGTATAATAGGAGGAAAAAATGAAAAAATTAAATATATTTATGATTTTTATTATATTTTTCTCCGTTTATTCATACATTAATGGTGATAATAACAATAAAAAGATCCAGATTGAACTTTTCGGAGGATATTCCGGGTTAAATCCGACACATCTGAACCTTTGGCCTGACTATCAGGAGGGGAGGGATAATTTTTACACAATAGAGAAAAACGAATATTATCATATAATGAACGGCGACTATTTTACCTATGAAGGAAATATAACCGGGAATTATAAAAAGATAAAAAGCGGGATGCCTTTCGGAGCAAGAGTAAAATATTTTTTAAATCCCTCATTTGCTATATCTCTGGGTTTTAAATACTTTAATAAAAAACAAACATCATTAGTAGAATCGGATTATAGTTTTAACAGTTATTATAACGGTGAATATTCTCAAAATGATATATCAGACCCTCTTTATATTTATTCTGAAGGATTTACACCAATGGCAGGTGCCCACTATATTATTTTAAAAAACTCCATGTTCGAGGCAGAAGGTTTCCTCAATGTCGGGATCATGTTTGCATCCTGCGGAATGACATATGACAACTATTCAAAAAGTACATATGACAGTGGCTATATCAGGGAATACGAAACAATATTACAGTATACCGGAGAAGGGAGCGGGTTTGCAGCCGAAGCCGGATTAAGGACAAATATTAAATTGTCCGGTTCTCTGGGAATTTTTGCCGAAGGTGGATATTCCTTTCAGAAAGTTAGTAACATAACAGGAGACGGATCATATAAGTATGCAGAAAAAGATTCAAATTCTGACGGATATTCCGAAGGCTGGAGCTGGACAGGAAAGTGGAAAGTTTCAGAATACAGAGCAGATAGAGAATGGGGATCATGGAATTACAGCTATTATTTCCCGGGAAACGAAAATGAAAATGCAAGGGATTTTATCCTCGACCTCTCCGGATTTTTCCTGAGAATAGGAATATCTCTGAAATTATAAAATCCGGCAAATATTTTTTGTCAGTTCTTTATTTGCTAATTATGGGCGACAAAATGTATGAAAACTTATATTTTCCCGGTTTTATCCTGTATTGTTCATGAGGTTTTGCTCCCCAGGAATTATCACCCCCCACACCCATCATCTTAAGATCAATGTTAAGATAAACTTCCTTCCGGGGTTTCATATCAACACTATTCCTCTGCCCCCTAATATCCCCGGTAAGATCTTCAGGCGAAAAATGGAGAGCCGAAAAGCCGATTTGAGGGTCTCCCGAAACTTTCCATCCGTTTCCATTTCTATCGGTGAGAGTGAGCCACCTTGTATCTGTCTTATATCCGGTCTCCTGCGGGCTTATATAATCAAAATATTGACCCGTTACAGTACTTTTATACCTGTCGACAAATGCAGTAGTATTCCGGTCACAATAATTCTCCCATGGCCCCCGTCCGAACCATTCCAGATTTTCATATTGTTCAGGTAAAACCATCATCATACCGATACGGGGAATATCAGACAATCCTTCTTTTTTTATATCAATATTATAATTAACTCTAATATCTCCGTTCCCGTTTATCAGATAAGAGATATTTAGCTTTCCTTCGATCCTGTTTATATCATAAATAAATGATACCTGAACTTTCCCGTCTTTTGTTCTGTTCACTTTTGCGTAGGTAACTTTTGCCTCCCTCCCTGCATTTCTCCAGATCTTCATTCTATATAACATACCGTATCCGAAATCGTTATCGTTGGGAGCTCTCCAGAAGCTCGGTTCCGGGCCGGAAATCAGCAATTCTTTTCCCGCCAGTTTATATGAAACGATCTTTCCCTTTTCCCTGTCAAACTTTACTTTAAAATTTTTCCGGGAGACAATTATCCCGTCTCTCCCATTATCTATTTTCAACGGCCTGGAACTCAATCTTCTCTTTACTCTGTTTTTCAGATCGTTCTTAACAGAGATCTGCTCTGCAGCCACTTCAAAGCCTGCAGGTAAAATTCCATACTTCTCCTTTGTCTTCATTGAAATATGAATGAAATATTCCACTCCCGGTTTCTTCCCGAAATCCTCAATACCGGTCTCAAAAATCTTACTACCTGCGGGGTGAATATTCGGGGAACCGAAACTTCCCCTTTTTATCTCTTTTCCATTGCCTTTTAACACCCAGTCTATCCTGAACCTGTCCAGGTTGATAAAGTCATAGTTATTAACAATTTTCACTTTTCCTTCTTCCACCGGGATGAACTTTACATATTGGTATACCTTTTTCACCTCAAAAATCGACGGGTGGAGGGTCCGGTCCGGATCTACAAGTCCGTTTATGCAGAAGTTTCCATCATTGTATAAATGGGTTGCTCCGAAGTCTCCTCCGAATGCCCAATACTTTTCCCCCTTATCATTAACTGCAGCCAGCCCCTGGTCAACCCAGTCCCAGATAAAACCGCCCTGGAGATGTTTGTATTTTTCGATCACATCCCAGTAATCCTGCAGGTTGCCTACACTGTTTCCCATGGCGTGGGCATATTCACATAAGATGAAGGGCCTCTCCTGCTCCTTTCCGGCATATTTTTCTAAAGAAGGTATTCGACTGTACATTAAACTGATAATATCAATATGTTCAGCATAGATAGCACGTTCATAATGGACGGGACGTGTGGTGTCAAATTTATGTATCCAGTCAGACGCAGCTTCCATATTAATACCATCACCGGCCTCATTCCCCATTGACCAGACAATAACCGAAGGGTGGTTTTTATCCCTCTCCACCATTCTCTTCACCCTCTCTACATGGGCTGACTTCCACCTGGGATCTTTGGCCAGGCTTCTTTTGCCATACCCCATTCCGTGAGATTCAATATTTGCTTCATCCCAGACATAGATCCCGTATTTGTCACATAAAGCATACCAGCGCGGGTCATTGGGATAGTGACTGGTCCTGACTGCATTGATGTTATGTTTCTTCATTATTTTAATATCGGTAAGCATGGACTCTTCAGATATAACATGCCCTGTATATCCGTCATGTTCATGACGATTAACTCCTTTGATCAGAATCGCTTTTCCGTTTACCAGAAGTTGGCCCCCTTTTATCTCGACCTTTCTGAAACCCACTTCGGCCGAAGTTGCCTGGATGGTTTCATTATCTCCGTTCTTTAATTCCAACAGGAGTTTATAAAGTTCCGGGGTTTCCGCACTCCATTTCCCGGGGTTTTTTACTTCCAGGGGTAATTTTACTTTTCTCAGGTTTTCACTCATCTTAAATATTTTTCTGAATGATGCGACCCTTCTCTCCCCTTCTAAAAGGGTTGCTTTGATACCTACCCTCCGGGGTTTTTTTTCATGATTCCTTATCTCTACCTCTATTTCCGGTTCTGCATGTTCACAGTTCGCATCCAGTCCGGGACGGAAAAAAAAATCACTGATCCGTACTGAAGGGGTAGAATAAATATAAACATCACGATCTATTCCGCTTAACCTCCAGAAATCCTGGTCTTCCAGATATGAACCATCTGAAAAACGGTAAACTTCGAGGGCCAGGGTATTATCGCCCTTCCGAATATAACCGGATATATCAAATTCCGCAGGTAATTTAGATCCCTGGGAATAGCCAACCTTTTCCCCGTTTATCCATAAATACATGGCAGATCTGACCGCTCCGAAATGTAAAAAAATACGGCGCCCGGCCCAGTCTTCAGGTATTCTGAAATTCCTCCTGTAAGATCCCACCGGATTCCATTGGTCGGGAAGTTCAGGGGGTTTTGGATTCTTTATTGCAAAAACATAGGGAATGTTGGAATAAACAGGCAGTCCGTAACCTTTTAATTCCCAATTCGCTGGAACATCAATATCATCCCAGTTCTTCACATTATAATCTTCTTTATAAAAACCTGTGGGTTTTTCGGAAGGCTTGATCACCCATTTAAATTTCCATATTCCGTTTAGTAATATATAATTTTCTGATTCTTTCCAGTTATTTTTTAAAGCCTTTTCCCCGTTTTCAAAACCATAAAATGTGGCATGAGGTGCTTCCTTGTTTATTTCAAAAATCTCCGGATTTTTCCAGTCAGGTATTTTACTTTGACCCGTTAAATTTATTATCCCTGGAAACAAATAAATAAAAATGGCTACTTTTAAGATTATTTTAACTGAATGCATGTTTTTCATATTAAACTCCGGAAATTAATTGTATATTGATTTACAGAGAATGAATATCCATCCTCTAAAACTGCAGCGTGTTAAAGATTATGCTTTTATTCCCCTTTTTTCTCTTTCTTTTCCTTCTTTGCTTTTCTCTTTTCTTTAATACTCATTTGTGCTTTCTTCTTTTCCTGTGGTTTAGCCTTTTCTCTTCCTTTTGCCATTTAGCACCTCCGTCCAGACAATTTAATAAAAGTATAGTATAAAAAAATAAAATTTTAAATTCTTTATTTCGAATTATAAAAGTACCTGCTCCCATAATCAGCTAAAGCCATCAGCATTAGAAAATAAATCCGAAATTCGAATCCAGAAGCACGAAACAAGCACAAATGATCAAAATACAAATGTTCCAAACAAGAATATAGACAACTCTTTTGTTTTGAATTTTGTACATTAAAATTTTGGATTTGTTTCGGATTTAGGGTTTCGTGCTTCGTATTTTTTTATCCTGTCTCCTCTCTTCAATCTCCTGGCTTCTATATCCTAAATATCTCCGGTTATGTTATAATTTTTTAATGGAAAACGGAAAGACCACTCCTATGATAAAGCAGTATTTTGAGATAAAAAAGGACTATCCGGATTCCATTCTTTTTTTCAGGATGGGTGATTTTTATGAAATGTTCTTTGATGATGCGAAAACTGCCGCCCCCATCCTTGAGATTGTTCTCACCTCCAGGGATAAAAAGAAAGAAAACTCCATCCCACTCTGCGGTATCCCATATCATGCAAAGGAACACTATGCATCAAAACTTTTAAAAAAGGGTTATAAAGTAGCTATCTGTGAACAGATAGAGGACCCGGCACTTGCAAAGGGGATAGTTAAAAGAGATGTGGTCCAGATCCTTACCCCGGCCACAGCCCTTGAGATAGACCTCCTCAATGATGATATTAATAATTATGTTGTCTCCATCTTTAAAGATGAAAAGGCCATCTCAATCGCTTCTGTTGATCTCTCTGTTTCATCATTTGAGGTTAAAAGTTTCGACCTTTCAAACCCGGACTCTTTCTACAATGAATTTTACAAAAAAAATCCTCAGGAAGTAGTCATCTCAGAAGAATTTGAAAAAGAGTTCGGAAAGATACTGGAAAGATTCCCGGAATTCTCAGACATCCTGATAAACAAATATGAACCCGTTGAGTTTAATTATTATGAAAGTGAGGACCTTTTAAAAAAACATTTTAAAATTGAGAGTATAGAGGGGCTGGGGCTTGTTGGATATAATTCAGCTGTAATATCTGCAGGTGTTCTCCTTAAATATTTAAGATCGGTAAGGAGATCTATATTAAACAATATTTCCACTCTCCATTTTACTCCCAGAGAAGACTACCTGATCCTCGACCAGGTATCATTCAAAAACCTGGAAATATTAAAAAACCTTCAAACCGGAACTTCAAAGGGAAGCCTCTTTAATGCCATAGATATGACCGTGACACCCATGGGGAAACGTCTGTTAAAGCACTGGCTATCTTATCCCCTTACAAACAAAAGTGAGATAGAGAAAAGGCTGGATGGTGTTGAAGAATTTTCAAAGAACCTCATAGTAAGAACTGAGATAAGGAAATTATTAAAACAGATGGGAGACCTGGCAAAATTAAATACAAAAATTTCCCTCAATATTGCATTGCCTCTTCACCTGTTAACATTGAAAGAAACATTAATTAAAATTCCGGAAATAAAAAAAGATTCGGAATCACTTGTTTCTCCGGTATTAAAAAAAACTGTTTCAGATCTTCATCCATTGAATAATATTGTTAAGTTAATAGATATTTCCATAGCAGAGGACCCTTCAAATAACCTGAGCACCGGTAATTTTATAAGGGATGGATACAATAAGGAACTGGATGAACTCCGATCCATAAGCAGGAATGCCAAAGAGATCATCTCGGCAATGGAAAAAGAGGAAAAGAAAAATACAAAGATCCCTTCTCTCAAAATAAAATATAATAAGGTTTTCGGATATTTTATTGATGTAACAAAAACCCACTTAAAACTTATCCCCGACCACTATATCAGAAAACAGACTTTGGTAAATTCTGAAAGATTCATAACCGATGAACTGAAAAAACTTGAAGAAAAAATTCTGAAGGCAGAGGAAAAAATAATCCAGATCGAAAAAGATCTCTTTAATTCCATAAATGAAGAGATCCGAAAAAATACAAAAGAACTTAATAATAATTCAAACCTGTGTGCATTCCTTGATGCACTTGCAGCAGGTGGCGAACTTGCGATGGGAAGAAATTATTGCAGGCCGGTTATTACCGACAATCATGAAATTGATATAAAGGACGGAAGGCATCCTGTGATTGAAACAAGAGCCAATCCGAACTTTATCCCCAATGACACAAAAATAAATTCCAGTTCTTTTCAGATACTTATAATAACAGGCCCCAATATGGGGGGAAAGTCAACATATCTGAGGCAGAATGCCCTTATAGTAATACTTGCACAGGCCGGATATTTTATTCCGGCAGATTCGGGAACAATAGGAATATGTGACAGGATATTTACAAGGATAGGAGCATCTGATTCACTGATAGAAGGTAAATCAACATTTCTTATTGAAATGATAGAAACATCGATAATATTAAATAATATTACCGGGAAATCGTTAATACTTCTCGATGAAATAGGGAGAGGTACATCAACTTATGACGGCCTGTCCATTGCCTGGTCCGTTATCGAATATCTCCACTCTCTTAAAGAACGGCCAAAAACACTATTTGCCACCCATTATCATGAACTGACAGAGCTATCAGAGATCCTGGACAGGTTGAAAAATTTTCATATAACTGTCAGAGAATGGGAAGATAACGTTGTATTTCTACACAAGATAGTACCAGGGGCTACAGACCAGAGTTTCGGGATACATGTGGCAAAAATTGCCGGTATTCCCGATACAGTTATCGAAAGGTCTAAAGATATTCTCCTCGATCTGGAAAAAAAAGAATTAAACAGGCTTGTTAAAGAGAGGATCACAGGCAACATAAAAAAAATTCCAAAAAAACAGAAAACACTCTTCCCAGATGATAAAGAGTTAAAGGTATGGGATGAGATAAGGGACAAGCTCAAGGAGATCGATATCACAAATATAACACCTCTCGAGTCTATGAATATTCTCCACTACCTGAAACACAAGAGTGAAAATTTTAAATAAATTTTTTTCTTAATATCTGTAATGATCAGGCTTATACGGCCCCTCTACGGGAACCTGCAGATATTCAGCCTGGTTTTTTGTCATTTCAGTTAATTTTACTCCAAGTTTTTCAAGATGCATTCTTGCTACTTCCTCATCCAGCTTTTTAGGCAGAGTGTAAACTTTTTTCTCAAATTCTTTTGTAGCAAGTTCGATCTGGGCAAGTGACTGGTTAGTAAAACTTGTGCTCATAACAAAACTGGGATGTCCCGTTGCACAACCGAGATTCACAAGCCTTCCCTCTGCAAGAACAACTATTGACCTGCCTGATCTAAGTGTCCATTTATCAACCTGGGGTTTAATATATTCTTTTTTACATTCAGATGAAGTTTCAAGATATGTCATCTCTATCTCATTATCAAAGTGGCCGATGTTACAAACTATGGCACCATCCTTCATCTTTTCCATATGTTTTCCGTTTATAACGTTCAGGTTACCTGTGGCCGTAACAAAAATATCTATATCATCAACCATATCTTCTACTGTAGTAACCTCGAATCCTTCCATAGAGGCCTGTAAGGCACAGATGGGATCAATTTCAGTAACAAAAACCTTTGCTCCAAATCCCACAAGTGACTGTGCACTCCCTTTACCTACATCACCATATCCGCAAACAAGCACTTTTTTACCGGCCAGCATAATGTCGGTTGCCCTTTTAATTCCGTCAACAAGAGATTCTCTGCAGCCATAAAGATTATCAAATTTTGATTTTGTCACCGAATCATTTACATTAATGGCCGGAAAGAGTAATTCTCCCTCTTTTTCCAGTTGATAAAGCCTGTGGACACCTGTTGTGGTCTCTTCAGAAACCCCTTTAATATTTTCTGCAAGTTTACTCCAGTATTTCGGATCTTTTGCAAGGCCTGCTTTTATCCGGTCAACAAGGACCTGAACTTCTTCAATATCATATTTTTTTTCAAGGAGGGAAGGATCTTTTTCCATCTCAACACCTTTGTGTATAAAAAGGGTCGCATCTCCACCATCATCTACAATAAGGTCCGGCCCGGAATTATCGGGCCATGTGAGAGCCTGTTCAAGCGCCCACCAGTATTCCTCAAGGCTTTCACCCTTCCATGCAAAAACAGAAGCTTCTCCTTTTTTTGCAATAGCAGATGCAGCATGGTCCTGGGTTGAAAAAATATTACACGAAGCCCACCTGACATCAGCTCCAAGTTCCACCAGGGTCTCTATAAGCATTGCGGTCTGGATGGTCATATGAAGGCTTCCGGTTATTTTTAAACCTTTCAAAGGTTTTTCTTTACCAAATTTTTCCCTGACAACCATCAGCCCCGGCATTTCCGCTTCGGCCAGTTTCATCTCCTTTAAACCCCATTCCCATAAAGATTCGTCTGCAACTTTATTTTTTAAATTCAGATCAAGTTCTAAAAAACTCATTTATTTTCTCCTTAGACTCAAAATATCTTAAATAATATCGTAGTATTTTAACACTATTTGCCCCATTTGTCCATGAGCAGATGACGGCGAGAGCCTTACACAGAAAAGTGGGGACATGCACTGATTCATCCAATTGTATAAATAAACAAATATCAACAATTTCCTCATCCACCACTGCAGGTTTGACCGGTTATAATATTCGTGGGTATTAAACGCGGTGAACTCACCCATTTAAAGAGCATGGGCTCAAACATCACCCGTTTTTCTTCGAAACATACCCGCTCGGTATTAACCGGGGCCCAACCCCTCCGTTTCGTTACTTCGGAAAATGATTGATATTTGCCAACCGGGTGAAAAAATTATTTTTTTATAAAGCTTTCTTTGATATTTCCAATATCCTTTCCGTAATTATCAAGGAGATTTTTTACCTTATCAGCAAGATATTTTAATCTTGAATTTGATTCAACACTGTAGAATTTGTAAAGTTCCCGTTTTTCCTCAAATTTATCCGCAATAGGGAGAAATAAATATAACCTGTAGATAATAGATGCCATTTCGATTATATAATTAGCAACAAAATCGAGAAATTCTTTTGAATCGGCCTCCTTTACCAGATCAACGACCTTTTCCATTTCAGATATATACTCTATTAAGTCCTTCTTCTCTTCGGTCAGGTTCTCTATTTTGCTTTCATTTTTCTCTTTTATCAAGGAAAAGAAAAAACCGGAAGTTACCGCCCCGATTGCTGCAACCACCTGGAGTTGAGTGGTCCCTTCATAAATATTGGTAATTCTTGCATCCCGGTAGAGCCTTTCAACAGGGAAATCCTTCATATAACCGACCCCTCCATGGATCTGGAGAGAATCGTAAGAAACCTGGTTTGACATTTCCGTGCAGACAAATTTGCCAAGAGGTGTTAAAAAGTTGGAAAGAATTGTTGCCTCTTTCATCTCCTTTCTGACATTTTCCCCTTTTTCCAGTTTTTTCGTATATATTTCCTGCAGATCAACCGCCAATGCTGAATGGTAAAGCAATAATCTTGATGTTTCAACTTCCGCTTCCATCTTTTTCAGCATCTGATAAACAGCGGGAAAATTTACGATCTTCTGTCCGAACTGTTCCCTCTCATTTGCATATTTAACCGCTTCTTCAAAGGCCGCCTGAGCTATACCGAGAGCCTGCGATGAAGTAGCCAGCCTTGCTCCGTTAAGGAGGCTCATCATATATTTGATCAACCCGAAACGTCTTTTCCCTATCAGCTCACATTCAGCCATATTATAATGCAGTTCACAGGTGGGAGAACCATGGATACCCAGTTTGTTCTCGATCCTCCTGACTGTCATATTTTCATCTCTCTCATAGAGCATCATGGAGAGTCCCCTGCCGTCATTAACTCCCTCTTCCGTACGGGCAAGGACAAGATGAACATCACCGGACCCGTTGGTAATAAAATGTTTTACACCGTTCAAATACCATTTGCCATTTTTTTCCACTGCTTTTAATTTAACTGTCTGAAGATCGCTACCGGCATCCGGTTCCGTAAGGGACATTGCCCCGCTTACTTCACCTCTGGCAAACTTGGGAAGTATCCTTTCCTTCTGTTCTTCGGAACCAAACTTTTGTATCGTTACCGCAATGTCCTGAAGCCCGAAAAGATTCATCAGGGATGCATCTGCCTGGGATATCATTTCAATGATTATACTGTTAATGATATTCGGGAGGTTCAATCCTCCATATTTCCTCTCAAGTGTTCCTCCCATAAATCCCGCTTCGGCAAGTATATTCATATTCTCAACAGTCTCATCAGCCCACCGGACATCTCCGTTCTCAAAAACAGCACCCTTCGCATCCACTGCCTCTGCATTGGGCCAGATTCTGTCGGCTGCTATCTCTCCGGCATTGTTGAGAAGCATATCGTACCATGTCAAAGCCTCATCAATTCCGTTCAAAGAATCGGGGCCGTTCCCTTCAAAATTATCTTCAAGTTCTCTTACTACATCCTCAAGATTTATAGTGTCCAGAATAAATTTTCTGTTCTTATTGAAAAAGTTAGCCATTTATATCCTCCTTCAAGTATCTGATCATGACAGGAATAACCACTTTCATGTCCTCTACGATCCCGAAATGGGAAATATCAAAAATAGGTGCATTTACATCTGTATTTACTGCGATTATCTTACCCGATTCTTCCATCCCTGCCCTGTGCTGAATTGAACCTGATATTCCGAAAGATATATAAAGTTTGGGCCTTACCACCGCACCTGTCTGCCCTATCTGCCTTGACTTATCTATAAATCCGGAATCCACCGCAGCTCTGCTTCCCCCCACTTCCGCACCCAGTGCTTCTGCCAGGTCAAAAAGAAGTTTAAAATTCTCTTTACTCCCCACACCGGCTCCTCCGGCAATTATAATATTTGATTTATTAAGATTGACTTTTTTTTCTTTTTTTAATATTTCAAGAAATTCATCCTTAAACCATAGATCCTCCGGAACAATATCAAAGCTTTCTATCTTTTCCTTCTTTTTGTTCTGCTTTTCCGGCAGCCTCATGACACCTTCACGAACCGTTGACATGGCAGGCCTTTGATCCGGTGAAACAATAGTTGCAAGAATATTGCCCCCGAATGCCGGCCTTACCTGATACAGTATCTTCCCGTTGTTTTTGAAATCGTCGATATATAATTGAGTACAATCTGCAGTGAGCCCAGTCTGTAATGATGAACTTATCAACGGGGCTACTTCCCTGCCCATATTTGTCGCGCCGAAAAGGACAAAATCCGGATCCTCCTTAAGGATCATTTTTTCAAGAATATTTTTATAGGCCACAGAATAAAAATTGGACAGAGATGAATTATTATAATGGATAAGCCTGTCCATCCCATAAGAGAACAGAATATCAGTATTTTCCGGTAATTTATCTCCCGTAAAGATCCCCACAACTTCTCCATTATAGGGTTCCATAAGTTGAAATGCTTTGGCACTTAATTCAACACTTACATCACGTAATAATCCCGATAGTGGATTTTTTTCTATAAATATGAGGGTTTTCATCAGTTCACCTCCGCATAATCTTTAATGATCTCTTTCACAAGTTCCATCACACCACCCTTATTATTTTCAAATATTTTCAGGTCGCCACCTTTCAGAACAATACTTTTTATCTTATGAACTTTGGTAGGGCTTCCACTGAGTCCGCACTTGGCCGGATCAAGTTTCAGGTCATTTATGGAAAGGGTGGGGATCACCCATCTGTTCTCTTTAAATTGATCTGTATTTTCTTCACTTATATTGAACTGCAGATCAGACCTGAAATATCTAAGCATCTTTAAAGCATTTGGATACCTTGGGATATTAGCATCATTAGTTACTGTCAGAAGCAGCGGAAAAGAACTCCTGATAACCTCTGACTGAAAATCTCCATCCCGTTCAACAGTGATCCTGTTTTCATCAATATCAACAAGTTTTTTTATATAAGATATAATATTTATACCAAGCTTGTCTGCAACCTGAGGCCCTACCTGAGCTGTATCTCCATCAATAGCCTGCCTGCCTGCCAGAACAAGGTCAAAATCCCCAAGATACTTTATTGCTTCAGCTAAAACATATGAGGTTGCCAGTGTATCTGCCCCCGCAAACTTCCTGTCGGAGATAAGGTAAACAAAATCAGCACCCATATAAAGTGAATGTTTAAGGATCTCAACAGCTTTCGGCGGGCCCATGGATATAACTGTAACCTCGGCACCGGTTCTATCTTTTATCGATAATGCCATCTCCAGGGCGTTCAGATCTTCCGGATTAAAAATTGCCGGAAGTGCAGCTCTGTTAACAGTACCATCTTCCTTCATTGTTTCTCCGGTAATATTTGTTGTATCAGGAACCTGTTTTGCTAAAACCACAATTTTTTTCATTTTTGACCTCTTTTTTGTTTAATATTAACAAATTTTATTCATATTAGAGTTAAAGTCAACCAAAAATAGTTAAAAAATAACTGGATAAATATTTTCCGGTTATGTGAAAATCAAAGTGCCGGAGGCTTGACAATAGAAAATATTTTTTTTATCGTATTATTTAATACCGCAGAAAAAATATGAAACTGGCTTTTTACAAAAAGATCCTGCCCGGAAGATATCCTATCACCGTGGAAGAGAATACTATAAAATTTTTCATCGGCAGGAAATGTTTCGGTATATCCAGGTCTGATTTCATGAACAATACCGAAGCACCCATTGACTGTATATTTGAGGAATCAAAGAAAAATATACTTTATCCTCTGCAGAAAGGGGTGGGAAACCATTTTTATTTCGGCAAATATTCGGAAATTGATATAATAATAGACTTTAACAACCTGGAAATTAAAAAAAGATTCTCTAACTGAATTTCAGGTTTGTTTCATTTAGAACCGCTATGCAGAGGTGGCATAAGTTCTGGTAAGGCCCCCAGCCCAGTTTGTCAGGTTCCACACCTAAATTCCTGCACAAGCCTGAAGGCCCGGACTCAGCAATTTTTGAAAAAATATTTTCACCATTCAGGATCTTTGAGATATTTGTAAAATCGATCTCCTCTATATTTCCAATGGAAAAATCTCTATGCCGGGGGATGGAGAAGAGTCCGCAGCAGGGATATAAATTACCATCCCAACCTGCTACAAGATCCCTGAATACCGCCTTGCACCTCCCTTCCGGGACACCCCCCTTTTTTACAAAAAAATCTCTATAGGGATCATCTTTGCAAACAGGAGTATGGGGGATCCTGTGAACCCACCTTGAGTCTGAAATTTTTCCCCTGTAATAATCAGGAAAATCCTTCCTTAACACTTTTGAAAGATTTTTAAAAACATCCGGCTCTCCGGGGATATCCCTGACCGTAAAATTAACATCAATACCGAGTTTGATGCATTTTTCTATAAGCCCGGTTAAAACATTCTCCTTCACAACTTTTTCATGCTCTACATCAATACTAACTCTCAGGGAAAAATTTCCTGCATCCTTTAACTCTTCAGGAAAATCTTCATTATCTCTGAACCAAATACCGCTTGTAAGTATTTCCGAACTGAAACCATTATCTTCACCTGTTTTTATTCCGGATTTTAAATTTTTAAAAGAGAGGAAAGGTTCTCCTCCTGTCCAGATAATAAATTTATTTATTTCAACATTCTTTATTTTTTTAAAAAGGAGACCAATCATTTCTAAACTAAGATGGTCCCCTTTTCCCGGAACAGCGGAGATATTACAGGTTCTGCAGGATACAGGGCAGCTGTTATTCAAAAAAATTATGAGATTTTGAAAAGGCACCCCGAAACCTCCTGCTTAATCAGTACAGGATCAATCCTCTTTTAATGTAAATCTCCAGAAGCAGTAATAATCAGGTTCTGTAATATCGGGAGGGCATGAGACAACTTCGGTCTCAAATCTTTCATCTATTGTTTTCGCAAAATAAGAATATTCAACGATCCCCACAGATTTACACGGAAAATCTTCCAGCCCTTTCCTTCTCCTGGCCTCCTGGACTCTACATGTTTTCACCCTGTATTCAACCGTTTTTTCATCAACAACAACAATCTCATCTTCATTAATAGAAGAATATAACCTGAAACCCAGGGCCCTCTTCAATCCGTTGATCCCCGAATTTTTTTCGAGACCGAGGAAACCCATTATCCTCTTAGCTTCAACAACGGTGAACATCCTCCATGCTTCAGTATCAAAGTGGATTGCTTTATCCATTCCCATCTCCTTCTCAATTGAGAGGAACCAGGAACCATCATGTGCAATCCAGTTCTTTGCATAAACTTTTGTTAACTCCAGTAACTCTTCTCTGGAAAGGTCTTCAATTTTTTCTTTGTTTATCATTATTTCTCCATTTTAGATAATAAATACTAAATCATAAAAATATCAATAACCGATAACGCATCCATCCTTTCTTGATTCACTTCCTCCAATAAGGATCCCTCTTTTAAGATCAAGCCATATACCCTGGTATCCTCCATAACCACCTCTGCTGAATTTTATTCTGTGGCCAAGAGATAAAAGTTTTCTGACTGTTTTATATTTTATTCCTGATTCAAGAGAAACCTTCCCCCCGCTCTTCATTATCCCTCCATCCGGCTGGCTGGAACCTGAATGTCTGAATCTGTCGGCATCTCCTGCCTCCTGGACATTCATTCCGAAGTGGAGCAGATTGAGCAGCACCTGAACATGCCCCTGGGGCTGCATCGCTCCCCCCATAACTCCAAATGAAAAGACCGGTTTTCCCCTCTTTGTCACCATTGCCGGGATTATGGTGTGAAAAGGCCTTTTCCCCGGCTCCAGAGCATTGGGATGTGTTTCTTCAAGGCTGAACAATGCCCCTCTATCCTGGATGCAGAAACCAAGCCCGTCAGGCACCATCCCGGAACCAAACCCGAAATAGTTGCTCTGGATAAGGGATACCACATTCCTCTCCTTATCAACCACTGTAAGGTAAACAGTATCACCATTCTCAAGTATGGAATCATCAGTGGAGACAGATCTGTTTGATCTGTTTTTTTTAAAAAGCTTTAACCTTTCCACTGCATATTCATCTGAGAGTAATTTTTTTATATCTATCTTACTGAATGCCGGATCAGCATAAAATTTTGCTCTATCCTCATAAACAATTTTTTTTATTTCAATCAGAGCGTGAAGATATTCTGCAGAATTATGGGCCATTTTTTCCAGTGGAAGTTTTTTCACCATATTCAGCATCTGAAGAGCAGCTATCCCCTGGCCGTTGGGAGGCAGTTCCCACACTTCATATCCTTTAAAATTTACTTTAAGGGGTTTTACCCATAAAGATTTATAATCAGAAAAATCTTCAAGGGAGAAAAATCCCCCTACCTTTTCCGAATAACTGACTATTTTTTTTGCTATCTCCCCTTTATAAAATACATCTCTCCCTTTTTTTGCAAGAAGAGTGAGAGTCCGGGCAAGTTCGGGATTCTTAAATATATCACCCTTCCTCAGGATCTTTCCTCCGGGGGCATAAATTTTCTGGAAATTTTTATATTGTTTGAATCTTTTAACAGATGTCTCCCAATAATAAGCGATCAGTTCTGTTAAAGGAAATCCTTCATTTGCATATTTTATTGCAGGGGCCAGGATAGTTTTAAAAGACAACTTACCAAATTTTTTGTGCAAAACAAACCAACCGTCAACACAGCCGGGCACAGTCCAGGATAAAGGGCCGAAGTAAGGTACCTTTTTTAACCCTTTTTTCTTAAAATATTCAGAGGAAAGTTTTACCGGAGAAGTACCACTGGAGTTCAGGCCAAAGAGCTTTTTTGATCCCGAATCCCATACTAAAGCAAAAAGGTCTCCCCCTATTCCTGACCCCGTAGGCTCCATAAGCCCTAAAGCTGCATTAACAGCAATTGCCGCATCAACTGCAGTACCACCTTTTTTTAAAATATCTATACCGATCTGGGCAGCAAGGGGATGGCTCGTTGCAACCATCCCGTTTTTTGCAATTACCTCTGAACGGGTTACAAAAGGTTTCCCGGTGATCCTGTCAGCTGAAAACATTATCCCCGCCCCAATCACAAAAATGAAAACCAGAAAATATTTTATAGAGAATTTATAGTCGCCCATGAAAAATCTATACAACTTAAAGCAAAAAAAATCAACTACACTAAATTAATTTCCAGATAACTATCGGTTTCCACCCCTTGTTTGTCTGGAAAAGTTTTACCGGTTTTATATAAAGAAGTAGGCCGTTTTGTTCTACGCAACAATAGTCCACAATATATTCCACTTTGTTTTTCTTCAAATAATCATAAAGGTTGAAATATTTTTTTTTTGTCTCTTTATAGTATTCATAACTATTGATCAACCCGTCAAGATTAACAACTTTCCTGTCTGAAAAATAACCTATATGACCGGCATTCCATGATGCCAGAATACTTTTTTCCGGAATATTATTTTTTATCCATATACCTGTACGATACTGAGCATTCAACATGGGGTGGGCAACAAAACCTTTCCCCATATTCCCGATAACCGCAATAAAAATAAGAATACTCGTCAGATGAACAACAAAATTTATGTGAACGGAATTTCCTGGTTTAAATTTTACCCTGCAGACAACAATAACTATCATTCCCAGGGTTAATATTCTGAATATCTGGAACGGAGACCTGTACCAGAAAAAATAGTCCTGATATCCTATTCTGCTGCCTGCCAGATAAATATGGTAAATAAAGATTCCAAGCAACATGGCTGACCAGGCAAATTCAAATCCGCCGAAAACAACTTTTTGTGTTAATTTATAATAGACCGAAACCAGGATTATCAGTGCTGCCAAAGTAAAAAAATATAAAACATTTAGTTTAAAAAGGGAGATGCCGGCAAGGAGGATAAAAAGGAGAAAGGAAACAGTCCAACCTTTAAGGTTATCCTTCAGGCTTGATATTTCAGGCCTTTTATACTTTGTATAAAAAAGAAATAATAATAAAATAAAAAGTGCCGATATCAGGTAGAGAGGATGTAGTTCAAGGGAAGTATTCTGAAAGCTCAGAGATAACTTTTCCATAAAAATTTTAAAAAAATCACTCCCTAACGCAAACCCCTTTCCACTGGTTTTTATAATAGCTGAAACGGGTAAAAAGGATCCACCCAGAAGAAAAAATGTCATAAGCTGAACTATTATCCCCGAAAAGACTATCAAAATACTTTTAAGGATCTCTTTTCCGAAATCAGAAAAAAATTTTTTTAAACTTTCAGAACCTCTGATCATAAATACAAGCAGAACAGAAAATAAAACAAAAGAGAATACAGCAGAGTCAAGCCTTGTCCAGAAATTGAGGGTTAACAATATTGAGAAGAGAATTAAATCTGTTTTTTTTTTATCCCTGATCTGAATCGATAGTTTTATAAATTCATATACAATCCACCATGTTAAGAAGGCATGGAGTGAATTTTCCATCCCCGAAAAAAAATAATGGCCGGAAAGAACCTGAGCAAACCATAGAACACTCAGAAAAACCATAAGGGGCAAAGAATTTAAAAATCTTCCAATTCCTCTTATAAAAAAATAAACTCCCGCATTAAAGAGAAAGCATATTATTAATGTCAGGAAAAGAAGAGCCGTTTTGGACTTTACAATTAATGCGAAAATATAGATGAAAAAGAACCATAGTAACTGGAATCCGTTAGTTTGATTGATCTGGTCAAAGGTAGAGAATCCGGAGGACTTTAAATTCCACGCAGTCTGGAGATAATAATAAGTATCATCAATGGTAAAGTTTGAAACAATATATTCTGTCCCGTTAAACAGGAAAGAAACCTGAAAAATAAACTGGAAAACTACCAGGCTCACCAAAAGCAATAGAACTACTCTTTCCGGGCTCACTTTTATATTTATTCTTTCTCCGTTTTTTTTCATTTCCCTGCGCTCCTATAAAAGAATATGAAAGTAACTATATTTTTGCAATATTTATTTTTGAATTAATTCTTCCATTTACATCTATTCATTACAGGGTTAAAATAAAAATATTTTTGTAATTTGTAATAAGGAGATTTTTTTTATGAAAAAAACACTGGTTGTTCTTGCAGCAGGGATCGGATCCAGGTATGGAGGAATAAAGCAGCTTGATAAGGTTGGCCCGTCAGGTGAGACCATTATTGACTACTCTCTGTTTGATGCAATAGATGCAGGTTTTAACAAAGTTATATTTATTATCAGGAAAGAAATTGAAAAAACCTTTAAAGAAGAGTTGGGGAATAAATACGAAAAACATATCAAAACAGAATATGTATACCAGAAAATTGATGATCTGCTCCCCGGTTTCCTCCCCCCTCCGGAAAGAAAAAAACCCTGGGGAACCGGCCATGCCCTGCTAACCTGCCTTCCTAAAGTTAAAGAACCGTTCCTTATTATTAACGCAGATGATTTTTACGGCAATGATTCATTTAAAAAAGCCTCCATCCACCTTGAAAGCTTCGGTTTGGAGACCGTTCAGTCTGCAATGGTAGGATTTATGATAAGGAATACACTTTCAATCCATGGAACTGTTTCCAGAGGACTTTGCAGAGTAGATAACGAAGATAACCTTACTTCAATTAAAGAAATTCATGGCATTCACCATAAAGACGGAATTATCCGGTCAGATTCTGAACATGCAATAAAAAGCAATGAGGTAGCCTCAATGAACATGTGGCTTTTTAATCCGAAAGTATTTAAATTTGCCGAAAGTTATTTTAAAAGATTTTTAAAAGAAAAAATAAATCTGGATGGCCTGGAATTTTACATTCCGGAGATTATAAATAACCTGATTTTAGAGGAGAAAACAAAAGTAAAGGTTTTAAGAACCACCTCTGAGTGGTTCGGAGTCACATACAGAGAAGACAAACCGACAGTAAAAGAAAAGATCAAACAGCTTGTAGAGAAAGGGCTTTATCCCGAACAATTGTGGAAACATAAATGAATTATGACCTGAAGTATGTTTTTGGCCAGTTCCGGTCATGTGGAGATTTTATAGAAGCTGCCCCGTATGGAAGCGGCCATATAAATGACACATTTCTGGTAACCTGCAAACATGCAGATTCCAGGATCAGATATATCATCCAGAGGATAAACCATTATGTCTTTAAAGAACCTGAAAAATTAATGGATAATATATATAGAATATCCGTTCATCTTCACAAAAAATTTGAGGAAGCCGGAGATCCTGACATATCAAGGAGATTCCTGAAAATCATCCCGGAAAGATCCGGAAAGCCCTATTACAGGGATATCGATGGTAACTACTGGCGTTGTTATCTTTTTATTGAAGGGGCATTGGGATATGAAGTGCTGGAAGATGAAGAACAGGCTTTTCAGGCAGCCGGAGCGTTCGGTGAATTTCTGAGTTTATTAACAGACCTTCCCGGAAGCCGCCTCAACGAGACCATACAGGATTTTCATAACACTCCTCTCCGATTTAAAAAATTCAAAAAAATAGTGGAAGAAGATCCGTTTGCAAGAAGAGCGGGAGTCAATGAAGAAATTGATTTTTTTCTGTCCATGGAAAATGAGGCCTCAAGATTAATTGACCTGCAGGAAAAGGGACTGATATTCGAAAGGATAACCCATAATGATACAAAGCTCAACAATATACTTTTAGATACAGAAACAAAAAAAGCTACATGTGTTATAGACCTTGACACCTCTATGCCCGGGCTGATCCCCTATGATTTTGGCGATATGGTAAGAACATTTACAAGCCCGGCTATGGAAGATGAAAAAGATACATCAGAGGTTTTTATGCAGATGAATATCTTTAAAGCACTAACAAAAGGGTTCCTCAGTACAACTGCAAATTTTCTAACTGAAGTGGAAAAAGATAATCTTGTTTTCGGAGGGAAACTGATCACCTGTGAAGTGGGGTTGAGATTTTTAACAGATTACCTGGAAGGTGATAAATATTTTAAAATAAAATATGACAAACATAATCTTGTACGGAGCCGGACACAGATTGCCCTTGTCAGATCAATTGAAAAATCAGAGGATAAAATGAAATCCTTTGTCAACAGTGAATATAACAGGATCATTTCAGGAGAGATCAGAGCTGCATCCTCCTGAACCGTCCTGAGCTCAATCAGGATAACACAAAGCTGCAGCACCAAGAACTGCATTATTGCAGCTTTCCGCTTTTTTAATAATGACCTTTTTTGCAATATGTTTTATTGCAGAAGCTTCAAGGCTCTTTTTCATGGATTTAATAAAGAAAGGATAACCATTACTTACCGATCCGCCGAATACTATTATTTCAGGAGCAATGGTATAAAGAATTGTTTTAACAAGCTCTCCAAGGTGGTTTCCGTACTCTTCCCATAGAGAAAGTGCATCCCTTTCACCTTTTAAGGCCCTTAGATATACATCTTTTCCATCAACACCTTTTATGCTCTTAAAGAATCGTCCGCTGCAATATGTTTCCAGGTTTGAATCTTCATACCTCACCATCCCGTACTCACCTGTTCCGTTCTCCAACCCCGTATATAAACTTCCGTTAATAATTATCCCTGTACCTACACCTGTGCCAAGAGTGACACCAACTATATTTTTATATCCGCTTCCCACGCCGAACTTTCTAACACCCAGGACAAAACAATTAGCATCATTAGCAACATATGTACTAATTTTATACTTGTTTTCAATCACCTGCTTCAGATGAAGCCCGTTCCATGAAGGAATATTATTCACTTCAATGACAACACCGTTTTTTGAATCAATTATTCCTGGCACACCAATACCGATAGCTTTTACATCTGAGGTGACCACATCATTTATAGTTTTGAAAAGATTTTCCAGAATCTTTTCCTTTTTATTTTTTGAGCCAGTAGGAACAACTGAGTTTTTTAATATTTCTCCATTTACAATAAGCCCTGCGGAGATCTTTGTCCCGCCTACATCTATTCCGATAACTTTATTATTATCCATTTCATTCACTTTAAAGGACCCCTTCCATTGATCTTTCAAGTTCCCTTGCATGGGATAAAAATTCTTTAACACCCATCTCCCTGAAGAACAGCAACCCGCGGGATGATCTTAAAAGGGGATGTTTGCCTCCGGAAAAATATTTCCTCCCGAGAAGTAGTGCAACGTTGTCCAATTGATCTTCCCAGATATTCCGTGTAAGTTCACTGAACTTACCATCATGCTGATAGCTGGGGAATGAAGCATCAACCTGGGTTAAATAATAGTTTGTGAATAAATCATCCATAACAGCCATGTCATTTGGTGAAACAGGTAAAATGACATTTGTTTCCACCGTAGAAAACCTGTACCACACATTCCTATATCCCCAGATCCTTAATGTTGAAAGATCAGCTTCTTTATTCCATTGCCGTAAAGCATCAGCAACTATCTGCAAAACCTTATAATGTGTGTCCGGGCCGCTCCCCTCAGGGTCAAAGGCCAGGCTTATTATTGTAGGCCTGATCTTCCTGATCCTTTCCAGTACGGGTTCTACATCACGTTTACGGTTTGGCTGTTCTGTAAATATATCACCGGTGTAAAATCCCAGCCGCAGATGATCTATATTTTCCATCCTTATACCGAATGAGGCCCATATGGCTTCTTCTTCAAACTCACGGATTTTTCCCTTTATCAATTGTATCTCCGGAGTATTTTTTTCTCCATCATAACTTTTTTTCAGATCTTCCACTATCTTATTGATCTTTTTTGTCAGTTCTTTATATGAATTTAGTTCATACACTTCTACCAGTGATCTTATCAACCGCAGTATAACTGCTGAATTCTTTTCTTCAGAATCACTGGAAACTGTTTTAGCAAGATATTTAAAAACATCATTATCCCTCTCTTCTTTATAGCCCGATTTAAAAAAATCATGATTTTCTGCTATGGGGATAACCCAGTTTTTAAAAAATTTTTTTGCACCCTCAAGCAGATCCACAATGAACCTGTTTGTCACTGCTGTAAATCCCGAGGTCAGAATTGAAAAATAGTTTGAATTGGAATTTTCATTTATTACACGGTGCACTGCTGGAAGGATCCCCAGCATAATGTCATCATGATGAGGACCGGTATGATAGAAAACCTGATTTTTTTCAATTTTCAGGCCTTTCTCTATTTTTCCGACAATTGATTCAATTACCCCTTTTGGGGTGTCTTCATTAAGGCCCGGAATAAGCCTGCAATATTCATCTTTCTTCATTTCCTCCAGGCCAAGATCAGTAATTTTTTTATTAACTTTCTGACAAAGGTTAATAACTGCACTGTCTGTTTTCTCCCTGTTCCATTTCCCTTCGATAAAATATTTATCCACTGAATTTTCCAGTAAGGAAGCTGCTCCCGAGGTCAGATAAAAACGGGCACTCTTTAATTTTGCTAAAACAGTGGCAGGGTATAATTCAGAAGGGCTGTGTTCAAGAGCATTTTTTACAACAGGAGCTTTGGCCTCACCGGCAGCAAAAATTATCACAGCAGCTTCAGGGTTAAATGTTATTGTATTAAGCCCGATAGTTATTACCAGTCTGTTCCTTGATATCTCCATCCCGCCAAGATCACCTGCTGCTGCTGCCTGGGTCTCAAAATTTGTTCCGGTAAGCCGTGTAATGGAATCAAAGCCTGAACCCCGTATATTAAATGCAATATGGCCGTCAGGGCCTATCCCGCCAAGGAAAAAACCTATTCCACCTTTTTCACGGATCTGTGATTCATAATCTGAACACCACCGGTCAATTAAATGAATAGAGCTTTTCTGTATTTTTTCAAGAGGACAACCGGGATCACGATCCCTGAGGGTGAGGTCAACTTTAAGATCAGGGAAAACCTCTGAAAAATGCTTCCCCCCATCCAGTGAAATAATATCTGCATTTATAAGCAAAGCTTTACGGGGATCTAATCCGAAACCTTCTATATAATATTTTTTCACATAATTATTAAAACTGTTATGTTGTTTTGAACTTATGGGATAAAACTCATCTATCTGTACAAAACTTAAACTATTCAGATCCGGCCTTTTTGTTCCGGACAAACCATACTTTTCCAGAAAGTTTCTACCTTCTCTTTTTTCCCAGTTTTTAAGAAGATATTTTGTCCATTTAATAAAATATTCGGGAGTTTTACCCGTAGGAAGGCTTATAATCCCCTCGGGGTTTTCGGATACCCACTCCAGAAAGCGTAAAGCTGAAAGCAGGCCAAGTTTGGGAAAGTTTTCTACAGTGATATATGGAATATCTTTCGGACATCCTGATATTCCATTATTTTCTAAAAAAGCCTGTTCTACATTTGAAAATTTCACAATATCCCCGAAAAAAGTTTATTCCTGATTCAACCGATTGTCAACATCAATTTATTTCTTATATTTTTCAGTTCACTTGTTTATCATATGAACATCTCTCTGAGGGAAAGGGATCTCTATATTATTTTTGTTAAATTCTTTATAGATCGCAGTATTCAGCTCATCCCTCACCATCCCCCTGATACCCGGTTTATCTATCCAGCATAATAGTTGAAAATCAAGAGATGAATCGCCAAAGGCTCTGAACCTGACCTTGTGGCCTGGATTTTCACAAACATTTTCATTCATTTCAGCAATGCTATGAAGAATACTCCTCACCTTATCAATATCCGATCCATAAGCAACTCCAACAGCAATACGAACCCTGTGTTTTTCCGTAGGCCCTCCACTTTCGTTAATGATCCTTGCATTTGCAATAACAGCATTGGGAAGTGTGATCTCAATATCATCATTTGTCAAAATTCTTGTACTGCGGAGGCCGATCATAGTAACCCTCCCCCTGTCACCTGAATCGAGGACAATATAATCTCCGATCTTATAGGGTGAATCCACCATTATAAAGATGCCGGAAAAAAAGTTTGCCAGAGTATCTTTGGCAGCAAAGCCGATAGCAAGGCCGGCGATACCTGCAGATGCAAGCCATGCGGTAACATTTATATGCCATATCAGGAAAATAAAATATGCCCCGCCACCGATAATTATTAATTTAAGTGTATTGTCAAAGAGGGGAAGTGTTTTTTTCTGAATGAACCGGTATCTGTCCTTTCTTCTGCTCAACCATTTCAGGATAATGGTAACGGTTTTAAAAAATGAAAAGATCCATAGGAATGCAATTACTGTCTTAAGTATCCCGAAAATAAAAAAATTTACCCCCACGGCAAAATTAAGGGTTTTCAGTGAATACAGGAGCCCTATAAGGACTATGGTATAAAAAACAGGTTTTAAAAAAGCAGATACGATCTCATCATCCAGTTTTGTTTTTGTTTTCTTTACAATATTTTTGAAAACAACCTTGTACAAAAGCTGGAAGATCCTGGCAAACACAAGTGAAAGGATAAATATGGCCAGTGCTTTTAAATATTTATCCTCAAGGAGGATTTTTATTGTTTCAAAATATTTTTCCATTTTTCTATTAATACCATTTTTACACTTTTTTTTCAGCATTCAATTTACTTTTTTTGGCTGAACGCTGAGTGCTGACAGCTGAATGCTTACTAAAGTGGACAGGTGCTATTTATTGAGAAACAATTTGGTAAGCTGGACTCTGTTCGATACACCGAGTTTTTTAAATATCCTGTAATTGTGGTCCTTTATGGTTTGCAGGGATAAAAATAATTTATCCGATATCTCCTTATTTGTAAGGCCGTCACAGATCAGTCCGATAATCCTGGACTCAGTTTCTGATATTCTACCGGCCTCTAAAAGTTCAGGCAGCCCCCGGGGGAAAATATCTTCAGGTATTAGATCATAATAATACTTTTTTAAAACTTTTTTTAGATATAACAACGGGATAAGATTAAAAAGTATAAGAATCCATGAAGAAATAAATGTTAGAATTTCATTAGGAATATTTGCATAAATGGAGAGAGGGATCATACTTAAAAGGATCAATATTATAACAAAAAAGCCATATGAAAACCCTTTGATTATCTTCCTCCTGACCTGATTCGGGTTCCCACCGGATTTAATAATTGTTCTGATAACTTCAAATGTTACAATCAACATTCCCATATAATCTATGGCCACATTGATAAGCACTGGAACAGGAATTGTTTTATAAAAGAACATGGAATTAATTTTTATGGAAAAAATTGTCATCAGGATGACCCAAATGGACAAAAGGGTATATTTATATTTTTTGCTGAAAATTTCTCCATTCAAATTTCGGAACAGTGAAATAAAAACTCCAAAAACAAAAATGAGCAATATGCTGGCCAGAAATCTGTAAAGCAATTCAAAAGATTTGGCCAGATGAAAATCAAGGTTTCCCATAAGGTTAACCAGAAAATAATTGTAAAACAGGTTAATTGTTATGGCCAGATTAGTAACGATCAAAAAATAAAAAATATATTTTGACAAAGCTGTCCTGTATCTTTTCTTTTCAATAAAAGAGGTATAGATTGCAAACATACCTAAAACAAGTGATGAAATAAAGATCCCTATCGCAAGATGGCCCAAACTCTAAACCTCTCTCTGAATAAATTGAATACCATTCATTTTGAATATATTATCATATTTTTATTACATCTTAAATTTATGAAAAATTCAAACAATTTCCAACTAAAGTAGTTTTATACAAAAAACTACTTTAGTTGTCTTGACCTGGTTTGGAAACAGAATAGAATAAAATTGTTTTATTTGAGGAGGAATAATATGGAAAACCTTGGAAAAGTTGTTTTAATTATTTTGATCCTTTATGGAATGGGGAAACTAAGCAAAAAAAATGAAGAGAGGGTAGAAGGTACCTTAAAAAAGCTTAAAGACCTTTTTAAATAAAGGATGGTTGATATACTTACTTAAGGACTTCGATGCTAATAAATCAAAATTCTGAGAAAAAGGTCACAATTTTAATAAAATGACCTTTTTCCTATTGAAATGAGATGTAAGTTAAATATTATTAAAAATGGTAAAGTCAGGAGTTATAAAAACTAGATTATATTTAAGGAGAGAAACATGAAAAAAAAATTAATTTTATTTGTTATCTTTGTAATAATTATGGTTTTTTTCACAGCCAATCTTTCGCCTGATTGCATAGCGGATGTAAAAAGTGTTATTGAAAAAAGCTATTTCAACGGTTCTTTTAATGAACTTGACACCAAGAGTATGGCGAAAGGATTTCATCCTGAATTTGCAATTTTTTCTGCCAAAGGGGAAAAAATCGGCCGATATCCCATAGATGTCTGGATCAAAGGGATCGAAAAACGAAAAGCCGACCCGGATTTTGATAAATCCAAGGTGAAAATGGATTGCAAAATTGTGAATCTTGATGTGACAGGTGGTTGTGCATCTGCAAAAGTTACAATTGCCAGAAATGGCAAGGTAATATATACAGACTATCTTTCCCTGTTAAAATTTAAGGATGGATGGAAGATAGTAGCAAAAGTGTATCATAAGCATAAAAAATAAATTGCAGGATAAAAAAAACAATACGGTAATTTCAAGAAAGTTTGCAGAGGGGTATGACAGGCAGAGTCAGGAATATGGCTGGGTAAGCCCGGAAATACTTTTCGGGCTAGGCCATGAATACCTCAAACCGGGAAATATCATGCTTGATGTTGGAACAGGGACAGGCCTCAGTTCTCTTCCTTTCCATAAAGCAGGAGTACAAATATATGGAATAGATGGTTCGAAAGAAATGCTGAAAATATGTGCTTCAAAAAATATAGCAATAGAACTGAAGAAGCATGACCTCTCGATAATCCCCATCCCCTATCAGGATAAATTTTTCCACCATATAACTGTAAATGGTGTTTTTCATCTTTTAAGTGATCTGGCTCCACTAATGGGTGAGATCTCCAGGATGGTAAAAGATGAAGGTATTTTGAGTTTTACTTATGAAGAAGAAAAACCGGATAGTTCAGACGGATATTTTAATTCGGGTATTGAAGGTATAACAGAGAAAATCAATAAAGAATCAGGAGTCAGATCATATAGGCACAGTTTCGATTATATTAATAACCTTCTTGAACTAAATCAATTTGTTATATTGAAAAAACTTGAATTCCTGGCTTTCAGAGCCTCACCATGGGATAAAGAAAAATTCTTCCAGGCCTGCATTGTCAGAAAAAATTTATGAAAATGGGACAAGCACTTTTTCCTTAATGGCGTAACCGGTTATCTCTTTTGTGGGTGATGAGGCAGTTTCGAGCCAATATCGAGAAACAACGAATACACCAGCAGGAAAGATTCGGCATAAAGCGAATCTTCATGACTGAGCATAGCGATGGAACCGAAGGCAAAGGTGCAAGGAGTCACCTTTGTAAAAATGAGAACATTTTCCGCGGTAATAAAAGAGATATCGGTGAGAGCCATTTAAGCATATTTGCTTTGGCTTTCGCCATCATCCATATCACTTCCCGCTACGGATGTGCTCATCCGCTTAACGCTGCTGTCCTCGGGGCGATCGGTATTAACGAGTCGCCCCTGTGGTGCACGTGAGTATGGATGGATGGCTGCGCCAAATTCATCATAAAATTTAATGGGGACAGGCATTAAACAATTGAAAGGAAAATTGAAATATGATAATTTATTATCCTTAAAGGGAGACTAAAATGAATGAAAATAAAAAAATCGATACGGGTGATTTGGCCCCGGATTTTAAATTAAACAACCAGGAAGATAAAGAAGTAACCTTAAGCAGCTACAGGGGTAAATGGGTGGTCCTCTATTTTTATCCCAGGGATAACACTCCCGGATGTACAACTGAAGCAGTTGAATTTTCCGGTGTCAGTAAAAAACTTTCCAGAAAAGGGGTTGAGATCATCGGGATAAGCCCGGATTCGACAAAAAGCCACCGCAACTTTATTGAAAAAAAAGAACTGAACATAACTCTTCTCAGTGATCCTGAACACCTTGCACTTGAAAAATTCGGTGTATGGCAATTGAAAAAAAATTACGGAAGGGAATATTATGGTGTTGTAAGGTCCACATTCATCATTTCCCCTGAAGGTAAGATCGCCCACAAATGGCGCTCTGTAAAAGTGAAGGGGCATGTGGAAGCCGTCGAAAAAAAACTTGAAGAATTAACCTGATTTTTTTTTCTTCTCTTTTTCCTCTTTCATTTTTTTTATTTCCTCTTCAAGTTTCTTTTTTTCCTTTAATAATTTTCCCATCTCTCTTTTATACTTTCTTAGCTGTTCTTTTTTTAATAGTTCAATTTCCCTTCTGATCCGTTTATTTGCATATTCAGCCCTCTTTTTTTCCTTCTGGCTTTTATACTTTTCAAGCTTTTCAAGTGATTCTTTTAATCGTCTCACCTCATTCTCTTCCACCCAGCGCCTGACATCAAAGAATTTATCGCTGAACTTATTAAGGAAAAAGAAATTACTCCTGCCCACCTGAGGAACTATCTTTGCAGAGAGCAGCTTCCCTTTCCTGTAAAATTTGATATTAAGGCTCTCTTTTTCTTTCAGTGAGTTCAGGGCATCCTTCAGGTCAGATGGTTTTTTTAAAACTTTTCCTTTTGCTTTTACAAGTATATCACCAACTTTCAGTTTTATTTTCCCTGCTGCAGGAACAGATGAAGTTTTTGAAACAAGGAGCCCTGTCTTCTCTTTAACCCCGAATTCATCTGCAAGTTCAGGTGTAAGTGATATCACATCCACACCAAGGGTTTTTGACCTTGACAGGTTAAAAGTATAGTTTCTTATAGAAGGGATCCTCTCTAATCTCTCAGGTATCACCGACAATTTTTTCTGAAATTCTAATTCCTGAATTTTTTTCAGTTTCATGGTATCAATTTTATATTCACCAAGAACAACTTTAATATCTTTCCTGTTACCATTCCTTCTTACCTTTACTATAACTTTATCACCAGGGTTCATTTCCTTAATTGAATCCGCAAGGCCCTGGGAATGTTTTATACTCTTCCCGGCAACATTTAATATGTAGTCACCTTTTTTTATCCCCCCGGAATCTGCAGGAGAACTAACAGTTACATGGTCAACTTTAACAAAACCTTTTTTATTATCAGATATATTTACGCCCAGCCATCCCCTCTTTACGTAACCATATTTTTTCAGGTCCTTTACCACACGAAGAACCCTTCCGGCCGGAACAGCATAGCAAAGATCCTTCTGCCTCTTTATTAAAGGCATGATCTTTAATTCAGCGGAATTATCCTTAAAAGTATACTGAGGGAATGATCTGAACCCGAAAACTCCCCTTATCACTCCCAGAAATTCCCCTTTTTTATTCACTACTGCCCCGCCGGATGAACCGGGGACAACTGTCCCGTTAAGGATCAGTTCGGTCTCTGTCTGGCTGCTTATGATACCCTGATTTAAAAAAGGAAACTCTTTGTAAAATGCTCCCACAAGCCCTATCCAGTCACCGATTTCTCCTTTTTTCCCCATTTTTACCGGCCTGAACACATTTTTATCACTTTTCAGCAATATCAGGGAGGAAAATTTATCCTTACCTACAACCTTCACTCCATATTTATTCCCTTTTACCGTAACCACATAAATTTTGGTATAGGGGTGGCCAATCAATTTAATATTGGAAACTATCAGGTCACTCTCAACAGCAATTCCCGATGCAATATAATTTCTGTGATTTTCAGTGACAACCTTAACCAGGGAAGGAGATATTTCTTTAAGGACACCTTTTATTTCACTTTCAAACTTAACTATCTTTTCCGTGCTGTTCAACCTGATGAACAGGATCAGGATTATATATAAAACAAATAAAATTTTCCTCATAAAATACCTCCTAAATAGACTGGCTCTCTTCAAAATTGCCCACATGTTCGATTATATAGCTATTGCGTTCATCGGATGATGAAAAAATCACATCATCAGTGAGAGGAACCTCCTGCCTTCCGGCATATTTATTACCGAATTTTCCTCTGTTATTATCTGTGCCGTTAAAGAACAACCCGTTTGTAACAAAGAGAATACCACCCAGCAGGAAAACCCCCATAGTGGAAACAACTGTTTTTCTTTGTCTTTTTTTCCTTTTTATTTTGCTGAATACTTTATCTTCAAAATTATCACCCAGTTTTTCCCCGGATGAATAGTTTGAGAACATATCTTTCCTTTTATCCATTATTTCCTCCAAACTGAACCTCAAATTTGCTCCTTACTTTTTCCTTGCCCCTGAACACCAGGGATTTTAAAGTTCCCACAGGTTTTTTCAGGATCTCCGACATCTCTTCAAAGGAAAAGTTGTCAACCTCTTTCATAATAAGGGGTATCCTGTATTTTTCAGGCAATAGCGCCAGTGCTTCTTCTATAATGATATTATCTCCCAGATTCTGGTCATATGAATAGTTAGCCTCACTGACATCAGATAGGGAAAACAGATTTTTTATTTTCCTTTTCCTGAATTCCGAAAGAGCAAGATTTGTGGCAATCTTATATATCCATGCTTTTATATTTTCAGTCCTTATTGACCCTGCCTTAAAATAAACTTTTACAAAGGTATCCTGGGTAATTTCCTCGGCCTGTTCCCTGTTGCCAAGCATCAGGAACAGATAATTAAATATCGGCCTTTTATACATTTTCATCACCTCTCTAAGGGCCCACTCATCCTTTGCCTTAAGTTTTTCTATTAATTCATTCATCTTCTAAATTATAAGACAGGATTATAAGCCAAAAAGTTGCAATGTAAGGACATATTTATCCATAAAGTTATTCCAACTAACAATTTATCGGTTAATTATACTCTATTTTGAAATAAATCTTTTAAAATTGAAAATTGAAATTGATGATATTACCAGGGTTATCGCTAATAATGCTAACAGATCCCTGTAAAAATATTCTATCCCGTTACCTTTGAGAAATATTTCTCTTATGATCTTAATAAGATATCTCAGCGGATTGATATCAACCAGCCACCTCATCCCTTTAGGAATATTTTCAACCGGGGTAAAAAGTCCCGACAGCAGGATAAATGTTACCAGGGAGAACCATGAAAAGAAAAGAGACTGCTGCTGAGAGGATGAAAAAACAGATATAAGAAGTCCATAGGATAGGATTGCAGTCAGATAAATAAGGGATGAAAGGAACAGGTAAAAGAAACTGCCCCGCACGGGAATATCAAACCATAATACAACAACAAACACACCTATTACCATATCAATTAATCCCACAATACCCATGGGAACTGCTTTACCGATATAGATCTCTATTGGTTTTAGCCTTGACATTAAAAGAGTATCGATAGTTTGCTGCTCTTTTTCCCTGACAAGAGATAATGAAGTGATAAAAAGTGCAATTATTGATAAAAGTAAAGCCACAATACCGGGCCCCATATAATTTATGCTCCTCAGTCGCGGATTAAAACGTATCAGCGGTTTCCCTCTAATCAGAGGTGAAAGTCCATACCGGTTAATATCATCAATTATAAAATTTCTTATAATACCGTTAACATATCCGGCAGCGATCTGGGATGAATTTGAATCGACACCATCCAGGAGGATCTGTGTCTCCGGATAATTTTTAAAACTTTTCTTTTTATCAAAATTATCGCGAAACAATATGATGGCTTTTACATCACCACGTTTTAAAACTTCCAGTGAATCAATATTGTGTATAAAAATATTTTTTACATCAAAAAGGGGAGAATTAATTATCCTGTTCATTATCCTTACGGTTGCTTTATCTGAAGATAGATTTACAATATTGACCGGGATATTTTTTATATCTGTTGTCACAAGATATCCGAGAAGTATAACCTGGATAACCGGTGCAACTATCATAACAAAAACAAGCTCACGCTGCCTCAGGATCTCAATAAATTCTTTTTTTATCAAATATAACAGTCTCATGTTCCCCTGTCCCTGTTCTTTGAAAATTTCCTCACCGAAATAATGGTCAGGATAATACTCATAAATAAAAGTATCGCTCCATCCCTTATAAAATCGGTAACAGAGGCCCCCTTCAGAATTACTCCCCTGATAATTTTTAAAAAGTAAGTTGCAGGTACAATATTTGAAAAGCCTCTGAGAACCGGACTCAGTGAGGAGAGTGGAAATATGAAACCGGAGAGCATTATGGAAGGAAGCATTGTTACAAGAAGTGTAATAAGCATTGCTGTTTTCTGGTCAGGTGCAGATATGGAGATAAGGACACCAAGGGAGAGGCCGGTAAATATATATAAAAGAGAAAAAGCAAGCAGAGTTAAAATATCTCCTCTAACAGGCATTCCGAACCAATACCTGCTGAAAACAATTATCAATGTTTCAACCATTAATGCAACAAATATATAGGCCAGTGTTTTTCCCAGGATTATTTCATGAGACTTTATGGGTGAGATAAATATCAGGTCAATTGAGCCGGACTCCCGCTCCCTGGAAATACTGAGCGAAGTTAAAAGTGCGGATACCATAAGCAGAAGAACAGCCACCAGTCCCGGAATAAAAAAGAATGCACTTTTTACTTCCGGGTTAAAATATACCTTTGTATGGATTTTAAGGATATTATCAAGATCCTGGAACCTTTTAATAAAATTAAAAGTGATCATTTCATTATACTGATAAATGATATTGGCAGAATTTGAGTCACTTCCATCAATAATGAACCCCACTTCGGTACTTTTCATCTCTTTGATCTTATCTGAAAAATCATGGGGAATTATCATCACTTCACTTATATCACCTCTCTTTAATTTTTTTTCAAAGAGATCAGGGGTTTTTTCATCCTCCTTTACCTCAACAAATTTGAAATATTTATTTTGAAGAAAGCTTTTAATGAATTCCCTTGAAATATCACTCTTTGAATAATCAAGGACACCCAGTTTAATATTATCCAGATCAAATGAAATCGCATAACCGTAAATAAAGATCATTAGGATCGGCATCACAAAAATAATTATAAGGCTTTTCGGGTCTCTCAGAATATGTGAGAATTCCTTTCTTATTACAGGTTTAATTCTCTTCATTTTCTTTTACTGCCTCTTTAAAAAGTTCCTCTATTGAATCTTTCCCGGATCCTGCGAGGAGGCCTTCAGGTTCACCTTCCACAATAATATTTCCCCTGTGAAGGATCACTATCTTGTCTGCATATTCAACCTCATCAAGATTGTGAGTCGTAACCAGTATTGTTTTGCCCTCTTTTTTCAGGGAATATATCTCCTGCCAGAAATTCCTTCTTACTTCCGGATCAACACCCGAGGTTGGTTCATCAAGAAGTAGAATTTCAGGATCAGATAAAAGTGCTGCAAAAAGGGCAACTCTCTGTTTTATTCCGGGGGGAAGTTTTTCAATATTCTGTTTCAGCAGGTTTTCCGGTACATATTTTTTTATTTCAGTATATTTTTCCGATATCCCCTTTCTGGTTAAACCTGATATCCCGGCAAAAAATTCAATATTTTCCAAAGCTGTTAATTTCGGGTAAAGAGAAAACTTCTGGGACATATAACCTATATCCATCCTGGTAGCATCCCTGTGCTTTTCCGCATCCAGACTGTTTATCTTTATTGAACCCGAGCTTATTTTTAAAAGGCCGGTTATCATTTTAATGGTTGTTGTTTTTCCTGCTCCATTGGGGCCCAGAAACCCTAATATCTCCCCCTTTTTTATATCAAAACTTATTGAATTAACTGCAATAAAATTACCAAACTTTTTTGTAAGATCCCTTATCTCTATAATATTATCAGCCATCAGGGCCACCTGTGTTCGCTATTCTCTCATAATACAGATAGATATCTTCCAGCCCCGGAGATTCTTCCCTTATCTGTTTGCCCGGTATCAGGGAAAGGAGGTCATCATCATCCTTACTTATAAATTTTATATATTTTCCTTTCATAAAGACCTTTCCCTCCAGCCTTTTCTCTTTTTTTAATTCTTCCAGTATCTCAAAAATATTCCTTTCAGGGATCAAACTGAACAATTTAAAAGGTACATTTTTTTTCAATTCAGAGATATTACCACTTTTGCGGATCTTCCCCTTATTAATAAAAACAATGTTATCACCCTTTTCCGCCTCTTCGAGATAAGGGGTGGATATGATTATTGTTTTTCCCTCACTTTTCAGTAATTCTATTATATTAAAGAACTCAATTCGTGAAAGAGGGTCAACTCCTGTTGTTGGTTCATCAAGGAGTAATACTTCGGGTGAAGAAAGGAGAATGGATGAAAGTGAAAGTTTCTGTTTCATTCCGCCGGAGAGCGCTCCGGCCCTTCTGTTCCGGAATTTTATCATTCCTGTTCTTTCCAGAAGCATTTTTTTCATCTCTTCCCGCCTTTTAAATTCCACTCCATGGATATCTGAAAAAAAATTAAGATTTTCTTCCACTGTAAGATCAGGATATAGAGAAAATTTTTCCGGCATATAACCTGCAATTTCTGTTACTCTTGAAAAGTCAGTACTTAAAGGCTCATCTTTTAAAATTATTTCCCCTGAATCCAGTTTTGTCAGTCCCAGGATCAACTTGAATAAAGTAGATTTTCCCGAACCGTCCGCACCGGATAAGACCGTAATTTTTGATCTCTCGAAGTGAAAGGAAAAATCATCCAGTGCCCTTATATTTCCAAAATTTTTATTTAAATTCTTTACTTCGATCAAATCAGGATCCTTTTATAGAGAAAGACTATTTTCAGACATATAATTTTTCATTTATCTAATATTATTGTAACCGGCATCCCTATCTTAAAAACATTAAAACTATCTTCTATCTTTATTTTAACTTTATAAAGAAGAGCTTTCCTCTCTATCTCTGAAATAACATATTTAGGAGAAAATTCCGCTTTTTTACCTATCATTGCTATTTTTCCTGATAACTCCTTTTTATCAAAACCGTCAACCTCAATTCTTACTCTCTTTCCCAGTTGAAAAGAGTACAACTCCTCCTCTTCAATAAAGACCTCCACATACATGGACTTCAGATCAAGAACATCTGCCAGGGTCATTCCCGGGAAAACAGTTTCCCCTGAGGCAATAAATTTTTCCAGCACAACACCATCTATTCTGGACATAATGGAATAATCTTCGAGGATGATATTAAAATAGTCTCTCTTTGTCTCTAATCTCTTTTTTTGTACCTTAAGATTCTCCAGACCTGATATTATTTCAAAATATGTTGTGTCAGCTTCCAGTGATCTTAATCTCACCCTCTCCAGATCTTCACCGGATACACTCTTTTTTTTATTAAGCCTTTCAAAACTGGCGGTTTTTTTCCTGAGATAATCTCTGTTGGCTTTTACAAAGACCATTTTTGCCTGCAGTTTTTTAAAATTTATATTTATCTCATCAATATTCAATTCCAGGTCTTTAAGTTTATTATTGATAACTCTTGAATCCAGTAAAATAATTTTACTCCCGAGTGCAATTTTTTCACCCTCTTTTATAAAGACCTCTTTAACTTCCGCTGCAACCTTTGACTTAATACTGATTATTTCACCTTCCACTATTCCGGGTGCCTTTATCTGATCCTCATTCCCTTTTCCGCATCCGAAAAGAATTAAAAACACCATAACTATCAATAGATTTTTTTTCATTATTTACCCCCCTCTTTTCCTATAAGGCTGTTAATACTAACCTTTGTTTTCTGGATTTGAAGTTCAATTTTATTCTTCATTGACCTGTATTTTTTTACATTAAGCAGGGATGTCAGATATTCCGAGTTGGATACCTGCCTCTCTTCAAAAAGTTTCTTCTTTATGTCCGATTCTTCTTCAGATCTTACTACAAGTTTTTCACTTACTTTCAGTTTCCTCTTCAATGATAAATGGTTCTGATAGAGATCTGATAATTTTGTCCTGATCTTTGAAATAAGATCTTTCTTAATATTTTTCAGTTTTTCTTTTTCATACACGATAATGTTCTTCTCTTTACCATATTTTCCGGAATTGAAAAGATTAAAGTTTAAATTGATCCCGCCCTGGAACCAGCTGTTCCATTGATCTTGAAAAAAATTTATTCCCGGCTTACCATAATGCACTTCTGCAAAGCCATTGAGATGAGGCAGCCTCTGCCCCTGTGCAATCTTTTTTTTCAGTTTCAAGACCTTCTCTTTAGTAGAAAAAATCCTGAATTGGGGATGGTTTTGTATAAAAAATTCCATGGAAACTTTTTCCTCCCGGATAGATTCCGAATAATCCGGATCAATCATTGAAATTTCATACCCGCAAAGTTCATGGAAATTTTTACTGACACTATTTATCAAACTATCTATTTCTTCTTTTTTTAATACCATCTCCCCTGCTTTTAATTCTGTTTCCAGGATCTCATTCCTTCTCACCAACCCTTCTTTATACAGATCCTGAAGTGTTGCAAGGTGTACTTCGACTCTTCCCAGAATTATCTCCAGCGATCTTTTTTCATTTTTCAGGAGTCTGAAAGTAAAATAAGTAGTTTTGATCTTATTTGAGATCTCAATTATTTTTAACTCTCTTCCGGTATTATTTAATAATTTTTCAACTTCTTTCAGTTTTATTGAATTTGTTAAAATATTTCCGGTATATATAGGTTGAATAATTGAAAAATAGAGATCAAAATTATTAAATGCTCCCCCCTCCATGGTCACTCCCGGGAAAACAAGGCCCGGATGAATTGTTATATCCGGCAGATTCATCTCTATTTTTTCCGACCTGAAAAGGTAATTTCCTTTTAGATCTATTTTAAAAACTTTCCCTGATTCGGCAATCTTCATCCTTTTATCTATAATTTTTGACTCAATACCGATATTTTTCAGTTCAAAATTTAACTCTATCCCCTTTTTAACCGCTTCATCCAAATGGATACCACAAAAGACAGGAAGGGTAATAAAGGTTATGGTAAATATAAAAAAGAACTTTTTCATCTTAAAATTCCCCCTCTTAAAATATTTTTAACACTCTCTATTCTTTTTTTTACAAATTCCGTTTCGTCAAAATTCATACCGAAAATGGCCTCGGGAACAGGCCTGAAAATAATCGGAAAAATACATAAAGATGCAATGTTCATAAAGAAATGGACCGGATCACTTTCAGTGATCTTCCCATCCTGATACCATTCTGAAATTACACCCTGCAGATTTACAGGGGTCAGTTTAATTGATGAATCCAAAGCATCTTTCAGTTTTTCCCTGAAATTTTCCGGATCACGGATAAGTTCAAGGCCTATAATTTTCAGGAAACCCGTATTCTTCACAAAAAAATTTATATAAATATCGGGAAACTTATCTATAAATTCTTCCGGTGTAACAGAAGGTCTGATCACTCCTTTTTTATTTAACTCATCAAAAAGTTCCTTAAGAATTGTCCTTAGAACAATCCCGTAAAGTATCTCCTTTGAAGAATAATAATAAAAGATCAATGCTTTATTAACACCTGCAGATCTTGCAATATTTTCTACTCTCCCGCCATGAAATCCTTTTTCAGAAAATTCATTCACTGCAGCTTTAATAATTTTTTCTTTTGTTTTCAACTGATCTGTTTTAACCATTTGGTTTAACCATATGGTTAATATAAAGGTGTTTTCTTCTTTTGTCAACTTTTTATTTTTTTATTGCTTGACAAACAAATTAAATTTTGAGAAAATACTCAATTAATGAGGAGGTTTCATGGGTGCAGAATTGGGTGCTGGATCAAAGTCGGAACCTAACGTGGTTCCTCTATGTGACATTTTACTGGTTTTACTGATCATCTTTATGGTAATAACGCCTGTTGCTCAAAAAGGTATCGATATCAAACTTCCGGAGACAAGTCAACCGGGGCCAACCGACTCGAGATCTACTTCACTGGTTCTGATCATTGAAAGTGACCTTACAATTACTATCAATAGAGAGCCCATCTCAAAAGAGATGCTGGAAACAAGATTAAGAGACCTCTATCAGACAGATTCCAAAAAACCATTATTTGTAAAAGCAGACGAAACTGTTTCTTACAAAGAGGTTCTTAACATTATTGATATTGCAAAAGGTGCCGGAGTTGAGGTTGTGGGTGTTTATACCGACAGATATCAAACCGGTCAATAAATATTAATTCTTTTTAATTTTTCCTGTTATACCAGACTCAGCCAAGGGTTGAATTTTCTATAAAAAAAATGTAAAATATCAGAATTCGAAGGAGTTATTTATGAAATTGAACGAAGACAATGAGATCAAAAATATAACAAAAATGTTTTCCACCTCTGTATCACACTTTAACAAGAGAGATTATCAAAAAGCATTTGACGGATTTGAAGAGATAATAAAAAAATATGAAGATTCTGAATTTTACAGTGTTCTTGAGATTCAGACAAGGTCAAAAACTTACAGGAACATTTGCAAAGAGAATCTGGACACAAAACAATATAAGCCGGAATCAAATGAAGAATATATCAATGAGGTAGTTTACAATATAAATGCCGAAAATTTTGATGAAGCATTAAAATTTATCGAACAACTTAAAAAAAAGAAATATGACGCTGCCTATCTCGATTATTTGCAATCGGTTCTTTATATCAAGCAGGGAGATACTGAAAATTCTCTGAAATTTCTGGCAAAGTGTGTTGAAAAAGATGACGATTACAAAGTGTTGGCCAACAATGAACCCGACTTTGAATCCCTCCTTGAAGATGAAATTTTTAATCAGATAATAGAATAATCTGAATAAGTGAATAAGATAAAGATAAGGGGAAAAGATTTTCTTTTCTGGGAAGAAAAGATCCCCGGGCTGAAAGGACAACAGTTCATTTCTCCAAAAGATACGGAAGAGATAGTTCTAAAATATCAGATAGATTTTTATACAAAAAACGGGATAATTTTTGAAGATTTCAGTAATTTTTTTATCGAAGGGCTTCCCTCCATCGGAAAAGATACAAAGATCGGGCCGGGGGTTACTATCAGAGGGAATTCCACAATAGGTGATGATGTTGAACTTTACCCGAACTGCTATATTGAAAATTCACAAATAGGAGATAATTGCTCCATCCTCCCCGGAACAATAATATCAGATTCAATTCTCAGGGATAATGTAAGGATAGGCCCATATGCCCATTTAAGAAGCGGGTGTCTAGTAAAAGAAAATGCAAAGGTAGGAAACTTTGTTGAAATGAAAAAAAGTGAATTTGGTGAAGGTTCAAAGGCCATGCATCTAAGCTATGTAGGTGATTCCACTGTAGGAAAGAATGTAAATATCGGAGCCGGAACCATTACATGCAACTATGACGGTAAAAACAAAAATCCTACGATTATTGAAGATAAAGCATTCATCGGATCAGGTACTGAACTTATAGCCCCAATAAAGATAGGAAAGAACAGTTATGTGGCTGCCGGTTCTACTGTAAATGAGGATGTTCCGGAAGATGCCCTTGCTGTTGCCAGACAAAAACAGAAAAATATCAAAGGCTGGAGCAAAAGAAAAAAACGATAATACAAGAACCAATTCCAAAAATACATTCTATTGCAATTAACTCTTTTACAATTGACTTTTTAATATTATTAATTTATCATCAGATTAATTTCAGGAGTTCAAATGCCCCGTAAATTAATAAAACCCGACCTGGACGGAATAAAAAAACACTATAAAAAAGATACAAAAAAGAGAACTCCACCTCCCTATAAAACTCATGCTGAAAATTATTATTATTTAAAACAGATGAACAATAAGACCCTGCTTTCATTTGAACTGGTCGATGGTGAGGTTATTAAAGGTACCATTGAATGGTATGATGAGAAATGTTTAAAAATTAAAAGATCTGACGGTTCCAATATAATTGCTTTCAAACACTATATTAAATTTATTCACAAAAATCCCGACCCGGCTCAGGATAAAGTTGAAGAAAAATAGCAAAAAAAACATAATCGCAATTACCCTGGGCGACCTCGACGGGATCGGGGCTGAGGTAACATATAAAGCTCTCAAACAACACAATTATGAATTCCCGATCTTATTGATAGGTGAAAATTCAAACTATCCGGGGAAAGACTATAACATAATCAAAGAGATTGATGAAATTGGTGATAAGGGCACATATTTTTTAAACATCACCGGAGGGAAAAATGATCCTTCATTTGAATATGTAAAAAAGGCAACAGGCCTCGCCCTGGAAAACAAGGTCCGGGCTATTGTCACTGCCCCTATCTCCAAAGAGAAGTGGATAAGTTCAGGGGTCAAATATCCGGGACATACAGATTATCTTGCAGCAAAGGCGGGTGTTAAAAAATGGGCAATGTTCTTCTGGTCGGAAAATATGAAAGTTGCGCTCTACACTACCCATATACCTTTGAGAGAGATCTTCAGCAAAATTAACAAAATTGATCTGAAAGAATTCTGCAGGTTCATTAACAGTGAACTTAAAAGGATAACAGGCAATGAGTTTACATTGTTGATGAGTGGATTAAACCCCCATGCAGGAGAAGGGGGGATCCTGGGCAATGAAGAATATGAAGAGATATCACCTGCGGTTGAAGAGTTGAAAGGGGAAATGGATATTAAAGGACCTTTCCCTCCCGATACAGTTTTCCTTGAGGCAGACAGGGTAGAAGATTCTGTTGTGATCTCCCTGTACCATGACCAGGGGCTGATACCCTTCAAACTCCTCAACATCAACTCCGGAGTTAACCTTACCCTGGGGCTTCCCTTTATAAGGACCTCACCCGACCATGGAACAGCTTATGACATTGCGGGCAAAGGGATCGCAGACCCCTCCAGTATGATCGAGGCTATCTCCCTCGCAGAAAAACTAATTAAAAACTCATAAAATTTCCAGATTATTTTTTAACAACTTCTAATTTACTTTTAATTTCTGAAATCCCAGGAGGAACAGGCTGTTTTTCACCATGAACCATTTTCCACAATTTTGCATATTTCAGGAAAACATAATACATGGAGAGCCCTGAAACTATCAGGCCGGGGATACCATCCAGGAACCCTTTTTGCAGAATATACTGCCGGAAAAATCTCCAGGAGGGAGTGAATGTAAGATTGATAAAACCGGGTTTAACCCCTTTATCCCTCAGATCTTCTGCTGCCCAGGTGGTATACCTGTCATACTTTTCCATGATCTGCTTGTAGCTCCAATAGGTATAGTGTTCAAACTTACTCTTCAGTTTTCCAACCTTTCCTGAACTTACCACAATTTCAGAATGGACCCTCATCTCCTTATATTTTGAAAGATCTCTTTTAAAAAGCCTCAGCACCTTATCGGTGCCCCACCCGCTGTATCTGACAGGTTTGCCGAAAATAAAGTTCAGCCTGTAAATAAAATAACCATCATATTCCGGTTCCGGCTGATCCAATACACTTTTGATCTCCCCGGCAAGTTCCGGCGTTACCCTCTCATCGGAATCCACTATCAATACCCATTGATATTTTGCCCGGGGGATCGCCCAATTCTTGAAGTTTGCAGAGTTTATATACTCTCTCTCTATTATCCTGCATTTATATTCCTCCGCAATTTTAAGTGTCTTATCAGTAGATCCGTTATCGGCAATAATAATTTCATCTGCTATAGAAAGTACAGAATCGATACAAAATGAGATATTTTTTTCTTCATCCTTACAGGGTATTATTACAGACAATTTATTCGGCATCTTTTAACTCCTTTTAATGTTCAATATATTATATCAGGTGAGAGAATATACTGAAATAGGAGAAAAATAATAGATATAAATTTTTGAAAAGATTGAGTTTTAAAAACATATGTTGTATACATTTTTACATAATGTTTAAAAGCAAAAAAAACAGGGATACTGCACTTTTATTTTTTATGGCACTTATTTTGATCCTGTTTATTCTTTACATGATTTTCCCTCCCGGTGAGAATGAAAGTAAAAAAATGAACATTGCCGATCTTCCCGTTAAGGACAAAGTTAAGAAAATAAATTCAGGGCCCGGAGAAATAGTTAATGCCAGTGACATATCTGAACCTCTTCGGGAAGAACTTAACAATATATTTAACAATATCAGCTCGGGAAAGACCGAAATTAATATTTTTCCCGTAAGTGGAATATCTTCAATTCTGGCAGGGCTCAGAATGGACAAAGAGGGATGTTCCATGGAAAAATTGTTAAGATACAGTTTCAGGGATATCTGGCAGATAACTACTGCAGATTGTGGAGAAGAAATAAACAATTCGGAAAGATTTGATATCTATACAGCACTTTTTCTGAACAGGCTTAACAAAGATAACATTTTTGACCGGCTTTTTAACAGCACCACAAATGAGATAAACAGATTTATAAATCTAACTCCTTATGATCTGATAAACAACGAGATAGTAGAGGATTATCAGTTATTGCCTGTAATGGTTTATTCGACTCTGATAATAAGGAGCCTTGATATATTCGGAGATCCTGAATCAGGCAACAACCTGCTCCTGGCACTTAATAAGATCAAAGACCTTACAAAAAGCCAGTATCTTAACTCCATTAAAGATATTCTCAGTAGTTCAAGGGGGATAAAAAAATATACCATAAGCTGGACAGAATATGACCCCATTGATCCTGATGACAAAGGAATGTTTAAGAATGTAGTTACAGACACAAATACTTTTTTCAAATATAATTTTTTCACATTTCCCGATAACACAAGGCCTGCAAGCAATATATGGATAAATGAGCTTGCGGATGCTGATAACGGCTCAATAGAACTCAGGGAGCTTAAAATTGTCGAAGAAACTCCGGGAGAGAGGCTTACTGCAAGATCAATATTTTATTCACCTAATATTTCAAGGTTTATTGTTATCATGGACTCGCCTGCTCCATTACTGAAGGGTAAATATATATTAAAACTGTACCGTGAAAAAACTGATGAAATATTAAGAAATTATATTTCTATTAATTTTTCCGAAAAGATCTCTGACGAAAAAAAGTTCAGGAAAAAACTTCTTAAATTCGGTAAATATCTTTACAGGAACAGGTCGATCTTTAAAACTTCAAACCGTCCTTAAAAGGCAAAAAGGTCATAAAATCGGCATGGTGGACTACATAGGCTTCTGTTGACCTCTTCACCATGTTGCCTTCACCTGCATGAGTAGCAATTATATGACACACTTCTGCAGGAAGCCCCGCTTCTTCCGCCAGTGAAACTCCTGAGAAAGGGTGACGAAGGTATTTTCCATATTTTCCCTGAACGGCTTTACCGTCTTTCATCTCATATTCCAGCAACTTTCCCACATCGGCAAGGATCGCTCCGGATATCAGAACATCCATGTTCACGGGAAGGTCATCTTTGAAAAATTCATTGATCTTTTTCCCGCTCTCCAAAGCAATATGGACAACAGCCCTCTTATGGGCCATAAAGGTAACTTTCAGGTTCGGCACCAGAAGGGTAAAGGGGATGGTATTAAGATCCTTACCTGTAAGGACGCTCCTCTCAAGAGCAAGTTCCCATGTTTTCGCAGTTTTTTCACGAAGATCTTCATCTCCGATCCATTCCAGCTCAGGCCATAATTCTAAAACTTCTTTGTTCATTTAATACTCCTTCACTAAAAAAAAGTAACAGGTAAGATTCTATAAAATGAACACTATAAAGTAAAGGGATAAAATTATCTGGCCCGCCTATTTTTATTGATTCACGCAGGGACAAGGCATGCCTTGTCCGCTATCCACAATAAATTCGGATTACAAAACTCATTCGCAGGGGTAGGCTTTTATAACATTGACTTTCATTTTTTCATTGTTTAATCTTAAATTTAATTCGGGGATGAAGGAAAGGATTTTTCTATGTAAAGGGAGAAAGTTGATGAAAAATAAAGTTCCAATTACTATTACCGTTTTTGTAATTATTTTTTTATATTTTTCGTCAAATTTAGTTGCTGGTAAGACAGATATAAATGATCTGAAAAATGGAAAAGTACCTGAGAGGAAAGCTGAATTAAAAAAAGTTATGGAGATCACCGATGATTCTCAGAATTTTTATTTTAAATATCCCCATGATCTGAAAACCGGTAATGATGGTTCCATATACTTTCGGGATTCTTCACAAATGTTAAGATTCGATCAGGAAGGAAAACTACTGAACAATTATTATAAAAAAGGCCAGGGGCCAGGAGAATCCGTTTCAGTTCGCGGATATTTCCTGAAAGGTGATAACCTTATCATCTTTAGCGGATCCCCAAAAAAGATCATGGAATTTCATAAAAATGGAAAATATTTAAAGGAATTCAGACTTTTCCAAAAGTTTTTATTCGGTAAACTGATCTTATATAACAAAGAAGGTTATTATTTTGTTAATTCTGAAATACCCGTAATTAAAAATAATGGGTGGAACAATGTCAAATCAAATTTTGATCTCATAAAGATCACAGGCCCTTTGAAAATGACCAAAACTAAAACTTTTGCTGGAAAAATGTTAGTCATGAAATATGGGAATGGAAGATCATATAATCGTAATATAAAATTTGTTTGGAGGATACATAAGGGGGGAAAATATCTGGCCCTTTCCCATACAGAAAAATATTCAGTAAAGATATATGATATTAAAAAAAATTTAGTAATAAGAAAGTTCAACAGAAAGTATAAAAGATTCAAGGATAATTCAAAAAAAAATTCAGATTGGGTTAGTTTCAATGGCAAAAAATTTTTCCCACCCAAGAGAGAATATGACAGTGATATCAACAATATTTACCTTCAAAACAAAGAGATCCTGGTGGAAACATCGAGAATAAATATGGAAAAAGGAAGGCTGATAGACAGGTTCAGCTGGGAAGGTAAATATCTCGATTATTTTTATCTCAAAACAAAAGGGGATATTATGATGATCCAAAACAATTATGTCTATGTCAGAGAAAAAGATGAAGATGAAAACCTTTTTATTGTTAAATATCAATTAAATATTATTAAGAAGTAAGCATGAAAAAATATTTGAAATTGAGGAAGTGTAAAATGAAAAAAATGAATCCAGTATTTAAATTATTATTGATCTTGATTATTTCAAATAGTTTTATAGGTCACAGTAAAAATGAAGAAAAGACTTTTTTTAAAGAGAATTGTAAAATTGTTATAACCAATAAAACGGGGAAGAGATCAACAACCATTTGTGAAGTGATTTTAAGTTCGAAATACTTTGGGATCTATTTTAAAAAAAAGAAAGGATTTGATATCGGAGATGGAGTAAAAACACGAAATATGCAATTTTACTTCTGTGGTATGAAAGATATTAAAGTATTGGATGATGGAAACTTTTATCAGTTTAAAAAAGGGTCTTATCTGTATAATTTCAAATCCAGGAATTCAAAAAAAATTGTAGAGAAATTAAAACATATGATGATTGTTAAACAATGCGAAATCAATGCCGATCTGTTAAGACTTATAGATGAAAATAATAAAAACTATAAAGATATGAAATTTTAATTAATACCCTTCCGTTATTTATTGATTCACGCAGGGACAAGGCATGCCTTGTCCGTTATCCACAATAAATTCGGATTACAAAACTCATTCGCAGGGGTAACCCTGGCGGTTGCCCTTACTTCCCTCACCCCAAACCCCTCTCCCAGAGAGAGAGGGGCTTTTTATAGTCAATACTATTTTAGCAGCTCTAAAAATCCTGGTGCCTGACCCCTTTTTATCAGTTTTCAGCACCACTTACCTCTTGCCCCTCACCTCTTTCCATTGTTCTTTTCAATGACAGTGAGCGTAGCGAACAAATGACAAGCCCGGGCATTC
>JBDLJQ010000014.1:0-56951 GCA_039714255.1 Acidobacteriota bacterium
AATTGGCTATGGGCAAAACTGGCTACAGGTTGCAGGTGACAGGGGGCCAGGGAAAGAGCACTCTCCTCCTTCAGGAGGTTGGGAGGCCAATAATCAGACGTAAGAAAGAATTTCAAATCAGGTTAATCAGGTAATCAGGCGGATCATGGTTCAGACAATAATTTTCCCTCTACCTCTGGGAGAGGGGTTAGGGGTGAGGGTTATAGTAAAGGGATGAAAAAACTATCGTTCAGACAATAAAAATGGGGAACAGGCAGATCAGAATGACCAGATCTTGTCGATTAACATTAGTATGATGGGAAAGATAATTGCAACAAATGCGGCAGAAATACTCCTGGTATCAAATGGCCAGGTATTTTGATTGGAAATGGATTTTTCAAGCTCTCTCAATTGATACAATCTGCTGAAATTTCTTGAACTCGGGTTTGTTTTAATTTCATTGAGGATCCTTTGAACCTTGTTCTGGATCAACAAAACCTGATTCTCTTTATCGCTTTTCATCATTTTGTGAATATTTAACATAGGCCAGTAAATATAAATAATAATTATAACAGCAAATGATGCATACCATAAAATTATCAGGGGTTCCCATTTCCAACTTCCGAAAAATTTTGCAATAACTCCCAGGAATAATGGTACGATCGCAAGAATTGAGGTTTTTAAATGAATCAAACCGATATTATTTACACCACTATTTCTGTTTGTGTTAAGTATTTCCTGATTTGAATCTTTAGTTATATTATTCATGAAAAATGCAAAAACGAACATACTATAAATGGCAGCACCGCCAAAGAACATATTCGTAAATTCAAATGCAGCAAATATTAATTTGGCAGTATTAGTGGTAAAAGGAGTTCCCACTGAATAATCTCCCACAGCAGCAATGATTCCAACACTAATTCCAACTATGATACTGAATTTGCTGAAAATTATCTTCTGATATTTGTTGAATTTTTCTTCAGAATTCTTTTTTGGTTGATTTGAGATCTGAATAAAAGATTGATAATTATCCCTGATCAGTTTATAGATCCAGATCAATCCATACCATGATATCATCATCTGGATAGTGAATGATAAAAATGATAGTAAATAAACTTTGTTCTCATTAAGTGTAAACCAGGAAATTTGAATAGAAGCAAAAATAATAACACAAAATATTAGTATACTTACAATCGGATGTAATGGGATCTTTTCTATTAAGGTAAGTTGAAAAGGTTTTTTTAAATAGGATGGATTCGGATAAGATCCTGTTGTAATTTTATCAGTTTCCAGTTCTTCCACTTCATCTTTTTCTTCCACCCACTCCAGACAATATCTGCATTTTTCTGCTTCCAACGGGATATTACTAAAACAAAACTGGCATTTTTTTTCCATATTATTGATCCTTTATATATTTAATTGATTCTTTTATAACATCCGGGTTTGTGATCATTTGTCTGTTAAGATTAATATTCAAACTGGCCCTCTTATTTAATAAGTGGCCGAGAAATTTGTGAATTTTTATTTTTTCCTTTCCTGATAACCCGAGAATATCATTTAATTTTTTTTTCCTTTTAAAAAATGGTTTTATCAACCAGTCTAATCTTCCAAACTGAATTAATATCGTTTTTTCTGAAAGTTTTTTTCTAATAAGTTCCTGAAGCTCTGAATTCAGAAAATAATATAACTCAAAAATTGTCAGATATCGAAAAATATATTGAAAGAATAAATTGTGGTTTTCCACAACTAACTTAAAATATTGAGGTTTTTTTAAATGATTTTTTTTTACTTCAAAATATGGATTTCTTGTAAATAAATTGAAAAATGCCATAGGAGTGTTAACGATTATATTAAGGGCTTTTGACAAATTAATTTCTTTTACTCCTGACAGGCTTGAACTTAGTTTTTTTGGAAAAACTATTCCAAAAGAGTCAGGTGGAGCATATAAAAACAGTTTCCCGATCTTTTCAATTATAGGTGGCGATTTTCCGAATTCAGAATTTTCAAGAACTGAATTTATTAAATTTTTTCTATCACTTTTTAAAAATAAGTCGCATAATTTTTCTTCAACTGAATTGTTATAACTAAGTATGAACGAAAGAATAGCAATTGCTCCTGCACTATGGCCCGCAAGGTCAATGGAATGAACTGAATTATCATCAATTATTTTTATAAATTCATTTAAGTTACTCACCATATTTCCTATCCGCCATGTCCCTTTTGACCCCTGCTCGGGAAGGTCAAGTGAATATAATTTTGAATAGTAGTGATCAAGTGATTTTAAATGTTCTATGTAGTTTTCTTTGCAGGCACCTATCCCCGGAAGGAAAATTAAAACTTTATTAAGTTTATTTTGGCCATCGACCTTAATATAACTGATGTCATTTCTAATTGTTTCTTCAACCATTTTATTTGATATAGTAAATCCTGTAATCTGTTCTGCTTTTTAAAAGCAATAAGTGTGCCAGAAATTTTGTTATATTTGGTTTTATACAATTATGCTCTATCAGTGGGAAAAAGAATGGAATATCCAACATTCTGAAAATATATTCAAAATTCAGTATGAACTTATATGAACTGATGTGAATAAAAATATGAACTTTCTTTGGTTTTAGTGTTTACATTTGTACCGAATTGATATATTTTATATCATTATGAAATATCTTATGTATTATTGCGACGGATTTATTAAAAAATTTCCTCTGAAAAAATTTTCGGTAACAATAGGTTGGAATAAAAAAAATGACCTTCCGATCAAGGATGATATGGTATCAAATTTTCATCTGAAAATTGATGTTGAAGAAGAACGCATAATTATACACGATCTCGATTCAACCAATGGAACTTATTTTGAAGGAGGTAAGGTAAAAGAAGCTGTTGTAAAACTTGGAGAATCTTTTTCTGCCGGAAGTGTCGATTTTTTCCTCCGTAAAGGAGATCTTGAAGAATTTAAAGCATCGGAAGAGTTGATACCCCTGTTTAATGTGATAGGCAGGGAGAATGAAGCAAAAATAAAGAACCGGAGAACAAGATACCTCAGGAATATTTACAGGGAAGTTCTTAAACAGATCCTGAAAATAGGGCTGAAAAAAGAGAGCATTAATGAACTTTTCCTTGAAATATCACATTATTTATCAAATCTCACAGACTTTGGCAGCCTTTTTATTATAAGTAAATGGAAAGATAAATTAAATATCCACATATCATTGAAGAGAGATAAAACAAAATTTGAGAATATTGAACTGATCATTGAAGAAAATGAAAATATTTTCCTTGAAAAAATAAAATATAAATGTGTATCCGGCAATAATTATTTTTATTCTTACCCGTTCAGCCTGAAAGGAAAAGAGGCCGTGTTGCTTCATATACCTGATAAAGGTGACAGGATAGATAAAAAGGTGGATGATTTTCTTTTTACCCTGGTGAAGGAAATTGAACTTATATCAAATATGATATCTGAAGTTAATGGTTCAAATTGTGAAAAAGAACTATTTGAAAAGAACGGAGATATCATGGGGAAGAGTAAAATTATAAAAGACCTCTTAAAGCAGACGGATAAGATATCAAAAAGTGATATTTTTATTCTTCTCCAGGGTGAGAGCGGAACGGGCAAAGAGTTGTTTGCAAGGATGATCCACGAGAGGTCCAAAAGGAGTAAAAAAGAATTTGTAGCAATTAATTGTGCTGCAATTCCAGAGCAGCTTCTAGAAGCGGAATTTTTCGGTTATGAAAAAGGTGCCTTTACAGGGGCATATAACCAGAAGAAGGGGAAACTTGAACTGGCATGCGGTGGAACCCTTATCCTTGATGAAATAGGTGATATGCCTTTTCCTCTCCAGGCCAGGCTGTTGAGAGCTTTGCAGGAGAATGAATTTTACAGGCTGGGGGGGACAAACCCGATCAAAGTTAATCTCAGGATAATCTCTCTCACCAATAAAAATCTGAGAGAACTTATCTCTGATGGAAAATTCCGTGAAGATCTTTATTACCGCCTTGTCCATCATGTGATAGAAATTCCTCCTCTTCGTGAAAGAAAGGAAGATATTTTGATCCTGATAAATCATTTTTCAAATGAGTTTGCAAAAAAATTAAATAAAAACCTTAAAGGATATTCGGTAAAAGCTTTAAAAGCATTACAGGGATATAACTGGCCGGGAAATGTAAGGCAGTTAAAGAATGAAGTGAACAGGATAGTTAATCTGACAGATGAAGATGAACTGGTCAGTTTTGATATAATTTCAAATGATATAAAAATGTTTTTTTCCGATGATGTGGAAAAAGTTACTCAAACAGAGAAAAAAGAGACGGAAGTTGAAAAAATCTTAAGGATTATGGGAGAAAATAACTGGAATAAAACACACGCTGCAAGTGAGTTGGGAATGACCTACCGCGGGCTTCATAAAAAAATGAAACGGATGGGGATCGATAAAGAGAATATTGTCAAATGAGTGAAAAAAGGAGGAGAACTGTTGCAAGCCCCGGAAACGGAACCACTAATAATTTTATTGATTTTTCTCCCGGTACTATCGTTAATGATAGATTCAGAATCGAAGAGGACCTCGGTGCCGGAGGATTCGGAAAGGTCTATAAAGCATTAGATACGCTTTTAAATAAAAATGTAGCTTTGAAATTCCTTGACCCTGTGATAATAAAGGATGAAAAAAAATTTCTCAGGGTTCAAAGGGAAGTAAATACTGCTCAGAAAATATCTGATGAAAGGGTGGTTAAAATATTTTCTCTTGAATATTATGAAGAAATCCCGTTTCTTGTAATGGAGTTTGTGGATGGAAAAAGCCTTAAAGAGATAATAGTTGAGAAGGGCCTGATCCCATGGGAAGAGTTTAAACCGATATTTCTAAATATTCTCGGAGGAGTGAAAGCACTCCATGATAAGGAGATAATTCATCGCGATCTGAAGCCTTCCAACATACTTATAACAAAAGATAGCAGCATAAAAATAATTGATTTCGGCCTCTCTAAGGAGTTTGGTGATACCGAAAAGACCTCTTCTCTGGGCGAGATCATAGGTACTCCGATGTATATGTCACCGGAGCAGATCCAGGGTAAGGAACTTGATTTCCGGTCTGATATTTACCAACTGGGATTAGTACTTTACAGGGCCATTTCGGGAGATTTTAATTATGAAGAAAATAATTCAACACTTCAGCAGATGCTTGAAAGATTGGGTGATAATTCCAGGAAAATATTCAGGCTTGACAATTCCGTACCATCTTTCCTCAAATTTTCTATTTATAAAGCTGTTGAATCAGACAAATCATTAAGATTTGGCTCCACAGAGGAAATGGCCCGATTTTTAGATAAGGAAAAATTAAATCCAGTAAAACCAATTTTGATCTATATCAAAAAAAGAAAGGTTTTATTCTCAGTATTTTTTCTTGTTATTTTATCCATGTTGATTTCAGGTTTTATATATATGAAAAATTCAAAGGTGATCTCTGATATCAGTTTTACAGACTCAAAGCTGGTGGTAAAAAATCCAATAGGATCAAAACTTTTTGAAAAAGATTATTCCCCCATGACAGTCCTGGAAGCGTTGCCAATAAAAATTGAAGGGGATTTTGGTGAATTAAGGGGTAAAAAGGCTAAGGATAATTATTTTCATAAAGAAGAGGATGTAATAGCAGTTTTTCTGACTAAAAAAGATCTCTACAGGGATATAATAAACCTCTCTCTTAACTCAAATAAATTTTCCAGTAATGTGAGAATTCTGAATAAAAATGGAAAAGAGTTGGTAAAGCAGAATTTTCACAGGGGAGATGGCATACATTCAAGGGCTTTGTTTTCCGGATGGATGAACTTTGTGAATATCCATAAGGTTGATCTGAATAATGATGGTGATATGGAGATACTTTTCAGAGTTAATAACAGTCTCAGTATGTTCCCTTCAGATCTTTGTGTGATAAATAAAAAAAGTTTCCACATAATTTTCAGCCGGGGGCAATTTCAAAAGACCCATTTTTTCAAGAGAAAAGACAATGAGATGAAGCTATTTGTAATAGGTAATAATAATCCTTTTGCCCATATGAACTTTATTTGTGAAATACCACTCCTGAATGTACATTCCGTTAATCTTCCTCCTGTGCCTGACAGGAGGAGTAGATTTAATGATTATGATTATTTCTATACAATTATTCCCTGGGAATCCAGTATCAAAGTAAATGAGTGGTCTGAAAAGGGGAGGATATCTCTTAAATCCAATGTAAGCAGTGATATTTATATAATAAGGAATGACTACTCACTTGATGTAATTAGTGATGGAAAAACAAAGCACTATAAAGATATTCCTTTGAATGTAAAGAAAGTTATATTTCATCTTAGCAAAAGCTATGTTAATAAGGTAATTCATCATAATTATTTGAAAGGGGAGTCTGATATAAATAATGCAATAGAACAGAATATTTCAAATCCTTTATTACAGTTTTTGATCAACTATTTTTCGGGGGACAACAAAATTTTGCAGGGGAAATATGAAGAAGGTGAAAAGTTGCTTGTCAAGGCTTCGTCTTTTTTTGATGAAAATGATGATCTGTTACAGAGGAAGGCTGAATTATATTTTTTAAAGGGAGATAATCTGAAATTTGAAGAAGCAATAAAAGGAGAAGGAAATAATATCCCAAATTTTTTCGGATTAGGGGTATTAGGAACAGAACTCTTTGTTACCTATTATTATCTCTCTACCGGGCAGTTTTTAAAGGCGGAAGATGTATATAAAAAGATATCCGGTATAAAAAAATATCTTATTCATCTTACAAATATATTCAGGGGGAATTATAGAAAATCCCTGGAAAAAATAGACGAACTTATACTATACAAGATGACCCCATTCACACTGGCTGAGTCCAGGCTTGTTTTTGCCAGGGTGGTTTTATTGAACAGTTTCTTTAATTCTGATCCCGGAAACTCTTTTGCAGAGAAAATGAAACTTGCGGAATTTTATTTTTCCGATATTGCATCAAACTCATTTTTTGATAAAAATCTTGTATTTGTTTCCCGTGCATATTTTGAAGCTCTTAAAGGGCATTCCAGGGAATCAAAAATGGCTGCTGTTGAATCCATTGAAAAAGTATTGAAGGAGAGTAAGGGAAATTTAATGTCAAAACTCTGGCTCTTCTACGATGCCTTTATTTACGGGAAGACCATGGAGTTGTTGAGAGACAAAAAAGAGGCAATAAGAGGTTACAAACTCTGCATCAAATCCAATCCCTACACCGATCTTGCAAAAAGGGCAGAAGCCAGAATAAAAAGTTTAAGTAGAAATATAAGTTTATTATAATTAAAAAATAAGGTGACAGGAACTAGTTTATTGTGAAAAGCAGAGATACAATTAATTCTGATCAGAAAAAAAACAAAAAAAATCCCATTGATGAAATTCTGGAAGGTTCAGAAGGACTATTAAATAACAGGTATGAAATCATTGAAAAAATAGGTGAAGGGGGTTTCGGTACCATTTTCAAAGCCTCCGATAAACTTTTAAAAAAAGATGTGGCATTAAAATTTCTCGACCCTGCAATTATTAATGATGAAAAAAAATCCCTTCGGGTTAAAAGGGAAGTGAATACATCGCAAAAAATTTCGGATGGGAGGGTGGTTAAGATATTTTCTCTCGAATATTATAACGAGATCCCCTTCCTTGTAATGGAATTTGTGGATGGCAAGAGCCTGAAAGAGCTAATCGAAGAGAATGGAAAAATTTCCTGGAAGGAATTTAAACCATTATTTTTAAATATATTGGGGGGAGTGAATTCACTTCATGAAAAGGGGATAATTCATCGTGACCTGAAACCCTCAAACATAATTATAACAGAGGAAAGGAGTACGAAAATAGTTGATTTCGGCCTCTCCAAAGAGTTGGGTGATACTGAAAAAACTTCTTCCCTTGGGGAGATCATAGGAACCCCTATGTATATGTCCCCAGAACAGATACAGGGCAGGGAACTTGATATTCGATCTGATATTTACCAATTGGGACTGGTTCTCTATAGAAGTATATCCGGTGATTTTAATTATGAGGAGAGGAATTCAACTTTGCAGCAGATGCTTGAAAGGTTGGGAGATAATTCAAAAAAAATATTCAGGTTTGAGAAATTTGTTCCATCTTTTCTTAAGTTCGGTGTATTTAAATCTCTAGAGAAAGATAGGGATAACAGGTTTCAATCTGTTGATGAGATGATCGGTTATTTCAGGGAGGAAAACTATCCATTTTTAGGAAAAATCTTGCATCTATTAAAAAAATATCCTTTAAGAACTCTATCCATATTAATGTTGTTTTTATCAATAGTATTATCAGGTTCTTATTTTGTGAGTAATTCCAGGGCAATAAAATCTGTAAAATATGAAGGTTCTGTGCTAAAAGCTTTTAATCCTTTTGGAATTAAACTATGGGAAAAGGATTTTAAGCCTTATAAAATTAGTGAATTATTCAAAATGGATGAGAAAACTCTTACAAAATATGATATTGGAAACAGGAATTATCTCACTGATAAAAATGGATACATTGTACTATTAAATAATCCTAGAGTGGATCAGGACATTTCGATAGCTTCGGGTGAATTTGATAATAAAGTCTCTTTTCTGACCAATGATGGAAATGAACTAATCAAGCTTGGTTTTAGTTATGTTTTTTTCATAGGGGACTATGATTTTATAAAAAAATATTATATCCAGTTTCTTGAGAAAATTGATATAGATGGTAATGGAGAACAGGAGACCATTATCAAAATTCGCCATTTTATGGATATGTTCCCTACTACATTTGTACTTTTGAAGGATTTGAATATATATTCATTCTCGAATCCGGGAACGATCTCTAAAACTGAATGTATAGAAGCTGATGATAAACATTCCCGCTTCCTGATACAGGGTTTGAACAATATCCTTTCTCATATCTTTTTTGTTGCTGAAGTAAATTTTAATTATGAAATAAATTATGTAAAAAACCAAACAGGATTCCCGAATCTGAAATCTACTGACAAATTTTATCCCGAATTCATATGTTTTCTCCCAAAATTTTTTAAAAATGATGTGAAAAACTGGAACAAGGATGGTTTTCTTATAGTAACGAACTTTTTTACCGGAGAAGAGATTAGAGTGGATAAAGATTATTCTCTGACAATAAAAAGTGAAAATGGAATTATTAAATATATTAATTCCAGGGAAAACCTATACAGGATCTATAGAAATATTGATGAATATTATCAGGAAAAGATGATAAATAAGAATTTAAAAAAAGCTTACAGGATCATACTGGATTGTTTTAAAGTTCCTTTTGAGAACCCTTATCTAAGATCAGCTTTACTCTATCTTAAAGGTGATCTTGAAGTGGACATGGGGAAGTTTAGTGAAGGAGAAAGGACTTTAAAGGCTTCTTTGAATTTTTATAACTGGAATCTTGATTCTGCACAGAGGCTTTGTGAGGTTGAATTTCTAAGGGATAATCCTGAGATGGCTTTAAAAAAAATTTTTAATGATTTCGGACATATTTCAAATTTCTGGGGGCTTAGTTTCGGAAAGGATATATTCAGAGGTTTTTGTGAAATACAGATGGGAAACTTTTCAAGAACTGAAGAGATCTATTCACTATATAAGCAGAAATCTAACCTGCATAATCTAAAAACTTTAAATGGTATTTTGGAAATTTTTAAAGGAGATTATATAAAAGCAATTGAATTATTAAAAAAAACAGATAACAGCAGGATCTTTACAATTGCAGAATTGAGGTTATTCCTGGCCAGAGCTATGCTTTTATCTAATATCGATCTTAAAAGAGCAAAATTCTATTTTAATGATATTTCAGTGCATTCCCTATCTTTATCTCACCTGGCAAAAATTTCCAGTAATTATTTTAGTGTTATGGAAAAAAGGGGAACAATTACAAGAGGTTTTATTATTAATACTTTTGATGAATTGATAAATACATCAAAAGGTGATTTTGATACAAGGCTCTGGCTGTTTTACGACTCCTTTATTTATGGAAAAATAATGGAGTTGTTGAGAGACAAAAAAGAGGCAATAAGAGGTTACAAACTCTGCATCAAATCCAATCCCTACACCGATCTTGCAAAAAGGGCAGAAGCCAGAATAAAAAGTTTAAGCACTAAAACACTTTGATCAGACAATTGGCAATAAAGACTTGTCATTGCTTCGCTATGCTCACGTCATTTAGAACTTTGCTGAACTTGTCATTGGTAGTCATTTACTCGCTGCGCTCGTGTCATTGAAAGAATATGAAGATTGGTCAGGGGTAAGAGGTAAGAGGAAAAAAACAGGTGACAGGGGGCCTCTCAATTACTCAACCACTCATCTTCTGTTTTTGGCTGAAAGCTGTGGGGGCATCATGTAAATCTTTTAATCATGCGGATCATGGTTCAGATCCCGAGGTAAGCTTTTTTTACTTCCGGGTTTTTCAAAAGATCTCCTGAATCGCCTTCCAGAACTATCCTGCCGGTATCCATAACATAAGCATAATCAGAATTTTCAAGAGCAAGCTGTACATCCTGCTCGATAAGAAAGATAGTTTTTCCCTTTTCATTAAGATCTTTTATGATTTTGATCAGGTCATCAACAATAACCGGGGCAAGTCCCAGGGACATTTCATCAATAAGAAGCAGTTCAGGATCTCCCATCAAACCTTTACCCATTGCCAGCATCTGCTGTTCCCCACCGGATAGGCTTCCTGATTTCTGGTCCCTCCTCTCCTGCAATTTCGGGAAAATGGAATAAATATTATCAAGGTCAATATTAATGTTATTATCTTTCCTTGAATATGCACCCATTATAAGGTTTTCTTCCACACTCATTTCGGGAAATAACTTTCTCCCTTCCGGGATGTGGATGATCTTTTTTTTTATGATCTTTTCGGGAGGGGATCCGGCTATATCTTCACCGTTAAAAACTATTTTTCCGCTATCCGGTGTTAATAAACCGGATATTGTCTTCAATAATGTGGTTTTTCCGGCTCCGTTGGATCCGACAAGGGCAACTATTTTTCCATGTTCGATCCTGAGGCTGGTCTCCCACAATACATGGATATCCCCGTAGCTTACATTAAGTTCCTTAATATCCAAAATTTCCATTCTGCTTTCTATTTAACCAGTTGTTTATATCTTTTCCCCAGATAAGCACTTATAACCTTTTTATCATTGAGAACATCATCCGGGGGGCCCTGTGAAATTTTACTCCCGTGGTGAAGTACAAATATTCTGTCACTTATTAAACGGATCGCCCTCATTACATGTTCGATGATCAGGATTGAAATTCCTTTTTCTCTTATTTTTTGTATCATTTCCGTTGCTTTATCTATCTCATTGTGATTCAATCCGGCCATAACTTCGTCAAAAAAAATTATATCCGGGTCCATGGCAACCACTTTTGCCATCTCAAGCCGTTTTCTTGAAGCTATACTGAGGCTGTCTGCCATATAATTCTTATATTTGATTAACCCTGTAAATTCAATAATCTCTTCAGCAGCGGTAAATGCATCTTTTACAGACCGGTTCTTTTCGCTTTTCCCATTCATTGCTCCTACCGCTACATTCTCAAGAACTGTCATACCGGGAAAAGGTTTCACTATCTGATATGTCCTTGCTATCCCAAGCCTGCCTATCCTGTACGGTTTTAATCCCCTCAACTGCCTGCCTTTAAATACAATATCACCTCCGGTTGGTTTTATATTTCCCGAGATCATATTCACAAGGGTTGTTTTTCCTGAACCGTTCGGCCCTATAAGGCCGAGGATCTCATCCTTTTTTAATTCAAAACTAACATTATCAACTGCAGTGAGCCCTCCAAATTTTTTTGTCAGGCCTGAACACCGGAGTAAGGTTTTATTATTATCCATTTTATTTGTCAAACTTTATGCTCCTTTATATTGTTCAGGAAATAGGAGAGGCCGGATCTTTTATTTCCATATACATCGATCAACCCTTTTGGTGCGAATAAAATTGTTAGTACAATTATTATTCCCAGGAAAAGGGTGTGTGCCATCAGGAAATAACTGGATAAAAGTTCTGAAATAACTTCAATGGTTATTGATCCTATTAAAGGGCCGAATAATGAACCTAATCCTCCGAATACTGCCATGACTATCATTTTTATAGTGATAAGAACATTGAAAACCGGTTCCGGTTTTATGAATCCCTGCTGGTACGCATAAATACTTCCTGCAAGTCCCGTGAAAAATCCGCTAAGGCTGAAAGATATCGATTTTATCATGGTGGTATTTACACCCATTGAATTAGCTGAATCTTCATCTTCCCTTATGGCGATCATATTATATCCCAGTTTTTTCTTTAAAATTAACCGGGTTGTTAACAGAAGTAAAATCAGTACAACAAGGCTTATGTAAAAGAAAAAATTATAAATACCATCAACAGAGAGGTCGGGTGGAGGAAGATATATCCCTGAATTCCCTTCTGTGATATCAAGATTCTGTACCAGTGCCTTTACTGCTTCTGCCACTCCAAGTGTTGCAATTGCAAAATAGTGTCCCTTTAATCTCAGTACCGGAAGCCCTATGATAAAAGCAAAAAAAGCAGCCAGGATCCCGCTCAGCAGAAATGAGACAACAAATCCGAGCCCGGAAACACTCATTAATACAGAGGTTGAATATGCTCCTATTCCGAAAAAAACAACATTTCCGAATGATGCATAACCTGTGAAACCTCCTATAATATTCCATGCACTTGCCAGGATAGCAAAGATAAGAATATCTGTTGCAAATCTTAGGATGAAATTATTTGAAATAAAGAGAGGTGCAGCAATGGATACAATTATCAAAGTTATAAAAAATATATTTTTTCTCATTCTTTTTTACTTTTAAGGATCCCCTTGGGCATGAAGATGAGAATGATCACAAGTATGGTGAAACTGATCAGGCTCTCAAATGTTGTTCCGAACCAGTTTGTCCCGAAAGCTTCAATTATCCCGAGTGTTAATCCCCCTATAACAGGCCCCAGCATTGTTCCCAGGCCTCCTATAATGGTTACGACAAAAGATTTGAGTGTAAGTCCTCCACCCATTGTGGGTGTTACCGGAAAAATAATTGCCCAGAGGGTTCCGGCAGCACCGGCAAGAGCTGTGCCTATACCGAATGTTATTGCATAGATCCTGGAAACCTTTATTCCCACAAGCCTTGCTCCTTCAAGGTCCTGTGATGTTGCCCTGATAGCTCTCCCGAGTTTTGTTCTGCTCATAAGGATAAAAAGGAAAATTGTGATCAAAATTGCAAAGCCGAATGCAATAAGCCTTACATATGGGATCGTAGCTCCGAAAAAAGAAAAATTTGAAGCACCGTATGCAACCTTGACCTTCCTCACATCTGCAGTAAAGATGAGAAGAGCTGTATTATTAATGAATATCTCTATCCCGAAAGCCAGGATCAATGTGATAAAGATCTCTGCTCTTATCACCATATTTATTATATGTTTCTGAACAATAAATCCCAGAAAAAAAAGTACAGGTACAGAAAAAACAAGGCTCAGGAAAGGATCGATCCCGAAAGAGTTGAAAAGGAAAAATGTAACATATGAACCTATCATAATAAAGGCACCATGAGCTATATTTATGATATTCATAACACCCCATATCAGAGACATCCCCAATGCCATTAAACCATAGAGCCCTCCTTTCAGAATTCCGTTTATCAGTATTTGCAGGGTCATGGCCTGGTTGATCTTTCTGTTATTTCCTTTTTTTCCAGGCCGGCATCGGGTAAATTGCTTTCTTATTAGTGTTGGGGAAAACCTCAAATACCTGGTTATCCAGTATTTGTAGTACTATACTGGTTCCCTGGATCTGTCCGTTGGGGCTGAATCTGATCTTTCCATAAATAGTATCAAGTGATGTGGCAGAAATATTTGACCGGACCTTTTCTCTGTTAAGTGAACCCGCTTTTTCAATTGCATTTTTTAAAACTACTACACATGCAACTCCGGCAGCATTATGATAGTCAGGATCATAACCGAATTTTTTCTTAAAAACGGAAATAAACTCTTTTGTATCTTTAAAGATAGCACCTTTGAAATTCATTTGTGTCGACCATGAGGCAACCCCGTAAATATATTCTGCATCTTTACCCAGTGCTTTTCTGAAATCTGCTTCCGAAGGCCCTACTGTAAGGCTTAACATTTTGGGGTTAATATTCAATTCTTTTACCTGCTGGGTTATATTAAGTGCTTCTTCGGTATGGCCTCCCACAAGAATTATTTCCGGGTTTTTCATTTTGATCTTTGTAAGGACAGAAGTGAAATCTGTCTGTCCCTCAGAATATTTTTCAAATATTACGATCTTGAATCCCATTTTTTCTGCAATTTTTTTTGTACCTTCTCCCACACTCAGATCAAATTTATCATCTGCATACAGGATCGCAATTGATCCCGGTACAGGTTTTAAAGTTTTCAAAAATTCAAGTGTGGATTTGAAGTATTCTCCCGCCGGAGGTAAAAGGCCGAAAATATATTTATTGCCCTTATTAAATATTTTTCCTGAAGCTCCTCCACCTTCGATCATCGGGATCCTGAATCTTCTTGCTATCAGGCTGTCCGGGATTGTGATACCGCTGCTGTAAGGGCCCAGTAAAAAATCTACCTTATCATTACTTATCAGCTTATCAACCAGTTTTGAACTTTCCATTGCATCGCTCTTATCGTCATAATAGATGATCTTCAGATCATAATTTTTGTTTCCGACTTTTACCCCGCCTTTTTTATTTATCATCTCCACAGCAAGGTTGTATGAATCTATATACAGTTTCCCCGATCTGCTGTGTTTTCCCGTAAAGGAGATAGCACTTCCTATCTTAATAATATCCTTTGGAAATAAAAGCCCGTTGGAACCGGAAATAAATATTAAAATAAGAAGAAATATGGATAAAGTTTTTATTAATCTCATTTTACCTCCTGATATTAATTATTATAAGTTTATAAAAAAATTATTTTTTTCTCAATAAAAAAAAATCTATTTCCCAGAGTATTCCTGTTAATATAACTCCTCTACTCAAGAAGTAAGAATACAGAAGCAAGAAGTAAGAATAAAATGTCTAATCCTATAATATCTATCAACATATCACAGGACGAGACACGAGACACTGACTTCTGTCTCCTGACTTCTAATTAAAGTGCCTGTCCCCTTTACAAAGCTTTTTCATTTCAATATTATAATTTTATGGAAATTGAATTTAAAGAGAAAGTGATCTTAATTACCGGAGGCTCCAGGGGAATTGGCAGAGCTATAGCAAAAAAATTTGCTGATTCCGGTGGAATAGTAATAATAAATTTTAATACAAATAAAGAAGAAGCTGAAATTACCCTTGATGAACTTAACGGCTCCGGCCACAATGCAGTAAAATGTGATATCACAGATCCGGTCCAGGTAGAAAAAATGGTAGAAAGAGTAATACATGAATATGGAAGGATAGATATTCTTGTAAACAATGCAGGGATATATGAAGAGATCGATATGGATAAAACGGAATATGAAGAATGGATGGAACACTGGGAGAGGACAGTGAGCATTAACCTTATAGGGCCCGCAAACCTGACATTCAAAGTTGTGGAAGCAATGAAAACCAGTGGCGGGGGTAAAATAATAAATATCACCTCAAGAGGTGCATTCCGTGGAGAACCTGATGCTCCTGCATATGGAGCAAGTAAAGCGGGCTTGAATTCATTCAGCCAGTCAATGGCAAAAGCTTTAGCCCCGTATAACATATATTTTTATGCTGTTGCACCCGGGTATGTTGAGACTGACATGACCACAGAGATACTGAATAGCGAAAGAGGGGATGCAATCAGGGCCCAGAGTCCTCTGAACCGGGTAGCATTACCGGAAGAAGTTGCACATACCACATTATTACTTGCTTCAGGGGGGACAGAATTTATGACAGGAACCATAGTTGATATCAACGGGGCATCATATTTAAGGAGTTAAAAATATTTTATGACTAATAAATTACTTTATTTGTTTAATGAGGTAAAAAATGGCTAAAGTTGTTGTATTAGGTGCAGGAATTTCAGGACATACTTCAGCAGCATATTTAAAGAAAAAACTTGGAAAAGACCATGAAGTGATAATGGTCACCCCAAACAGTTATTATCAGTGGGTCCCTTCAAATATATGGGTCGGAGTGGGTAGGATGAATATTGACCAGGTACGGTTCAAACTTAAACCTGTATATGAAAAGTGGGGAATAGACTATAAACAGGCAAAAGCTATCTCAATACATCCGGAAGGAGATCAATCCACAAATAACAGTTTTGTATCCATCGAATATACTGACCCGTCAAGGAAGGGAGATATTGAAAAAATTGAATATGATTATTTAGTTAATGCCACAGGCCCCAAACTTAACTTTGAAGCTACTGAAGGGCTTGGGCCGGATAAATTTACTAATTCGGTTTGTACATATTCACATGCTTCTGAATCGTGGGAGTCACTAAAAAGAGTATTTTTCAAACTTGGTAGGGGAGAGAAACAAAAAATCCTCATAGGTACAGGGCATCCAACTGCAACATGTCAGGGTGCAGCATTTGAATATATCCTTAATGTTGCTTTTGAGATCAACAGGAGAGGCTTTGGGGAAAATGCAGAATTGAAATGGATCACAAATGAGTATGAACTTGGTGATTTTGGAATGGGTGGAGCTTTTATAAAAAAGGGTGGTTATATTACTTCGTCAAAAGTTTTTTCCGAATCAATTTTTGCAGAGAACGGTATAAACTGGATAAAAAGAGCGGGAGTTACAAAAGTTGAGGAAGGGAAAGTACATTATGAGGATCTGAATGGAGAGGTTTCTAAAGCTGAATATGATTTTGCAATGCTCATTCCCGGTTTTTCGGGAGTGGGGCTGACCGCTGAAGATAAAAATGGAGATAATATAACACCGGAAATATTTGCACCTAACGGATTTATGAAAGTTGATGCCGATTATTCTCAAAAAGATTTTGCAGAATGGCGTATAGAGGATTGGCCGGAAATATATCAGAATCCAACCTATGACAATATTTATGCAACAGGCATTGCATTTGCACCCCCGCATTCGATCTCTAAACCAATGGAAAATAAGAATGGCACGAAAATATTCCCGGCACCACCCAGGACAGGGATGCCTTCAGGAGTAATTGGTAAGATAGTTGCACTTAATATTACAGAGAGGATATTAAAAAATAAAAAGGAACATAAACATAAAGCTTCAATGGGAAAGATGGGAGCAGCCTGCATAGTTTCAGCCGGATATGGAATGACAAAGGGTGTTGCTGCTACTATGACCTTACATCCCATTGTACCGGACTGGGCAAAGTATCCGGAATGGGGAAGAGATATAAATTATACAGTTGGAGAGGTAGGCCTTGCCAGTCACTGGATGAAATTTTTTATGCACTATATGTTTCTGCATAAAGCCAAAGGATATCCTTTCTGGTGGCTTTTGCCGGAATAGGGGGAAATATGAAAGATAAACTGGAAATAAAAGGGTATACGGAAGATTCATATCCTCCGATCCCAACCAGATCAACAAAATTCTGGAGAAAATTTATTCCCTGGCAGGTAATAAGGTTTTTTGTCCTGAATATAAAAATACTTAAGATCGTTGTGGGAGGGCATTCCTGAACCTAATTGCCTTCATATTTTATTATTATTATTGAAAGATCATCAAAAAGCCTGCATTTACCTGAAAAATCTTTTACATGATTGAGGATCACTTTTCCCATTTCCTCAGGAGAAAGATATTTATTTGCTTTTAAAATCTGTTTCAGTCTCTCAGCTCCGAAAAATTCTCCAGACTGATTTACTGCTTCAGTAACACCGTCTGAATAAGAAATTATCAGGTCACCTTTTTTAAGAACCAGCTGCTGTTCTCTGTAATTTGATTTTTTCTTTATACCGATAGCGGCAGAACCTTTTTCCAGTTCAGTTATTTTTCCTCCACTAAGAGTTAAAGGTGGAATATGTCCTGCGTTCAGGATCTTTATATTTCCGGATCCTTTGCTGAGCCCAAAATAGATCATTGTTGCAAAACGGTTGGGCTCACTATCCCTGAAAAAGATAGAATTGATCTTTGAACCTAACTCTGCCAGTGATTCCGAATCGGATACCAGAGCTCTGAGAGTTGACTGAAGTTTGACCATATAAAGTGCAGCCCCAAGTTCTTTACCAGAGACATCTCCCAGTGCAATCCCAAAATTATTTTTATCTATTTTTATCAGGTCCACCATATCTCCGCCGACACTGTTAGCAGGGCGTGAGTAGAGCCATAGTGACCACCCGGGTATATTCGGGTTTTGCGGGGGCATAAAAGCCGTTTGGACTGCTCTCCCGGCACTAAGTTCATCACGGGCAATAAGTTTATCCTTTAATTCAAGAATAAGGATAAAAAGGAGTATAAGCACACTGAAAAATGTCGTGTTGGAATCTGATCTGACATTATCTGAAATTATAATATTGCCGGAGATCACGTATAATACGATTGCAAGGACCAGCAATAGCCTCCGAATTCTGGTTAATTTAAAGAACAATACCCTTAAAAGCCATGCCGGTATAAAAAATATTTTTTTGAACCATCCCATCTCTTTTAATCTTTGTTTTTGTTCGTCTGTCAGGTAGAATTCCAGAGTTTCGGTGAAATCATATTTTATATCATCTTTTAACCCTTCACTTTTAAAATCAGATTTAAAGGTTTCCCAGATCCCTGTATCGCTTTCTCTTTTTTTTTTTGAATTACCCATTTTTGATCACATTCAGAATGTTTTACGAAGAAAAACAGAAAAATGTTTAAAATTATATCAATATTACTACCAAAATCGGATAATTTGTTATAAAATTAAATATGGAGTTTTAATGAAGTTTTTTCGTGCTTTTATCAATAAAATTAATATTGAAAGAAATGTGATCAACAGATTCCGGGAATCCGGAGCCTGTTCTGTTGACCTTGCCAAACCAATAAATGAGGTCGGCGAGATCAACAGATCTGTTTTTAATAAGTTGAAAAGGAAAGGTGTTATAGAAACAGCAGGAAGAGATTCATATTTTCTTAATGAGCATGGATTAATGAAATTCAGAATGAACAGGGCAAAATGGGGAATGATAGTACTTTTTCTTTTGCTTGGTATGATTTTATTGTTTAAAGGAAGTTATTAATATGAAAAAACTATTCAAAGAGTTTAAGAATTCACTGAAAGATATTGCAGTTGAAGAAGCTGTTGACCTGTTCTTATTCAGGCCGGTTTCATTTATTTTTACAAAATTTCTGGTTAAGATCCCAATTACACCAAACCAGATATCTTTACTATCCTTAATATCGGGAATAGTAAGTGGTATATTTTTCTCCTATGGTGATAAAAAGAGTTTCGTTTACGGAGGGTTGTTCTTTATTCTGTGCCATATTTTTGACCTGCTGGATGGAATGATAGCCCGCCTTAAAAAGAATGGAACTCCGCTGGGTAGAATTATTGACGGGTGGGTGGATTATATAACCTCCATCGCTGTCTACCTCGGATTTCTTCTGGGGTTGCTCAAGGGAAATTTTGACCTTCCTTTCGGGCCCTGGCCGTTGATGATCGCTGCATCAGTTTCACTTGCTGTCCATAGTATGGCAGTGGATTATTACAGACAGCAATATCTTGCCTTTGCTCTGGGGAAGAATAAAACCATCGGCGAAGACCTGAGGATATTTCACAGAAGGTATGAATCGATAAAGAAAAAGAGGGGGAACTATGTTGAAAAGATCCTGCTCTTTGTATACTTCGGTTATACTAAACTGCAGGTCACTGGTACTTTTGATAAAAAAAAATATAAGAATGAAGATTATTGTAGTTGTAACAGAACATTGCTGGTCTTCTGGAATATGATAGGTGTTTCCACTCACAGGTTCTTCATGGTGTTGGCTGCAATATTTTATAATCCAATGATATTTTTCTGGTATATACTTGTTTTTGCAAATTTATGGATGGCTGTACTGGCAATAATTCAATGGAGAGTTGACAAAAATGCAGCTTCAGCAAAAAGAGGCTGAAAATTTTCTTTACGGTTCCGGGATAATTTCGTATAATATTTCCCGTGAACTATTATGAAAAAGATCCGGAGGACAGAATGAAGAAAGTATTTTTTATTTTTTTAATGTTTTTAATAATTACAACGGGGTGTAAAATGAAAAAATATGAAGATGAAGGATTGTATAGTGAAATAAAAACAAACAAGGGGACAATAGTTATAAAGCTTGATTTTGATAAAGTTCCGATGACCGTTGCAAATTTTGTTGGCCTTTCTGAAGGTACAATTGAAAATAGTTTCAGAGAAGCAGGTAAACCCTATTATGATGGACTGACATTTCACAGGGTTATAAAAGATTTTATGATCCAGGGAGGAGATCCGGCCGGAAATGGATCGGGAAACCCGGGTTATAGTTTTGATGATGAATTCCATACTGATCTTAAACATAGCGGCCCGGGAATTTTATCCATGGCAAATGCCGGGCCCGGTACAAATGGCAGTCAGTTCTTTATAACTCACACAGCAACGCCTCACCTTGATAACAAACACTCCGTATTCGGCAGGGTTTACAAAGGTATGGATATTGTAAACCTTATTGAACAGGGAGATAAAATAGAGAGTATAAAAATTGTAAGGGTAGGCAAAGAAGCTGAAGGATTTAATGCAGCAGAAGTTTTTTTGAAAAAGAGCAGTGAAGCCCAGAAGGCTAAAGAGTTAGAATTAAAAAGTAAAAAAGCCGAAGAGATCAAGCTTATAGAGGAAAAATGGCCCGCAAGAAAAACTACCGGATCAGGCCTTATGTATATTGTTCTTGAAGAGGGCGAAGGCGGGAAACCAAATAAAGGATCAATGGTTAAAGCCCATTATACCGGAACATTTCTTGATGGAAGAAAATTTGACAGCTCCATTGACCGTGGAAAGCCTCTTGAATTTCCTGTTGGAGTCGGGAAAGTTATTCCAGGATGGGATGAAGCACTTCTTGATATGAGAAAAGGCGAAAAGAGGGTTTTAATAGTACCTTCGCATCTGGCATATGGAAGCAGAGGTGCCGGTGGAGTGATACCTCCCGATGCAACCCTCGTATTCCAGGTGGAACTTGTAGATTTTAAATAAAAGTAATATAAAATTCACTGATCGTTATTTAAATATAGTTCTTGTGCAGGATTGATTCCTCTGCTCAGATCATTAAAAATTTAGTTTGATTTTGCTAATCTCTTGTATATTATTACTCTCATTGCGATGTTGCTGATTGAGGTTATTGTTATTAGAATTATTATTAATTCCAGATGGTTAAAAATTGATAATATTAAAAATACAAATACCGAAAAACCTCTGGCCTCTGCACTTTCCCCTTCATTAAAATCCCTTTTATACACTTTCACAAGATAAAATAAAACTATCTGCAGTGAATATAACCCGGAATTAACCAGGCCTATGACCAGCATTAGTAAATTTCCTGTTTGCAGGTAATATCCCGCTGCAACTCCTATTATAAAGAGAAAGTCAGCTATCCGGTCAAGGAAGAGGTCAAGATATGCTCCGTATCGTGAACACATGTCTTTTGATCTTGCCAGCATTCCGTCGGCACAATCAAAAACAGATGATAATTGAATAAGTATTCCCCCGGCAATAAAAAACCGATATTCCCCGAATGAATATGAAATTGCTCCCAGAGCACCGAGAATGAAGGAAAAAACCGTTATCTGGTTCGGAGTAATGGAAGTTTTATATATCAGTTTTACAAATAAAGATGCCAGAGGGCGGGTAAAATATCTCTCAATTCTGATAAATCTTAATATAGGGTATCGGGGACCCTCTTTAAGAGATTGATTAAAATTAAAATTATTCTCAATTTTTTTCATTTAATATTTTAATAATAATCTTTTTGCCAATATTACACAAATCATTTTCAATGAAATTTTTTCCATGTTGAAAATATTTAGTATTTGTTGCATATTAGTATCTTAATGGATTGATCAGATGAACAATTGGAACAATAAAATAATCGGGTTTACCAGTGGTGTTTTTGATCTGTTCCATATAGGGCATTTGAATATTCTGAAGAGGGCAAAATCCTTATGTGACAAATTGATCGTTGGGGTAACCACCGATGAACTGGTTACCTATAAAGGTTATGAATCTGTGATTCCCTTTGAAGAGAGGCTGGAGATAATTCAAAATATAAAATTTGTTGATACTGCTGTTCCTCAGGATGATCTTGACAAATATATCATGTGGAAAAAGTTAAAGTTTGATGTAATGTTCATAGGAGATGACTGGTTTGATACAGAAAGATTTAATGAATTTGAAGATAAACTGAAAACAGCAGGTGTAAAAATAATATATCTCCCTTATACGAAAGAAATATCATCATCAACATTAAAAGAGAGAATTAACAATTATCAAAAGAATAATTTCAGGAATTAACATATATGTAAATAATTTGAAAAAATTATTGTTATGGACTAGAATTTCTTCTATAAAATAAAGGGGAGAATAATATGGATCTATATATATTATTACTTTTTGCCGGAGTTACTGAAGATGTTGTTGGTACAGGTGGATCTTCTTCTACTTTCATGTGGATACTTCTACTCATAATTGCTGTTCTTATTGCTGTTATACTTGTGAGGGATAAAAAGATTCGTGGAAAGGTTGCCGGTTTTTTTAAATTTGTCGGAAATAAGATAAAAGTTGCCAGGATCAATTCAAAGATAAAAAAAGAGGAACATTCAGCATCCGGACTGATAAAAGATCTGGGAAAAAAAGCCTGGGAAAAAGAATTGAATATTATAAATGGTGACGAAATAAAAATAAATATTAAAAAAGAACAGAGTTCAAAGGAAAAATTTGAAAAAGAATTGGATGATATTAACAAAAGGATTGAAAAGAACAAGGATAGTTTTGATTCGAATATAAAAGTCCTGGAATCGAAAATAAAAAATGAAGAAGTTCAGAAAGATCCCCTGGATGAAAAATTAAAAGATCAGGAAAAAGAATTTTCCCGGTTTGAAAAAGAACTGAAGGAAGATGAAAAGAGGATCGAAAAACTGGAGAAGGGGATAGAGAAGAACGATAAGGAACTGGAAAGGCTCAATAAGGACCAGCTTCTGGATGATGAAGAGAGGAAGGAGCGGATAGAGAAAGCGGAAAGTGATCTCAGGGCCTTTAGAGAAGAACTTCCGAAGAAAAAGAGTGAGAAAGATAAACTGAACGGTGAGATAAAAATAATTAAAGAACAAAATGAAACTTTGAAAAAAGAAATTGAAAAGTTGGAAAAAAATATCGATGAACTGAAAGAAGAGGCTAAAACTGTTGAAAAGTCTAATGAAAAGATAGTGAAGGAATTATTAAGTGAAAAAGGGAAATGTGCTGCAGAAGTAAGCAGAATAACTGAAAAGCTGGATGTGCAGTATAAAAAATTCGGCACACTTTTTGACAGATCAAGGCCGGAGGATCCTTCTCTTCTTGTTATCTATTCCGAAATTGACAAAACTAGAGAGACCATAAAAAACCTGAAGATCGAAAAAGAAGAATAATAGACAATGATTTTTTTAATATTGTATTGAAAAGTTGGGGAATTTATACTATATTATTATCGAACATAAGGCGAACATATGATCACGAAAAAACAGAAAATATTTTTAGAGGTTTTGAAGGATATGGTATCACGGATCGGATATTTCCCTTCGGTGAGGGATATCGGCAATGAGGCCGGCCTCTCTTCACCGGCAACGGTCCACTCCTACCTTAACCGCCTCACCGATGCAGGGCACCTTAAAAAGGATGGAAGGTCATGGTTCCTTGTGTCAGATAAACGATCGGTTCCCCTCGTTGGTATAGTTCCGGCTGGTTCTCCGCTGGAGATCTTCGAATCACTGGGAGAAGAAGTTGAACTTCCTGAATGGATGGTGGAAAAGGGGGGTGATAAAGTGGCACTGAGAGTGCAGGGCGAAAGTATGAGGGATGCCTATATCCGTGAAGGGGATATTGTGATAATAAAAAAAAGCCCTGATGCCGATTCCGGAGATATGGTTGTCGCACTTCTTTCCGATTCCACAATAACTCTGAAGAGGCTGAAGAAGAAAGGGGATAAGTTCTGGCTTATCCCGGAAAATCCGGAATTCGAACCAATTTATGATCCTTTCCAGCTTGTGGGCAGGGTTGTGGGAGTTCTCAGGAGGTATTAGCGCTGTGAGAAACCCGTTTGTCCTTCATGTGGATATAGATGCCTTTTTTGCAGCGGTTGAGGTGATGCTGAACCCTTCTCTTAAAGGGAAACCGGTTATAGTGGGAGGGAAACCCGATGAGCGTGGTGTTGTTTCCACCGCTTCTTATGAGGCCCGGAAGTCTGGTGTCCATTCGGGTATGGCCTTAAGAAATGCCGCACGTAAATGTCCGGATGGAATTTTTGTAAGGGGCAGGTTTCATATATACGAAAGGATATCCAAAGCATTCTTTAAATGTCTCTCCCGTTTTTCTCCCATGGTGGAAGTTGTCTCTGTGGATGAAGCGTATATAGACCTTACCGGGATAAAATATATCCGTTCTTCTGTTTATGAGAGGGCGTCGGAAATAAAAAGGGCTGTGGAAAAAGAGATCGGGTTGGAGGTTTCAGCCGGCCTTGGTTATACGAAGCTGGGTGCCAAACTTGCCACGGAAGCGGCAAAACCCGGGGGTATATTTTTCATGGATGACGAGAAGGAATTTATTTCCGGGTTGTCCCTGGAAAAGATACCGGGAATAGGGCCGCATACACTCCTTATACTTCACGGACTGGGCATAAAGAGGGTAAATGAATTGAAGGAGAAGCATTTTTCCCTGTGGAAGCGGGTCATAGGCCAGTATTTTTATTCTTCATCCGGTTATAATCGCCGGAAAGAGGTTAAAAGCAGGAGTTTCAGCCGAGAGACCACATTTCATACCGATATAAGAGACGTAGATATGATCAAGTCCCATCTTGCATACCTTACGGACAGGTTGTCAATGTACCTGGTGAGGAACGGGTTATATGCCGGCAGAGTGGAGGTGAAGGCCAGGTTCAGTGATTTTTCCACCTTTACAAAAAGGTCTGCCCTGGACTTTCCTACCTTTTCTTATGATAACATCTGGAAGGGGTCGGTTCTTTTGCTGGAAGATCTCCTTAAAAGAAGAAAATTGCCCCTGAGGCTGGTGGGTGTAAAGGTTGAGGATATAACGGAGAAGAGGGACCTTCTCCCCTTTGTATCGCTGAGAGCAGAAGATCTAAGCAGGTCAGTGAGCACAATAAAGGGGAAATACGGGTTTTCTTCCATATTTACCGGGCGGGAGTGCCTGCTTGAAAATGTCTATCCGGTAGAGAAAGAAGGGATAGTTCTTAAAACCGCATCCCTGACAAAATAACCCTGAGAAGTGAGTTTTCCTTAATTGTTGAATTTTAATTTTCTTGACTTTTAAAATTTTCTTTTATTATAATAAATACAGTCCTGAGAACGGGGGTAAAATGGATAAAGAAAAATGTTTGCATCACTGGGAGATGGTTAATGTTTCATACGGGTATATAATTACCGAACAATGTTTTAAATGTGAAAAAGTTTCAAACTATTTTACCCAGGAGCATACTCCTCCTCTTGAAGAATACCGGGATGGCGAACATTTTTGGAATGTCATGAAAAGTGACCAGTCCTTTAAATTTAACCTTAAATGTAGTGAATGTAATACCGTTGTTGATTATGATGAACTTCTGGGACTAATGATGTGTACAGGCTGTGATAAAGATTGCGAAGTTGATATTGAATTAAAAAAACTGGAAGCAGAGAGGATATGGGTTTATGTTGCTTTCGGGTTTCTCCCTATTGGGGAAAAAAAGCAACTCTCTGATGAAAAAATAAAAATTCTTGAAGACTATTTTAATCAGAGGAGAAGATCTTCTAATTCAAGTATCAGGATTATTTCCCATGAAAAAGTAAGGAAGATCTCTGCCTGTTATGCCGAGGTTATAAAGGATGTTAATATGGTATCTTTGACCGCCCCGGATGATAATATCTGACCTATAAAAATATTTGCAGGAGGAAATTGATGAAGCTTCAAAAAATTGTTGAAAGTTTAGACCTAAAACCACTTACAAAAGTAGAGGATAATGAAATTGAAGGGGTATTTATTTCCGATATGTTATCAGATGTAATGAGTAATGCGAAAGCAGGTGATCTGTGGATCACTGTTCAAACCCATAAAAATATAGTTTCAGCATCTAATCTTGTTGATATTGCTGCAATTATAATCGTTCATGGGAAAATCGTTTCGGAAGAGACTATTGAACTTGCTAACCGTTTTCATGTGAATATATTTTCGACACCACTATCAACATTCCAGTTGGCAGGAAAATTAGTTGCTTTAGGGTTAAACCCCGGATAGCACTAAATAATGCCGGAAGTAAAAAGTTTTTCTATTGAACTTAATGACATAAAAAATTCACTTCAGGCAGAAGTGATAGTTGGTAAAAACTCATTAGATAAAAAAATTTCAGGTATTTATGCATCGGACCTGATGAGTGATGTTCTTGCCTATGGAAAGCCCGGATCATGCCTTTTAACAGGACTTAATACGATCCAGGCTGCAATATCTTCTTATATGGCGGAATTTAAAGCTATAATTTTTATAAGGGGAAAATCTCCAGGAAAAGATATTTGTAAGTTCGGAACAGATAAAGAGCTGGTAATACTTTCCACTAAAGCAGATATGTATGAAGCCTGTATTAAGATCGCAGAAACAGATGGCAATTTACATATTTCAAAGACCCGTTTATCTGAGGGAAAGATATCCGATAATCTTCTGACCCACGATTTTTTTATAGATGGAAGTGATTTTGCCTCTGCGGGGTTTGTTTCCACACAGATAAAATCAACACTTAAAGGAGTAGGGTATGATCCTGAACTGATCAGGAGAATTGCTATCTCAACATATGAATCTGAAATGAATGTATTCATGCATGCCAGAAAGGCAAAAGTAACTTTAACAGCAGGTGAAAATGAGATCAGGGTGAAAGTGGAAGATGAGGGCAAAGGTATTCCGGATGTTGATCTGGCAATGAAGGAAGGCTATTCAACTTCAACAGATGAACAGAGGGCAATGGGATTCGGAGCAGGAATGGGGTTGCCTAATATAAAAAAAAATACAGATAAATTAAAGATATTATCTGACGTGGGAAAAGGTACAGTGGTAGATATGAGGTTCAATGTAAAATGAAAAAAGACCATTTCTATCATGCTCTTAAACTGGAATCGGAAAAATGCAGAGGAAAATTAAAGTGTATGAATGCCTGCCCGACAAATGCTATCAGATACAGGAATAAAAGGGCTGTCCTTATAAATGATCTTTGTATTGATTGTGGTGAGTGTATAGAGGTTTGTCCGGATGAAGCTTTCCTTCCTGTGGTAGATGAAATAAAGGATTTTAAAAGGTTCAAATATCTTATAGCTATTCCTTCTTCAGTACTTTATTATCAGTTCGGGCCTGATGTTACCCCTTCAATAGTACATAATGCATTAAAGGAGATCGGGTTTGATACTGTTCTCGATATTTCAGATTTTAGTGAGGAGATAGCTTTTGCCCATATTCATTATTTAAATAAGAACCCGGACCATAAACCGATGCTGAGTTCTTTTTGTCCTACGGTAGTAAGGCTTATTCAGGTTATCTATCCGAACCTGGCAAAACTTATAGAGCCTGTTAACGTTCCCAGGGAAATCATAGCAAAAATAGTAAGGGAAAGTTATCCGGCAAAACTTGGTTTAAAAAAAGATGATATAGGGATTATTTACATAACTCCCTGTCCGGCCATGACAGTTTCGATCAAACAACCTGCGGAAAAAGGTATATCCCGAATTGATGGAGCTGTATCTATTAAGGAAATTTATAATCTTATTCTGCCACTTATCATGAATTATCAAAAGAGCGGTGAGCTCGATAAACCCGGAAATGACCATTATGGAAAGGGATGGGGGGTATTGGGACATATTGCCAGAGATCTCGGTGAGAATCGTTGCCTGGCAGTTTCAGGGCTTAAGCATATAAAAAAAATATTTGATGATATTGAAAATTCCAAGTTGAGGGATATAGATTTTATTGAGGCCCTGGCATGTGACCAGGGATGTCTCGGAGGCCTTTTCTGTGTTACAAACCCCTATATTGCAAAACATAATTCCATCCTGATGGAGAAAAAATCAAAACCCTCAAAACCTGTAAATAAAGAAGAAGTTATAAAAAAATATAATGAAGGTTTGTATCTATTGAACAAACCAATTTTACCTCGCCCCACCAGGTCTTCTGAAAAGGATCTGGCATTATCAGTTAAGAGGATAAAACAAAAAGAAAGGATACTCCGGAAACTTCCCGGAAAAGATTGCTGCCTTTGTGGTGCTCCTACCTGTGAAACTTTTGCAGAAGATTGTGCGTTTGGAGAAGCTGATCTTACCGATTGTATATTTTTTTCTGAATAGTAGAAAACTTATAAATAAGGAGTTTTTTATATGGAAAAAGTTACAGAAGATATACTAAAAAGGAACAATTTTAACAGATCAAAAATTATTCAGATATTATCTGACATTCAACACCATTTTAATTACCTCCCCAGAAAGGATCTGGAGTATGTCAGTAAGAGGTTGAAGATCCCCTTCAGTAAAATATACAGCATTGCTACATTTTATTCTGCATTCAGCCTGACTCCCAGGGGAGAACATACATGTACAGTCTGTATGGGCACGGCATGTTTTGTAAGGGGTGCTTCAAATGTACTTAACCGCATGGAAGACAGGCTGGGTGTCAAAGCCGGTTCCACAACCGAAGACAAAAAATTTACACTGGAAACGGTTAACTGTCTCGGTGCCTGTGCTCTTGCTCCCATAACTGTGATTGACGGAGAATATTACGGACAAACCTCAATTCAAAAGGTTGATACAATTATGGACAAATACCAGCAGGGAAATGAAGGAAATTCAAATTAAGGTTTATTAATAAACATGGATTCGAACGAATTCATAATAATATTTGGTTCCGGGATATTATCCTTGATATTTAACAGGAGTTTCCCTTAAAGCGATATAGAGAAATAAATTCCAGCAGGATAATTATAAAGGAATTTGACATCAGGGGAGGTTGATTTTATGAAAAAGTTAAAGATAGGTGACCTGGCCAGGATCAGGGATAATGTCAGAAGAACTTCAAACATCAGGCAGGGGAAATCAAGAGCAAAAGTAACCGTCCACATGGGCACCTGTGGTATTGCTGCAGGTGCAAGGAAGGTGCTGGATTCCCTTCTGAAGGAAATTGAAGGCAAAAAAGTAAAGGATGTAATTGTTACAACATCTGGTTGTGCCGGATTATGCAGCCGGGAACCTATGGCCACCCTGGAAATATCTGGTGAGCCCCCTGTGAAATATGTTGACCTGACAGAGGAAAAAATAAAAGAAATTTTTAAAGAACATGTTGTGCAGGGAAAAATATTAAAAAAATATGCTTTTGCTATTGAAAGTAAAATACTTGTTCCTTCAGGAAAGGAACCTCCTGTTCCCAGAATGATGGATATTGGTTTCTTTAAACATCAAAGGTTGATAGTTCTGAAGAATCGTGGCAGGCTTGATCCCGAAAGTATCGATGAATATATTGGTTTTAACGGTTATCAGGGATTGGAAAAAGTTCTTACATCTTTTAAACCTGAAAATATAATTGATGAGATAAAAAAGTCCGGGCTTCGTGGAAGGGGGGGTGCTGGATTCCCTACAGGTTTAAAATGGGAACTATGCCATAAATCTCCCGGTGAAAAGAAATATATTGTATGTAACGGAGATGAAGGTGATCCCGGTGCATTTATGGACAGGAGTGTCCTTGAGGCAGATCCCCATTCTGTGATCGAAGGTATGCTGATCGGGGCCATTGCCATGGGTGCCCGGAAAGGTTTTATTTATGTCAGGAGTGAATATCCCCTTGCATTGAAAAGATTGAACATTGCTCTTAAACAGGCAGAAGAGTACGGTTTGCTGGGAAATAATATATTGGGAACAGATATAAATATTTCAATTGAAGTTATAACCGGTGCGGGAGCATTTGTTTGTGGTGAAGAGACTGCATTGCTTGCATCTATTGAGGGCAGGGTGGGAAGGCCGAAACCGAGGCCTCCTTATCCGGTAGAGAAGGGGTTGTGGGGAAAACCAACCTGCATAAATAATGTTGAGACCTGGGCCAATATTCCGGCCATAATAGACAGGGGATCTGACTGGTTCTCTTCCATCGGTACTAAAACCAGTAAAGGGACAAAAATTTTCTCCCTGGTGGGGAAAATAAAAAATACAGGGCTTGTAGAAGTCCCCATGGGAATTACTTTAAGGGAAATAATATTTGATATAGGCGGAGGACTTCCTAAGGGAAAAAAATTTAAAGCTGTCCAGACCGGAGGCCCTTCCGGAGGATGTATTCCGGAAGAGCTGCTTGATCTCCCAATAGATTATGACAGCCTGGCCAAAGCAGGCTCCATAATGGGTTCAGGTGGGATGATCGTCCTTGATAACGATACCTGCATGGTAGAATTAGCAAGATATTTTCTGAGTTTTGCTGTTGAAGAGTCTTGTGGAAAATGTACTCCATGCCGTGTGGGAACCAGGCATATGGTTGAACTGCTGGAAAAAATTTGTCAGGGTAAAGGGGAAGAAGGAGATCTGGAAAAACTGGAATTCCTTGCCAATACAGTGAAATCCACTTCACTATGCGGCCTTGGACAGACTGCTCCTAATCCTGTTCTTACCACACTTAAATATTTCAGGGATGAATATGAAGCACATGTTTTCGAAAAACGTTGTCCGGCACTAATATGTAAAGAATTACTGACATACAGAGTTGTTAAAGATAAATGTACCGGTTGCCAGCGCTGTGTAAGTATTTGCCCCACAGGTGCTATTACAGGCCCTAGGTCAGAACCGCATAACCTGGATCTTTCAAAATGCATTAAATGCCGTGCCTGTTATGAAGTATGCAGGTTTGATGCAATAGCAGGTGATGCTATCAGAATTGAGTCTGAATCTATGGAGGGGTCATGAGAATTGAAATAGATAATAAATTGATTAAGGTTAAAAAGGGAGAAACAGTTCTGGATGCAGCAGAAAAGAATGATATATATATACCTCACCTTTGTTCCCATCCGGAACTTTCCGAATATGGCGGATGTAGAATGTGTATTGTTGAAGTGGAAGGGATAAGAGGTTATCCCACTGCCTGTACTACTGTGGTAAGTGACGGGATGAAGATCAGGACAAAAGGGAAAAAAGTAAGAGAGATGCGTAAAGAGATCCTTCAGCTTATATTGAGTGAGCATCCTGCAGGCTGCCTGATATGTAAAGAAGACTGTAATGACCTTATGGGGTCCATAAGGAAGGTGGGAGATGTAACAGGATGCCGCTGGTGTCCAAAAGATGAAAATTGTGAGTTACAGAAGGTTGTCCGTTATGTAACGGTTGAAGGAATAAAATTTCCGGTTTACTACCAGGATATAGAAGTGGAAAAAAACGACCCGTTCTTTGACAGGGATTATAATCTTTGTATCTATTGTGCCCGATGTGTACGAATATGCGAAGAACACAGAAAAAGTTATGTAATAGCCCTTAATAACAGAGGAAAGGAAATGGTTGTGGGCTCAGCTTTTTCAAATAGTCATATTGAGGCTGAGTGTGAGTTTTGCGGTGCCTGTGTTTCAGTTTGCCCGACAGGGACCTTGTCCGAAAAGAGCAGAAAATGGGCAGGTACTCCAACCGGATATTCAGATTCAGTCTGCAGCCTTTGTGGTTTAAACTGTAAAATTCAGTATGTACTGAAAGGGGATAAGATCATAGGCACGCTTCCGCCGGGTGATCCAATGGATTCAGGAGGAGACCTGTGTGTAAAAGGTAGATTTTGTTTTAGCAACCTGATAAACAGCCCCAAAAGAGTTCTGGAACCTGAATTTCACTTTATTGAAGGATATGGAAAAGTTTCCTGGAAATTTTCCTTTGAAAAGATTTCTGAAATGATGAAAAAAACAGACGGGAAAAAAATGGCATTTTATTTATCCCCTAATCTTACTAATGAAGAGATAATTGCTGTCAGGGAATTTGCAGATAAAGTGTGCGGAGCCTCATATGTAACTTCATCTGTACTAACTGCAAATCTGATATCCTACATGAAATTCAGTGAAAAATCGGTTCCGGTGGAGGAGATCCGAAATTCAGATGCTATAATCTCAGTTTTTTTACGAGGGAACTATGATTATGCTCCGGCAACACTGGGAATTAAAAGAGCAGCTGAAAAAGGTGTCCCTCTTTATAGAATAGGTTGGACAGGAGATAATACGAGCCGTTTTTCAGATGATGACCTGACCCCTGCACCAGGAAAAGAACTTAACTTTTTTAAACAGTTACTTAAAGCTGTGGAAGGTGGTTCGGGAAGAGAAAAAATATTTAAAGATATCACTGAAGTTCTTTCCAGGTCTGATTCTACAACTTTTGTCCTTGGGCCGGGTATAGCATTATTGTCAAAAGGGAGGGAAATTCTAAATTTACTGGAAAGAATTTTTGAATATACAGGATCAAAATTTGTTGCTCTTAATCCTTATACGAATATGAGGGGATCATTATTGTTTGGAGAGCCGGTTTGTTCAGAAGATATAGATAAACTTATATCTGAAAATAAGATAGATCTGCTTTATATTGCAGGAGATACACCATTTGAAAGAAGGCCTCCTGTCAATTATGTTATACATCATAGTGCTTTTCCACCCCACAAAGAGCTGAATCCTGATCTCATTTTACCTGCTCCGTTACCCGGCGAAATATCAGGCACCTACGTTTCAGGAAAGAATAAAGAAAGTTCAGTGAAAAGTTCTGTTCTGATTCCGGGATATGCCAGATCCTATCCGGATACTTTCAGGTCTCTGGCAAAAATTATGGGAAAAAAAGAGTACAAATTAACAAAAAAAGATGTAAAGGAAAGGATACTGTCAAATTCTGTTATTAAATATCCGGCAATTAAGCAAAATAGAAAAGGTGAAAAAAACGTAAAATCTCCGGATTCCGGTTTCCCTTATATGTTGATCATTGATAATGCCCCCCACGGAATTCATAATACAGGGTTAAGTTCTGTTTCTGATGGGTTAAAGGTTTTAATGCCCGGGAATACTGTTCTGATGAACCCTGATGATGCAATGAAGCTGGGTATGGAGGAAGGAGAAATGATAATAATGGAATCTGAAAATTATAAAATGGAATATCCGATGAAACTTCAAAAGAATCTTTCACAGGGTTTTGTTATATTGTTGACAACTTCTCGATTTGCAGGTTATCAGACAAATCCATGTGCTGTTTTCTTAAGGAGGAAAAATGTTTAAAGTAATAAAAAGGGAGAGGCTTGTCCCAAATATTCACCTTTTAACTGTTTATGCTCCTGATATAGTAGAGGCGATTGAACCCGGCCAGTTTGTGATCCTCCGTTCCGGCCCTGATTCGGAAAGAATTCCACTTTCTGTTGCAGAATGGAACAGGGATGATGGAACCCTTACCATTATATTTATGGTTGTGGGAGCCTCAACTGAAAAATTTTCTCAACTAGAAGAAGGAGATGAAATACCCTCTGTGGTGGGCCCCCTGGGTAAGCCTTCGGAAATAGATAAATATGGGACCGTAGTATGTGTTGGAGGTTGTTACGGGATCGGGTCCATATTTCCCACAATAAAGTCACTCCATAAGAAGGGAAACAAAATAATAACATTAGTAGAAGCAAGAAGTTTTAATCTTTTATACTGGAAGGATAAACTTGCACCCTATTGTAAAGATTTTATTTCCATTACGAGAGATGGCAGTTCGGAAATCAAAGGGCATATTACTTCCGGTGTGGAATGGATAAGAAAAAACAATATAAAACCGGACAGAATTATAGCAAACGGTTGTACTTATCTGATGTATAAAACAACCAGGGACTTTGAAAGTTTTAATGTCCCGGTAATGGTTGGTTTGAATACAATAATGATAGATGGTACAGGGATGTGCGGAGTATGCAGGCTGACCGTGGATGGGATAATGAAATTTGCCTGTGTTGACGGGCCCGATTTTGACGGCCGGCTGGTGGACTGGGATGAATTGTCCAAAAGAAGAAAACAGTATCTTAACGAAGAAGCATTCCTTGTTCATAACTCAGGATGTGGAGGATTATAATGGCAGAAAAGAAAAAACTTGACCTGAAAAGAAAAGAGATGCCGAAACAACCACCACATATAAGAAGGAGGAATTTTCAGGAAGTAGCATTTGGATATACTCCGGAACTGGCTGTGGAAGAAGCTAAAAGATGTTTACAATGTAAAAGGCCCTTTTGTGTGGAGGGGTGTCCTGTTGAAATAAATATTCCGGGATTTATAAACTGTATTGCAAATAAGGAATTTACCGGAGCCATAAGGATATTAAAGGAAAAAAATTGTCTCCCTGCTGTTTGCGGCCGGGTATGTCCACAGGAAGAACAATGTGAAATAAGATGTGTAGTTGGTAAAAAAGGCGATCCTGTTGCCATCGGCAGGCTTGAAAGGTTTGCAGCTGAAATGGAAGCTAAAAAAGCAAAACTGGAGCTTCCTGAAACAGGGATTTCTACCGGTAAAAAGGTTGCAATTATTGGATCCGGCCCTGCCGGAATTACAGTTGCAGGAGACCTGATCATGCTGGGACATGATGTGACTATGTTTGAAGCGCTTCATGATGCCGGAGGTGTGTTGACTTACGGTATACCTGAATTCAGATTGCCGAAAAAGATCGTTAAGAGGGAGATCAACTATATAGAGAAGCTTGGTGTCAAATTGGTTACAGATTATGTTGTAGGTAAAACCCGTAGTGTTGACCAGCTTCTGGAAAAATTTGATGCTGTTTTTATTGGAACCGGAGCGGGATTACCATGGTTTTTAAATATTCCCGGAGAAAATCTGAACGGGGTATATTCAGCCAATGAATATCTTACCCGTATGAATCTTATGAGTGGTTTCTTATATCCTGAATCTTCTACTCCCATAAAAGAACATAAGAGGGTAGCAGTTTTTGGCGGAGGAAATGTTGCTATGGATTGTGCCAGAACAGCAGCCAGGCTTGGAGCAGAAGCTCATATAGTTTACCGGAGATCAAGGAATGAATTACCTGCCAGGCTTGAAGAGGTTGAAAATGCTGAAGAAGAAGATATTATATTCAAGTTACTTACTCTTCCGGTAAGAATAATCGGTGATGAAAATGGATGGGTAGAGGGTATAGAATGTCTTAAAATGGAACTGGGTGAGCCGGATGAATCAGGAAGACGCAGGCCTGTTCCCATAAAGGGGTCTGAATATATTCTCCCGATGGATTCCTGTATCATTGCGATCGGAAATTCACCGAATCCCATAATAGCAGAGACAACTCCGGATCTTGAAGTAGGAAAGAACGGAACAATAGTTGTTGAAGAAGCTACCGGAAAGACGTCAAAGGAGAGGGTTTGGGCTGGTGGAGATATTGTTACCGGAGCTGCTACGGTTATTCTTGCAATGGGTGCAGGAAGAGTTGCTGCACGTTCCATGCAGGAATACCTTTCAAAATAGTATAAAGAGATCAGAAAGTTGATTTAAACAGTTTTTTTAACTATTATTTTTATATGGCCGTATCAACAAATGGTAAAAAATCGGATTTATCAACAGACTATGAACCCCAGTTTGGAATTTTTCATGATCTTATAAAATTCAGGGTCAGGGAGATCCTCCTTGTTTCAAGTTATTATGATGCATTTATTCTGGAAGAGGATGGAAGATTATCCGAAAGGATATTCAGTGAATATGTTGATCTTAATCTCCGTTTTATTCCGAGGATCGTAAGAGTATCCAGTGCAGCAGAGGCTTTGAAGGTTCTGGAAAAAAGTTCATTTGACCTTGTTATAACAATGACGAGACTTGCTGATATGGACCCTCTGGAATTTGGAGAAAAAGTTAAACAGATCATTCCGGGATTACCGGTTGTGCTTCTTACTTACGATTGGGTACCAACAGATAATCTTATTAAATTCAGAGATTCAGGAATGATAGATAAGGTATTTTACTGGACAGGCGATACAAAAATTCTTCTTGCTATTATTAAATTTGTCGAAGATCTGAAGAATGTAGATAATGATATTAAGCTTGGAGTCAGAATAATACTGGTTATAGAAGACTCACCCCGATATTATTCATTATTCTTACCCCTTATTTATTCTGAGATCATGACACAAACGAGGTCGTTAATTTCTGAGGGAGTAAATGATCTGCATCGAATGCTGAGAATGAGGGCAAGGCCCAAAATTTTGCTGGCAGAAACATACGAGCAGGGAAAAATAATCTATAAAAAGTATAAGAATAATCTTTTAGGTGTTATTTCTGATGTAAGATTTCCCAGAAAAGGTGATATTGATATAAATGCCGGATTTAAATTTGCAAAAAAGATCAAATCTGAAATTCCGGACCTTCCTTTCCTTCTTCAATCTTCTAATCCGGCTAACAGGGAAATAGCTTATAATAAAGGGCTTGATTTTCTGAATAAGTATTCCAGTAACCTGTTAGAAGATCTTCAAATCTTTATAATGAACAATTTCGGGTTTGGCGATTTTATATTCAGGGATATTACAGGAAAAGAGCTTGGGAGAGCAGCAAATCTTCACCAGTTCATTAAAATGATCGATATTGTACCCGATGAGAGCCTTGAATTTCATGCCGGGAAAAATCATATTTCTATCTGGCTGCGAGCCAGGACCGAATTTGAAACCGCAGAGATCCTCAGGCCTATCAAAGTTACTGATTTTGATAATATTTCCGGTATAAGAAGGTTTATAAAAAATGAGATACAAAAACTGATAGCAAAAAACCAGTATGGGGTTATTACTGATTTTGGCCATGTTAAATTTGATTCGGAAAATTCTTTTGTAAGATTAGGAAGCGGTTCCCTCGGGGGTAAAGCCAGGGGAATAGCGTTTATCAATGCAATGCTGGCAAAAAAAAAACTGGATAGTCTTTTTGAAGGAGTTGAAATAAAAACTCCCCATACATTTGTAGTTTGCAGCGAAATTTATGAACAATTTATTAAAGAAAATAACCTTCAGAAATTCGCTATAAAGGAAAATAATAATGAAAAGATAGCAAAAAAATTCCTCAGGGCTAAATTGCCGGTTGAAATAGTTAAAGACCTGAAAACCCTTCTTGATAATATTAATTATCCCATGGCTGTAAGGTCTTCAAGCCTTCTGGAAGATTCGCAGTTACTTCCTTTTGCAGGTTTATACTCAACTTATATGCTTCCAAATAATAATCCGGAAAAGAAAAAGAACCTGAAACAATTGACAGATGCAATAAAACTTGTTTTTGCTTCCGTATTTTTCAAGGATCCCAAAGAATATGTGAAAAATACAAATTTCAGGATCGAAGAAGAAAAAATGGCTGTGATAATACAGCAGATAGTGGGGCATGAATACAGGAATAAGTTTTATCCGGTTTTTTCCGGAGTAGCACAATCATATAATTTTTATCCCATTTCACATATGGAACCTGAGGATGGAGTTGTACAACTGGCTTTGGGATTAGGGCCGATAATTGTTGAAGGAGGGCAGGTTTACCGATTCTCCTCAAAATATCCGCAAATGAACCCTCCATTTTCATCAGCTTCAGAGTTCCATAAGAAATCTCAGTATTATTTTTACGGACTGGACCTTTCTGACAAAAATCTGGAGATCTTTAACGGTGAAAAATTCAGCCTTAAACAATATAGCCTCGATGAATCGGAAAAGGACGGAACCCTTTTCTTTGTTGCCAGCACATTTTCTACTCAGGATAATGCTGTAAAGGATACAATTGCTGTTAAAGGCCCGAGAATTGTTACATTTGCAAATATTCTAAAATATAATATTTTTCCACTGTCGGATATTTTAAATGAAATATTAAAGATAGGGAGAGAATCCTTCGGATCTCATATAGAGATAGAGTTTGCTGTAAATCTTTATAAAGGAAAAGAGAGGAAACCTGAATTTAATCTTCTTCAAATAAGGCCGATGGTCACCGCTGGTGAAAAGATCGAAATAGAGGAAGAAAAGTTAAAAAAAGAGGAGATAATCTGCTCTTCTGTTCACCCCCTGGGAAATGGAAGGATCAATGATCTAAGTGACATTGTATTCATTAATCCTGAAAAATTTGATATTTCTAAAAGTAGAACAATAGCATCAGAGATCGGGAATATTAATAATAAACTTATGGATGAAGGGAAAAGATATATACTTATCGGGTTCGGAAGGTGGGGAACTTCAGACCCATGGCTTGGTATTCCTGTTGAGTGGCATCAGATATGCGGAGCAAAGGTAATAATAGAATCTAACATCAGGGATTTTAAAATAGATCCTTCACAGGGGAGCCATTTTTTCCACAATATGATCTCTCTGCAGATGGGATATTTTCATATAAATGATAGTTTGAAAGATGAATTCATTAACTGGAACTGGTTAATGGAACAGAAACCATATAATGAAACCTCATTCATCAAACATATAAGGACAGAAGTCCCGTTCCCGGTATTAATCGATGCAAAAAGTTCAAGGGGAGTGGTCCTGAAACCCAGAAAAACTGAAAGTCAATTATAGTATCAGGACCAATTTAAAACTTTAGCCGGGAAATAATTCTTAACGAGGGTCGACAGTGATTCTGTATGAATTGTTTCCTCTTCGTGAAGCATCTTCTACACATCCTCCTTCCGACCTCACACTGACAACATAGGAGTAAGTTCTGTCAGAATTGTTTGCTATACCCAGTGCTGAAAACATTGTAAATTCAGCTTTGCTGCCGATCCCGTTAGCGATCTGCTGTTCAACACCTCCGGGGCGTCCCAGGAAGTCACTCTCATCTACTTCAATAACAATGGGGCCGGTACAACTTCCCTCACAAAGATTTTTTATTGTTGCTTTAATGAATATTGCTCCTGAGGTAGCTCTTATAACTTCAACGTTTTTTACTATCAGGTCGATCCCTTCACATGATGGCAAACGGTCTGCAATACTGCCGGCATTAATACGTGGATTTCTTATTAAGGTCAATACAGGAAGAGCAAAATATTTTTTGATCTTCCAGTTATTTCTTTCGTTGGACTCTGATACATTTGAATTTGAATCAACAGTGACTTTATAATAATAGGTTTTTCCTGAAGGAACTGAATGAGTAAAGGTCCGCTTTACCATATTCTGTTTGATTTTGTGCGGATCAGAACATAATCTTGCTACTCCTGCCTGGGTTAGATATTTATAAGATTTTTTCGGGTGAGTGCTCCATTCAACCAGGATCTTGAAGGGGCCGGTACAATTTTTTACCGGGCTTACGTTCCTGACTACCACATTAAGTTTTATCACATGAGATTTGTCAGGCCTTATACTGGATTTGTTAATAGAAAATTTATAAATTTGTAAATCCGGTTTAATTTTTATTCTCTTTGAAGTATCAGCCTGAAGGTCCTGCCCGAGGTTGCTGAAGAAAAATACACTTGTGAAGATAAATACCCAAAACAGTAATTTCCTGAATTTTGAATCAATTGAAAGTTTCATATCTCCTCCTGAATTAATTCTATAATTTATATATGAATTCATGTGTAAAAATCTCATAAAAAAACAAATTTTTAAATAAGGTCGCTCAGATACATCTGGAAATATACATAAACCTGATTCCGATAAACGGGGTTACAATCTTTTTGAATATTATTTTACTTTATAGACCCAATTGTATTTATCTTCCAGTTCTCCATATTGGATCCCGGTAAGTGTATCATAAAACTTTTGAGACCATTTACCGGTTTTATTTTCATTTACAACGTACTCTTTCCCTTTATAGTTCAATTTTCCCACAGGGCTTATAACTGCAGCAGTACCGGCACCAAAAATTTCAGTGACCCTTCCGGATTCAATTCCTTCAGTCACTTCATCAATGGTGATCGGCCGCTCTTCAGCTTCGATCCCGAGATCAGGTGCCATTTCCAGAACAGACTTACGGGTAATTCCGGGAAGTATTGTCCCTTTTAAGGGAGCAGTGGCTAGTTTATTATCAATAACAAAAAGGATGTTCATTGCGCCAACTTCTTCTATATATCTGTGTTCTTTTGCATCCAGCCATAAAACCTGGCTATAACCTTTATCATTGGCGATCTGAGTAGCATACAGGCTTCCCGCATAATTTCCGCCAGCTTTTGCCGCTCCTGTTCCACCTTCTGCCGCTCTGGAGAATTCGTCACTTACCCACAGTCCTATTGGATTAAAACCCTCTTTATAATAAGCTCCAACGGGAGACATAATAATGAAGAAAAGATATTTATTAGCAGGTTTAACTCCCAATCCCGGCTCAGTAGCAATTGCTGTGGGCCTGATATAAAGAGATGTACCTTTGACTCTGGGGATCCATCTTTCTTCAAGTTTTAATAATTCATTTTCATAATAGAGGAACTCATCTACATCAAGTTCCGGCATACACATCCTTTTTAAAGAATTTAAAAATCTTTGTGCATTTTCCCGCGGTCGGAATGTAAGAATTTCTCCACCAGGTGACATATATGCTTTCTGTCCCTCAAAAATTTCCTGCCCGTAATGGAGGACTTTTGCTGCAGGGTCAAGTTTGAGTGGCTGATATGGTTTTATTTCAGGTGAATGCCAACCTTTTCCGGAATCATACTCAAGTGTAAACATATAATCGGAATAAGTTTGGCCGAAACCTAACTGGAGTGCATCTTTATAAAGTGGTTTTAATTGGTTCTCAGGTAAAAGTGTTTTTTTGATCTCCATTGATCCTCCTTTAAATTATATGTTAAACAATATTTTGCTATCTGTCAATTCGGGTACTTTATTTCAGGTGAAAAACATGTTAAAATTTAACTTAAAGCAGGGAGAGAAATATGGAAATGAAAATATATTTCCCGGGCGGGAAAAAAATTAATGCCGATTATTTAAATTTTACACATAAAACAGATCAGCCATTAATGGCGGGAGGTGAAGGTTCTGCTCCTGCCCCTTTTGATCTTTTTCTGGCTTCATTAGGTACATGTGCAGGATTATATGTTCTGGGCTTCTGTAATCAGAGGGGAATTGAATCCAAAGATATTGAGATCATACAAAGTGCTGAATTTGATCATAAAAAGAGGATGATCGGAAAAATAAATCTTGAGATCAAATTACCTGACTCATTCCCGGAAAAGTATAAAAAAGCTGTTATACAGTCAGCTAACCTGTGTGCAGTAAAAAAACATATGGAGGATCCCCCGGAGTTTAATGTTTTTACAAATTGAGTTTATTTCTATATAAAATATCTTTACAGATCTTTTACATGAAGTTCCCAAACCTCTTCGTCCTCATTTTCAATTAAAATATAGAATTTTTTATTGAATATATCATATTCGGGGAGGTAATCCATGCCGTGAAGTTCAGGATACGGGACATAAACCCGTTTTAATTCATTCCCTTTAAGATCAAGGATTATACACTCGGTATCTTTGTTATTCTTTTTAAATGTAATTACGTGAATTCTGTCATCAATTACCCGGATATCCTGAATAGCCGGATAATATTTTTTAAACTTGATCCTTTGCTTCAAATATTCAAAAAATTGTTTAAAATTCGGATCTGATTTAAATTGCTGAAAAGTTTTATCCCTGTATTCCTGGTCTACCTTAATCTCTTTATATTCCTTTTTTATTGTATAAAGGCGTTTCCCATCCAGTGACATTACATCAATGACAAAACCTTCTTTACCTCTGACAAGATATAGCCTGTCTTTGTACGGTTCGAATGTAAAATTATTAGTAGGATAATTGAATGATGCATTCTGCCCTACAGTAACATCGGATTGATATAATTCCTTTACTTTTTCCAGCCTGGAATTGTGAAGGTTTATTACAATGATCATCTGGTTGTTGTTATTGGTGGAGTTCCCCGTAGCAACATAGTAATTTTTGAAAGGACGGAATAGAGAGAATGGAGGTGTTTTCATCTCTTTTATAAAGTCGCCGCCTGTGGAAAAATACGAGATCTTTGAATCGCTACTGACAAATATATTACCATCTGAAAAGTATGCGATCATGGGGACTCCAAATGGAGAAACCTTAAATTCCTGCGGACCCTCTCCGGCTTTCCCGAATTTTTTCAGCAATTTGAAATCTTTCATGGAATAGACATAGATATTTGGCCCTTCAGTGATCAAAAGCCTGTCCCTGGAGATCGATAAAACCTGAGGTTTTGAGATCTCTTCAAATGAAGTTACTATTTCTCCATAAGTTAAAAAAGATATTAAAATGAAAATAAAAAGCATATACTTTTTTTTCATACTACTCTCCTTGAAATTGAACGAAATTATATCACTTCAGGCCTGAATTTTAAATAGTTTGGATATGATCTTTATAATTCAGGTTGTGTTTATTTTATCACCTTTTATATTATTTATATTCATATTCTTAAATATGATCTCAACAGCAACTTTTGTCATGAATGTGAAGATAAGAAATCCTAAACTGAATATCATCAATGATGTTTTGAGCTCTGTCATTGAAGGCCTGTAAATATATAACTGGCCAAGGACATCAGGTGAAAATCCCGGAGTTATAAGGGCAATTCCTTTCTCTATATAAACACCAATAAAGATCAGTATTGCTCCAATATTTAAAGTAACTACATTTTTCCTTGTTTTCGGTATTAAGAACAGAAAGAATGCAATAATACTGAAAATAATTGAAAGCCATGCATAAATTACAAGGTCGTTATATTCTCCAATTCCCAGAAAAAGGTATTTTAAGTATATCAGATGATGGGTACCTGAATATATCTCTTTAAATATTTCACTGAAGAAAAAAAACAGATAAATAAACATCGAATATGCCATTAACTCCGCAATTTTCCATATTGCTTCTTTTTTGATTTCGAATTTGGTGGTCTTTTTCAATATCTGAAAAAGTATAAGTAGAACGGCAGGGCCTGAACAAAATGCTGATGCAATGAATTTAGGGGCCAGCAACGCACTGTTCCAATAGGGCCTGGCAGCAAGTCCGTTATAAAGAAAGGCCGTAACTGTATGAATACTGATAGCCATGGGGATCGATAAAAGGATCAAAGGATTAAATAATTTTTTGTTATATTCCTTTTTCCTGAAGTGAGTATAAAGAAGGTATGTAACGATAAAAAGATTAAGTATAAAGTATAAATTCAGAGCTATTGAATCCCATGTAAGAAGAGATGCGGGTATGTTCATTACACCTATAACGGGGATCATATGCCATAACCTGAAAGGGCCGCCTACATCAACGACAACAAACAACAGGGCCATTATAACTGCACTGACAGCAAGGATCTCTCCAAAGATAGTGATCTCTTTAACAGGTTTCCAGTTATATATGTAAGCAGGAATTACAAGAAGAATTGCAGCTGCAGCAACACCGACAAAAAATGTAAAATTACCGATATAAAATCCCCATGAGATGGAATCCTGCATATTTGTGACTGAAAGGCCATGTTTTAACTGGTGAAGATATCCTGATCCCCCCCAGAAGAACATAACCAGAAGCATTCCTACCCATGAATAATACCACTTGTTACCCTTTAAAATAACTTTAAAAGACTCTTTTATAAATTTGATAAAGGTCACTTTTTCACCTCTTTAATAAAAATAGTAAAATTTAGGTTGGGTATTTAGTTCTTCTTTCAGGATCATTACCCTTTTGTGTTTGAGAATATACCTGATCTCACTGTCCGGATCCAGCAGGTTTCCGAATTTTCTGGCACCAACAGGACAAATTTCAACACAGGAAGGATATAATCCCTCCCTTACCCTCTGTATACAGAAAGTACATTTTTCCACAACACCTTTATTCCGGGGGCGGTTTCCATAATAATGTGTTTTCGGGTTAACTTTTTCTTCAGGTATGTCAGGCTCTCCCCAGTTAAAATGTCTTGCGCCATAGGGACAGGCTGCCATACAGAAACGGCATCCGATACACCAGTTATAATCCACCACTGTTATTCCGTCTTTTTCCTTCCATGTTGCTTTTACAGGGCAAACTTTTACGCAGGGTGGATTGTCACATTGCTGGCATGCAACAGGGAGGTAGAAGTGACCTTCTTCCGGAACCAGTTCAGGATTGTACTGATCGTTGGAATGAGCAAAATCTATACCTTTTTCCTTCTCCATTTCCAATACACGTATCCAGTGTATCTGAGGGTCACGTGACTGGTTATTCTCATTAACACAGGCATAAACGCATTTTCTGCAACCTATACATCTGGATACGTCCAGTGCATATCCAAAAAGAGTGTTGTCAATAGGGCCTTTTGCTGAAACTGAAAATTTTTTCCCGTATTTTTCCGAATATTTATTCTCAAGCCTTTTTATTATCTGGTTTTTTTCTTCCCTTGAGAGAGTTCTAAAATATTTCTGGAAGAATTCGTCCCATGATGTATCTGATCCGCATGCAGACATTGTAGCAAAAGTTGTTGCAAGTGCTGTTTTTTTTAAGAAACTTCTCCTTGTTTCTTTATTTTCCTTTATTTTACGTTCATCTTTCATTTTTTCCTCCCTGTCATCGGGTCCTCAGGTGGTGGATCGGGTTTCATTTTTTTAAATTCAGGAGAATGAGGATTGTGACAATGTGCACACAGGAGGTACTTTTTCGCACCATTCCACCGCCCTGTTCTCTTACCATGAACACCATTTTTCCATTCTCTTAATTTGGGGCCATGGCACTGGCCGCAAAGCTTATAGGATTCTTTAAAGTCAATGAGTTTGCCACTGGCAAGATGTAGTTTGTCACGATTATTCAGATCGTGACAATCAAGGCACCATCTGTTCTTTTCATCATGTTTGAGTATAATATCATCGTGCATCTCTTCCAATACTCTCCTTTCCGGATTAGGGTCATGTTCAGCATGGCACTCGGTACAGGGAAAGATATCTTCGCTGAATGGGGGAGGGGGAACACTGATCTCATTGGAACCTTTTTTTTTTAATGAATCTCCATAAGAAATGCCGGAGAAAATGAAAGCAAAAAGAACAAAAAGTGGTAATAAATGTTTTTTAACTGAATATTTTTTCATTTTTCAGGAAAGTCATTATGGTTCATGGCATCTTTGTCACCTTTTTCTGCTTTGTGACATTCGTAACATCCGACCCCTGCTTTTCCCATCTCACTCTCTTTCCATGGGAGGACTATTCCCGGATCATCATCTTCATGACATTCAAGGCATGTCTTTGTCTCTTTTGAAAGCTCCCTGGATGCGAAAAGAGAACTGCCTGAAAGGAACAGAATAAGTGAAAATGTTAACATTAAATAAAAAATACCAATAGTTCTTTTCTTCATATGAACCTCCAATATTTTTTTAGTTATTAATTAAATAATAAATGGAAATATGAAGAAATGTCAACTGAAATGGTTATATATTTTTATGTTTAAAAATAAGTTAAATATAAACGTAAAAAACCAGACAATATAGGCCGTATAGAGAAAATATATTTTTAAAAAAAATATTAAGTATCAGGGGTTTTTTTGTTTAATGTAGATATATGATCCTGTTATCAGTACTAACTCAAGTATGATGTAAATTGTGAGTGCAGAGGCGACATTTGAGGAAAATCCGTAATTATGGAGGCCCACGCCGAGAAGATTTACTCCAAACCATGCCAGTACCACGGTTATTATCCCTACGATGGAACCCAGTGAAAAACCGAGTTCTTTGAAAATTTTCCCTAGTTTTCCATGAAAAAGTATTGCTGACCATAGTATTATTAAAAGGGCTCCATTCTCTTTCGGATCCCATCCCCAGAATCTTCCCCAGGATTGATCTGCCCAGATCCCTCCGAGCACTGTTCCGATAAAAGTGAAAATAAGGCCAAAGGCCTGGGTTGCATAAACAGATTGATAAGTATCTTTTAGAAGTTCTTTCTTTTTACCTTTTTTAAAAATTAACTGGAAAACATAAACATGTCCCAGAACACCGGAAATCACAATTCCGCCATATCCTACCGTTATTGTAATTACATGTGTAGCCAGCCAGAAGTTTGAATCCAGTACAGCTACAAGCATTCCCATGGTGTCACCCTCAAGGGCATATCTTCCTGAAATTATCAGTAATAGCAGCCCTGATAAACTTCCGGTCAGTATCCCGATATTCTTCTTCTTAAATAATTCAAGTGCAAGGCCGAGCAGAACAGTTATCCATGCGGAGAAAACAAATGTTTCAAAGAGGTTTGTTACAGGAGGCCTGCTCCTGATTATCATTCTTGCAATTATTCCATAGGTATGGGGTAACAATCCAAGGATAAGAAGAATATAACCTGAATAGTAAAAGATTTTCTTAAAAGCAATGAATGAAAACAGAAGAAATAGTAAAGAGAACCCGTAAAAAAATTCAGATTTATAAAAAGGGTCTATCCGGTTATAAAGAATTTCCATATCAATTTTACCTGTTATCGCTTTCCCAGGTATTTTTTTTGATGACAGTTCTCTGAATTCTTTTATCTTCGAATTGAATAATTCACTGTTGTGTGATCTGTAAGCATTTATAAATTGGGATATAATATTAAGTTCAGCTGAAGGCGGCTTGTTATAATTGAAGGTTTTTATAAGTGAATCCCATGGGCTTTCCCATGTTTCTTTTCCTGCCTTAATATTCGGGATAATAGTTACAGGCTGGTCCCTGTAGAATTTTGACCACTGCTCCATTTTATTGACAAGATTAAGAATTTCTCTCTCAGTATCTGTCTGTGAATCAAAATTTTTTGACCTGATGATTTTAATTTCATCTGCTTTTGATGCGATATCAAAAAATGTAAAATTTTCAGAATTTTCAGAAAGGGAAAGATTTTCTTTTACATTTTTATTCTTAATTATGAAATCTTTGCTGGGAAAACTAAAGTAAAATGTTCCCAGAAGTTTATGATAAATATATATTTTGTTATAGAGTGCGATAATTTCATTTTCGACTATGCTTCTTTTTGGATCCTTAATACGGGAGGCTGCAATTGCCATTTCTCTTAATTTTGAACTGGTAGAAGAAAGTTCATGGTAGCTGAACCTTCCTCTTCCTCCTTTATCCTGTATACCCATGGATGTGAGAACTTCCGGATTGTTTATCAGAAATATCTTATCTTCATGGCTTTTTTCAGGTGAGAATAAAAGATCTGCAAACCATTGGATGGCGCTTTTGTTATTCAGTTTACTCTTTCCGGAAAACTGTTTGAGAATATTTTTTGCAAAAGTATCAAGTGGTTTTTTCCTTCCGTTTTCAAGTATGACGATTTTTTTAAACTCATCGAGTGATATTTTATTTTCAGAATCAGAATTTCCGGACAAGAATGGCGTTAAAAGAGATATAAGTACTATTGGTAATATAATCTTCACATTTATTTTCATTTTATTTTCCTTGTTATTTTTCCGTTTTTTCTTTCTTTTTTCTGAAAAGCATTATTATAAAATGTATCAGCATTCCCAGAAAAATTATGATGCTGGAGATATAAGGTAATAATCTACCTGAATTTTTAACTACTGCAAGAACAGAATATTCAGTTCCGTTTTGTGCTATCTGATAGGATGACTGAAAAAAAGTGAAATCTTTATATCTCAGAGGCCTGTTCATTGATATAAGAACTTCTCTTTTAAGGCCTTCATGTTCGATCTCTACCTGACTTTCATAACTTTTTACTATTGAAGATCCGGGATAATGCTCTATTCTAAAATCTATTAATCTCAAATGAAGCGGGAGCCTGGATCTTCTTTTTCTAAGAAAAAAATTATAAACTGATCCTCCGGAATTTAAAGAAGTCGGGTTTGATTCTCCTCCGTAAAGTACAATGTTTTTTCCGGTTTTACTTTCTTTAAAAAGAAGCCCCGGGATATTCCCGGCCGGTTCAAGTTCATTTTTTTTCTTTTCAATGGAATATATTCCTGATGCATTAATTATTTCCCGTTTATTGTTTCTGTTATTCCTGAAGGCAAGTGCATTTTCATAATAATTCTCTATCTTTACGTTAATGCCAATCTGATCTAAGTTTATTTCTTTTCCCGGGGATATATATCTGAGGTCAACATCAGAAAATATTCTTTCTCCATTGATATCCTTCCAAACTGAAAGTTCCCAGTTGTTATATGAATTTGACCAGCTGCTGCTGCCTCCCTCTTTAAGGGTCAGAACAGTTTCCTGTGAAAAGAAAAAAGTGAAAAATCCTCCTAAAAGGAGAATTATAATTCCAAGGTGGGTGAGGATATTCCCGATATTTTTTAAAGCAAAGTTAATTCTGAACAGAAGAGAACTTACCAGGTTTAAGAAGAGAATTGTCATAACCAGTGCTGCGCCGGGGAATGGGATAAATCCGAATATAAGGAAAAACCAGGATGTAAAGAACTTTAACTTTGCAGCATATAACCCGTTATCTGCCTGATAAATCGTCCCCCAAACTGTTAGAATTGATAATAATAAAAGGCATACTGCTGTTAATTTCAGTGAATAACTAAATTTGATCAGATTGTTTTTTTTTAAATTTTTAAACATCAGTGCCCTATGTTAATTGATTTTGACAATGCCATTAACTTTTCCCTGTTTTGGATAACAAGGCTGGTATCTCCTGAGAATTTAATAAAAAGAGTTTTGTTGTGAAGTGTGATAATTGAAACTATTATTGAATTCCCCGACTCTTTACCGGTTATTTCAGTGAAATCAAGAAAAATCCCCTCATGGCTGTCAGAGGTTTTAAACTTTTTCTGTTTCGAAATAAATTCTTTTATCTCTGCTTCTTTAGCTTCTTCTTTTTTCAGGGTTGAAAGCCACATTTGCACATTGGCAAATATTCCTCCTCCATCACCGCTTAGAGGTATCATGGTGCATAGAGCTTCTTTGTCTCCTGATTTAAATGAATAAGTTGCTATTCTAAGTTTGGATGCATTTTCTGCAAGTTTCCAATCTTCAGGAGTTTCCCATTTAATATCAGTCTTTTTTACGGTTGATTCCATGGTATTCTTTCCATGAAATCCCTGTGGAATATCCTTTTTTACTATTTTTTCTTTATAACTGCGAACTTCGTCCTTTTTGCTGCATGAAGAAAAAACTATAACCAAAATTAAAACAAAAAATATAACCGGTAAAGAGTTTCTGGGTTTCATATTAAATTCTACTTTCTGTAATTGTGATCGATCTTTTTAAAATATTCGTCTTTCTTAAAAGGTTTGGCTGTATCACTTTTTTTCGGGTCATGACAGGTTATACATACCTTTTCATCCGGTATGATCATACCAGCAGCCAGAGATTTAGTTTTATCTTTCATTACACTCATCTTCTTATAATCAGAACCGGGGCCATGACATGATTCACAACCGACACCTTCAAACTTTGCAGCATTTTCGTCTCCGATCTTATATCCGCCTTTATTAAAGGCAGTTGTATGACATTCGAGACATGCAGGGTCTTTTTCTTTTCCTTCTTTTTTCAAAGATTCAAAAGCTTTGGAATGCTTACGCTCCATCCATTTTTCAAAGACATTACCCTTTTTTTCGCCTTTATGGCACATCTTACATTTTTTTGTTCCTACATAATCTGCTGAAACAACAATTGAAAACAGAAATAAAATAGAAATAATAACCAACAATGTTTTCTTCATTTTTTCTCCTTTATTGTTTAAATTTTAACGTCCAAGTCATTTTTATAATTTATAAATAATTAAATGTCAATATTTTTAAAACTAATTAATTTACAATAAATACTTTTTGTTGTTTGAAAACACAATTATATTATGCTACTTTTATAGTATCATATTATTTGAATATATGATATTTTGGAATTATTAAGTTTACAGGAGTTAATTTTGAAAAGAGCAAGATTTTTATTTCTATTATTTCCTTTGTTTCTCTTTTTTTCCGGTTTTTTAAAAGCAGCAGATAATGAAACTTGTATGGAATGTCATTCTGACAAGGATCTTACCACTGTACGGGCAAAAAGAGAGGTTTCTCTCTATGTTGACATTAATATCCATAAAAAATCTGTTCATCATGAACAGGATTGTGTCAATTGTCATGAAGATGCAGATGTGGAAGATTTTCCTCATAAAGAGAAACTTGATCCTGTGAATTGCGGGAATTGCCATGATAAGGCCCAGGAAAAATTTGATTCAGGAGTTCATGGAAAATCATTTCATGCAAAACATCTGTATGCTCCTTCCTGTACGGAATGTCATGGGAAACATGATATTTATTCACCCGAAAACCCCAAGTCTCCATCATACCGAATGAATATCCCTTACCTTTGCGGAAAATGCCACCGTGAGGGTGCTCCTGTTGCAAGAATATATAAAATAAATGAAAGGAATATTATTGAAAATTACAGCCAGAGTATTCACGGGGAAGGATTGTTTAAAAAAGGGCTTACAGTGACTGCTACATGTGTAGATTGTCATGGCAGTCATGAAGTGTTACCCCATACATATGCAAATTCCACTATATCACCAAAAAATATTGCAGATACCTGTATGAAATGTCACCAGAAGATCGAAGAAGTTCATGTACAGGTTATAGAGAACAAAAAATGGGAGAAGCATAAAGGGGCAATTCCTGCCTGTACTGACTGCCATTTGCCCCATAAAGTGAGGAAGGAATCAATCGTTCTCCGGGTTTCTGATAAGGCCTGTTTAAAATGTCATGAAGATGAAAATCTGACTAAAATTGAAAATGGAAAAACCATCCCGATGACAGTTCACAAGAGTGATGTTAAATCTTCTGTTCATAATGAAATTACCTGTGTTAAATGTCACTCTGACGTTAACCCTTTGTTAAAGAGGCCGTGTCAGACTGCAAATAAGGTTGACTGTGCAAGTTGTCATATAAACATCGGAGAGGAATACAAAAGGTCAGGACATGGAAAAGCTAAAGCCGGAATGGTAAAAGATTCACCCTCGGGGAACTCCGCTCCCGATTGTGTCTCCTGTCATGGGAATCATAAGATCAAATCACATCTTGATGAATCTTCAAGAATATATAAAACCAACATTCCCAAATTATGTGGTGAATGTCACAAAAAAGATTCAAAGATTGAGCAGGTAAAAGAACTGGCAGAAAAAGAGGTTATAAATGATTATTCGAAAAGTATCCATGGTGAAAAATTAACTGAGAAAGGATTTCTTGTAAGTGCTTCCTGTACCGACTGCCACAATAAACATCTGATATTAGATCATGAGGATGAAAACTCTTCAATTAACAGAAAAAATGTACAGGCAACCTGTTCAACATGCCACAGAGGGATCTTTAATGAATATACAAAAAGTATTCATTTTACATCTGATAAATACAGGAAAGAGGATCGCCCCGGTTGTACCACCTGTCACTCTTCGCATAAGATCAGTAAAGTTACAAAAGATAAGTTCATGACGGAAGTTACAGATCATTGCGGCTCCTGTCATAAAGAACTTTCAGAGACTTATCTTGATACCATGCATGGAAAGACCTACCAGTTGGGGTATTTGAAGTCGGCAAAATGTTCTGATTGCCACAATTCTCACTATATTCTTAAAGTAGATGACCCAAACTCCAGTGTAGGATTTAAAAATATAGTAAATACCTGCAAAAAATGTCATGAAGATGCAAATGAACGTTTTACCGGTTATCTGACCCATGCAACCCATCATGACAGAGATAAATATCCGATCCTCTTTTATACTTACTGGTTTATGACAATATTACTTGTAAGTGTATTTTTATTTTTCGGTATACATACAATTCTCTGGTTTCCGAGATCAATGAAAAATCTTATTCAAAGGAAAAAAGCGGAGCATAAAGAGGATGAGCTTTATATTCAGAGATTTGACCTTACTCAGAGGCTTACACATCTTTTTGTAATATTGAGTTTTCTTGCTCTTGCTTTTACAGGCCTGATACTTAAGTTTTCTTTCATGCCATGGGCTTCCTTTTTTGCAGGCCTTCTCGGTGGCGTAAAAGTTGCAGGAGGCATTCACCGGTTTGCAGCCCTGGTTACATTTGGATATTTCCTTTCCCATATTTATCAACTGGTTGTTCTTAAGAAAAAGAATAAAACACCAATAAAAAAGTTTATATTCGGTTCTGATGGAATGATGTTCAATAAAAAAGACCTTAAGGATTTTATCGGTTCATTAAAATGGTTTATAGGAATGGGGCCGAGGCCTGAATATGGAAGGTGGACATATTGGGAAAAATTTGATTATTTTGCTGTTTTCTGGGGAGTGTTCATAATAGGTTCTTCAGGACTGATATTATGGTTCCCTGAGTTCTTCACTAAATTTCTTCCCGGATGGTTCATTAATGTAGCAACAATAATTCATTCGGATGAAGCATTGCTTGCTATTGGATTCATTTTTACAATTCACTTTTTTAATACTCATTTGCGGCCTGAATCATTTCCCATGGATAAAGTAATTTTTACCGGACTTGTTCCCCTTGAGGAGTATAAAGTAGATCGTCCCCACGAGTATAAAAAACTTGTGGAAAGTGGTGAACTGGAGAAAAAAATTGTTAAAACCAATCCTTATAAAAGATTTAACAAATTTATTTTTTCGATGGGAATGGCCTTTCTTGTTATCGGGATCGTTTTGACAACACTGATCATTTATTCAATGCTTTTCGGTTATAAATAATCTGCAACAGACAGAATAAATCAGATCAATTGTTACTTAAATTACGGGATATTATTAAAAAGGGCCGAATTTCTGTTTAGCTATGCTCATCACAAATTCTGACATTTTTTCAATTATTTTAAGAAGTTCCAGATTTGACAGATAATAATAAGTGAATGTTCCGGACTTCTCTCTTTTAAGGACACCTATCTTAAAAAGGGAACCAAGGTGGTTGGACAAACTGCTCATAGACAGATTTGTTTTTTTTTGAATTTCAGAAACATTAAGTTTGCCTTTGCCTATCAATTCTATTATCTGAAGCCTGGCAGGGTTTGTAACTGTATGACAGATCATTGAATGGTATTCATAAAATTTTATATCTTTTTCCATAGAAAAAGTGTATGAAATAACACCCTAAAAGTCAATGTTTTACAGATTTGATTTTTTTCAATTATTGAAATAAAATAAGTTTTTATTTATATTTGAAATGATTTTTTTTTCAGGATGTACCTGAAAAATAAATAACTGTTTAACTAAAAAATTATAAAAAGACATGGAAAAGATAATTGAGATTTATACTGACGGAGCCTGCTCCGGGAACCAGTTTAAAGAAAATTCAGGAGGATGGGGTGCAGTTTTGCTGTGGGGTCCCAGAAGAAAAGAGATCTATGGAGGAGAAGAAAATACAACCAATAACAGGATGGAATTAACTGCCTGTATAAAAGCTCTTGATGCCGTTAAACAGAAAGATTTTAAGATTATTATTTATTCGGATAGTTCTTATATAGTTAACTGTTTTAATAACAGATGGTATGTGAAATGGGAAAAGAACGGATGGAAGAACAGTAGAAAAGAACCTGTGGAAAATAAAGATCTGTGGATAAAACTTTTAAAACAGTTCCGGGAATTTGATGTTAAGTTCGTTAAAGTTAAAGGCCATTCCGGAATAGAACTGAATGAAGAAGCTGACAGGCTTGCCAATAAAGGAATGAATGAGTTTGTTGTTCAATCCGGTGCTGATTGATTTTCATCGGGTTATATGATATAAAATACAAAAATAACGGGGCTGTAGCGCAGTTTGGGAGCGCGTCTGAATGGCATTCAGAAGGTCGTGGGTTCGATCCCCATCAGCTCCATTTTCCAAAGATCTTATTATAATAAATACTAAAACAGAATGTTTAAGCAAAAGATAAGAAGGTTAATTTGTAAATCCGAAGTAATTGATATAGATAACAGCTCAAAGATCATTATATTCAGTGATATTCACAGGGGTCATGGGGACAGATCTGACGATTTTTTCCATAATCAGGATACTTATATTAATGCCATGAAGCAGTACAATAAAGAAAAGTTCACTTATATTGAATTAGGTGACGGAGATGAACTGTGGGAAAATGCCAATTTTTGGATCATAAAAGAGAGATACAGAACAATATTTGAATTATTTGATCACTTCCATAAAGATGGAAGGTTCCATTTTATCTGGGGAAATCATAACAGGAGATGGAAGAATCAGAAAAGAGTAGAGAAAGAGCTTACTTCTATAATTGATGAAAAAACCGGTAATGAGGTTAAAATACTTAAAGGTATAAGATCAAAAGAGACTATGATTTTGCGATTTAATTCTGATGATTCTAAAAAACTACTTTTGATACATGGGCACCAGGGAGAAATTCTTAACGACTCTTTGTGGTGGTTCGGAAGGTTCTTTGTCAGAATATTCTGGGGTTTTTCCCAGTTATGGTTTGGAATTGCAGATCCCACAAGCCCGGCAAAAAATTATAAGATCAGGAGAAAAATAGATAAAAGGTTCATGAAGGTTGCTAATGATAATAAAATGGCTGTTGTGATAGGGCATACACATTTTCCAATATTTCCTGATCCCGGAGAAGTGCCATATTTTAATGACGGAAGCTGTGTTCATCCCAGATGTATAACCGGACTGGAAATTATCGAAGGAAAAATTTCATTGATTAAATGGTCTTATGACCAGAAAGATGAGGGGTATCTTTCCCTTAATAAAAAGGTATTGGCCGGCCCTGAAAAGATTGACAACATATTTGATTTTTTTAAACAAAATTAATAAAATTTATTTAATTGTAGTCTAGACTACAATTTTATGTTATAATTAGACCATGGAAAGAAGAAAATTTATAAAAAATTCAATATTATTATCTTCAGGACTCGGACTTTCATATTGCGGAGTCGATGTTGATGACAAAACCAGGGTTGTAATTCTTGGATTTGACGGGGCAAACTGGGCTACAATTGACCCGTTGATAGACAAGGGAAAGCTTCCCTATTTAAAAAAATTAAAAGAGGAAAGTGCATGGGGAGATTTTAAAACCATAAAACCTACTAAATCAAATGTTGTCTGGACCAGTATTGTTACCGGAAAAACCATGCTTAAACACGGTATCCTTGATTTTTCCTTCCTGAAAAAAAACGGAGTAAAAGTTCCTTATTCAAAGTCGGAGAGAAAAGAACCGGCATTATGGCAGATACTGGATACTTACAATAAAAAGAGTGTGGTAGTAAACTGGTGGGTATCACATCCACCGGATAAAATAAACGGGATAATGTTATCCGACCATTTCAGAAGGATCGCAAATCAGGGATCAAATATTAATGATTTCAAACCCACTATTCACCCTGAAACATATTTTGAGAAACTGAAAGGCCTGGCTGAAGAAAATAAAAATTATCAGAAAGTTATAAAGAGGATCGGGCTTCCCGATTTTCCGAAAAAATTTATGGAAATATATCCAAAAGGCAAAGTGGGCAGGATCCCGGTTTTAAATATATATAAACGCCTTGCAAAACATGATGCAATGGTTGAGTCTGCATCCCGATACCTGAAAAATAATGTAAATTCCGATTTTTTCGCTACATATTTCAGGTTCCCTGATATCACACAGCACTTTGTGACCCATTTTATGGATAAAAAGTTTAAGGCAAAACTGAAAAAAGCTTACAAAAGTGGAGATATTTCAAGTGAAATGATCGCTGAAGCCACTGAAATGGTATCTGAAATTCTTTTCCCGATATACAGGTATATGGAAAGTATTATAAAAGAATATATTACAACTGAAAAAAATAAAAATACATATTTTATGATCATGTCCGATCACGGATTTTCATTTTATGATGGTGGTTATAATCACTATTCACTTCCTGAAGGTTATCCTGCCCCTGACGGAATATTTATGCTTAATGGCCCTAAAGTGGTGAAAGGAAAGATAAAAGATGTGGGAGTTTATGATGTTGCTCCAACTGTTCTTAATCTTTTTGATCTTCCGGTAGGAAAAAATATGGACGGTAAAGTGCTTAAAAGTACGATCCGGACAAATAATAAGATAAGATTTAAAACCTATACGATGAAAAAATATGACGGGAAAAAGGTCAATGATAAATTTCAGAAAGAGACTATCGAGGAACTCAAATCCATAGGATATATTTAGAGCTGATTGCAAAAAAATATTTGACAAAAATCGTAGTTTTAGTGTAAAATTATGCTTTAATCCAATAAATATGGTTCTCCTTTATACCGGAGGCCTGAATAAAGGAGAATTTGAATGAAAATTAGATTTTTCACTTTAATAACAATAATATTATTTTTCAGCGCAGCAATTGTTGCTGTTGAACTTGAACCCAGAACAATTAACCTTAAAGAAGAATCCGGTGGAATGTTTGATATTGCTACTGATAATGCCAATAACCTTCACCTCGTATGGTCACATGGCGGGAAACTTCATTATGGAAATATAGTTAATGATAAAATAGTTAATCAGGAAGAAATACCCAACTCAGGTGATTTTCAGATGAATTTTATCAGGCCGAGGCTTTATGTAAGACCCGATAATTCAAATGTCCACCTTTCATGGATGAATCCCAAACCCGGAACAACACTGATCCATATCTGGAAGGATTCGAACGGTTGGCACAGAGAAACGGTCTGGAGCCAGAAAGGTTCAAAAGATTTTGTTTCAGTTCCTTTTGCTGTAGAGGATTTTACAGGTAAAATGCATATAATCGGACAGCTATGGACAGTTACAGGCGGGTTCTACAGTAAGATCAAATACTGGTTCAAAGAGAAGGGTGGTGCATATAATGCAGGTTGGACCCTTATCGAACAGAATAAAAAATGGAGAGATACTGCCATGTTCGTAGATAAGATGGGCGGAGTTCACGGGGTTTACAAGAGTGGAACAGATCCGGGTAAATATGTGTTCTGTGAAAGCGGCGGTAAATTTGATGAAAATAATGAAGAAGATATTCCGGTACCTTCAGGCGAAGTTTGTGTTTCATTTGGTGACCTTTTTGTAGA
>JBDLJQ010000015.1:0-56385 GCA_039714255.1 Acidobacteriota bacterium
GAAATGTTATTGAGAATGTATCTGAGGTTCGGCGAAAGGATGGGGTTTACCACAAAGATCATTGAGATCCTGGCCGGTGAAGAAGCAGGGATAAAAAGTGTAACTGTCAGATTTGAAGGTGAATTTGCATACGGATACCTGAAACAGGAGATCGGTGTCCACAGGCTGGTAAGAATATCCCCATTCGATTCCAACAAAAGGCGCCATACATCTTTTGCCGCTTTATTTGTTTACCCTGAAGTTGATGAATCAATAGAGATCGAGGTTGATACAAAAGACCTGAGAGTTGATACCTACCGCTCATCCGGTGCAGGAGGGCAGCATGTTAACAAGACAGATTCTGCGATCCGTATAACACATCTTCCCACAAATATTGTTGCACAATGCCAGAGTGAAAGATCACAACACCAGAACAGAGAACGTGCAATGAAACTTTTAAAGGCCAAACTTTATGATATGGAGATGAAGAAAAAATTGAAAGAGAAAGACAAGCTTGAAAATTCAAAGGGTGATATTGCATGGGGAAACCAGATAAGATCATATGTACTTCACCCCTATCAGAGCATAAAAGACCACAGGACAGGGGTCGAGATAGGAAGCAGCCAGAAGGTTCTTGACGGGGATATCTTTGAGTTCATTAAATCTTCTCTTAAATCATCAAAATAGAAACAAACTTTCAAAACATATATTTTCAATATTTTATTGACTTTTAAAACATTTATTCCTATCATGAGAGGAAATGGACAAACCATTTGTACCTCTCTTTGCAACTACACTTTCAGTACTTTTTTTTATTTATTTTTTTAATATCCAACATTTCACATTACCCACAGTATTTTTTATGTTTTTTATATTATCTTTATCTTTTTTCCTTCTGAAAAAATTTAAAATCTCATATATTCTAATAATATTCGCCATTTCAGTTTTAATCGGACATCAGTTTGTTCTTGAAAAAGATAACTATAACAAAATGAGGTTGCTGCAGATAACAGGGCCACAATATATAAAAGTATCAGGAAAACTTATCAGGTTTCCTGAAGCCGGCATCGGCAAAAGTTCTATCCGCCTCAGGACAAAATGGATAGATGATGGAAAACAAAAAAAAAATATAACAGTAAACCTGAAAATAGTAGTTAAAGGTGATACCTCGTTCCTGAACAGGGGAGAAACAATTTTAATTGATACTATTATCAGAGAGAATCATTTCTTCCGAAATTTTTTTGAAAACCCGATGGAAGAATATCAATTCCTTGAAAAAATACACTTTACCGGATATACAAAATCCGCATTACTTATTGAATCAATAAGAGAAACAAATTATTTGTGGAAAATCACAGGGTGGATGAGAAGGAGGATAAAAAAAACTATCGAATCCCTATATTTAAATAAAGATGGGGCTCTCAGGGCTGAAGGCCAGCTCCTTGAGGCTCTATTGTTAGGGGAGAGGGGGAGGCTTGAAAACAGCGAGAAAAAAGACCTGCTGGATTCGGGAATATTTCACCTCTTTGCAATTTCCGGCGCACATATAGGAATAATCTCACTTTTTTCACTTTTCTTTCTTAAAACCTTTAAGGTCAAACGGCGGAGAAGATATTTTTTTACAATAATAATTCTTCTTTCCTTCCTTGTATTGACAGGGTTCAAAATCTCTGCTCAAAGAGCTGTCCTCATGGCTGTTCTGATATTTATCTCAAAGATATATTTTATGGAAACAGATATTTTCAATATTATATCTGCTGTTGGAATTGCTGTACTGATAAATAACCCCTCCAGCTTCCTTTCCCCGGGTTTCATCCTTACTTTTTCCATAACATCAGGAATTGTAGCAGGGAGAAAGATCTTTTTTGAAAAACCGGAAGAAAGCTCATCATATGTAAAGGAACTTACATCAGCAAGTTTGTCGGCATCAATGATATCTCTTCCTCTTTCGTTATATTTTTTTTTAAGATATTCATTTTCAGGTTTTTTTGCCGGATTTATCTTTCTCCCGTTGACTGGAATAATTATGTCACTGTCCATAATTGTTTTACCGGTTTCACTGATCTCAATATCTGCCGCAAAAATATTGCTGCTCTTTTCATCCCCGTTTATAAAGGCCTTTTTCGGTATCACTCACTTTTTTTCCAGATCTTTGAACCTGACAATATACAGGCCTCCCCCTAAGTTCTATGTAGTTTTATTATTCCTCATCATTTTTTTCTTCACAACCGGCTTCATACAAAAAAACCGAAAAAACAGGGTTATTATATTCATGATCCTTACTGCTTTTCTGATCCTGCTTTCAATTAAACCACCCCGGTACACTCCGGAATACCTTGAGGTCTATTTTCTTGACGTCGGGCAGGGAGATTCCCAGGTAATAGTATTTCCAGGTGGTGATTCTCTCCTTATAGATGGGGGAGGATCTTATTTTTCAGATTTTGAAATCGGGCAAAGTGTAGTCCTCCCTTTTCTTATACAAAAAAGGATAGATATTAAATGGATCGCCATTACTCACTTCCATCCTGATCATTGCCGGGGGATCCTTGAAATTCTTGATGTTATCAGGCCTGAGGAGATATGGATATCATCTGCACCATATGAGAACAGGTTTTACAGAGATATTTTAGACAAAATAAGGGCACCCTCAAGATTGAGAAATACAGACAGGTCATTTTTTAAAACCTCCGGAAAAAGCACTATAAATATTCTCTTCCCTGAAAAATTTTTAAAACCTTTCTATTCACATAACAATCACTCTCTTGTGATAAAAATAGATGATCCATTCAATTCATTTCTTTTCACCGGCGACATTGAAAAGGAGGCAGAAAATAAACTTGTAAATTTGTATAAAAAGGAACTTAACAGCAGTATCCTTAAAGTACCCCACCATGGATCAAGGACATCCTCAACTTTTCAATTTTTGAAAAATGTCATGCCGGAATTTTCCGTTTTTTCACTGGGGAAAAATAACCGTTTCGGGTTTCCCCACAAAGAAGTTGTCAGGGCCTATGAAAAGGTAAATTCGAAATTATTGTTCACTTCTGAAAGGGGGGGAATAATGATAAGATCATCCCCGGAATGTCTGATTTTCGAGTTTTCAAAATATCCGGATTTTAAATAGTTAAATTTTAACCTTTTCTTTGTCTAACAGTCCTTTATGCTTGATTTTTTCAGGGAACTGGATTAATATTAGGCTGGCATGGTTCAAAAGAATATATTAATCATTGATGATGAGGACTATATCAGAGAAATGATCATTGATTTTCTTGAGATAGAGGATATGAAAGGTATTCCTGTCAAAAGTATAGCGGATGCAACAGAAAAGCTGAGAATGGGACAATTTGACCTGATCCTGGCAGATATAAATTTAAAAAATGAAAATATCCAGGACCTGCTCAATATTATGAAACGCGGAAAAATAGATACACCTGTTATCCTTATGACAGGTGATCAGAATATTGATGATATCCTTGTCAATAATAATATTGTGAAAGATGTCCTGCACAAGCCCTTTCAATACAAAATTTTTTTTGACAAAATCAAATCATGTCTGGAGAGATAATGAAAAAATACTTATTTATAACATTAATGATTTTCCTGTCAGCAACTCTCCTTTCTACCGGTATAATGGAATATTCACAACTGAAACCGGGCATGGAAGGTGAAGGGAAAACTATTTTCAAAGGGACAAAAATTGAAACCTTCAGATTCAAAATACTGGGTTTTCTCGATAATTTTTCACCCGGGAAAAACCTGATTATTGCAGAACTCAAATCACCCGAACTGAATGATATTGGTGTAATTGCAGGTATGAGCGGCAGCCCTGTTTATATAGATGGAAAAATCATAGGCTCTGTCTCCTATGGGTTCTCCTTTTCAAAAAAACCGATAGCAGGTATAACTCCGATAGAAGATATTCTGAAAGTTTCTGATTATTCTTCACCATCTTATTCAATAGATATTTCTGACATAAAGATCGAATTTGATAAAAAAAACATATCTCTTATTGCCGAGAGGTTAAAAAAGGAGATCCTGGGAAAGCTCAACATTACATCTGAAAATAATGTATCACCCATAAAACTGATATCAACAAGCAGAGGTATTAACAATTCCATACAATCATATTTAAAACCTCTGGCCAGCCAGGCTCCGCAAATAAAGATGGAGAAAAACTTTGAAAAGAGCATAAAACAAAATTTTGATATTAAGGGTGCCGATGCAGTATCTATTCCCCTGGTAAGAGGAGATTTTGAATATTCTTCTTCCGGTACAGTAACATATGTGAAAGGTAATAAAATATATATGTTCGGACATCCATTCTTTAACATGGGAAAAGTCAGCTTTCCCATTCATAAGGCGGAGGTCATTTCTGTTGTCCCCTCCTACCAGGAATCCTTCAAGCTCTCTTCAACAAAAAATATGATAGGGGCAGTAACACAGGACAGATTCTCTTCAGTGGCAGGAGAACTGGGAAAAGCTCCCTATATGATACCGATGCAGATATTCTTTAAGGGAAGAAATAAAAAATTCAAACTGGAAATGATCAACCACCCTCTGTTAACTCCTGCTTTAACACAGATATCCATCGCAAATATTTTCCTTACCGAGATTCAGCAGTTTGGTTTTAACTCCTTAAAGGTCAGGGGCAAAATATTTATTGAAAATGAAAAAAATATTATTATTGATGACCTGTTCAGCGGTGGTAATTCTTACAATGAACTGGCAGACCTGATACTGGCAGTAAATTTTTTCCTTATGAATAACAAGGAAAAAGAGATCAAAATTCAGAAGATAGATTTTGATGTTGAAGTTTCAGAAACAGTCAAAAGAGCTAATATCGAGAATGTACTTATTCAAAAGAATGAATTCAGGCCCGGAGAAATAATAGATATAAAAATTCTGATAAGAAACGACCGGGGCAAATTAGTCAGGGAAAATATAAAAATAAAGGCACCAAACCTGAAGAAAGGAGCACCTTTTCAACTACTGATCGCAGATAAAAAAGCTATCAGTAAATTTGATGCCAAGAATATAAAATCTTCCTTCTTCCCCTCAAAACTTAATTCATTGATCCGTGCTATAAATAATCTCAGGAAGAACAACAGGATCTATATAAAACTTGTTTCACCGGAGAAGGGATTATTCGTTAAAGGCCACGAATATTCAAGCCTCCCTTCAGGACTGAGAAATATGTTTATTTACAATACAAAATCTTCAGATCAGATCACAATAAAAAATTCGACAATAACAGAATACCAGATGGAAGTTCAGAGTATTATATCAGGAAGTAAATTATTTAAATTAAAGATCAGAGAGAGGTAATATGAAAAAAAGAACAATATTGATCATTCTTTTTGTCCTTGGAGCTTCATTTCTATTTTCTGTACGGGTAAAAAAGATTGAAATAAAGGATTATAAAGATTTTGAAAAAGGGATATTCAAAGGGACAGGCCTGACAAATAACGGAGAGTTATTCTTAGGCCCAAAAACAAATGTCCTGAAAGGCCCGGAGAAAGAGTTCTATTTATCAGTTGAAACTGGAAAAAACGGAGATATTTTTATCGGTACCGGGCATAACGGATCTGTATTCAGGATGGGGAAAGACGGAAAACAGGAAGAAATTTTCAAATCCAATGAACTTGATGTTTACGCCCTTATGTACAATAGCAATGGAAACCTCTACGCAGGAACATCTCCCCGGGGGAAAGTTTACAGAATATCAAAAGATAAAAAAGTAAAAGAATTCTTCAATCCCGATGAAAAATATATATGGGACATCAAGGAAGATAAAGAAGGAAATATTATTTGTGCTGTGGGAGGAAGTGGAGGAATTTATAAGATAGATAAAGCGGGAAGATCTGCAAAGATCTTTACATCAAATGATACACACATCATTTCTCTGCACATAACAAAGGACAACTCCATTATTGCCGGCAGCGGTGAGAACGGTATCCTTTACAGAATAAATAATAAAAAGGGGAGTGTCCTTTATGACACACCTTATGAAGAAGTAAGAGGTATCTGTGAAGATAATGAGGGAAATATATACTTTTCAGCTTCAAAAGATATTAAATCAAAATCCGGTTTAAAACCTGTTATGGGGAACCCGATTTTTTCTTTTGGAAAAAAGATCAGAGTATCCCCTGTTGAAAAGAGTGCCCTTTATTGTAAATATCCAAATGGTGAAGTAGAAAAGATCTGGTCATCACGTACCGAACATATTTATTCAATAGGTTATGACAAAAAGAATAATGGTGTTATTGTTGCAACGGGAAATAAAGGCCGCCTTTACAGGGTTAAAAAAGATCATAGTTTTTCAATTATTTATGAAGGGGACTCAGCACAGGCCTACAAAATCTCCAGTTACAACGGAGATGTTAATGTTATATTTAACAATACATCATCAATAGTAAAAATTGAAGGTGTTAAGAACACAAAGGGAGTATACTTTTCAGAAGTAAAGAATCTCGCTATTCAATCAAGGCTGGGTAAACTATACTGGGACTCAAATGTAAACGGAAAGCCTGATATATCTTTTTTCATAAGGACCGGCAATACCAGCCACCCTGACTCAACCTGGACAGACTGGTCAGCTCCATTCACTGATAATAACAACTCCAATACCAACATATCCGGATCCAGATATTTTCAAATTAAAACTATTTTAAATTCAACAGATCTCAGTAAAAAACCTGTATTATGGGGTTATAAGTTATATTACAAACAGCAGAATCTGAAACCGGAGATCAGCAGTATAAAGATAGAATCTCCAAAATCTGCAATAAAAACCCCGGAAATAAAAAAGCAGCCACCAAAAAACTTTAAACACCTCATTGTAAAGTGGCATGCAACTGATCCGAATAAAGATAAGTTGAGATATTCCCTTTCAATGAAAAAACTAAGAGGGAAAGTCTGGATAAACATAAACAGCGACCTGAATAAAACAACATCCGTATTGAACACTGAGCTTTATGAGGACGGAAAATATATTATAAAAGTGAAGGCAGAGGATTCATGGTCCAATGATCCTGATAATTTCAAGCAAAGTGAAAAAATCTCAAAATCTTTTACCATTGATTCCACAGCCCCGATCCTTTCAAAATTTCAGAAAACAAATAATACGGTAACTTTTAATGTAGATGATTCTACATCTGCAATATTAGAAGTTTTGTATTCCTTTGATGGTAAGAGGTGGTTTCCCCTGTCTTCCCTGGATAAAATAAACGACTCTAAGGCAGAGGCTTTTAAGTTTACTTCAAAAAAAATCAAAAATAATAAAATACTTTTTCTTAAAGTATCAGATGAATTTAATAATTATAAAGTATTTCAAAAAGAACTATAGGAGAAAAAAGTGAAAATACACGAGTATCAAGCAAAAGAATTGTTTAAACAATTTTCAATACCTGTTCCTGAAGGATATATGGTTGAAGACATTGAGTCCGGATACAATGCAGCTGAAAAACTGGGGTATCCATGTGTAGTAAAAGCTCAGATCCATGCCGGAGGCAGAGGGAAAGCCGGTGGTGTGAAACTTGCAAAGAATAGTGAAGAGGCAAAACAATATGCAGATGAAATTCTGGGCATGACCCTTGTAAGTAAACAGACAGGCCCTCAGGGGCAGCTTGTCAGAAAGATACTGGTCGAACAGGGCCTTAATATAAAAAACGAACTCTATCTGGCAATGATCGTTGACAGAGAAAAAGAGATGCCGGTAATAATCGCCTCAACTGAAGGCGGAATGGAGATCGAAGAAGTTGCTGAAAAAAGCCCCCATCTTATTCATAAGGTTTATATACACCCGGTCACAGGTATTTCCGGCTTTCATGCAAGAGAACTATCATTTAAGCTGGGTTTGAATAAAGTTCAGCAAAAGAATTTTTCAAAACTGTTGTTTAACCTTTACAAATTATTTGTTGAAAAAGATGGATCTTTAGTTGAGATAAATCCTCTGATCATAACAGATAATGATGATGTTATTGCCCTGGATGGAAAGATCAATATTGATGACAACGGACTATATAGAAACCCGGACATAGTTGAAATGAGAGATATCAACGAAGAAGAGCCGCTTGAAGTGGAAGCTTCAAAGTTTGATCTGAACTATATTAAACTGGATGGAAATATCGGTTGTATGGTGAATGGAGCAGGCCTGGCCATGGCTACAATGGATATTATAAAATTTTATGGTGGAGAACCTGCAAATTTTCTGGATGTTGGAGGCGGTACATCCGAAGAGCGTGTAAAGGAGGCATTTAATATCCTTCTGTCTGATGAAAATGTAAAAGCTGTTTTTGTAAATATTTTCGGAGGTATTGTCAGAACAGACCTGGTTGCAAACGGAATAGTAAATGCATTGAGAGGTGTAGACCTGAAAATTCCAATTGTTATAAGACTTGTAGGGACAAATGAAGAAGAAGGTAGAAGGATAATTGAAGATTCAGGAATGAACTTTATAGCGGAAACAAATCTACCGGAAGCAGCTAAAAAAGCTGTGGAAATATTAAGGAGCGTTTAAGATGGCAATTTTAGTAGATAAAAATTCAAAGATAATCATACAGGGTTTTACCGGAAAAGAGGGAACATTCCATTCTGAACAGATGATTGAATACGGTTCAAATTTAGTGGGGGGAGTAACTCCCGGTAAAGGCGGTACAACCCATCTGGGAAAACCTGTTTTTAATACTGTTGCAGAAGCAAAGGAGAAAACAGGGGCTAATGTTTCTGCAATATTTGTCCCTCCTCCATTTGCAGCAGATGCAATACTTGAAGCAGCATCAGCTGGAGTTGAACTTATCATTTGTATTACCGAAGGTGTCCCTGCAATAGACATGGTCAAAGTAAAGAACTATCTGAAAACAACAGATTCAAGGCTGATAGGGCCCAATTGCCCCGGAGTAATATCTCCCGGAGAGTCAAAGGTAGGAATTATGCCGGCAAAAGTTCATAAAAAGGGAAAGATAGGAATTGTTTCAAGATCCGGAACCCTTACATATGAGGCTGTAAACCAGATCTCCAACCTCGGGATGGGACAATCAACTGCTATCGGAATTGGCGGCGACCCTGTTATTGGTTCTGATTTTATTGATATTTTAAAGCTTTTCAAAGAAGACAACGATACCGAAGCTGTTGTTATGATCGGAGAAATTGGAGGATCAATGGAGGATGAAGCGGCTGAATATATTAAAAATAATTTCAATAAACCGGTAGTTTCCTTTATTTCCGGCCAGACAGCTCCTCCCGGAAGGAGAATGGGCCATGCAGGAGCTATTATTTCGGGAGGAAAAGGAACTGCAAAAGAAAAAATGGATATATTAACAAAAAACGGAGTTCATGTGGTGGAAAATCCTGCTGATATAGGTAAAAAAGTTGAAGAAGTTCTCTCTTAAAATTAAAGATTTATTTTGACTTAATAATTTTTTTATAAATTTGTATAATATGGAAGGATAAAAATTTAGTTTGGAGGTTAACATGAATCAGAAAGGGAAACTGACAGTTACCGGGATAATTACAATTTTACTTGTCTTTTATGGTATTTTTGCAGCGATTAAAATTATATCAGCAAATATAACTGAAGATCAGGTTCAAAAAGATATAAAGGACAGAATAGGGATCGAAAGGGGATACGGATTCACAGAAGAGAGAGCAATGGAGATCATAGTAAATACACTCAAGAAACATAGCGATATTGTATTTGATCCCGATGAAGAAGGGGTAGTTGATGTAACGATTGACGATGAGAAAAAACTTATAATCTATTACTTTGAATATGAACTTGTAACCAACTATATTTTCTTTGAAAAAAGGAAAAAAATAACCCAGGAAGAAGACATGCAAAATTTCCGCTAAATCTTAAAATTTTAATATGGAAACTAATAAAGACCTGATCCATCTGAAACTTTTCACAGGATTTATTGCTTCGGTGATCTTTGTTCTGATTATAAAGGAACTGAAAGGTATTTTTATCCCGTTCTTTTTATCACTGCTCCTCTACTTTCTCTTTAACGGTGTAGTTAGCAGGCTTCTATATTTCAGGATACCAAAATTCATTGTTCTCCTTTTTTTGTTAGTTTTCATCTTTATCCTGCTCTATTTTTTCGGAATGCTGATCTATGCCGGTATATCATCTTTTGTTCAGCAGTTTCCCGCCTATAGCGCAAAAATTTCAGACCTGTTTACAAACCTTACAAAACAACTCAATATACCCATAAGCGAAGTTCAATCTCAGCTGGCAAATTTTAACTGGGCTAAAATTATTGAGAAGGGGACTGTCATACTTTCTACTACTTTTGGTTCTTTTGCCAGTTTTCTGGGGAACCTTTTTTTTATAATTATTTTTCTTGTATTTATGCTCGGAGGAAGAGATTCTCTTGTTTCCAGAGTTCATCAGGCTTTTGAGGAGAAGAGGGCAAAAGAGATGATCTCAATTGTTAAGTCCATTGAAAACCAGGTTCAACACTATCTGGTTTTAAAAACATTTATAAGTTTTTTAACTGCAGTTATCAGCGGTATTATAATATATGCAGGGGGACTTGATTTTGTGCTTTTTTCAGCACTTCTTATTTTTGCTCTGAATTTTATTCCTAATATCGGGTCTATAATAGCAACTGCATTCCCGATTCTTACAGGGCTGATCAAATTCGGGTTCTCACTGAATGTTCTTCTTGTTGCCCTGGGATTAATGCTCACACAAATGATCGTTGGAAATGTACTTGAGCCGAAAGTAGCAGGTAAAAGCCTGAACCTTTCGCCAATGGTGATCCTTATTTCACTGATCTTCTGGGGATATATATGGGGAATAATAGGTATGATCCTCGCAGTTCCTCTAACTTCTGCAATAAAAATAATCTTTGGCCATATAGAAATTCTCAAACCTTTATCAAGATTAATAAGTGCAGATTAAAAAGGGTAAGTTTGACATATTTTTCACCAAAAGCTAAAATATAACAGTGAAAAAGATTCTATTATTTGGTGTCTTGGTTGTTTTTGCAGCTAATCTGTTTCCGGGTTTTAATGTAAATCATTATAAACTTAAAAACGGCCTCACCGTAATCCTTTCTCCCGAAAAAGATGCCGGGTCTATTTGCATAATGGTTTATCATAAGAACGGAGTAAGGGATGACCCCCCGTCCATAAGAGGAGCATCCTATCTTTACCAGACACTAATGTTCCTGGGCACTAAAAACCTGGCGCCATATGAAAGGATTTTGTTTATAAAAAAAAATGGCGGAAGAAGCAGTGGCAGGATAAATTATGATAATTCGATATTTTACCAGGTTGTACCCGATAATGATGTAAATTATGCATTATGGCTTGAGAGCGAGAGGCTTAAATCCCTCAATCTTTCAGGAAGCAATATAACCGAACAAAAGAATGCTACTTACAGAAGAATATACAATATTTCAAACAGGAGTGTTCACTTCCGTGCCAGTTCATGGATAAACAGAGAAATATTTAAGAACACTGTATATAGTACACCTTTGTATGGTGAACTGGAAAAAATAAACAGTTTTGACAATAATAGTATAAGAAAGCTGTATACATCTTTTAATAATCCACAAAATATAATAATTGTAATATCCGGCCATTTTGACGAGGAAGATATCAGGGGGAAGATCAACAGATATTTTTCAGACCTATATTCAGCCGGCCCGCCTTCAAGAGATATCCTCCCGTCTAAAATAGCCGGTGAATATGTATATAAAAACTGGATGAGGGAATTACTCCCGGAACATTTTATCCTTTACGGGATAAAAGCTCCATCGAAATTGAATATGGATTATTTATATTTTGATTTTTTAAAATATTATCTTGTTGATAAAAGGGTCTCCAAATTGAACAGAATATTTAAAAGTACTCTCAAGATGAACGTTAAGATCAGTTATGAATCTTCAGACAACATAGGAGCAAATGCCCTCATAATAAAAGTAGCTTCCCCGAAAAGAGCAGAGTTGGAAAAAATGAGGATCTATATGAACCAGATATTTTCCATGCTTTCTTCAAGCAGACTGACAACATCTGAAGTAAAAGCCATAAAATCTTTAATGGAGGTAGATTATCTGAAAAAATTATCTACTCTGGAAGGAAGGAGCCATGTCCTTGCAGAAAATTTTCATATTTCCGGAAGCCTTGACAAAGAGAACAATTATGTCAGAAGATTAAGAAAATTAAATTCATATGATCTTCAGAGAATCAGCAAAAAATATTTTACAAAAAAAAATCTGGTGATATTAAACGTATTTTCAAAATAAAATGAACTTTAAAAGGACTTCCATAATAATATTTTTTATTTTACTCTCCTCGATATTACTTCCGAAGGAACAATACCTGGACCTCACAACAAGCAAAGGACTTAATTTAAAAATAGTAAAAGACCCTGATATCCTTTTCACTCATGCAGAAATGGTAATTTATTATACAGACATGAAGAATCCGGTTATCCCCTATCTTACTTTTTTAAATATTTTTAACAACAAGATAAATGATCCCCGGTCCGGAATGCTGAATATATTGTTCAAACTTGGAAATGATATTGAGTATGAATACAATCTTGATCATATAATTCTGAAAATTAATTTTTTAAATGAAAAAATTCCACTTTTTATTGAATTTTTAAAAGAGTTTTTCAGCTTTAAAAACTTCTCTTTGAAAAAATTTAATTATAGCGTGAAAAATTTCAAACATCTTTACAGGGAAATAAACGATTGGGAAATAATTACCGCTGCTCAGGTGGCTTATGAGAAAATTCTGGGCAATAGACATTCAGGAAAATTTTTTATTACTCCCGAATCTTTCAAGAACCTCAACCTTTCACATATTCGATCTTTTCACAAAAAAAACTATTCTCTGTCCAGGGCCAACGTTGTGATAAGGGGTAATTTTAATCCTTATGTAATATTCGGATCAGTGGAGAAAGCGTTTAAAAATTTTAAAGACAAAAAGAACGGAATAAAAAAAATAGTTTACAATACATATTCAAATGACAGAAAGGTTTTTTTGATCAACAGGAATGGGAATATCACACCATCAATATACTGGTTTGAAACAATTCCCACAGGTAATAATATTAACCACCACCAGGCAAGGATCATAAATAATATAATTTTCGGATATCCAATCGGAAGGATCACAAGAATAGCTTCAAACTCGGGAATAAGAAATTTTAATATTTCAACAACAGTAAATAATCACAGAAATATTTCCATCTTAAGCAATAAGATAAGGGTATCCTACATAAATCTGGAAAAGTTTATCTTAATAGCAGATAACATCATAAACCAGTTCGGGGCAGGACGGGTGGGAAGGAAAGAGTATCTGAATGCATACAATTATTTTTATTTAAGCAGGAAGGTAAAACTTGATGATTACAGATATAAGACCAAACAGGATATTTTGAGTTCGATTAACTCTGAAAAACCCGGGCCCCCTGTAATAAACTTAAACAATATTGTTAAAAATGTTAATTTTTCAACTTTTAACAGGCTTCTTTCAAATCCCCCTGGATATTATAAATTTACAAGGAACAAAAAAAGGGGAGTTATTGTTATTGTCGGAAACGCAAGAACTGTTTTAAAGAACTTAAAGGTTCTGAAACCTCAAATAATAAAGACCTACTAAAATTCGGCGTTGTTCGGTGTTCTCGGAAAGGGGATGACATCCCTTATATTTTTCATGCCTGTCAGATACATTATCAGCCTTTCAAAGCCCAGACCGAATCCTGAATGGATAACAGAACCATATCTCCGGAGGTCCATATACCACCAATAGTCTTCCTCATTCAGGCCCAGTTCATCGATCCTTTTTTTAAGCAGGTCATAATTATCTTCCCTCTGGCTCCCTCCGATTATTTCTCCTACACCCGGTACAAGGAGGTCCATTGCGGCAACCGTTTTGTTATCTTCATTCTGTTTCATATAAAAAGCTTTGATCTCTCTGGGATAGTCCACAACAAAAACAGGCTTATTATAATGCTTTTCTGTCAGATATCTTTCATGTTCTGTTTGAAGGTCAATACCCCATTTGACCGGATAATCAAATTTTTCCTCTGATTTCATAAGAATTTCTATTGCTTCCGTATAAGTCACTTTTCCAAAGTCAGCTTTAACTATATTGTTTATCTTATCTGTCAAACCTTTCTCAATGAATTTTTCAAAAAATTCCATCTCCTCGGGAGCATTTTCCAGAATATATCCGAATATGAATTTGATCATTTCTTCTGCGATCTCCATATTTCCTTTCAGGTCTGTAAATGCCATCTCAGGTTCTATCATCCAGAACTCTGAAGCATGTCTCTGGGTATTTGAATTTTCTGCTCTGAAAGTGGGCCCGAAAGTATAAACATTTCTGTAGGCCCAGCAAAAATTTTCAACCGCAAGCTGTCCCGACACGGTAAGATTTGTCTCCTTTCCAAAAAAATCCCTCGAATAATCTATTTCTTTCTCATCATTAACGGGGGTGTTTAAAAGGTCAAGAGTTGTTACCTTGAACATTTCCCCGGCACCTTCAGCATCACTTCCGGTAATAATTGGAGTATGTATATAAACAAATCCCCGGTCTACAAAAAATTTATGAATTGCAAATGCAAGTAGACTCCTTATTCTGAATACTGCCACAAATGTATTTGTCCTGGGACGTAAATGTGCAATTGTCCTTAAAAATTCAAAAGTGTGCCTCTTTTTCTGAATAGGGAAATCCTGATCTGCTACATTGATAATTTCAACAGAGCCTGCTTTTATTTCAAAATCCTGATTTGCTCCCGGAGATTCTACTATCTTTCCGGTAACTTTGATCGAAGAACCTATTGTCAGTTTAGATATCGATTCATAGCTATTTATGTTATTATCAAAAACAATCTGGACGGTCTTAAAAAAAGAGCCGTCATACAGCACCAGAAATCCGAACTCCTTTGAAACCCTGATGCTTCTCACCCATCCGGAAACAATAACATCTTTATTCAGGTAAAATCTGTAATCTTTATAAATATCTTTTAACAGGTCCATAAAAAAAATTCTCCTTTAATCGGAAATAGTCAATTATCAATGTACCCTATTCTATAAAAATTATCCCTTCATTTCAAGTAATTTTTAAAGATAACAACTTGAAAACATTATTCCTGTTTTGTACTATAAGGTTCCATGATTTATGGATTGAGGAGCTAAAAATGATTGAGCCTTTAATAAAACGATCAAAAACCGGATTTGACGAAACAGTAAAAGATCTTGAAAACCTGATCAGTGAGAATGGATTTGTTCACATGCTGACTAAAGATATTGATAAAGTGATCAAAGATGGATTCAATCTGAAGGAATATTCAAGGTATACCATTATTCTCGCATGCAGCCCCGAATTTGCAAAAGCCGCATTGGATGTAACAAAATCAGCAGGATTATTGTTCCCCTGCAGCTTTACAGTTTATGAAGAGGATAGCAAGGTATTTATCGGACATATCTCTACCATGAAAATGACGGTTGAACTTGGCCTTGCAGCATACAAAGATATGAGGCCTGTTATCGAGGAAACAGCTAAAGCGGTGAATTCGATCTGGGAAATGTTATAGCTACTTTTCTCTGCCTCATTTACAGTTTTTTTCACACTTATGTTCCACATCCATTTGTTCTCCGAAATCAGCAAGAAAACAGTCACATTGCTTCTTTGAAAGATGCTTTTTATATATCAGCAGATGGTCAATGGTATTCATCTGGATCTTTTTCTGGATCCTGTTTATATCATCTATACATTTTTCCACTCTGGTTTTATCCACAATATCCGAATCCAGAACTGTATAAAGCTCTTTTCTGCATTCCGAAAGTTTAAGTTCAAGTTTTTTATTCTCCTCTTTTAAAAAAAAGGATTCATCATCAATCTTTTTTTTCTGATCATCGGATAAGTTTATTTTTTCACTGAAAAGTGATCTTTCAGGAGATTTTCCCTTCTCAGACGATATTATATTTACTACCAGGGCAATATTTAATATTAAAGAAAACAGGAATATAAAAAATATAATTCTTTTTTTCACTTCAGGGCCTCATTAAAAGCAAAAACTATCCCTCCTTTATGGTCAGATTTGAAAATTTCCCCATTTATCTTAACAAATTCATTCTTTATCTCAGTTTCCATCAGGGAATTAACTATGAAAAAACTTGTTGAAAAGAAAATAGCGATAATGACCACATACAAGAAAACAAACCTCCGTAACCTTAAACCTAATATATCTGAAACAGTATCAGTCCTTTTTTTGACACGGAAAACTTTTACCCCGGAAGATTCAAGTTCAATTTTTCTGTTTTCCAGAAAACCATTGTGCAGCTGAATTAATTCTTTAATTTCACTTTCAATGTTTTTCATTTCATTCTCCATAAAATTAGACAACATTATAATTATAATCCTGCTAAAAATCGTTTTATTTTTTTCGTTGATTTGAATATCAATGATTCCACTGCGGAAACCGATGTGCCCATTATAACTGCAATATCTTTCTGCTTAATTTTTTCATAATGGAAAAAAAAGAAAGCTCCCTTTTCCCTTGAAGTAAGAGTATTTAAAGCACTATCCAACTTTTTTAATTTATTCTGTTTTTCCTCCTCCAGTTCCATCCTGGCAGCAGGATCTTTTTCTTCATCAGGGGGAAGATTTTTTTCATTTAAATCATCCTTGTCAAAGGATATAAATTGAACGATTTTTTTCCTGCGCAGATAGTTTGTAAGTGTATTCACTGCTATCCTGTAGATCCATGTGTATACCTGAGATTCCATTTTAAAGGAAGAGAGATTTTTCAGTACTTTAAAAAATATATCCTGAGTAAGATCTTCAGCTTCAGATCCATTTTTAAGATAATAGAGGGCTAATTTATAGATCTTTCCATAATATTCTTCTGTTATCTTGGCAGGATCCATCTTCTTAACTCTATTATGTCATTCAACAGGGAAAAAACATACAAAAAAGGCGGGGACATGCCCCGCCGTTCTATTTTCATAAAGGGAGAGAAAAATTATTTATCTTTCCCTTTTGGCTTTTTTATAATTAAGATCAATGATGCGGCCCGGATTTTTTCCCGGAACATCCTTTCTTTTTATGATCATAAGTTTTTTTCTTCAGATCAGTTTTACACATCGGACATTTTCCTGCTTTATCAGAAGTATATTTACATCCTTTTGTGGTACATTGATAAACAGCCTTCTTTTCCACTTTTTCCAGGTCCATTCCGCATTTGGGACATTTGCCATCCTTCTCAGATGTATAATTACACTCTTTCATCGGGCATTTATACATAGCTTTATGTATACATTCACCTTCTTTCTTTTCAAGAGCCGCTTTACACTTTTCTCCGCATACATGTAATGTTTTACCACAATGCTTTACTTCCAGGGTTTTCCCTTTCTCCATTTTGTGGCCGCATTCAGAGCATTCTACAAACTCTTTCTCACCTGAAATTAGAAAAGTGTTTGCTGCAAATATTAGCGCCAGAAAAATAATGATCGAAATGATCTTAAAATTTTTATTCATTTTATCTCCTCATTTATAATTATGACACAGATCTGTCATACATTGTAGGACAAAGAGGAAGAAAAAACCTTGCTAAAATATTCGAAGAAAATCAGACAAAAAAACTTTCAGTATCATTTATATTAAAAAATTTATTGAATATTTCTCCTGTTTCATTTAATATTACTTCCCTCTGGGGATCATTTTTCATAAAAAAAAGTACCTGTAGAATATTATTTGTATTCACTTCTGTAGATGTTCTCAAAGAATCTGAAGAAGGATTTCCAAACGGACCTGAAGAGTCCCTCAGGACTATCTTTCCATCAAGGCTGACAATATCTTTCCTTATCCCCTCATAATTTTCACCTGGGCTTCCTACTCCGGCTGTAATATCACCCTCGATCTTCCCCAGGTCATACAATCCATATGATATCTGAAATTTGACCGATAAAAAGTTTGTCAGGTCAACAAAAAGGTTTACCCGGGGGAATTCAAGCCCTTTTTTAACTCTCCTCCACAAAGCTTCGGAAGAGGGCCTGTGTTTTGTGGGATCGATTTTAAAACTTCGATAGAGCTTCCGCGAATTTGAATATCCTTCCGGGAGAGATTCTGAATATTTATTTTTCAGATTTTTCAACTCTGTGTTTATAAACTCTGTAAGGCCGTTTTTTACAGAGATCTTAATTCCTGAAAATATATTTATCCCCAGGTCAACCCTCTCTTCCAGATCGTTTGATATTATTATTTTATTGTTCAATGATCTTTTTCAGAATTTCCAGTCCATCTTCTTTTTTGTTGAATTTTCCATTCAGCTGATGTTCATATAGCTCTTTTAAAAAGCTACCCATTTTTTCACCGGGAGCTACTCCGTGTTCAATAAGGTCTCTCCCTAAAAAGATCGGTTCAATTGTTTTTTTATTGATCTTAAGTTCCTCTTTTCTATTAAAATACCATTTTGATATCTCATCCAGCCCGGAAAATTCATATGGAGAGCCGGCTCTTGATTGTCTATCTGCAAAATCGAGATAAATGAGGAGATCATCTCTCCCTTCCATTTCTTTCAGTAACCTTGAAAAAGCCTTGAACCCCACAACATTCCGGTTGCTGTACAATTCATAGACCCTGTGGTGGTTCTTTATAAGTTTCAATACAAAAGTTTTTACAGGAAATTTATTTTTTGTATCTATTTTCATACGGTCAAGAATTTTTTCACCTATACCTGTCCCTCTTGAGTCATGGAGAATCGAAGTGATGGTCATCCTTCCGCGTTTATGTTCCCACTTTGTTGTTTGAGGTTTTCCTATATCATGAAGGATCACACCAATCAGAAGTGCAAATTCTTCTTCAGGGGGAAGCTTAAATATTTTTGCCGTTTTTTTTGCAATGTCCAGGGTGATCATTACATGGATAAAAACCGTATGATGCCCGTATTCATCTTTTTCCGGGTGAAAGATAGAATCCTGAAGTGTCAATGACATTTTATAAATTTCCGGAAACAGTTTTTCAAGAATTGACAACCTGAAATATTCAGTCATTCCGACAGACGGTTTTTCAGATTCAAGGAGCATTCTTGCGAACTCTTCGGTTACCCTCTCAATGCTCAGGCCGTCAAGATCAATAAATTTTCCCATCTGATATATTTCTTCATCAATGGAAAATCCAAGAACAGAAGCAAACCTTGCAGCCCTTAAAAGCCTTAGTGGATCATCTGAAAATGTTTCGGGCCCTGTCATTTTAATTATTTTTTTCTCTATATCCCCTTTACCGTCAAAAAGGTCAAATAATTTTCCGTCACTTATCCTTAAAGCCATTGAGTTACAGGTAAAATCCCGCCTTGCAAGATCTTCTTCCAGGGAAATATGTCTTCCACTCTCTACAGCAAAATTTTTATGAGAACTGGATTCGGGATCTTTCTTCGTATCCTTTCTTGGAACAGAAATATCAAAGATCATATTATCCTTAGTGAATTTGATTACTGCAAAACTTTTCCCCACAGTGTTCGTTTTTCCAAAGGGAGATAATTTTTTGTTCAGTTCATTATAGTCGATCCCGGTAACCATCAGGTCAATATCTTTCTGATCTTTAATAGTTCCGGATATAAGGAGGTCCCTTACAACTCCACCCACAAGGTAAATTTCATCATTAAAAAGTTTTTTAAAAAAATCCTTGTGAGGAAAATCGATATTTTTAATTTGCATTCCGCGAAAACCTTTCAAAATAGACCATAGTTTTCTTTAATTCTTCAAACTGGTTGTCTTCAATATCTTTTATATGGAATGCCATTACACCCTTTTTTATAATATTTTCTATTCTGACAATTTTTAATTCACCGATACGGACAGAATTTATCGGTGTCACAATTCGTACATTTTTAAACAATTGATTAATGGGGATTTTTTTTACAGGATTATTAAAAACAACACGCAAGCCTGATAAAGACAGGTCGATAATAGTTCCCTTCATCCTGTAAAATTCTTTTTCTGAAAATTTTAAAAAGGTTTCCAGTGAATCCGGAATAATAACCCTGGGAACTGTTCGTGCATCTTCTCTTGTTACTCTATAATTTGAGGTGAATTTTTTGAATTTTTTTTTCAGTTGATTTTTCTTTCTTCTGTCATAATAATAAGAAAGTGTAAACAGTATCACCAGAATAGGCACTAATATTAAAAAAAACTCAAATATGCTACCATAACTTCCCATTTTCATATAATAAAATCTTTAAGAAGAAGTGTCAAATTTTTTTGAACAATTTTACATGCAACACTAAAATCAAAGGTATACGAAAGAGGCGGGATTGACAATTTACCCATTTTTCTGTATTATTACCTCTAACTTGGAGGAAAGTAAATGGCAAATCACAAATCTGCAATTAAGAAGTACAAACGTGATGAAAAGAAGAGACTGATCAACAAAATGAACAAGTCCAAAATGAAAAATAAGATTAAAAAGTTTAGAAAAGATATTGAAGCCGGAAATATGAAAGAAGCTGAGAAATTATTTCCACAGGTAATTTCTATTATAGATAAAACTGTTACGAAAGGGACAATACCAAAAAAGACCGGCTCGAGATATAAATCAAGACTTACAATTCTGCTTGGTAAAACAGGGACAAAAGCTTAGTATAGTTTTTTATTTTAGTAATTTTTATGTCTCTTCCCAGAGAGTATATATCATATAACCAGATCAGACTTTATCAGAATTGCCCCAGGCAATACTATTTTTCCTATATAAAAGAGATCAAAACCCCTATTAACGATAAAATCCTGCTTGGGATCATTTTTCATTCCACTGCAGAATATTTTTTAAAAAAAAAGATATCCGGATCAGAGATACAAAATGATGACATCCTTGAATATTTTTCGGAAAATTTCAGGAAGACCACATCAGATTCAGAGATAAAATGGGATAATTCCAGAGAGGATACAAAAAACAGAGGTTTTTCATTTGTAAAATATTTCCTGAAAGAGATCGCTCCGGAACTAAAACCTTTAATGACCGAAAAAGATCTGGAAGCAAAAATTCCCGGATCAGACACAAAGTTAAAAGGTATAATTGACCTTGTTGAAGATGATTTTTCTCTGACCGATTTTAAAACCACCACTTCAAAATGGTCAAAAGAGAGGGCGACAAAATCATTTCTTCAAATGTATATCTATAAATATCTTTTTGAAGAAAATCTGGGGAATGTGATCAGTGATCTTAAATTCAGGATAATTTATTCGAAAAATTCTACAAATATCAAGCAACAACAATTCAGCATTAACGCAAGAGATGTTGATATGGAAAAAATGTTTGAGATCATAAATTTTGTTATCGAAAATATAAAAAGGGGCTACTTTTATAAAAATGAAAGTTTTATCTGCAACTTTTGTGATTATAAAGATATCTGCAATAAAACATCTGTATAAAAAAACCGAAAAAAACAGCCAAAATATCTTTATTGAAAATAGTTCAGGATATAGTACAATAATCATTATGAACATAGTGAATAAAAATAAAACCCGCAGAGTAACCATGGGGAGGTTTTCTAATGCCTTTTGAGCTCATCTCTGAACATCTGGACGGGATCAAGGTAATTAAAACAGTTGAATTTAAAGATGAAAGAGGTTCTTTTATAGAACAATATCGGAAAGATATGTTCAGTGGGATCGGTATTCATGCAGATTTTGTTCAGGAAAATCACTCAATATCAAAAAAGGGAGTTCTCAGAGGCCTCCATTTCCAGTGGGACCCTCCAATGGGAAAATTGATGAGAGTGATCTCTGGTAATGCTTTTCTGGCAGCCGTTGATATAAGGAAAGGTTCTCCCACCCTTGGTAAGTGGTTTGGACTTGAAGTTTCAAGTGAAAGCAGGATCCAGGTGTGGGCTCCTCCAGGTTTTGCAAGGGGTTTTTGTGCTTTATCCGATTCCGTGGAGATTCAATATCTCTGTTCCGGGACATATAACAATAAAGGTGAATCGGGGATAAGGTGGAATGACCCCGACATTAAAATAAACTGGCCGGTGAAAGATCCAATCATTTCTGAAAAGGACAATAAAGCGCAAAATTTATCAGAGTGGCTTAACAATAAATATTCTGAAAATTTTATTTACAAACGATAATGAATATAACAGTTATCGGAGCTGACGGACAATTAGGAAGCGATATTTGCCGATCCTTCAAAAGTAACGGGGATAGTGTAATTGAACTTACACAAAATGATATAGAAATATCCGATTATTTTTCCGTAAACACTGTGATAAGCAAAAAGCTTGAGGCTGACCTTGTGATAAATACTGCGGCCATGCATAATCTTCCTCAGTGTGAAAAGGATCCGGCCTCAGCATTCAGGGTAAACGGCACCGGAGCAATAAATCTTGCAAATGCCTGCTCTGATGCAGGAATTCCCCTCCTCCATATAAGCACCGATTATGTATTTGACGGTGAAAAAAGTTCTCCTTATACAGAGTATGACCAACCCAATCCCCTGAGTGTCTATGCATCAACAAAACTTTCAGGTGAATATTTTATCAGTTCCATTTCAAATAATTATTTTATACTCCGTGTATCGGGAATCTATGGGAAGAATATTTGTATGGCAAAGGGATATAATTTTGTTGATAAAATGTTGGAACTGGGAAAGGAAAAAGGGGTGGTCAGGGTTGTTGATGATGAGATCCTCTCCCCCACATTTACAGAAGACATTGCAGCTCAGATCATAGAGCTTGTCCGCAGCAAAGGGAAGCCCGGCTTGTATCATGTTGCTGCGGAAGGAAGCTGCTCCTGGTATGAATTTGCAAAGGAGATATTTTCAATTAAGGGCAGTGATGTAAAGGTTGAAAAAGCCGGCCCCGGAGAATTTGCCAATAATATAAACAGGCCTAAATATTCGGTCCTTGAGAATAAGAACCTGAAAGATCAGGGATTAAATATCATGCCCCACTGGAAAGACGGGCTTAAAAGATATCTTACTTTATACAGATAATAACATCAGTTCATTACGGTCTCTTTTCTAGTCCTGTAAATATACCGGCCAGATATAAAAACCACAGGGTCCAGCCTAAGTGAAAAAACCGCTGCTTAAGTCCGAAATAATTGTCCATGACATCCGGCACCAATACTGAAAATCCAAGTGCCATAATTAATAAAATTATTCCCGAAGTTAATTTAACACCTGGAATTGTTCTGGTTTTCCATAAAATCATAGCAAGCAGAGGAGATAGGGGCAAAAGCATGGAGGGTAAGCCTAAAATTCCATGCAGCCTTAAAGGCAGAGGGAAAACAGCAGCTCCGAATATTGAGAAAGAAAAAGTCAGGATGAATAGTACCGGAATTGTCTTTAATCCTGTTCCCTTTGCTGATCTATAAAGTCCGATAACGAAGAATATACTCAAGATTGAACTTAATACCAATCCTGTTGTAAAAATGTATTGAGTTTTTGTACCCATTGCACCTAATTCACTTACCAGATTTCTCAGGTGGTTATAATTTTCAGTCATTAATCCACTGATAATTGTGGTACCCCAGAATATTATCGGAATTATAAAGCCTGATTGAACTAATCTTTTATTATTTTTTAATATTTTTCTTTTCATAAGCTATCTTACGATCAAGTCATACAAATTGTTTATACCTACAGAGCAAAAGTCTCATTGAATTGAGTGCTTATACATTAATTATTCAATCATTTCAATAAAAAATACTTTTACATTATCAGTTATTGCAACAGCTTTATGTTTATGCTCCTTTCCCGCAGGAATAAAAATACCATCACCTTTCAGGTAACGAATCACTTCATTGTCATATTCAATATCCAGGATCCCGTCAATCATATATCCATAATGTGCCTTCTCGCACCAGTGAGGCGGCATCATTTTTGAATATTCCACCAGACGGATCCTTATATCTTCCTGATCCAGATATTTATGTTCTATCCCCTCAAAAGGTGATTCCCATTTCAGGTCTTTAAAATCGATTTTATATTTCATAATACTATTATACTAAATCAAACTAATCAGCTTTGCAGCAAATATTCGAATAAACAGCATTCATCGCCATTCATTAAACACTTGTTCCTTGTTAACCTGATATTAGGATTAAACTCTTCGGTTACAGCAAAATCGGCATGACAGATTGCGGCATAGCCTATGTCAGCGGCATCATTTTCCCTGAATGTTTTAGCATATAAACATTCATCCATTTTTACCACCCCTTTGCTTTTTGACTTATCTATGATCTCAATTGTTATTGTAGAGTTTCCGAATTTACTTTTTTGAACCGGCTCCCAGAAGTTTTCTATTAATGATTCCACAGACTTATCTTTGATCTTTTTAAAATGCTTTTTCACCCTGCTTTGATAGTGTGAATCACCCACTTCGGTAAGTAATTTTAAAAATTTTTCTGTACCAATTTTTTCCTGTAATAATTTCATATAACTTATAAACCAGCTTCGGAAAACAGTATTAAATAATTGTTCATATGTAAAATTTGCGGGTGTTTGAAATTTGTGGTTGTCCTTAATATCATTTGATACATCTTTTTGAATATTCATTGCCTTCATTCCGGGACAGCCCATTCCCAGGAATGCACCTAGTGATAGGCTTTTAGTAATAAAATCTCTGCGATCTACCCGATTATCCGATCTTAAATTTTTCATGATAACCTCCTTTAAAAGGTAAATAAATTACTTTAAAAATCATAAAAAACCAGAAAATTTAATATATTTCAATCATTTTCCTGTCGATCCCGGTATTCCTATCCATTTTGGAGTATTGTTCATATACTTGTCATATGCAGCGCCAAACTTTTCAAGGCAGGAACGTTCTTCCGCAGCTACAAGAATAGTTGACATAATTATAAATACGATCGAAAACAATAAAAGAACCCATGATGCTGACGCGAAACCTGCACCAATAAATATCAAAAATGAAGAGAGAACCATGGGGTGTCTTGAATAACGATAAAGTCCTCTGGTCCAGGCTTCCCCGGGCGGGATATCAGCAATGTTCACCATAGCCATCGTCCATAAAATTATACCAGATATACAAAGGACCAGGCCTGCATAAAACCATATCGTCCCCAATTGTAAAGGGAGGAAAACGGAACAAATGAACATTCCGAAAAACAAAATAATGTTCGTAAAAACAAAGATTATGTTCTCAGCTTTGTTATAAGTATGGCTTTCCATTTTTTTCGTCACATTTTTAATGATCAGCATCATTATAAGGGGATGAATTGCAGGATATAGTAAAAATATCCAGGCATTCCAGACACCTATTTTAAAAACCGGTATAAGTGACATTCTTTCCTCCTTTCTTTAATTATTTGATAAATGCTTTGTCTACTTTATCCCAATCGGCATAATGGGTTATATTAAGATTGGTTTTTGGTTCTGTAGTATAATTTTCATTACTGTTATAAGTCCATTCCATCGTAGAGGAACCGCCGCCCGACTGTGTTGTAATTAAAGCGGAATTTCGTACAAGGCCGATAGGAAATGCCTGATCTCTGGGGTTATCTCTGTCACCATGGGTCGGATCTGTCGGTATCCAGCCATAGTTCGGCAGATATACTTCAACCCATCTGTGATATACATCATCCATATATGCCAACTCCTTTCTATCCCATGTAGAGCCTACATATCTGGCAGGAAGCCCGGCAGCTCTGCATAGTGAAATAAATACAAATGTATATTCAGAGCAGGAGCCATGGCCATTGGTTATAACTGTCGGTGCAGTATCCCATGCACCATCCATTTTATAATATAAATGGCCTATCAAATATTGATGCAATTTCCGCATTATCCAATAGGGATTTTTTTCATCACCAACAACTTTATTTACCGTATTTTGTATTACTTCACTCGCTATCTGATATTTCTCATCATCCTGAAGATATTTAACTTTAATATCTTTCGGGATATCTTTTAATGAACCGATATTTTCCGGATAAAGAAAATATCTGACATTATGTGTTTCAACGATCATTTCTGCCTGAATACTTATTTTCTTGCCAGGCTTTATATCCCTGAATTGAAATAAAGCTGTTCTTTGTCCCCATTTATCCGTTATTATTTTTTCCGGTTTTATATTATAACTTATCTCTTTTAACAGTTTCTGATTATCCCTGTTCTCAGACAAAGCAATATTCACATTTAAAGTTTTTATTTTCCCGGGCCCGTAACATGTAGTATGGTGATTAAATGTTATTTTATGTAATTCTTTATCCTTACGGACAAATTTTTTCTTATCTTTTATCTTCAATTGGTAAATCTTATCATCTTCGTGGTCGACAGCCCACAATTTATTATTATTAACAGTTATACCATGGACATAATTGCCGGGTGCATCCATAATGATTATTACAAAGCCTGTTTTCGGGTCAACCATATAAATTTCATCTTTTCCCCTGTCTGATATCCATAAATATTTACCGTCAAATGTAATTCCCTTCGGGTCACCTGAAGGGGATTTAAAAGAACTGATGGTTGCTCCATCTTCGGGGCTGAACTGTATCACTTTATCTGTCCTGTCATCAACAAGCCAGAGATATTTCCCATCATAAGTGAGGCCTTTGGGGCTGCTTGAGGGAGCATGCAATGTTTTTAGAACTGTTCCATCTTTCGGGTCAATTTTAAAGATCATCCCGTCCCGGTCTTCTGACTTATCGGTTCTTCCTCTATAATCGGCATTCCAGAGATATTTCCCGTCCCATGCCAATCCCATAGGCCAATATGCAGGTGATTCAATTTGGCTGATAAGATCACCTGTTTCAGCATTGGTACAATAAATTTTATCTGTTTCCCTGTCGGTTTGCCAGATATTTTTTCCGTCAAAACAAATACCTGTCGGATATTTGCCCGGTGTTTTGAATTCTTTGATTATTTTTCCTGTTTGTGCAGGAACGGTTAAGTTAAGTGTTAAAATGATCAATGTTATTGTAATTAAATTTCTCATAATATCTCCTGTTTTTCTTTTATAATTCAATATATAATATTGCCAATAAAAAATAAATATTACCAACTTTTTATTTTTTCAGGTAATTTATAATCTTTTTTTCAGGGGTTACAATTCAATTGTTTTACAAAAAAGAAACTTAATAGTATTACAACTGATACAATTAAAAAAACAACATTAAATCCGACATGAAATATCAATAATCCGGCAAGTAATGGGAATATAGTTGTAAATATTTTTCCTGCACCTGCAATTCCGGCATAAATAGTACGATTTTCATTTGTTGAAATTTCCAGTAAAATCCCGTTATTGGAAATTTTAAACAGAGAAACAAAAATACCGGATAATATAAAAATAATTTGATAGTATGTTTGATCATTGCTTAATAACAATGCAAGAAAAGGGATCATACTACCAATAATTAATGCAACAATTAAAAGTGTTTTATAGTTGATCTTCTTCGATAACCTGTAAAAAACAATACCGGCTATTAACATTCCCGTTATTCTGAACAATAATATATTTCCAATAAATTTATAAGATAAATCAAAGTTTTCTTTCGCGAATAGAATTAAAAAAGGCAAAAAACCTATCCCGAGGCCCAGGGTGTTAATTACCAATAAATAATACTTGAGATTCTTATTCTTTCTAATTTCACCCGGTATTAATTTATAAAATTCGATCATATTTCTTTCAGGAGGATTTATTGAGCGAATCTCTTTTATGTTCCAGAACCCTATAGAAGCAACGAACAATAGTATTCCTGCAATTAAAAAAAGAACTGAATAATTCTCCGGATATTCAAATCTTTTAATAAGGTCTCTTACAATAATTGCTGATGAAAATGTACCCAGGCTCCTTATAATCTCCTTAATAGAAAAAAAATGTTTCCTCCTTTCCTTTTTAATCGATTTCCCAAGTATGTCGATATATGAAACATTTGCATAGCTGCCGCTAAAAGAAAATATTGAGATCATAATAAATATCAGCAAAATTATAACATCCCCTTTTAAGCCCGGAGAAAAAAAGAACATTGCAGACATTGACAATAATGCTATAACCCTGAGATTAACTCCCAAAAGCAGATATTTTAGTTTTAATAGCTTTTTAGCTAATAAGGGAGCAAATATCAACTGTAAAATACTTGAACCGCCTAACATAATGGCAGTCAGGAATCCCAGGTGAACTGAATTTCCGCCCGCTTTAATTAGCATGGAGGGGATGATAGTATCAACATCCATAAAACTGGAAGCTAATGCAAGAAATATTGCATGCCACAAGAAGCATTTAAAATTTATTTTTGATAACTTTGTTGATATCTCCATTATACTTAATATTTGTTGAGTTATAGTTTCTTATTATTTAAATCTTTCATCTGCTTTAGTTTTAGATAATTTTTGAACATTTTTCTCAAGCCATCCTATTCGTACATTTTCTCTAACATCAAATTCCGGCACATAAGGTTTTATATCCAGAAGTGGTGTTTCATTAATGATATCAATATCTTTAATATATAGAATATTTTTTTTAATACTTTCAAGTTTTACAATGGACATTCCTATGTTATTAGGTCTGCTTGGAGCCCGCATTGCAAAGACCCCATGTTTTATATCATTATCCATATATGCATTTGCCACCAATTTTAGTTCTTTAGACAAATGAAAATGGTATAACAATATTATATGGGAAAAATCATCAAGGTCCTTTAAGCCTTCTGTAAATTCCGGAAATAGTTCAATTCTTCCCTTTGTCTCCATTGATCCGGTTGGCTGTATGGGGGTTCCACCGGCTTTTGAAAAACCAGAATAAATTATGCCAATGGGTTTATATATAATTGTATTTTTTTTCATTATTCTTTTTTCTATATTATAAAAACACTATTTTTTAAATCCGATTTTTTTATATACTCCAAACTTAAATTCCACAATTTTTTTCTTATTGATTTATTATATGAGATTTCAGCTGATCTTATTGAATTATCATTCATAAAATATTTTCCGCCGGTATTTTCTACATCCTCCGAATTTACCAAATAGAAAATACGTTCTGCTCCCTCATCTGCAGAACTTCCCATAGCGCCCCAACCTGCTCTTAGCAATTTAGTATTTATCACTCCCGGATGCAATGCATTAATTATGATATTACTATTTTTAAAAATATCACTTAATTCATAAGTAAATAAAATATTACATAATTTTGATAAAGAATAGGCATTGTCACCTGAGTAATATTTTTCCGCATTCAAATTTTCAAAATCAATACTATGCGCATGTATCATTGAACTGACATTAATAATTCTTGCACCAACAGTTTTTTTCAATAAATCTAACAAACTTAGTGTTAAAGAAAAACCAGCAAGGTGATTAACCATAAAATTTTTCTCTATTCCATTTTTTAGAATTATTTTTTTATCTTCATAGATCCCGGCATTATTAATCAATATATCTATATGTGAAACTTTCTTGTGAATTTCATAAGAAAAATTTTTTATTTCCGGAAAAGAAGTAAAATCAGCATTAAAATAATATACATTTTTATTTTGCGTTTTATGAATTATTTCATCTTTTATTTTATTTCCCTTTTCAATATTTTTCCCATGCATTATTAAATTAACTCCGTTTTGAGCAAGCTTATACGCAGTTTGTTTACCGATACCATCAGTTGCTCCGGTTAATAGTACTATTTTATTTTTTAACATTGTCTCTTTGAAATATTTTTTATTAACTCTCTTGAAAAATCAAATTCAAAACAAAAACCTTTTATTACATACAAAAGTATCAGTCCACATATTTCAGGAAAACTTTTCTCACATCATCCATAAGGTCTCTAATGTTCTCTTTAGTGAAACCTGTAGTAGATATGGGTTTTTCGAACACAAGTTTTATTTTTCCCGGCCTGACGATCCACCTCTTTTTCTTTTTGATCTCATAACTTCCCACCTGGACTACAGGCAGTATCTCAAGCCCCGATTCCTGAGCAAGGAGGAAGCCGCCTCTCTTAAAATTTCCAAGTTTTCCCGTCATTGTCCGGGTTCCTTCCGGCAATATTGCTACCGAAAAATTTTTTTGTTTTTTTAAGATCTCAGCAGCCTTTTTCAGGGACCCCAGGGCGTCTCTTGCATTTTTCCTGCTTATGGGTATCATCCCTATTCTGGTCATCAGCCAACCGTAAAACGGCCATCTCATATGGCTCTCCTCTTCTATTCCTCTCACCTTCCCCGGATATGACCCGTTCAGTACAAATGCATCAAAAAGATTTACATGGTTCATCATAAGGATATATTGCTTTTTATCATCAATGTTATTGATCCCTTCGATTTTAACCCTGACCCCTCCAATAAATAAGATCGTACGACAAAACCGGGTTAACAGAAATTCAAAAAATTTCCCTGTGTGAAAAAAACTTAAAATTATAAGGATGATCCCCCAAACAAGAAAATTTAAATATTCTATAAGATATATGAAAAAGGATATAATAATATCTTTTATCCTTTTCATACTAAAATTTTAAGTTCCTTCGGTAAAACTTTCATATTTACCGGAGTTTTACCTATAAGTTCACCATCAGCCATCACCATCTCTTCCGGCTCTGTATTTACCTTTATCCTGCTGCCTGTCAGATGGACAACTTTCGGATGTTCCAGATGTGACCCCTTAAATATACCTGAAAATATTTTCAGGATATCCCTCCTGTCCACTTCGTTAAAAACAATAATATTAACTTTTCCATCATCTGTAACTGCATCCGGAGCTATCTTCATTGTACCACCGGTATATTTGGAGTTGGATATAACCATTGCACTGTTTCTGAACTCATACTCCCTGCCGTCAACATCAAGGTGGATTCTGTTCTTCATCCCCTTAAAGAGCCTGGCCAGAACACCCAATCCATAGCCGGCAGGCCCCAGAAATTTAAACCTTTCATTTGTAAGCTTTAAAATATCAGCAATAAGGCCAATACCAAGTATATTCAGAAAATATTTATTCTCGATCTTATCATTCACAGAAAGATTAAACTGAGCAAGGTCAACAACCCTGTTTTTGGATTCCAATATTCTATTCAGGATCTTTTCAACTGAAATTTCCGAAAAATCTCTTAAAAATGAATTACCTGTACCTGCTGGTAAAAATCCGAACTCAATATTTTTATTCTCTTTTTTTTTGTTATATATTCCATTAATGATCTCATATGGGGTCCCGTCCCCTCCCATGGATATTATCCTCTCATATCTCTTCTTTACTGCATCTTTTCCTATCTCATAAAGATGTCCCGGATATTTTGAAATAATAAGATCAGGATTAGAGAATTTTTCCTTTAATTGATCATATACTTTTTCAAAATATTTATTGGCAGAACCTTTCCCCGCTTTAGGGTTAACTATAAAAAGTGTTTTTTTATTATCTTTCATTATCAATTTATAACACAAATGAAAGAAATAATCACCGGAAAGGTAGATTTTTAACAACTTCCCAGCCCACCACCCCTGATTGTTTATACAAATACGGCAGTTACTCTTGCACTTTCACAAATTTATTATTTTGCCCTCACATCCATCTCTCCCATGGGGGAGAGAAACCGGCAATGCCGGGATCTAAAATCAGTATAGACAATAAAAAGGAACCCCTCTCCTTCTGGGAGAGGGGCATGGGGTGAGGGTATACTTATTATGTAGAACAGACTTTACCGGGCAGAGGATATATCGTATAATCTGTATCACTTCAGGAGAAAAAATGAAAAGAGTCAGATTTGCCCCGTCCCCTACAGGTTTTATTCATGTGGGAAATGCAAGGACCGCTGTTTTTAACTATCTGTATTCCAAAAAGAATAACGGAAAGTTTATTTTAAGGATAGAAGATACCGACCTGGAAAGATCGAAAAAAGAGTATGAAGATAACCTTATAAAAGACCTGGAATGGCTCGGCCTGGAATGGGATGAAGGGCCGGTAAAAGGGGGAGATACCGGGCCTTACAGACAGTCGGAAAGAAATGTATATTACGATAAATATAAAGAACAATTAATAGAAAGCGGAAAAGCATATTATTGTTTTTGCTCAGTGGAAGAACTTGAAAAAGAAAAAACAGAAGCAAAAGCAAAGGGAGAAAATATAATCTATTCGGGAAAATGCAGAGATCTTGATCCCGAAGAATCAAAAAAAAGGGTAAAGAACGGAGAGAAAGCTTCAGTCAGATTCCGGGCTCCAAAAGGAAAAACTATCTCATTTAATGATCTTGTCCGGGATGATGTTTCATTTGAATCAGACCTGATTGGAGATATGATCATTGTGAGGTCAAACGGAATACCTGCATATAACTTTGCAGTCGTAATTGATGATTTTCTGATGAAAATTGATATGGTGATCAGAGGTGAAGACCATTTGTCAAACACTTTTAAACAGGTATTGCTTTTTAATGCATTGGATTTCCAGACACCTGGTTTTGCCCATTTATCAATGGTAATGGGTGAAGACAGCACAAAATTATCGAAGAGGCATGGATCGGTATCAATCAGTGAATTTAGAAAAAACGGTTACCTTCCCGAAGCACTTTTTAACTATCTCTCTCTTCTTGGATGGTCTCCTGGTGATAACAGGGAAATCTTTTTAAAAAAGGAACTTGTCTCAGCATTTAACATAAAAAAAGTTTCAAAATCATCTGCAATATTTGACTACCAGAAATTGAAGTGGATCAACAGGGAGCACATCAGAAAGATGAGTAAAAAGGAGTTGGGATTATTAGTCGCACCATTCCTTGAAGAGAAAGGAATTTCATTTAAAAAAGAACCGGAAATAATGGAATGGATAGGCCAGGCTGCCGGTGTTCTCTCCAATTATGAATATACACTTGAAGATATCTCTTCCGGGTTCAGCCAATTCTCCACTACTGAATTTAGTAAAGAGGTCAACGATGGCCTGAAAAGATCCGATAGCGCTATGACAGTCCTGAAATTACTTTACAGTGAAATTGAAAATATCAGCTCACCTGTCTCTTTTGAGGTTGTGTTGAACGGACTGAAAAAGATACAGGAAAAGAGTGGGATCAAAGGCAAAGAGCTTTACCATCCCATCCGCCTTGCTCTGACAGGAAAGGATAAAGGTATTGAGTTAAAAGACTTCATTCCGGTTGTTGAAGAAGGTTCTGTAAGAGAGATAAAGCCCCCGATAATAAATATGAAGGAAAGGATAGGCAAAATAATAAAATGAAAATTGTTTCTATAAATGCTCTGCTTGAAGCTCTTCGGTCCGATACTCCCATTAACAAGGTTTTTATAAACTCTAAAAGAAAGGATAACAAAATATCGGAAATAATATCGTTATGCAGGGAGAAAAAAATACCTTATTTAATGGTGCCTCAAAATGCACTTCTAAGAAAAGCCGGGCCTGAAAACCAGGGTGTTTTTGCTGAGATCTCTCCGGTTAGATTTTTCTCATTAAAAGAGGTCCTTGAAAATCCGGTAAAAGACCTTATTCTGATATTGGATTCCATAAATGATACCGGTAATCTGGGTGCCATAATAAGGAGCTGTGTTGCAGCGGATATTGACGGTATATTGATATCTCAAAGAAGATCTGCCCCTGTAAACGAAACCGTTTTAAAGGTTTCTTCAGGAGCACTTCTTAACTCGAGAATTGTTCCTTCAAAGAATCTTTCAAGAGATATAGATGTTCTGAAAGATGCCGGATACTGGATAGCCGGGACAACAATCGGAGAAGGCGTCCCTTATTATGAATATGATTTTAAAATGAAAACCGCAATTATACTGGGAGGAGAGCAGAAAGGTTTGTCCCCTTTATTAAAAAAAAATGCAGACCAGTTTATAACTATTCCCCATTCAAATATGGTTGAATCGTTGAATGTCTCTACGGCGGCTGCCGTGATCTTATTTGAGGCTTTGAGGCAAAAGATATAAATTCTTCAAAGTATCAAAAATCAGGATGAGTAGCGGGCGATCTGAAACCGCCCGCTTATTTTTAAAGTTATTAGTTTACTTTAGCTAACAGGTCGGATCTTGAGATAAGAAGATGCTTTGCACCCTCTACCTTAACCTCTTCACCTGCATATTTACCAAAAATTACTTTGTCCCCTACTTTAATAAGGTCCTTCAATTCATCATCTGTTCCAACTGCTTTAACTTCACCCACAATCGGTTTTTCCTTAGCTGTATCAGGAATAATGATCGATCCTACTTTTTCTTCATTATCCAAAGGTAATACTAACACTCTGTCATCTAATGGTTGAATTTTCATTTTATTCTCCTTTTATCCTTTTATCTTTAATAGTTTATTTATTTCAGATTTATTAAATCCGATAATAGACCTGTTATTGATCAGGGTTACAGGAACTCCCTGCTGCCCTGTCCTCCTTACCATATCCCTTGCTCCTGCATTATCTTTTGAAACATCTATATCTTTAAATCTGATTTTATTTTTCTTCAAATACTGCTTTAAAGTTCTGCACCATGAACAGGAAGGAGTCGAAAAAACTACTACTCTGGGCTGACTTTCCATTTTTACCTCCATCTTTATTGAGTCTCGAATTTTCTCATATTTTACCATTTCTGTCAACATTAGAGCCCTGCCACCAGCCTGCAAACTACGGTTATATTGATAAAATTTAACAATATATCGGTGGCATGATTAATCTTTTTGTTGTTGCCGCAAACTGCTAAGTTTATTGCTTATGGGTTGACGAAAAGATTTAAACTGATAAAATATATGATACTATTTTTGAGGTGAAAAATGACAAATTATAGTTCCGAAAAACTTATTGAAATTGAGCACAAATATGGCGCTCACAATTATCACCCTTTAGAGGTAGTTATCTCTAAAGCTGAAGGAATATGGGTAGAAGATGTAGAGGGCAAAAAATATATGGACATGCTTTCAGCATATTCTGCAGTTAACCAGGGACACAGGCATCCGGCAATAATTAAGGCTCTTAAAAATCAGGCTGATGAGTTAACTCTCACATCAAGGGCATTTTTTAACGACAAATGGCCCCTGTTTGCAAAAAAATTAGCAGAATTAACAGAAAAAGATATGGTTCTCCCCATGAACACAGGAGCAGAAGCTGTTGAGACTGCAATAAAAACAATGAGAAAATGGGGATATTTAAAAAAAGGCATTGAACAGAATAAAGCTGAAATAATTGTTTTTGAAGAAAATTTTCACGGCAGAACAACCACCATAGTATCTTTTTCAACCGACCCCGATGCAAAAGACAATTACGGCCCTTTCACACCTGGTTTTAAGATAGTTCCCTACAATGACCTGGATTCGGTAAAAAGTGCTATTAATGAGAATACTGTGGGAATCCTTGTTGAACCCATCCAGGGTGAGGCAGGTGTTGTTGTTCCCGATGACGGATTTTTAAAAGGATTAAGCGACATAACAAAAGAGAACAATATTCTTCTTGCAGTTGATGAAATACAGACCGGGTTTGCAAGGACAGGTAAAATGTTCGCATTTATGTATGACAACATAGTTCCCGACATAATAGTGATGGGAAAAGCCCTGGGTGGAGGAGTATTCCCCGTAAGTGCAGTGGCGGCAAACGAAGATATTCTGGGTGTTTTCACTCCCGGATCCCATGGTTCAACCTTCGGAGGAAATCCCCTTGGTTGTGCCGTTGCAATAGCTTCCATTGAGGTTCTTCTGGATGAAAATCTTGCTAACAGATCATTTGAACTGGGGAAATATTTTAAAGAACAGCTTGAAGGTTTAAACTCTGACAAAATTGAGCTTGTCAGGGGAAGAGGCCTTCTGATAGGAGTTGTTCTGAAGGAATCTGCAGGAAAAGCAAGAATTTATACAACAAAACTGAAAGAGAAGGGTATATTGTGTAAAGAGACCCATGACTGGATAATCAGATTTGCACCACCATTAATTATAACTAAGGAAGAGATCGATACTGCAATGGAGACAATCAGGGAAATTCTCGGCTAAATGCTGCTGATAAAGACTGAAACAGGCCCCGGCAAAGACTTTTTCAGGCTTAAAAGGGCCATTCAGTTAGGTTATCTGTTAAAAAAAAAGATAGACCTGATTTTTTCTGTTTCCGGTGGAAAAATACCGGAGGAACTTTTAAAAGCGGGGAAATTCCCATTCCCCCTGGTAAAAACTTCAGATGAAATTTTCAGTCATAACCTGTCTTCCGTTCTTTTTGATAAATGCAGGACAGATAAAGAAGATATCTCTCTTATCGAATTTGCAAAAAAAAATGATATAAAAATAATTAAATTTGCAGAGTCCGGAGAGGATCAGGCCGGGATTGATCTTTTCATTGACCCGACTGCCATTGAAGGACTATCTGCTTCTCCAGGTAAAAACAACCTTTCGGGCCCTGAATACACTATCCTCCATCATAAATATATCCACTTTAACAAATTAAAAAGAAAATATGGTAAACAAGTTAAAAATATACTATTTGTACCCGGAGAAGATCAGGATTACAGGTATACCCGTAACATTACAGATATTCTTACCAGGCACAACTTTAATGTAAAGATCGTTCCCGGGAAAAATCTGAAAAAATCTAACCTGAAAACCTTAAGAAGGATATATCCCCGGGTTAGATTTACCGGAAAGATCGAGAGCCTGGCGAGGCCCTTTTTTGAAACGGACCTGGCTATAGTTCAACCCGATATTTCAGCTTGTAAAGCCGCCGCTGCAGGAACACCTGCCATTTACCTTACAACAAATAAAAATATGGAAAACAAAGCGGATGCATTTGAAAATAATGGAGCAGGAGAAAAATATCCTGAAAAAAATATAGATGAAAAGGTTTTAGTAAACCTGATAAGGTCATTCACTCTTGAAAGAAGGCAGGCAATGGGTGGATCAGGGAAAAGATTAATAGATGGAAGAGGTATCTACCGGATAGTAGATCTTCTTACAGCAGAAAAACTTATTTAAAAAACTCCATAAAAAAAGCCCCCCGGTTACCCGGGAGGCTCCTTTTATTTATTCTAAAATACTATTTTAGAATCCGTATCTGATTCCGAACTGAGCTTTCCATCTTGAAAGCAGCTGGTTGATTGAATATCTGGCATCTGCTGAATCAGCTTTGCCATAAAATGCATACATCGGTTTTCCTGTTGCTGCATCGGTCCCTTTCCATGTGAACGGAGTATCATCATATGAAATATACCTGTAAACACCCCAGTCTTTGTTGAGCATGTTCAGGAAATTCTGAATTGTGAATGAAAGTTCAAGTTTGTGGCCTTTCATAGGCAGTGGAATATCCTGAGCTAACTTCAGGTCAACAACGTGTGACCATGGGTCTCTACTTGCATTTCTCGGCAGGATCTTGCCTCTGTTAGCATCAAGCGCCGGGTCATCTGAAATATACTGGTCAATTTCCGCCCAGGTTCCTCTGGTAACGATTATGTCATCAGAAGTTGCAGGTACCCAGATTGAGTCATTCTGCCTTGAGTCACCATTCACATCATTATAAAAACGTGTGGAATAGGGACGGCCTGATCTTCCATTATAGAAAACAGAAAATTTTGTAGGAGCATTTGCAATAAAGTTGAATTTTTTTGTCATTGCAAACATGAACCTGTGGCGTGTATCCCAGGGTGACCAGCTTAACTTAGGCTCATTGGGGTTCCATTCTGTAATGTTATATCCCCAGTTAGAGATAGCTCTTGAAGATGTTCCTCCGAAGAGTGCTTTAGACTCACCATAGGTATATGAAGCATTGATCATATTACCACCGCCCCACATTTTCTGAAGCTGGAATGAAAGTGAAAATTCATATCCTTCATTTGTATTACTCAGCTTGATAACATTACCGAAGTTGGGATCTTTCCAGTCAGGAGACCCATACTTATAAGTACTCGGAGTACCAAAAAGCGGCCTTCCGTCGATGTCGGATGTTCCAACCTCCTGAAGGTTGATATTCTGAAATCTAACTTCGTTAACATTCTTTGTATAAATAAACTCCACAGTTCCGGTGAATCCCAGAGGAAGTTTTTTGTCAACGGCTAAATTCATTCTGAAAACCTGAGGAAACTTAAAGTCCTTATCAATAAGGTTTATGTCTCCGGAGATCCTGGCAAAAGGATTAATCGGCTGATTGTAAGGATCTGGCTGAAAGAGGAAATCAGGGCTATAATCCTTATATCTTGCGATTTCGGTAGCTGTATTTGAGAACTGGTTGGATATCCATACATATGGAGCCCTTCCGGAAAAGATACCGATACCACCACGCAGTTGTGTTTCACCATCATTATTCAGGTCAAGGTTAAAACCAACCCTTGGTGAAACCAGCAGGTTTCCACCTGAATTCTGATCTGTGGGGATCCCGAATGAAGTTTCAACCGCAGGATTCGCAGGAGGAGTATCATTCATCAGGGGAACATCAGCTCTCAAACCGAATGTTAATGTAAAGTTATCCTTTACAGCCCATTCATCTCCTGCATAAAATCCCAATTGTGCAACACTGAATCTTGCAGTTGCTCCGGGATCATCTGTGATAGAATAATATCTGTCATAGTATGAAGGTGTCCCGGCTGCGAGATCATCTATGCTGTCAAATTCATATTTTCCAAATTCTCTCTGTACAAATACATTTTCGAATTTGAAGAACTCATTATGTGTTCCAAGGATAAATGTATGTTTTCCTGAATATATTGTCAGGTTATCAGTAATTTCTATAAGGGACTGGGCAAGAAAATTCCTGTGACGATATTCTTCCGAACCGGCACCAAAATCAACATCACCGGCATCAATGATTATCCTCGGGAATGCTTCACCCATATATGTGGGATCATCCTCAATTTTTGTATAGTTGATGATAAGTTCATTATAAAGCTTTTCGGAAAAAGTACTGTTCAGCTGAAGGACTGTGGAGTTATTCCAGTTATTATATACTCTTCCTGCATTTCCCAGTTCAAAGAAGTAAAAACTTGATCTTCCAAGCCTTTCATGATACGAATCAACATAGTTGTTCCTCAATGTCAGCCTGTGTTTATCATTTATATTCCAGTCTAACCTGAAGAATATTTTTTTACTATTTGTTTCATTGGTCACCTGGTCGTAGCCGCCGGCATCATATCCGTAACCGTTTAATATAGACATTATACGGTCAGCTTCATCTTTGAAACCAAAGTCATGTGCTGCTCCGCTTCCGTCGATAAAAAGATCTTCCGGTGTTTTCCTCTTTGTCTGTTCATAATTGAAGAAGAAGAAAAGCTTGTTCTTGATTATCGGGCCGCCTATGGAGATACCATAGGTTGCATCTGAAAATTCAGCAAAGGGAGATTCATCCGGGCCGTCACCAACAAGGCTATCATCTCTTCCATAATAATATCCTGCTCCATGAAAATCGTTGGTACCACTTTTAGTGATAACATTGATCCCGCCGCCGGTAAAACCACCGTAACGGACATCATAGGGTGAAAGAACTATCTGGAACTCCTGAACTACATCAAGACTGATGGGTGTCGATTCAGCCTGCCCACCGGGAGTACCACTAAGGTCTAACCCGAAAAGGTCATTGTTCTGGGCACCGTCAACCTGAATATTATTATACTTTGAGTTCCTTCCTGCGGCACTGAATGATCCGGTATCTTCTCCGCTGGCAAACTGCGGAGCAAGACGGGTAAAATCACTTAAAGCACGTGAAATTGTTGGAAGTTCTTCAATTGTACTCTGGCCGACATTCTGAGTAGCACCGGTTCTTGATTTGTTGATTATTGTTTCAACTCCTGTAACAATAATCTCTCCGGCATCCACTGTGGCCATTTCCAGAGCAAAATTCAACTGGGTCTTTTCACCCAGTTTGACTTTTATCCCTGTCTTTTTTTCTGTTCTGAAACCTGTCATGGAAGCAGTAACAGTATAAGGGCTTCCGGCCTTAACTGCCGGGATGAAGTATCTTCCATCTGCAAGAGTCACAACATTAAAGGTAGTTCCTGTAGGAACATGAACTGCTTTAATAAAAACTCCTGAGATTGGTGAACCGTCATTGTTAACAACAACACCGGCAATAGCTCCCGTCGTCGCACTCTGCGCAATAATCGCAACAGGCAGCAATAACAGGAGAATTACTTTGAAGAAAAGGCTTTTGTTCATCAAATCCTCCTTTTTGATTTGTTTGGTTTGTTTAAAAAATTATAACAAAAAAAACTTTTTTTTTATATTAAATTTATGTTAAAAAAAATTAATTTTTTTTATTTTTTTCCCGGTTTTGCATTCCATATCTTCAATAACAGAAAAAATCCGATAAATGCAAATGGAATTAAAAAAACCGGCCATAAATTCCAGTTTTTAGATGTAATCCAGCCAAGAGCAAAAGACTGTACTCCAGTTCCAAGATAGACAAATCCGTCAATAATCCCAACCGCCGTTGCAGCACCTTTTCTTCCGCCAAAATCCATCGTTGCAGTACCGGACAATAAACCATGAGTCCCGATCACACAGGTAGATACAATAAATACAATAATACCAAGCATCCACACATTATTCATCGAGAAGAACATAAAAACAAGAACCAGTGCAAGCAGTCCGTAAAGTCCTCCGGCCGCGGGTGCACGTCTTGAGTTAAAGAAGATATCACTAACCCAACCGGCGACATTTCCTCCGATAACACCGGCAACCATTAAAATTCCTCCCCATCCTCCCATCAAAAATGGAGCAAGGGCAACAAGGGCACCGGAAATGATCAACCACACCCGGCGTTTCCCCTGAGACCTCACTGCCAGAACAAAAAGGATAGCAGCTGCAGCAAAGATTGCTGCAACAAGCTGCCAGTCTCCCCAGGACCCATGTCTAAGCCAGTGATGTGCAGGAAGTTTTAGAACTTCTTTTGCATATATGGGAAACCAGTGCATCACACCATTTCTTAAGACTCCGGTGCAGAATTCCACTAAAGCAATGGTCAGGATGATTGGATTGGTTATAACCTTTTTAATTATTGCAAAACTGGATATTTTCACATCTTCTTCACCACTGCTTGCATCACCGGTATCAAAATCCTTGAATCCTGCAAGTCCGGGTCTGTCCTTAAGAAGAAAAAATTCGACCAGGAACATTATCAAAAGAACTAAAGCAGGAGCAAAAAATACTATCTTAACAGCTGTCACACTCCCTTCATTACCGGTACTCACAGCAAGTATCCAGCCATTCACCGTAAAAGCAAAAAATATTCCGGAAGAGATCATTGTCCCGAATATCCCGGAGAACCCGCCCCTTTCATTTACATGAAACCAGTGGGCATTCACCTTTACTATGGAAAGAGCTCCAAAACTTTGGAAATACATATTTGCAGAATATAGAATTGTAAAGATCGTCCGGATATTAAAACTACTGATTTTATCAGGTGTAAATATTGAAATGTAGTATCCCATAAGCAAATTCATTACAGCGGCACCTGCAACCGCAATAAGCATCCCCTTTTTTCCTCCGATCCGGTCTGTTAAAGGGCCGTTTATAAGAAAAGCAAGGGCATAAGTGACTGTACCAAAACCAAAAATAAAGCCGAAATCGGCTTTTGTCATTAAATCTCCAAGGGCAACTTTAGATACTGTTAAATTGTACCGTCCCATGTACAGGAATGCATAAGATAAACCAAGAGGAAACCAGTTCCAGAATCGTCTCACTTTATACGCATTTGAATGTATCATCTGTTCCCTCTGTAATTCTTCCAGAGCACAGACAATACCTCTTCCAGGTGAGCTCCAAGCACATCAGGCTTATCTGTTTTTTCAGGCATGTTTTCAAATATACCGTAGGGAACATTGTTTCCTTTAACCCTTAAAAATGACGGGTCGGCAGATGAAAACTCCGCCCAGTCGGAATCTTTATATAATTTTTCAATTTTGATATCTTCCAGCGCATGCTCAAGGATCGAATCAGGTTTGTCAGGGTTAAACCTTCTCCTGTTCTTCCGGAGAGATTCCTCCCATGTCACATTTATATAAAGTGCAGCTCCGTCCTTTAATATCTCTTCAGACAAAAAGTCATAAGCAGTTTTGAATCCTCCATGTTCAGATCCTCTGGAAAACTCAATAATAGCAGTTTTGTTATCATGATAACCCGGTTCTGCTTTTATTTTTTTTTCATAAAGAAAATTGATCTTTTTTATCAGGAAATTCCAATACCACTTATCTTTAAAATTATATCCTTCATATTCTTTTCCATTGTATTCAAAAAAACGTTTTGATATAAGCCTTGGCAATCCCATTTCCTCAAGGATATCATCATCTTCAAATTGTTCCCACAGGATAGGGAAATCATCGATCTCTTCAAACTCACCAACATGAAATTTTTCTATCCTTTTTTCAACCGGCACTTTTTTCAGATAATCTATCACTTCCGATTTTCCCGCCGCCGGCCTGCCGTTAAGAATAATTATTTTAAAAATATCTTTGTTCATAATGTTTCCTCCAAAAAAATATTTTAATATAATAAAACATATAAAAAACAATATCAAAAAAAAAACGTATGAAAAAACAATGGGAACAATAATAAAACTGGATAATATCAATTTCAGCTATGGCAGCCTTAAAGCTATTGACAATGTATCTATCAGTACCGAAAAGGGGATATTTGGCCTCCTTGGCCCTAATGGTGCCGGAAAAACCACACTGATGAAAGTTATACTCGGATTTTTAAAACCTGCATCCGGCAACGGAAAAATACTGGGTTATAACATTCTGGAAAACAACCCGGAAATGAGGGAAAAGATTGGATATATGTCAGAGACCGACTCCCTGATCCCGGGGATGGATGGAGTGGATTTCACATCATATCTCGGACGGTTAACAGGGATGCCGAAACAGGAAGCTATAAAGAGGAGCCATGAGGTATTGTATTATGTGGGGCTGGAAGAGTCCAGATACAGGAAGATAGAGACCTATTCTGCCGGTATGATGCAGCGCCTTAAACTGGCTGCTTCAATTGTCCATGACCCGGTATTACTTTTTCTTGATGAACCAACCTCGGGAATGGACCCTAAAGCAAGAAAAGAGATGCTTGAACTTATTAATGATATTTCTTTAAAAGGGACAATGAGCATAATAATCTCTTCACATATACTTACAGATATTGAGGCAACGTGTAAAGATGTAATAATAATGAACCACGGAAAAATTATCTCAGAAGAAAAAATATCTGATATCAGAGAAAAAGAGATCGATATTTTTGAATTAAAATTAAGCGGAAACTCAGAAGAATTTTTAAAGGAATTCTCAGAATTCAAAACAGAAGACAGTGAAAAAGATATTATAAAGATCCACCTCCCTCTTAACTATCCGAAAAAAAAAATATTCAGAACAGCCATTAAAACAGGAACTCAGATAAGACATTTTCTAAAAAGGCGTTCCACGCTGGAAGATGCATTTATAAAAGCAATAGGAGAAAAAAGTGCCAATTAGGGAAAAAGGTTACTACAATTGGGAAGGAGAACTTCAGAGGACAAGTTTCAGGTGGTTTCCCATTTTTACTGTTGGAATAAAAAGTGTATATAAAAAAAGATTTTCAAAGCTTTTATTTGCATCATTTTCCTCTCTTTTTTTTGTTTTTCTTGTGGCACTTTACATTTCCTCCAAACCTGAACTGAACGGAATGGGCAAGCTTATAAGAATGATCAGCTCCGATGCCCTCCTTTTCCGTACATTTTACACAAACGGATTTCTTATTTTTATGAGCGCAATTTTATCTTTGTTTGCAGGCTCTGAATTAATTTCAAACGACCTGAAACATAAGTCGATCTCACTCTACCTTTCAAGGCCCCTCGGGAAAATTGATTATCTGGCAGGAAAATTTTCCATAGTAATGTTCTACCTCCTGTTCTTTACTTTAGTTCCCGGCCTCCTGCTAACAATATTTAAAGTGATATTTACCGGTGATTTTTCAGCTGGTTTTACACTTCTGATCAAATCCATAATATTTCCCGTGATAATTTCCTTTTTCTGGTCATCCCTCATCCTCATGTTATCATCAATCAGTTCCAACGGAAGATTTGTAAAAATAATCTTTTTCCTCTTTTTCATATTTTCAAATATCCTTGCCGGTATGTTCTACGCTATCTTTAAAAATACTCATTTTCTTTATATATCCATAGAAAAAACTATCCAGCAATTCGGTTCTTTTGTTTTTAACACAGGGATGGAGTTTTCCGCTCCCGGATGGATCTCAGCTGTTGTTTTACCCGGTATGACAGCTCTTTTTCTATTAATCCTCTATATAAGGTTAAAAAAAGTGGAGGTCTGAGTGGAAATAGTGGTCAAAGGTGAAAATCTTTCAAAATGGTATGGAAATGTCCAGGGTATAAGCGAAATTTCTCTTGGTATCGGAAAAGGGATCCAGGGGATCCTGGGGCCTAACGGTGCAGGTAAATCGACATTCCTTAAAATACTGACGGGACAGTTAAAGCCCAATATCGGGAACATAAAAATTTTCGGAGAACCGGTCTTTAACAATAACAAGCTTTTTTCTGACATTGGATATTGTCCTGAATATGATGCTTTTTACAGGGATGTAACCGGGTGGGAATTCATCCTCTTTAAAGCCCGGCTTTTCGGATATAGTGAAAAAGAAGCAATAAAGAGGGCTGAAGCTGCACTGGAAAATATAGGATTAACAGAAAACAAGAACAGGCTGATAAGTAAATACAGCATGGGGATGAGGCAGAGACTGAAGTTTGCATCAGCCATAATAAATGATTCAAAACTTATTGTTCTGGACGAACCTCTCAGGGGAGTTGACCCTCTGTGGAGGATCAGAATAATAAAAATGCTGAAGGAATTTGAAAAAGAGGGGCGGACTGTTATTGTTTCATCTCATATACTCTCCGAGATAGAATCAATGACCAACAATGTGATCCTGATCCATCAGGGAAAAGTTTTTGCCCATGGTGATATCCAGGAAATAAGAAACCTCATTGACTCACACCCTCATAAGATCTCGGTTGTATGTGACAAACCCAGGCTCCTTGCACAGAACCTGGTCCCCTACGATTTTATCTTAAACATACAACTTAAGGATAAGGAGGATAAGATCATATTGGAAACAGATAAACGTGACATGTTCTTTGATAATCTGATGAAAATAATTGCCGGTTCTGAAATAGATATCAGTGAAATAAGTTCCCCCGATGACAATCTCCAGTCTGTTTTTGATTATCTGATCGACAGGTAAATCATGCTAAATTTAAATAATGTAAAAACAATTTATCTATTTTTCACAAAAAAACTTTTCAAATCAAAAAAAACAAAGTTTTTTATCCTTTTTTCATTCTTCCCCCTGATAATTTTTTTGCTGGTAAACGGTATAAAAGCCGTTAATCATAGCTCTCCCCTTGAAGGAAGTGTCTTCTTTGCAAGGGGAGGAATGTCATTTTTTTTCCAACTCTATATTCAACTGGTTTCTCTCCTCTTCGGCGGATCAGTATTAGGTGACGAAATTGAGTCTAAAACCCTTATCTACCTCCAGGCTTCACCGGCTTCAAAACTATCAGTTCTTACCGGAAAGTTTCTTTCATACTTCACCGTATCATTCAGCAGTTTTTTCCTGGGATCAACATCTTTATATGTAGTAACAAATTTTAACAATATTTTTGATCCGGGATCAATGAAAACACTGGCTCAGCTCGAATTTGCCGGATTTCTATCAATTCTTGCCTATAGCTCATTTTTTATGATGCTTGGTGCATTATTAAAAAAATCCACCATACTCGGGGTATTTTTTATTTTCGGATGGGAAGGGCTTGCCCAGATCCTCCCCGGAGCTGCTCAGAAGATGACCATTATTTATTATATGACATCAATTATCCCCATTGAACTTCCAAGGGGTAGAGGGCCGTTCAACTTCTGGGTTGAGAGACTTCCATATTTTGAAGCTGTACTTATGCTGCTATTTATATCAACACTGTTTTTTGCAGCTACTGCATACATTTTTTACAGGAAAGAGTATGTTCTTGCAGACCATTCCTGAGAGATCAGAATGAATTCCCGATCCTGAGATAAAACCTGGGTGAATGTTCAGGATGGATACCTACGCCTGCTCCTAAAGCGAGGACAAACTTTTCCTTCCCTACATAAAATACAAGGTTCAGTTCTCCCCCCACAGAAAGAACAGGATCGATCCTTTTAATTTCTCCCCACACCTGACCGGAATCGGCAAATATGGAGAAAAACAACCTTTCAATACTTCTGGAAAACATTAATGGCCTTTCGATCTTTCCCAGAAGCATCCTGTATTCAACATTGAGCGAAAACCCACCGGTTCCCTCAAAATATCCTTCCGGATAACCCCTTAAAAGTGAAAAAGGATTGTTATCAGTCAGATCAGTTTTTTCCTTTGATGCTGATCCGCCCAGATAAAACCTGCGCCGCCCCTCTCCCCATGAATCAGCAACCAGAAACCTCACAGCAAGGGTATTGGGACTGAACAAAGATATATATTGTTTCAAACCGATTATAGCAGTATTTATATCTGAACTGCTGCCCAGAAACTTAAGATCTTTTATAAACAAAACATAAAGGTCAACTCCGTCCGATAAAGAATGAGAATCATAATAACTTTTTGCAGACCTGAAATAGACCCCGGTTCTTAATCCGTTATTTTTTACTGTATCTTTTTCACCGGCCTCAGGGAAATAATCTGATCCGGCTTCAAAATGTATATCCGAATAGAACTCCAGAATCCCGACATTATTTTTAAACAGGGGAATGCCGTAAGAGAGTGTGCCCCTCTCCGAAGTATTAATGAATTTACCCTTATCCCAATGGGACCTGAAATTATAAAATTTTGAATACTCTAATCCGATGGTCCCGTATCCTCCGTTATAACGATATGTAAATGAATAATTCAGTTTGTTATTTTTAAGTCCTGTAAATGTTTTAAATGTGAAATAATGTTTTTTAAGAACATCAAAACCCGAAATAATAAAACCCGGCTGAATTTCATCTCCCCCCAAACGGATGGAGAGGGAAAAATATTGGGGGAGAAGGTCCTTCAAGGTTCCATATTTATTTGCCTCTCCTGAAATTTTCAGCTCAGGCTTATCGCAGGTTTTTTCTGATTTATCTTCTTCCTCAACCTTTACTGTGGAAAGATCTGAGGGGTTGAAAACCCCGAGGTTAAAACCATTTCTATCTATAAATGAAATGATAATGCTTTCATCAAAACAAAAGTCAAAATATTTTACTGGAGGTATTTTTGGAGAATCATACACTTCAAGGGCCCGGTTATCCATATTATATCCGGAAAGCCGGTAATTCCCGTTAAATTCAGAAATAAAAAAAAGTTCACTTTTATTCTTCCACCGGGGATAACATGACTTCCTTCCTTTAACATCTAAAAATCTGATCAAATTTCCTTTTATACTAAACAGCCCTATCTCCCAATTGCTCCCGGATTTTTTCACAGAAGCGGCTATATACTTTTCATCGGGAGAAACAGCTATCTTTGAAATGGAGGCAAATCCATGTGTCAGCAACGTTGTTTTTCCGGAATTAACTTCAAAATATCCGAGGAATGAACTCCCTTTTTCCCTTTTAACAAAATATATCCTATCCCTGATCCGGACGGGAGAGGACAAACGCTTCCCCCTGGTAACCCGCTCTATCCTTCCGGAAAAAAAATCGTAAAAATAAATATCAGAATATCTGAAAAAAGCCTTATGGTAATCCACTGCAGAGAAATATAATTTTTTCTCTTTTTTGAACCAGAACATTCCGTTAATATGAAATTTTTTGAACAACATCCTTACTTTTCCCGAATCCTTGTTAAGAAGAAAGACACCGGGTGTTTTTTTCAGGTCATTCCTGAAAAAGGCCACTTCATTTTCCGACACAGCAACAGGATATTTATTATAAAAACCTGATGTGGTCAATTTTTTGATATCCGGATATTTCTTCGGTGTTCTCTCCATATACCTAATGCCGGCCTCCAGCCAGAACTCTTTCATTTTGTCACCGAATTCCATGGCAAACCTTTCCTGTACGGGAAGAAAGGAGATATTGCAGAGATCTTTTATCAGGAGCGGGAGAGGATAACGGGAAAAATTTTTCACAAACCCCACTATCTGGTCTCTTGAATAATATTCAGATAATTTTTTTCCGAACAAAGCTCCGAAAATATATTTTGCATCGGGGCCCGGCCATTTGGAATATTCACTTTTTAAAGAACCCATAACAGGGAGCTTTCCACCTGCCAGAATAGTCTCTGCATAGATCCTGAATTCCGGCGTATGAAATCTCCTGTTCTCACCGGTACCGACCTCGGGAATTGAACCAAGCCCCTCAATGATCCACGCGGGAATTATCAGCGTGGGGAGTAATATCGGGTTATTTCCCGTATATTTTCTCATAAAGAACAAAAATTTCGATCCCTGGCTGTATATAAAGATTCTGTTCAGCCCCCGTATCAATGCCGAGTTTATCCAGTTTAAATTGTTACCGAAAAGAGAGTCCGGAGCAGGAGGATATAAAGATATCCTGATATTATTGTAAGGGAAGAACCCTGACTCTTCCACCGGAAGATCTGTATTATCAGTTAGAAGAATCCTTACTTTTCCCCTTATATCACTTTTCCAGAATTTTTTCAGATCATTATAAAAAAGATCAACTTTATTCAGTGTTTCCACCGCCTCGGATCCAAAACCACAGGGGTAAATAACAATGAACTTATCAGAGGATATCTTTTCCCATTTTATTTCAGGATGAAATTTTGAATAAAGCGGGCTTAATAAAAAAAAAAGGACCAACAGAGTTATAGATTTCCAATATTTCATAAAGAAAGTTTTTTATATTCTATATTATAAAAAAACTAAAATCTATTGATCCTTATTGTTCAGTCGATCTCTTCCAGATACCTTTCACAGTCGAGGGCAGCCTGGCACCCGCTCCCGGCTGCAGTAATAGCCTGTCTGTAGGATGAATCCTGAACGTCTCCACAGGCAAAAACACCGGGAATATTTGTATATGTGATCTTTTTTTTGTCATTCGATGTAACAATGTAACCCTTCGGGTCCATATCCACCTGCCCTTTAAAAAGTTTCGTGCTTGGAGTATGGCCGATCGCAACAAACATACCATCGATCTCAAGGTCACTGGTTTTACCGGTTTTAACATTCTTTAACCTGACACCTGTAACCCTCTCTTCCCCCAGAACTTCTTCCGGAACAGAATCCAGAATAAACTCTACCTTGGGATTATCATTTGCTTTTTGAACCATGATCTTTGAAGCACGGAACTCATCCCTTCTATGTATGATATAAACTTTGGATGCAAATTTTGTCAGGAAGGTACCCTCTTCCATGGCACTGTCCCCGCCCCCGATAACACACACAACCTTATCCTTAAAGAAGAATCCGTCGCATGTAGCACAGGCACTTACACCTCTTCCCATAAGTTTTTTTTCACTCTCCAGCCCCAGAAGGTTGGCTGTGGCACCGGTTGAGACGATAACAGTTTTTGCTTCATATCCGTTATCATCTTCCCATACGATCTTTTTATCTCCACTAAGTTCGACCTTTGTTACATCCGCAGTAATAAATTCAGTACCGAATTTTTCTGCCTGGGCCCTCAACTCTGCTATCAGATCCGGGCCGGTAATTCCTTCTTTAAATCCCGGAAAGTTTTCCACTTCCGTTGTTATCATAAGCTGTCCCCCGGAAGCATAACCTTCAATTACAAGCGGCTTCAGATTTGCCCTTGCTGCATATATTGCTGCGGTAAGCCCTGCAGGGCCCGATCCGATTATTATCACATCTCTTTTTTCCATTATTTAACTCCTTTATATGATTTTGATCCCAAATTATTTAATTTTAGTATCAGAATTTTATTCAAATATCACCATAAAGTCAATTTTGGTAATTTTCTAACGAAAGAAAAATAAGTGTTTATTTATCAACTATTTTTGATAATTTAATAAAAATTTTATATTATGGGAAAGGGAGTGATCATGAGAACAAAGGCCTTTCTAATATTTATTTTTTTTATTCTTTTAATAACCGGAGGATATATCAGCAGTTCAGAACAACCTCAGAAAATCCAAAAAGAAAAACTGATCAACACTGCAAAGAAAATAATTGGATCATCTGATCTATGTGTATTGATCACCACCGGTGAGAACGGATTCCCAAATACAAGGGTGATGGACCCATTTCCCCCCGATAAAAATATGGTTGTCCGGATGGGGACAAATTCAAACAGCAGAAAAGTGAAAGAGATAAAAAAGAACAATAAGGTAACTATCTATTATGAAATCCCGGGGGGAGACGGATATGTAAACCTGAAAGGGGAAGCATATTTGATTGATAAAGAGGAAGAAAAAAGAAAATACTGGAAAAAAGGGTGGGAAAAATTTTATCCGCCGGACAGGAATAATTTTATACTTATAAAGGTGGTGCCGGTAAAACTGGAAATTGTAAGTTATAAGAACGGCTTAACAGGTGATCCGGTCACATGGGAAGCCCCCTCTCTGTCCTTCTATAAATCAATGTAAATATTTGGAATGTGTAAATAACATAAGAAAGAATTGTTTAAAAACTTTTTATGATCTGATTCAAACTCCCGGATAAAAAAACTATTCATTAAATTGTTCATACCATGATTTGCTGGTATAATCTTTGGATGAAAAAAATAGATTTTAAAGACAAATGGATCATCATTACAGGCGCTTCAAGCGGATTGGGTAAGGCAATTGCAATAGAACTGGCCGGGAAAGAAGGTGCCAACCTTATACTTGCAGCACGCCGGAAAGACAGGCTGGAATCACTGAAAAAAGAGCTGGAATCGGAGTTTAAAATAGAAGTTATGGTGATAGAAACAGATCTGTCGGACAGGGAGAGCGTGGATAATCTTTATAAACAAAGTACAAAAAAAGCCGATGTCTTCGGCATAATAAACAATGCCGGTATGACCGATTATGGCATTACAGAAGTTGATAAATTTGAAAAATATGAAAAAATAATAGATGTAAATTTAAAGGCATTAATGAGGTTAAGCCTCCTGTTCCTGGACTATTTTAAAAAAAAGGGAGAAGGAGTTTTACTGAATGTTACAAGTATGGGAGCCTTCTTTCCCCTGGCCTATCAGAATGCATATACTGCTTCCAAACACGGGGCACAGGTTTTTACAGAAATATTATTTGCTGAAAATAAAAATAAAAATATAATTATTTCTTCTTATGCTCCGGGGGGGATCGCCACTGAAATGCTCTCAACCTCAGGCCTTGACAAGCTCAGGGGAGCCGATGACCCGTTCAACCATAGCGCGGACAAGGTGGCAAAAAAAGCGATCAAATCATTTAAGAAGAGTAAACTCCTGGGAATACCGGGTTTTACTTATAGTTTTGGCCTTCAGCTTAGAAGAGTCCTTCCAAAGAAACTGCTCCTTAAACTTATGGAAAAATCGTACAGGAAATCCTAAGAGTTCTGTTCTTTTTCCTTACTTTCCTTTACAACTTCTTCTGCAAGAGATCCCGGGAGGGGAGAATACCTGAGGAATTCAATTGAATAGTTTGCCCTTCCACTGGAAATAGTCCTTAGAGATGAAGCATAACCGAACATTTCCTTCAAAGGTACCATCCCGTTCAATTTCTGCGATCCCTTTCTGTGCCTTCTCATATTTTCAATATGGCCCCTTCTACGGTTAATATCACCTATAACATCCCCCATATAATCATCAGGAGTGTTTATCTCAATTTTCATTATGGGTTCCAGTATCTGAGGCGCTGATTTATTAATTATCTCTTTAAGGCCCTGTTCCGTACAACTTTTGAATGCCATTTCACTTGAATCTACCGGGTGGAAACTTCCATCTATCAGGGTAAACTTAATATCAACCATGGGAAATCCGGCAAGAAGCCCTTTATTCATCATATTTTCAAACCCTTTCCTTACTGCGGGGATATACTCTTTGGGAATATTTCCCCCCTTTATCTTGTCAACAAATTCGATACCATTTCCGGAATTCGATTCGATCCTGAAATCAACATGAGCAAATTGTCCATGTCCCCCTGTCTGCTTTTTGAATTTATATTCATGCCTGACCTCTCTGGTTATTGTCTCTCTGAATGCAACTGAAGGGGCACCAACTTCAACATCGACCTTATGCTCATTTTTCAACCTGTCCACTATAACTTCCAGGTGAAGTTCTCCCATCCCCGAAACAACCGTTTCTTCCGTCTCCCTGTCATAATTAACCTTGAATGAGGGGTCCTCAAGGGACATTTTATTAAGTGCAATTCCCAGTTTATCCCTGTCCTTCATATTTGCCGGATTGATCTTCATATCCACAACAGTTTCCGGATAATGTATATTTTCAAGGAGGATCGGGTTATCTTCATCACAGAGAGTATCTCCGGTTGTTGTATATTTTGTCCCTATGAGAGCTGCAATATCACCTGCTTTTATAGTAGAAAGATCTTCCCTGTTATTGGCATGGATCCTCATGATCCTTCCAACCCTTTCTTTTTTCTCTTTTGAAGAATTATACACATAACTTCCTGATTCAAGTTCCCCTGAATAAACGCGTATAAAAGTTTGCTGGCCAACAAAATTATCATTGATTATCTTAAATGCAAGTGCTGAAAAAGGCCTCTTGCATGAAGGTTTCCTTGAAAGGGTTGTTTCCGGATTATCCTTGTCATAACCAAGTACAATTCCCCTGTCAATGGGTGATGGAAGGTAATCTATAATTGCATCGAGGAGGATTCTGATCCCTTTGTTCTTAAATGCTGTTCCGCAGAAAACCGGTGTTATCAAAAGTTTTAATACTGCATTTCTGGATGCCTTAATAATATCATCAGAAGTTATATCTTCACCTTCAAGATACTTTTCCATAAGATCATCATTAAAGTCTGCAAGTTTTTCTATAAGATTTATTCTTGCATTTTCCGACTCTTCTTTATATTCATCAGGGATATCATTAATAACCTGATCGATACCGTCATAAGTAATGGCCTTCATCTCAATAAGGTCTATTACACCTTCGAAATCTTCTTCTTTGCCTATCGGGATCTGGTATGCAACAGCATTAGCGCCAAGCATCTCATTCATCATTTTAATAGTTTCTGTCAGGTCGGCTCCCTGCCTGTCCATCTTATTCACAAATGCGATCCTCGGGACCTTATATCTGTCTGCCTGGTGCCAGACAGTTTCACTCTGGGGTTCTACACCGCCAACTGCACAAAAAACCATAACAATTCCGTCAAGAACCCTCAAAGAACGTTCCACCTCGAGAGTAAAATCAATATGTCCCGGAGTATCAATAATATTGATCTGGTGATCCTTCCATTTTGTGGTTATGGCAGCTGAAGTGATAGTTATACCCCTCTCCTGTTCCTGTTTCATAAAATCCATCACGGCCTGACCGTCATGAACCTCACCCAGTTTATGGGTGATCCCTGTAAAAAAGAGTATCCTCTCTGACGTTGTGGTCTTACCGGCATCGATATGGGCCACAATACCAATATTTCTAATCTTCTGAATTATAGAACTTTCCATTTTTTTCCCCTTATAACCTGTTATTTATTTAAAGTTTTGTTGATTTCCTTAAAACTTAATAAGATTGGCTTCCTAAGATCGGGTATTATACCATAAAACAGGATCGGGAGGAAATCTCATTTATTTTTTCTTTTTACTGAATATGGAAGGGATCGCTTTTTTCAATTTGTCCTGAACATCACCCAGTATATCTTTTCTATCAGGGCCCGCTATCTCATTAAGTTTCTTCCCGGCAAGTTCATGCCCGGGCTCTATCTCAAGGACCTTCCTGAAGTATCCTTCCGCCCTCTTAAAAAGTTTTTCGCTGTAAAAAAGCATCCCGAGGGCAACATATGGTTCAGGGTTCCACGATTCCAGCTCAGCAGCTTTCAGAAGGCTTTGTTCCGCCTCCTTTTTCATGGTAACAAAGTTTGCCTGGCAAAGGCCCATAAGGAGAAAAGAATCTGCTTTTTCCTCCAGTTCAATTGATTGTTTCAGAGCGGTTATCGCTATATCAAACTTTTGCTGATGATACAGGGTTTTTGCTTTTTTGTAGAGATTTTTGGATTTATTTGTAGATTCTTCTTCCTTCTCCTCGTCGGAAGACATTTCCCGGAAACCGTTTTTCTCATACTGGGCCCTCTTTTCATAATTCGAGATCACATTGAATGCCGTTCTTCCCCTGTTCAGTATATAATCAAACTTATCCTTATCATCAGGATCTTTTATAAGCTCTCCCTTATCAGGATGAAACTCTGTAAGGAACCCCCTGTAACCTTCTTCTATCTCTTTCTGGGTAGCTGTTTTAGGAAGTCCGAAAAAATCAAAATGATCCAGATCCTTATTTATTATCTCACCATATAGAGTTTTCAGGTTTGCTGAAAACATTTTAAGATCATCTTTGTCCATTAGATATCCTTTTATCATTTTATCAGAATAGAAAAATTTTTTAAATACACTATTTCATATGGAAAATTTTTCAAATTTCGGGAACAACATCGTTCAGGAGAGCAATAAAGTCATTTTTTACTCTGTCTGCTGTTTCAGTAACCTCTTTATGGTCCAGGGGCTTTTTTGAAATACCCGCAGCCATATTTGTTATACAGGAGATCCCGGCAATTTCCACTCCCATATGCCTTGCTGCAATACTTTCCGGTACAGTTGACATTCCAACAGCATCGGCACCGATGGTTGAGAGCATCCTGATCTCTGCCGGAGTTTCATATGAAGGCCCCTTCAGCCCTGCATATACACCCGACCTGACATCAATATCGAGGATTTTACTCTTTTCCTCAATAATACCCGAGAGCCTCCTGCTGTAAATAGAGCTCATATCCGGGAAACGGGGGCCAAGCCTCTCATCATTTTTTCCGGTCAGGGGATTTGTTGCCATAAGGTTGATATGGTCTGTTATTATCATCAGGTCTCCGGGAGTAAAATTTTCTTTTATACCTCCGGCTGCATTGGTCAGGATAAGATTTTTTATCCCCAGTGAGGCGATGACCCTTACCGGGAAAACAACATCACCGATCTCATGCCCCTCATAAAAGTGATATCTGCCCTGCAGTACAACAACCTTTTTCCCTTTCACTTCACCCAGAACCAGGTTACCTGCATGTCCTTTTACTGAAACATTTTTAAAATTCGGGATATCGCCGTAGGATATTACAGTTTTATTCTCTACAAAATCTGCAAACTCTCCAAGCCCTGATCCTAAGACTATTCCTGTTTCCGGAACAACAGAGGTTTTTCCGTCAATATAATTTTTTGCTTCCTGAATTTTTTCAAATATTCCCATTTTTTCTCCTGGATCTTCAGTAAGAGTTTAGCACAATAAATTTTAAATAAAACTATTTCCCGGAAAATTTCCTGCACCGATCTCAAAATAGTTCAATATTGAGATCCCGATATCTGAAAAAGTTTTCCTGATCCCCATATTGCCTGGCAATATTTTTTCCCCAAATACAAGAAGGGGGACATATTCACGGGTATGGTCCGTTCCTTTAAAGGTGGGGTCGCAGCCATGATCTGCAGTGATCATCACTATATCATCTTTTCTCAGTTTATTTATAAACTCACCCAATCCTCTGTCAAATTCCTCCAGAGCCCCGGCATAACCATTCGGATCTCTCCTGTGGCCGTACAACATATCAAAATCCACCAGGTTTATAAATATCAATCCTTTTTCTGCTCTCAATAGTTCATCAGAGAGAACTTTCATCCCTTCACTGTTATTTTTTGTATGGATCGCTCTCGGAACTCCTCTTCTGGCAAATATATCTTCTATCTTTCCAATACCCGTAACAGGAACATTATTTTCCTCCAGTATATCAAGTACAGTTTTTCCCGGAGGTACCATGGGATAATCTTTTCTGTCTGCTGTCCTTTTAAAATTCCCCTCTTCTCCGGTGAAGGGCCTCGCTATCACCCTTCCGATATTATATTTGTCGCAAATATCCCTTGCCGATTCGCAAAGATCATATAAGGTTTTCAGGGGGATTACATCTTCATGAGCTGCTATCTGGAATACAGAGTCTCCCGAAGTATAAACGATGGGAAAAGAGGTCTTTATATGTTCTTCACCCAGTTCCTTTATAATTTTTGTTCCTGATTCCGCACGGTTGCCGAGTATACCTCTCACTCCCGTTACTTTCATAAAAGAGTTGATTATCTCATCAGGAAAACCATCGGGATATAAAGGAAAAGGAATTTCGGTAATCAGCCCCATCATCTCCCAATGGCCTGCCATTGTATCTTTGCTGTTTGATGCTTCAGCCATCTTTCCATACATAGCCTGTGGGTCAGAAACAGGATTCACACCTTTAATATCAACAATATTTCCCATGCCCAGTTTCCGGAGGTTCGGGAGACTCAGCCCTCCCACAGCATCCGCAGTATTCTTAAAAGTATTCGCTCCCTTATCCCCGTATTTACCAGCATCAGGCATTGCACCAACACCGGCACTGTCAAGTATTATTAATATGACCCTTTTTCCCATTTTTCCAATTTATTGAAACTATCACAGCCACCCAAAAATGTCAAAACCATAA
>JBDLJQ010000016.1:0-54171 GCA_039714255.1 Acidobacteriota bacterium
GGTTATAATAAGTAGTTCACAAACAATATATCCAAAGATAATATATCAGGTAGGAAATAAGTGCCTGTCCCCTTTTATCAGCTTCAGCTATCATCAATAGAAAATAAATCCGAAATTAGAATATCGAAGCACGAAACAAGCACGAATGACAAAATAAGCAATGACCAAAACAGTGACTATTAATGACAAGTCCTCTTATTCCTCAATGACAATCTTTTCTTGGCTATTTATTGTCAAAAGGCCACTTTTTTAGTAATATTTTACCTATGAAATTTTTTTTTACTGCTATTCTTATTTTATTGTTTTTGCATGCTCCTGCTTTTACTGAAAAAAAAACCGATGATAAGAAAAAATCGAAAAAAGAACTTAAACTTCTATTTTCCTCCACCCAGTCATCTTTTTCAAACTGGCAGAGAGGGGGGAGTAACTCTCTTGCATTTTCATCTTCACTGGAGGGGAGCTTTCGGAAAATTTCCGGACGGAAGGACAGGGATCATGAAATTGAGCTGGGGATTGGGATCTTAAAACAGGAAGGGACTAACCTCAGGAAGACCGAAGACCTGATCCACTATTCATTTGCATCGGGATATACATTCAGGGAAGGTGGAAAGTGGGCATTGTTCCTGGACCTGTCTCTGAGGACCCAGTTTACCTCCGGATACAATTATGAAAAAAATCCGTTTAAAGAGGTAAAGGAACTTCCTGTAAAGGTTTCAAATATCCTTTCACCCCTATACATGGCCCAATCAATAAGTTTCACTTTCAGAAAAGATAAATGGTTCAGAAGTTCATTGGGCCTGGGTATGAAACAGGTGTATGTGGGCCGCCCGGAGCTGAGAGAGCTTTATGGCCTGTCTGATGATATAGGGATAAAGTTTGAGGCCGGGATCTCTTCAAAGTTGGAATTTGAAAAAGAGATCTTTAAAAATGTTAAGGCCGATTCTGAATTTGACCTTTTTTTCTCCGTCACTCCTGTCAAAAATCCTGATATCCGCTGGAACAATAAAGTTGATGTTAAGATAAATTCATGGCTGCAGATGAGGGTTGAGTTTGAAATGTTCTATGATGAAGATATAATTGACAAGGTACAAATACGTGAGGTATTTTCCCTGGGGTTGATAATAAATATATTGAAATAAAACGATCAGATCCAGGAGATCAAAAGCAAACTTATTAATGAAATATTCTGAGATATTTCTTTAGTTAGATGTAATGTATTGAGTGTTAATTGATTGGGGAAACATTGAATGTCACCCAGATATATATTATCATCTTTAGAGTAATTGTGACTTTAAAAGGAGAAATATTTTGAACAAATGGAAAATAGTTTTAATAATTTGTGTTTTATTAATAATTCCTTCCTGTTCTAATAACAAAAAGGGGAAGAATATAGGGCCAACGTTTCTCTGGAATACGGATCAGGCTGATATATCAGTAGCTTCAGGAGACAGAAATATCTGGAGCGGTTTTTCAATGAAAGATAATTTTTTCCTCTCAAATAAAAGTATTTCAAAATTCATTTTTTTCAGAAAGTCAGAATCGAAAGAAACTTTGAAGATCAGATATGAACTTAAAGGAGAAGCCAGCGATATATTTATAAATGGGAAAAAAAAGTTTGTACTTTTCCCGGCTCCCGGGAAAAAAATTTTTAAGAAAAAGGCAAAATTGCTTAAAGGATTTAATTTTCTCGAGTTCAGAAGAGCAGGAAAAGGATCTCTGAAAATAGAGACAGTTACAATTGGGAAAAAGACTGAGACAGAAAGATCACTGCTTTTGAAGGGAGAAGAAATAGTTCACTATTATCCAGCCGGAAATGGTGAAATTGAGTTGTCCGGAAAGGGCAAAGTAGTGATAAATAAAGTTGAATTTATAGAGGGAGATAAAAAGACTGAAAAAAATGAACTAGGGTCTTCATCAATTTTTTCAGATAGTGATACCTATAATTTTAAGTTTAAAACACATGGTTTTCTGAAGATCAAAATTATTGATGGAAAATTTAAGATCACTGATTATGGATTTAATAAAAAAAAATCTGAAAAAAACAACAAAATTGCCACCAGAATAAAAGGATCGCCGAATGTTTTTATATTTCTTATTGACGGATGCCATACGGATCACCTGGGTATTTATGGTTATAAAAGGGATACATCACCTGTTATAGATAAATTTGCCGATGATGCTGTTGTATTTGAAAATGCTTATGCAAATGCCACTTTTACCAGGTCAAGTGTAGCTTCTTTATTTACTGGTTATTATCCTCACCGGCATAAGTTACGCCTTCTCACTAACAGGCTTCCAAAAGGGCTCTATATGATGCCGGAATTTTTCAGAGATCTTGGATATAAAACATCCTTGTTAACGGAAGCAGGTAATATATCAAGAGTTTTTGGTTTTGCCCAGGGAGTTGATAATTATTTTAAGGCATTTTTCAAATGGGATGATCACCGTTATCTTGAGAACAATATTATTAAAGCTTTTAATAAACAGATATCTGAAAAAGGCCCGATTTTTTCTTATCTCCATTTCAGGGCTCCCCATTTCCCGATTATTCCGCCTCCACCGTTTCTTGATATGTATGGGAAAAGAGAGAGAAAACCGGGTGAGATGAGGATGATCTTCCGCCTGGTGAAACTGGAAAAACAGAAGTACAAATTTAATAAGGATGAGATAAACGATGTAATTAATGATTATGATTCATCCATAAGGCATGTTGATAGTCAGATAGGTGAATTGATCCTGTCACTTAAAAAACAGGATCTGTATGACAAATCTTTTATTATATTCACTTCAGATCATGGAGAAGCTGTTTATGAACATGGTGTCTGGGGGCATGGCCACAATGTATATAATGAAACAACCCGTGTACCATTGATAATTAAATTTCCAAAATATATGGGATTGAAGGGAAAAAGGATAGAGAGGGTCACTCAATTGGTTGATATTTTTCCGACATTTGCAGAACTTTTCGGTAAAGAGAGATTTTTTGATGGAGAATCTATTTTTAAATCTATGGAAAAAGGATCCATTGATGACAGGTTTGCATTTTCCACTTCCTATGGAGCTCCCCCGTCTCTGGGTATAAGGTGGAGGAACTGGTCTTATATAATAGAGATGTATAATAATAGTGAAGAATTATTCGACCTAGAAAAAGATATCCTTAAAGATGTCTCCGGGGAACATGATGATATTCTCACTTTTTTCAGGGCAAGGTTCCTGTACTGGCTTAATGATTATGATAACCTTGAGAGGACAAGCCAGTCAATGGACCTGAAAAAACTGCCAAAAGAGGAGTATGAAAATCTTAAATCCCTTGGATATATAAATTGATCAACCTGATCATTTTTTGATCAGGTCGATTTGTTTTATTCTGACATTTTTTTCAAAACTGATTCGCACCTTGTTACCTTTCATATCAGGATTTATTTTCGGAAAATCAATAGTAATTTCTGATGAATTTTTTACATTGATAGTTTTTGTTTTTTTCTTTGATGGAAAAGCCAATGTTATCGGGCCGGTATAAGGAGAGCTTAATTTAATATATATTTTCCTGTATTTTAGATGAAAATAGGAAAATCGCCTTTTAATTACTTTTAACGGATAATTCTCCTGCATTTTCAGAATAATTGTTTTTGAATTATTTTTGATTATTCGACATAGATCTTTCAGCTCCAGAGATCTTTTTATTATATCCTCCCTGTTGTAAGGCAATCTTTTCTCCAGGTTAAAAATTATATAGTTTACCGAATATTCTTCCATTAGATATTTCACATTTTCCCTGTCCGGAAAACTTTTATTCTTAAATACCTTGTCGAAGATCTCTATGGAATCATCAAAGGTCCTGTAAGCTACCCGCCCGTTAACATAATAATTATAATGAAGGAAAGTATTCACGGTATAGAGGCTGTCCTTAATCTGCATATAACCCGGTTTATAAATGGGGATTTCCAATATTATCTTGTTACTTTTTTTCTCAATTTTATTATACTTTTCTGTTTCGAATCTTACTTCTGATCTGAAAGGTGTGGTTTTAATATTTTCAAAGATCAGAATAACAGCAAGGATCAAAAAAAAGATCCTTTTCTTATTCTTCACTTTTTCCATTATCTTTTGAGCCCCCAATGATGCTAAAACTGCAAAGATCGGGAAAAGGATGAAAATACCTCTGTAGAGGTATCTGAAATTTCCAAAAGAGGGAATAGCTTTAATGATGAGGCCGTAAAATGAAAATTCAATACCGGAAAAAATTGTGGAAAATTTAAAAAAGAGTATAAAATAAATAAGAAAGGAAAATAGGAGAACCTTAATTCTCTCTTCATAACTGTTCCTGTAATAGAATACAAAGAGGAATACCTGGATAAAAATAATAATGAATAGCAGGTTTGATATAAATACAGATCCTTTCAGAATAAAAACTAATAAAAGTTGAACCATTGTTATGGCAATAAAATATACCTTTTTTTTTCTTATTCCGGTTAAAGTTAAACCCAATAGAGCAAGAGAAAGAAAACCAGGGAATATTTTTATTACCTTAGGGTTGGATAATCCTGCTTTCTGGTACAAAGTTGAACCTGAATTGAATAATTTATTAACGTCGATCAATGATTCATAGTGCAGTTCCCTTTTTACGTCTGTTTTTCCAATTACAGTTATGAAGGGATGATATATCAGCAGGAGAATCAGGAGGAAGGGGGTTATATATACAAAAAACCTGAAAATAGACCTCCAGTCAGATGTAGAGAATAAAAGTGATACAAGGAAAAATACCGGGAGGAAAACTCCCAGAATAAAAAAACCGTGATAAATGGAAAAAAAGCCCTGAAGAAAAATAAATGATCCACATAAAAGTGCATCTTTGATCTTTTTATTCCTCTGGTACTTTATAAGGTAATAAAAAATATAACCAATCCAGAACAGAGAAAAAATATTCAGAAAGATGGCAATATCTTTAAAAAGGGGATAGGTTATATAGATAAGGGATGCCAGGTAAGCACCGTATGAATTTTTCAATAATTCCCGCGCAAGCAGATATACCCCCACCCCACCGATAAAAAAACCAAGTAAAAGATACAGGTTATAAGTGTTGACCAGGCTTAAACCCAACAGGCTGTTCAGGAAGAAGAAAATTAGTGATTCCCCGAAAAGCGGATGTCCGTAGAATGTGACAAAAGCGTTGGGATAAAAATAGTTCAGGTGATAAATCGCTGGAAGTTCATTTGAAATAGCATATTGGTTCCATTCAATAACACTTAATATATATTGTGTGTCCGGGGCATACGGTATCGCCAGTTTTGATCCTGATATTGCTTTTAGTATGGGATGGTGAATTATTAGTACAATAAAAAAGATTATTATTAGAAAAAAATACTTTTTCTCTTTAAACTGCATATGGTATTTTCCTGTAATGTTGGATTCTATATATTTTGACTCAGGTTGTCAATTTAAGTATTAAAATATATTGCATGATAGTTTGATAATGGTATGTTGAAGCAAATCCGGATTTGAACTATAATTTTCCTGCAAAGGAGGATCTATAAACAATATTGCCATTGGAAGGATAACAGCTCTCTGGGCATTGAGCGAAGCTATGCTGGGAGGAGTACTCCATGCTTTTCATATTCCCCTTACAGGGCTGTTTATAAACGGAAGTTCCGTTCTTTTCATATCACTTATTGGCTATTATAGTGAGAACAGGAGGGAGATACTAAAAGCAACACTGATTGTCCTTCTTATTAAAGCGGGAGTAAGCCCCTACACACCTCCGGCAGCCTATTTTGCGGTTTCAATTCAGGGGTTACTTGGAGAGATCCTCTTCAGGCCAAAAAAATTTTTTTATATATCCACAGTGATTTTCGGTACAATTACCCTCACACTCTCTTCGATGCAGAAGATATTTCTATTAACCCTGGTGTACGGGACTGATCTCTGGGAGTCTTTGAACAGATTTGGAAATTATATATCGGAACAATTTTTTTTTCTCGGGAAAATCGATAATGTAAGTTTCATTATGATCGGATTTTATATAGGATTTCATATGCTCTCAGGATTCATCATAGGAATAATGGCTTCAAATCTTCCCGGGTGGATAAGAGAAACTCACATTGAGATCAATATGGAAAAGATCAGTAAAATTCAAAATAGCGGATATAAGAACAGGAAGAAAAAAAGGAAGAGAAAATTGTGGATACAAAGGCCTTCCGGTATTCTAATACTGGTATTGGCGGTGGTTATTGTTATACTAACATATATTTTCCCGTATTTTTCAAAGACTGCCGGATTCAGGGCGATAGTAATGATAGTAAGATCTATCATTATTATGAGTATATGGTTCTTTTTTATATCTCCGTGGTTTGTTAAATTCTATAAAAAGTTCTTTAAAGGAAAAGAAAATAAATATTCGAAAGAGGTATCTTCTGCTATCTCTCTTTTGCCCCTTTTCAGGGCAATAGTTGTTTATAACTGGAGGATATCCGGGGGGATCTTTTTTCTGAAGAGGGTCAAACAATTTATAGTAAATACTTTTATATACATTTTGTTTGCAGATATTAAGGAAGAAAAAAAATGATATATATTTTCAGCGGCCCCATAGAAAGCGGTAAAACAACTAAACTTGAAAAGTGGATAAAAGATAGAATCGATGTTTCCGGAATACTGATGCCGGTACTGGATGGGATTCGCCATATTTATTCCATCAATTCAGAGAAATTTTTTCCTGTCGAAGCTGATAAAAATGAAGATCCCGAAAAGATAATTAACATAGGAAAATATTATTTTTTAAAGAAGTTGTTTGACAGGGGTAATGAAGAGATCGAAAGGGCAACAAAATCAGAAAAAAAAATCGTGATCATTGATGAGATCGGCCCGCTGGAACTTAGGGGTGAAGGTTTTTCCCCGGGTTTAAAAAAGGTAAAGGATAAATTTGAAGGAAAAGAAAAAATATTACTTCTTGTTATAAGAGAAGGCCTGGTAAAGGAAGTTACGAATCATTTCCATATCTCAGAATATGTTTTAATATCTTCCCTGTCTGAATTGAATATATTTTTAAATAATCGTGGATAGGAAGACACTTTAGTTTTCATTTCAGTAGAATAGTGTTTTTCAGGCAATATCCACCTTAGAATTGAAAAATAATATTTATTTCTATAAAATAAGAATGGCGCAGAAATCATGGAGGTACAATTACTGTAGAAAGTATTCAGGAAAAAGGTTCGGATTTTTTTATATATCTGCCCCTGGCAGAAAGAGTTGTAGAATAACTAATTGGACCCGGAGACTTACTTTATTACTTTATTCATAAAAAAAGGCAGTACCGGTTAAGATACTGCCTTTTTTGTTTTATATATATCCTGCCTAATTCAGCTCGAGTATCCTTCCTGATGTCCAGGGGGCATTGATTTTCTCCATTTCCTTATCGAGAGTTTTCATCTTCAATTTAAGATCTTTAAGTTTTTTTATTATTAATTTCATTTCATCAACAATGATATTCAGTGAATCAAGTTGGGCTTTTCCCGGAGCGGATGTAGTTGAATATTGAGCATACATGACAGAATTAAGCCTTGAGAATATTGAGACATCTGAAGGCGGGATCTCCTCTCTGCTGGCTCTGGCTTTATGTCCTTTGAAAGTAAAAACTATCTTATCGATATCTTTTTCCAGAAGATCAGCTTTTTTTCTCAGTTCGGGAGAAGCATTAAGGGTTGAGTGGAGAGTCTGTCTGATCTGGTTCACTTTTTTCTGCAATTCCAATGCTGCCCTGTAATTGCCCTGAATAACTCTTGAAAGGCCGGTTATCTTTTTCAGGAATTTATCAAGAGCTGTTCTGTCCTTTGCAGGAAGTGATGCAATATTGAGCACTTCTGCTTTAAACCTGACAGGCCCTGCAAGCTTTGTTTCAACTCCATTCACCACTTTTGATAAAGAAACATTATAAATGCCGGGCATTACTGGAAAACCTTCTCTGACTTTTTTAAGAGGATTAAACTTGCCTTTGTCCGGTGTAACAGGGTCGCTCCAGGCCTGGGTAAGGTTCCAGGTCATTCTATTTATCCCTTTGGAGGGTTTCTTGTAGAGTTTTTTTATTGTTTCTCCCGCTTTATCTGTAATTGTAAAAACAAGGTAAGGTGATATTTCCTTTGACTCTTCCTTTAGTTCATCCCATGTGGGGTTGTAAATAGGAGAACCTTTTTTGAAAAGCTCCTTTTCCTTCTTTTTTCTTTCGGATCTTTTTGAAGAGTATGAATCTTTCAGATAATATGAAAAAACTGCTCCGTAAGGAGGATTCTTTGCAAACCATGGAGTAGCTCCCTGGCCGTATTTTCTTCCTGTCCGGATGTAAAGGAGCGAATCTCTTATTCCGAAAATATGAGCTTCCTTTTTCAACAATTCAGGATTAAGTTCTCTCAAAGGAGAATAGTCATCAAGGATATAAAATCCCCTTCCGAATGTTGCCAGTGCAAGGTCGCTCTTTTCTCTCTGCACCGCAATATCTCTGACAGCGATCGTTGGAATTCCTGATTTTAATTGTGTCCATTTTTCTCCACCGTTGATGGAAAAGAAAACGCCAAATTCGGTTCCGGCAAAAAGTATCCCTTTTTTAATGTGATCCTGTGCGATGGTATGGACAGTTCCGTTCTCTGGAAGGTTCGAAGATATCGATTTCCATGTTTTTCCTTTATCCATACTTTTAAGGATATAGGGTTTAAAGTCGTCCCTCTTCCTGTTATCGAAAGTTACATATACAGTGTTCTCTTCATAAAGAGAGGGCATTATATCGCTGATGTATGTATATTTCGGGATCCCCGGGAAAGTGTCTGTCTTTCTCCAGGATTCTCCTGCATTATCGGTGACCTGCAGTACACCATCATCGGTTCCTGCATATATCAGGTTCTCTTTGACAGTAGATTCACTGAGGGAAACTATGGTTCCGAACTGGGATGTTGAAACATCTTTGGCAACAGCATCCGCACTCCAGTATTTTCCCATAACAGGCCATTTGTTCCTGTCGGTTTTTGAAGTAAGATCATTACTGATCACTTTCCAGGAGTCCCCCCTGTCGTCACTTCTGAAAACCTTGTTGGCTGCACAATAAATTCTTGTGTTTGAATGGGGGCTGATTATCAATGGAGTGTTCCAGTTCCATTTATATGTTTCTTCCCCTTTTCGCGGTACCGGGCGGATATATTTTTTCTCGCCGCTCTTTCTGTCATATCTGACCATTACTCCATATTGGGCTTCAGCATAAACAATATTGGGGTCTGTGGGGTCAACAGCAGACCAAAATCCATCTCCAAAATTTGTAATGAACCATTCTCCCTGGCTGACACCGCCACTATTGATATTTTGTGAAGGCCCACCCATACTTGCATTGTCCTGAGTTCCACCGTAAACATAATAAAAAGGCTTTGAATTATCCACAAAAACCCTGTAGAACTGGATCACAGGCAGATTTGAAACATGGTACCATGCTTTTCCCGAATCCCAGGTCACATAGATGCCTCCGTCCCCGCCTATGATCAGGTGACGTGTATCATCAGGATCTATCCAGAGTGCATGGTCATCAACATGTCTGTTCTTTAATCCTATCCTTTTCCATGTTTTCCCTGCATCTTCCGTATATTGAGATACTGTTTCTACAGAATAAACCTTGTCAATATCTTTCGGGTCGCAGAATATTTCACTGTAATACTGTGCACTGCTGCTGTGGGAACTCATTTTTGACCATGATTCTCCCTGGTCTTCCGATCTGTAGAATCCGCCTTTACCGTCTGCAGCTTCAAACATTGCATATACAACCATCGGATCAACAGGTGACATTGCAATGCCGATGCCTCCTTTGTCAACTCCCGGCATACCGGACATGATCTTTCTCCAGTTCTTTCCACCATCGGTGGTTTTGTATAGTGCAGTTTCCGGCCCTCCTCCTATCTTTGTGTGAACATGGCGTCTTCTCTGTTCAGATGCAGCAATAATAACATCCGGATTTGTCGGATCCATCACAAGTTCATTTATACCTGTATGATCACTGACCTCAAGTATCTTTTTCCAGTTCTTTCCTCCATCCTTTGTTCTATAGAGTCCTCTATCCCCTCCGGGGCCCCATGCTGAACCTTCCGCTGCTACATAGACAATATTTGTGTCTTTCGGGTTTATAAGTATTTTTCCGATGTGCCTTGAATCTTTAAGGCCCATGTTTTTCCAGTTTTTCCCGCCGTTTACGGTTTTGTATATACCGTCACCGTATCCGAGGGCTCTCTGGTGGTTGTTCTCACCGGTACCTGCCCACACTTCCTTGGGGTTTTTCGGATTGATTGCAAGGCATCCTATGGAATATGAACCGTATTTTTCAAAAATAGGCTTAAATGTTATCCCGTTATTAGTCGTTTTCCAGATATTTCCGGAAGCCACTGCTACATAATATTCGCTGTGGTCATTCGGGTTAACTGCTATATCTGCGATCCTGCCTGAAGTAAAGGCAGGGCCGATGGAACGAAACTTTAATCCGCTTGCAACAGATCTATAAGGATCGTCCTTTTTTTTTGTTACCTTACCTTTTGACACAAGGCTCATAGAGAGGGTAACAATGAAAATAAAAACAAATAGATTTTTTTTGTTCATTTTTTCTCCTGGTTTTTTTCTAATAGAATCTATACGAAATAAAAATATTATTGTTTGAGGTTTTTCAGAAAAAAAATAATTTGAAAATGTATCCTGAACTTTTAAAAAATCAGTAAATGTGAAAGAATAAGTTTAATGAATATTTGCAGGGTTTATGGAGATCCCGATTATTTAAAAGAGATGAAAACGTTTAATACTGATTCCGATCTTAAACTGAAAATTCTGGCCGCAGAACTTGATGGAGGCCTGCAATTTTCACCATCTATAAGATTGATGTATGCAACTGACGCATCAGAATACAGGAGCGTTCCCATAGCTGTTTCATGGCCAAAAAATAAAGAAGATATAAAAAAGCTTGTTTCTTTTGCTTTAGATAACAGGATAGAACTTATACCCAGAGCGGCAGGTACTTCACTTGCAGGACAGGTAGTGGGAAGCGGTATCGTTGTTGATATCGGGAAATATATGAACCGGATCCTTGAGATCAATGAAAAGGAGAAATGGGTCCGGGTTGAACCCGGAGTTGTCCTTGATGAACTGAATAAAGTGCTTGAGGAAAAAGGGCTTTTTTTCGGACCTGAAACGTCAACTTCCAACAGATGTATGATAGGTGGAATGGTGGGGAACAATGCATGTGGTTCCCATTCTTTGATCTATGGAAGCACCAGAGATCATACATTGTCAGTAAATGTTGTTTTGAGTGATGGGAGTGAAGCTGTCTTTGAACCGGTGGATGAGGAAAGTTTCCGGGAGAAATGTAAAGGGGACTCACTGGAGTCTCAGTTATACCGGAATATTCTGGAAAATCTTGGGGAAAAATTGAATCAGGAAGAGATAAGGAGGGAATTTCCGGATAAAAGAATAAAACGGAGGAATACGGGTTATGCCCTTGATGCCTTACTTGATACTAAACCTTTTGGCGGTACTGAAGATTTCAATTTTTCAAAACTGATTACCGGATCGGAAGGAACTCTGGCATTTATCACAGAAATAAAGTTGAATCTTGTAGACCTGCCTCCCCGTGAAAAGATCCTTGTATGTGCTCATTTCAGTGATCTGGAAGAATCAATTGAGGCAAATCTTATTGCTTTAAAGCATGAGCCGGGAGCAATTGAACTTATTGATAAATTTATCCTCGATTGCACTAAGGATAATATTGAACAGAAGAAAAACAGATTCTTCCTGGACGGGGATCCCGGAGCAATTCTTATCATTGAATTTGCAGGTGAATCAAAAATAGAATTGGAAAAAACTGCAGCCAAACTTGAATCGGATCTCCGTAAAAACGGGTATGGTTATTCTTTCCCTGTTGTTTCGGGAAATAATATGGAAAAAGTATGGTCATTGAGAAAAGCGGGCCTGGGAGTGATCTATAATATTCCAGGAGACCACAGGCCGGTTTCAGTTATTGAAGATACTGCGGTTCAACCGGAAGACCTGATGAACTATATAACTGATTTTAAAAAAATACTTGCCAAATATGGCCTTGAAGGTATTTATCATGGCCATATATCGACCGGAGAACTTCATCTGAGGCCAATGATTAATTTAAAGGTGAAAAGTGGAGTTGAATTATTCAGGTCCATTGCTGAAGATGTAGCGGTACTTGTTAAAAAATATAATGGCTCTCTAAGCGGGGAACATGGTGACGGCAGGTTGAGAGGGGAATTTATCCCGTTAATGATAGGGGAGAAGAACTATTCCCTGTTAAAAAGGATAAAAAATGTATGGGATCCGGACAATATTTTTAATCCGGGAAAAATTGTTGATACACCACCGATGGATACAGATCTCAGGTATGAAACCGGCGCAGAAATAAGGAAGATCGATACATATTTTGATTTTTCCCGTGAAAAAGGAATTGTCAGGGCAGTGGAAAAATGTAATGGTTCAGGTGACTGCAGGAAAGCAGAGATCTTCGAGGGAACAATGTGCCCCAGTTATATGGCCACCAGGGATGAAAAGAATTCAACGAGAGCCAGGGCAAATATTTTAAGGGAATTCCTGACAGGGCCGGAAAAGGACAATCCTTTTGACCATAGGGAAATATTTGATGTAATGGATCTTTGCCTGTCGTGTAAAGGGTGTAAATCTGAATGCCCTTCCGGTGTTGATATGGCAAAATATAAAGGGGAATTTCTTCAACATTATTATGATTCGAACCATATTCCTTTGAGAACGAGGATAATAGCAAATATTTCAACTTTGAACCGTCTGACAGGCTTCTTTCCGGATTTTTTTAACATTGTATTTTCAAACATATTGACATCGGGATTGATAAAACGGATATTGGGCTTTGCACCTGAAAGGACTATCCCTCTTCTCTCAAAGGTTACTTTAAAAGCATGGCTGAAAAAAGATGAACTTAATAATAAAAATGTTAGAGACACCGGGAAAAGAAAACTTTATCTTTTTGCTGATGAATTTACCGACCTTAACGAAACAGATCTGGGAATTAAAACAATAAAATTATTGGAAAAACTCGGGTACCGGGTTTCCATCCCCAAACATGTTATCAGCGGAAGGGCTTTTATTTCAAAAGGGTTTATAAGGAAGGCGGGAAAGATCGCAAAAAAAAATATTTATCTGTTGAAAGATATTATCAATGAAGATTCCCCTCTTTTAGGGATAGAACCTTCGGGTATTCTTACCTTCAGAGATGAATATCCGGAACTTGTTGGAAAAGAACTCAGATCTGCAGCAGAAAAACTTGCAAAGAATTGTTATATGATCGATGAATTTCTTGAGATGGAAATAGAGAAAGGAAATATACCAAGGGAAAAGTTTACAGAAAAAAGGGCTTTTATCAAACTTCACGGCCATTGCCATCAGAAAGCACTTGTCTCAACAGAATCAACTAAAAAGGTTCTCTCATTTCCGGAAAATTATAGTGTTGAAGAAATTCCGTCAGGATGCTGCGGGATGGCCGGCTCTTTCGGATACGAAAAAGAACATTATGACCTTTCAATGAAGGTCGGGGAACTTGTTCTTTTCCCTGAGATCAGGAAATGTGCTGCAGATACAATTATTGCCGCACCCGGGACAAGCTGCAGACAGCAGATAAGTGACGGGACAGGGAAGAAAGCTTTCCACCCGGTAGAAATAATTTATGATGCACTAAAGGCTTGAATTTTTTTTATGTTCTGGACTTTGAAAATGGACTTTTTTTTTTGAAACAATTAAAATAATATAATAAAGTAAGAAGTATCCATAGATATTATGAATTATTTTCTATGGGGAGGATCTGAAAATGAAAGAAAAAGAAAAAAGGTCAGGTAAGGAACAAAGGTCGGGAAAAGACAGACGGGTTTCGGATGAGACCAATATCAGAACGGAGAACAAAAGGAATGGAAGTGAAAGAAGATCGGGGACAGATAGGAGAAAAGGGGACAAAAAATAAATTCTGCCGGATCTTTTATAAAATTCAATTAGCAGCCTGGCTGCCCGGCCTGCACTTATTCCAAAGTTGCAGGTTACATATCATCCTTTCTGAGAATCAGTTATAATATCAATTTCCCAATTTGTAGGAAATAGTAATATTGGGGACTATTATTTTCATCCCGTGGGTTCCCGGCATTCCCGCATCGGTATTATAGTTCATCGGGTCGACAAACCTTTCAGCTCCTGTCAGATATTCAACTGCAAAATCTGCAGATAATTTTCCCTTTTTATATCCAAACCCGAATGTAAATGCATTATAATGAAGACTGGGGAGCATAATGTTCAATGTTTCTTCCGGAGAAGGTGATTTGTCAGTATAGAATCCTCCCCTTAATGCAAATGTATCTGAAAGTTTATATTCAACTCCAAACTTGAAATCTACAGTGTTTTCCCAAAGTAGTCCGAACTCAGTTCCTTCTTCCATCCCTGCAGCCTTCCATCCTGCATTTTCAAACTCAATGGGAATATTCTGGAGTTTTTCCCAGTTATTATATGTAACATCAGCTGTAATAATCATTTTGTCACAGGGTTTCACTGCAATTCCGGCTCCGAACCACATAGGCCATGTGGCGGATCTGGTACCTTCCGATTCAGCAGGGATCCCCAGGTTAGCTAAAAATGGTGCTTTTGCAGTTCCTTTGATATCTGCATTTACCGGAGCTTTCCAGGTAAGTCCTAAACTCAGAATATCTGAAGGTTTATACATCAGGCCGATGGTTGCACCTAATGCAATGGTTGACAGGTCTTCTTCATACTGGAAATATGGGATGGCATCTCCGCCTCCAGGCCTTTCCATAAACAGTTCAACATAATTAATATTGATCGAAGCCCCTATGGATAATTTATCACTAAGTTTATATGCAATAACAGGAGAAGCCGTGATCATGAATATCTTACTGTTCCATTTGAAATTTTTTCCTCCGGTTAACATAGCAAGGCTGTCACCAGGCCATTCTGCTCCCACTCCGGAAGGGACATAAACTGCAAAACCTGCGACAATTTTGTCAGACAACGGTTTAAAATAGGCTAATGATCCGGAAGGATATCCCTGGCTTACCGATTTGGTGTCTGCAAGGGTGTTGCCCAAAAATTCAAATTTATATGTTCCTGAAGGAAATATGTCGGTCACAAAAAGCGATAAAGAAGAATTTTCCATCTGGGTCAATCCGGCAGGATTGAAAAATACTGCACTGAAATCATCTGCCAATCCAATGTAAGCAGTTCCCATTGCACTTGCTCTTGAACCGATTCCGTTAAGGCTCAGGCCGTTGGAAAAAAGTCCGGCGGATAATGAAAATGTTAAAATTAAAAGCAAAGCTGCCTTGAAAATATTTTTCATGATTCCTCCTGTTAAACAGTTCATGATTATAATATTAAAATTAATTATATTTAAAAAAAAAATTAATATCAAATTGAAAAAAACAATATAAATGGGTTGTCATTGAGGCCTTTACTGATAATGAAATTGAAGGGAAATAAGAATCTGTTGACAATATTTTTTAGTTTTATTACCATAAAGTTTAGTATTAACAAAATCATTCAGGAGGAAGTTATGAAAAAAACATTATTTCTGTTTTTATTGTCACTTTTTTTAATTATATCCTTAAATAATTGTGATAAATTAGGTTCGGACGATGTTATTAAATTTACACTTTTGCAGACCTCTGATATGCATAGCCATGCCGGGGGATTCGGAGCTTCTTCCGATTATACTCCTGAAGATAATTCTGATAATGATAGTGTTTTCGGGGGATTTACCAGGATTGCAAGCCTTATAGCAAAGGTCAGAAAAGATCAGGAAAAGGAGGATATACCAGTCGTTGTTGTTGATTCGGGTGATTATTTTATGGGGACTGTATATGATATGGCTGTATCAGATCCCATATCCTTAAAGTTTTTTCAGATGGTTGGATATGATGCCATAACATTGGGAAATCATGAATTTGACTGGTCCGCTCAGGGCCTTGCGATGTTGCTGGCAAACGGCCTTTCAAATGGTTTTACTGTCCCGATTGTTGCATCCAATATGGTTACCAGCGATTCTTCTGCCGGCGATGACGGCCTTGAAAGTCTTGTGGGTATGGGAAGAATAGTAAATAAAAAGGTAATGGAATTATCAAATGGATTAAAGATAGGAATTCTTGGTATTATGGGAGTGGAAGCAGATTCTCTTGCACCTCTTGCTGCTCCTGTAACATTCAATCATGACTATAGTTTTCTTCAATCCAGGGTTAATGATCTCAGAAATAATGACAAGGTAGATGTAGTGATAGTCCTCTCGCATGGCGGTATCCATAATGACGGAACAGGAGATGATAAAGATATTGCAGACAATGTAACCGGAATTGATATAATTGCTTCCGGCCATTATCATACTGCCACATCAGTCCCATTTACAAGTGGTGCTTCCGGTACTTTAATATTCTCTCCCGGGGAATATGGGAAATACTTAAGCCGTCTTGATATCTCTTTTAATATGGGAACGGGAAAAATTGAGAGTTCGGATTTTGAATTAATGCTTGTGGATGATAAAGTTAAGAATCGGACTATATTTGAAACAGTGGTCTCTCAATATAAAAATGCAATTGATCAGGCATTGTCGGCTGCGGAGTTATCTCTTGATAAACCTGTTTCAAAAACTTCCTGGGCCATTGAGATGCAAGGCGGAACTGAATCAGGACTCGGGAATATGGCTGCCGATGCTTTAAGAGCAGTTGCGGGCCAGCTGGCTCCTCTGAATGACGGAGCACCTTACCATGTTGGTGTAATACCCAATGGAGTGATAAGGGATGGCCTTTTCCCGGGAAAAACCGGAATAGTAACTTTTACCGATATTTTTAATACAATTCCTCTTGGAATATCTCCCGATACCACTCAGCTTTTGCCGGGATATCCTCTCATCTCAATATATGTTACAGGCCCGGACCTGAGAAATGCCTGTGAGGCCGGAATAACAGTATCTTCTATGCTTGGCTCTGATTTTTATCTTAATTTTTCAGGATTAAAAATGGATTATAATCCTTCACTGGCGCCATATCTGCAGGGAGTAACAGCAGTTTATCTTTCCCCTCTTGATGATTATTTTACCATGCAGAAGGGTACAGCGATAAACCTTTCGGATACAACATCACTTTATCATGTTGTGGTGGATCTTTATGCACTACAGATGATGAATGCTGTAACAAGCCTCGGCCTTACTATCATTCCACGGGATTCATCAGGAGGTCCGATATCTCCCCAGGAATTTATGCTCCACAGAATAGATTCAAATGCAGGCCCGGGAATGCAGGAACTGAAGGAATGGGGAGCATTGATGTCATTCCTCGGCAGTTTTTTCCCCGCTTCAGGAAATGGAATTCCACAAACTCTTTACGGGCCCGGTGGTGCAGCTATGGGAAGAGTCAGTTATGTTCAGTAGTATAATTTAGATACTTTTTACAGATCTTTTAAAAAAGGGTATGGGATAGTTCCCATACCCTTTTTTATTTTTAGAAAATATTCCCGGCTTTATTGTAAAAAACCTGAAATTTAAAAATTTGGATAAAATGTTGAATATACTGATTTGTTATGATATCCTGATAAATATTTTTCTGAATTGTTGAAAAATATAGAATTTGTAAATATAATATAATTTATAAATAAATGAGGTGAATGATGCCGAAAATTAAACGTAAAGTTATTAATATCTCTGTTGGTGAAAAAACAAAAATGATGCTCTGGGAAGTTGCGAAATATTTTAAGATCAGAGAATCAGCCTTTATTGAGAAGGCTATGAGTGACCTTGAGAATGAAGATCTGAAGGCTGATTTCAAAAAATTCTGTGAATTAATGGGGTATAAGAATATTGAAAAATCCGGAGAGCACAAACCTCTCTTTGTTATGGAATCGTTGATCTATAAGATCAAAAGAGATCATTTTGAATACAATTTAAAGAATCAGACCATTTTTATAAAATATCTGATATATTTTTATTACAATAAATATATTGAATCTATAATTTAAGACCTTTCCTGTTTTATGGCCTGAGTTTTCTTCTTTTTTAGATCAAACAGCAGATATGGTTTTAATGCTAAAATAAAATGGTAAAAAAGTAGGATATTTATTATTAAAAAATGAAACAAATATTTGTGATCTTAACATTTTTTATTTTTTTTATGCTGCCGGATATATTCCTGTTCCCTGAAAAAAACCTGAAGGTTACAGATGTAAGGTATCCGTTCTTTTTATTAAAAAAGAATCCTCCTGAAGTATCAATAAGACCCAGTGGAATCATTTATAAAATGAATGGCAGTATTGCAGGAGAATACAAGCTTGTCTCTTTTTCAGAAGAAAACTTCCTCTGCAGGGTTTCAAGGGATTTTTCAGGAGTGGATAAAAGCTGTTTTGTGAAGGCTGATCCACGTGAGTTCCCGGTACCAGGCCGGATTGAAAAAAGGGAACCCTACCCGCCCGGAAAAGATAAAAATTCATTGAGAAGATTTATCCGGATAAATGGAATAAAATTTGAGGAAAGATCAGACAGTATATTTTTATCAGTTACACCTGAACATTTAACGGTTTTTCCAGAATTAACTTTTAATGGTATACGAAAGTTTCTCGAAAGAATTGATAACAATTCCAGGGAAGGATATAAGTGTAATTTGTGGAGCCTTGAAGATTTCATTGAATATAAAGGGAAAGGCAGGGCAGGGGATGTTTATCTGGGCCTGGTTGAAGGAAGGCTTAATCTTATATACTGGAGAAGCGGAAGGTATAATTTTCAGCTTATAGCTGAAGATACACTTGCTGCCGTAAGTAATGAAATATATGTGCTTTTTGTTTTAAAAGGAGATGCAGGATGAGAAAGATAGTTCCAGTTTTGATTTTTCTTTCCCTTTTAACAGGAATTTATTCCGCAGATTGGAAAGAAGGAGTTCTTGAAAAATTTAATAAATTTACCGATTTTAAGCTTATTTCTCTGTATCTGGAAGAAAATATGGGGCGTGTGCCTGAAGATGAGAGAAGTGAAGCAGTTTTACTTCTCGCTTATTCTTATCATATTGGGAAAGATACAATAAATGAAAAAAAATGGATTACACAAATGTTCAGGGGTAATACAAAATCCGGAATATCTCCGGATTCATATAAATTTCTTCGTGGTGATAAAATATTAAGCCAGGAAAGGATCAAAATAATAAATTATCTGAAAAAATGGGAATCTGAATATCCTGAAGTGAAAGCAGAATTTATTGAAAAAAGTTTTAAATATTATGGAGAAAAAGATTTCCTGAAGGTCATGGTAAAAACAAATACCACAATTGAATTTGAGATCGAAAATTTTAATGCGGGCCTTAACTATAAAAAAGCCCTCAATAAGGGCGATAATATTGTTATGGTTCCAATTGATATATTTGAGAAGAGAAGTGAGAGGACATTACTTAACCTTTTTTTCAGGTCTAACAGGATAATAGTTACTAAAAATATTGTGGTAAATAAAAAATTTGAATATCCTGAAAACCTTGTCTTTTCCCACAAATCCGGTTATTGCAAAATAAAGGGTAAATCTTTTAAACAGGAATCCCGGAAGAAAGTTATCACTAAAGTAAGAAGGTATTTTGATAAAAAATATTTCCTTAAAAAATCTGTTGTTAATTTAGCTGCGGGATTATCAATGTATGGAATAAATGGATTTGTAATTAAGAATAAACTTGATTCGGAAAGTTCTTCACAAAGATCCAGAACTCTGATGTATTCTCTCAAAGGAGCCGTTCAAATAGCTTCAATAGGACTTTCTTTGAAAGGAGTTATAAATTTTTTCAGGTCTTTTAAAAAAGAAAAATTGCTGGAAATGAAAGAGACAAAAGATGAGAGTGCGATAAACTATAACTCTTTCCTTAGCAGGTCTATTAAAGCCGGAAAGGAAAAAGTTATAGTAAATATGGAAATATCCGATACTGAGGAGATGGCAAAATGAAGAAAATCACACTGATATTAATGGCTTTGTTGATAACAAATTCTGTTACGGCCAAAACTGAATCCGGGATCTTTGTTTCTCTTTTAAACAGCCAGAAATTTATCGGGTTTTCAGATACCGGATATGGGACAGTTTCGGGAGAAAACAAATTTTCGGATTTTATGCTGAAATTTGTCAATATTTCCAGGAATAAATTTGAAATAAATCTTGTTTTTAATAAAAGCAGGGGAGAAAATGTTAACGGAGAGTTCTACCTTTTTAATTATGATATGACAGGATATGGTGTTGAACTTGGTAAGGTGATAAGTGTATGGCTGTTTGATATAGGAGAAATAAATATTGAATGTGAGTTCACTGCAGGATTATTCGGGATGCTTTATATGAAAAGAGAAATTGAAAAATTAGAGGAATACGAAAATGTAGACTCTAATGAGCTTGTGAATTCATCGGCGATCTTAAAACAAAGGTTCGGTTTTTATACAACCATCAGAACTTTAATAAATCTTCGCTCAATTAATTTATATCTGGGATTGCAGTCTCAGCTTCCTCTTATCGATAATACATTTTCCGGATCCAATTCCAGACAACTTTTTAAATCATATTTATTTGCCGGGATCTCATTTTGATCTATTGTAAGGATTGCCTCAGGTTTATTTCCGGGAACGCTCAGGGCTGCCCTTATTGCGGATCTGTTAATTCAGCGGATATCAGATTAATTAATTCCAATGATCGGGAGATCAAAGATATTGACATTAATGTAAATCAGATAATATTGAACCAAAAGGTGTTTAATGTAGACAGGTTGATCGGGGTTGGTGGATATGGGACTATCCTGAAAGTTAAGGAAGAGAGTGGTGGAAAAAACTTTGCCCTTAAAGTTCCACTTACCTTTAATAATGATTTTACATCAGAGGGAGGATACAACGAAACTGAGATAAGGAATTCTGAAAATTCAATATCCGGTGAAATATCAATCGTAAAAAGGATAAAAAGCGAAAAGGTTGTCAAAGTTATAGATACCGGTTCCTGTTTGTGCAGGAATGACAGAACATCAAAAAAGTTTCCTGCTATTCTGCTCGAATTGGCAATGGGAACCTTGAGGGACCTTATATTGATGGAGGTTTCAGGTAAAGTTAAAATCAGTTTTGAAGAGAAGCTTGAGATATCCAGGCAGATCATAGATAATTTAAAGGATATTCATGACATGGATATAGTTCACAGGGATATTGCTCTTGAGAATATTTTTGTAGTGGAAAGGAATAATCGTATAAATTATGTTTTTGCAGATTTCGGGACATCTAAATATACAGGACATCAGCTTAACGAAAAAACCACAAAAGTAATCGGCAGGGAAAAATATCTGGATCCTGCCCGATATATGAAAAAATACCGGAGAGATCCGAGGATAGATATGTTCACGGCCGGTATAGTTATAACAGAAGTATTAATTGGAGATCTCTGGGATAATATTATCTATGAACCTTTGTCAGAGATCGATTTTGAAAAGGAATTCCTTAAGAATTATGCATCAGCTTACCTTGATAAAAGGTTTATTAAATTCATTGCCAAATCGCTTAAACCAGAGATTGAGAATCGATATAAAGATACAGATGAGATGAAGAAGAATTTCAATAAGATCGCAAAAACTCCCGGAAATAAAATAAAATATAAAAAAGTTACCAGATTGTTGAATATTATTTATAATATGAAGATACCCTTCGATCGGGTTCCTTTTCAGAAGAAAAAGTTCATAAATTTTGAAACTCATAACAAGATCAATCTGGACATAAATGAAAGGACAATAATTAAGTTTAACGGAGAATTGATTGATAAAGTAAAATTGATACGCCTCCCCTTTTTTAAAGTGAAAATATTTGACTCCGGGGTTGAAATTGTTTTAAATGAAAAGATGCTGGATAAAGAGTTCGGGATCTTTAAAAGGGAAGGATTTGAAAATGACAGAGGGATCCTCTATTTTCAGGGGCAGATGAAGATAAATTGCAGGATCAGGTTGGGCACTATGGTAAATTAAGATGGAAAGTAAATTCATTAAATCAGATTCTCACAGGGGAACCTCTGAAAAAAATCAGGACCGGTTTTTTGTTTCTGTCAGAAAAAATGATCTTTTCGCCATAGTTGCAGATGGTGTTGGCGGACATTCCCATGGAGAAGTGGCAGCAGAAATGATCATAGAGAATCTTAAAAGATTTTATTATACTGCTGATGATTTTCCGGGTAAAATGGCAGATTCTATTGAAGATGCTTCAGAAAATATGAGATCGGTAAATAGAGATATGGCAACTACTATTGTATTGGTGTATCTGAAAAGAGGGGCTAAAAAACACAAATTATTTTATACATGGGCAGGAGATTCAAGGTTGTTCCTGGTCTCAGGGAACAGGAGAAAAATAGAGAAGGGGGCTGTTCTAAGAGAAAGAGCAGAAAACAATATGTATATCCTGACCGAGGATGATACTGTCCCGTGGAAATATTTCTTTGACAAAAAGATAAGTGTTGATGAAATAACGCAATATCCTGGAAGGAGCAGATTATATTTTTCTATCCCGAGAGACGGAGACAGAATGGGGGACAGGATAATGTCAGTGGATGTAGAAGATGGAGATACCATTTTTCTCTGTACCGACGGATTGTGGGAACTTTTTGAAAAACAGTCTGATCTCCTTGATCAGGTGATTAAAATGTCTTCGGGAGAAACCGGAATATTTAAAAGTATTATTAATGAAGGAATAAGGAGCAGGCCCAGGGTTGATAATTCAGCATTTGTAATGATAAAGATCGATAAGGAATTATTTGAAATTCAATATGAAAAAAGTTTTGACTAAACCGTAATAAAATGAATAAGCAAAAAGCATACGGGAAATTTTTTAAGAAAATGAGAGGATATGGAATGTTCAAAGGTATGATCTGTGACAATATCGGTGAATACAATTATCCCAGGCTTTATAATGAAAGCTGGAACAGGAAAATAATAGTATTAATTGTACTTGCGATAATTTTTTCTTTTATATTATGGAAATTTCCACCGCCGGAATATAAGATAAATTTCAATAAAAAGTTTTCGGGGCTGGTTGAAAGGATAGATAAATTTGGAATGACCAATTTGCATAGAGCTGTTATTGCCGGAAAGATAAGGATTATCAGAAAACTTCTAAAATATAATGTAAATGTGAATAAGACCGATGATTATGGGTGGAGTCCTCTTCACTGGGCTTTTTTTCTTAACAAAAGTGAAATAAAAAAAATATTGATAGATAACGGGGCAAGAGAGGACATTGGATCCACAAGGGACTGGTTCATATATAAAGAGGGGACATGTCCTGCTGATATAAAATAATTTCCCATATCCTGAGCGGTTTATAAATCTGAATTAAAAGTTGCTTTTATTAAACTATTTGCGACAATTTTTACAATATCCGTAAAATGTCAGTTCATGTTTATCTATCACAAAATCATATTTTTCGGTCAACATTTTTTCGATTTTTTTTATCAGGGTTGTCTCTTCATCAAGAAAATCGTCATATTCGATCACTTTGATACATTTTTTACAAATAAGGTGGTGGTGATGTTCGTTATCTTCGGAAAATAATTCGTATCTGTTCTGTCTGTCCCCGAAATCATATCTTTTCAGGATCCCGAGTTTTACGAAAAGATCAAGAGTTCTGTAAATTGTGGTCAGGCCTATTTCTGAGTTTTTCCTGCTGAGTTCCAGTAAAATCTCACGGGCATTCGGGTGGCCTCCTCTTCTTTCCAGTGCTTCAAGGATAGTTTTCCTGGGATTTGTAAGTTTATATCCATTCTCTTTTAAACTATTTTCCCAGTTACGGAACCCTCTTCGCCTCATTTTTAATTGTCGAGGCAGTCATGTCCATGGCCGTCTTTGCCATGGTTGCATTCACTTTCTCCAAGCACAAGTTTTTCATTGAGGAGATCTTCAATTATCTTGTTAACAGGGCCTGAAACCCCTACCAGAGGCTCAACTTTCCGCTCTCTAAAGAGATTTATTGCTTTAGGCCCCATACCACCGGAAAGAATTATTTTAACGCCCATATCACTGAGAAAGCGGGGGAGGTAGCCGGGAGCATGGCCCGGATTGTCAATAATTGCCTTCTCAACGACCTTGCTATTCTCCACTTTAATGATAGTATATTCACTACATCTACCAAAGTGTTGAGCGACCAGATCGCCTTCTGTTGCTATAGCTATCTTCATTATTTCCTCCGTTATTATGCTTCTTTAATTATTTATCTAATGCTGAAAGATAAGAATTTGCTTTATCCATCAGTATATAATCTGTAACTTCAACATTAACTTTCTCCAGCTCATCTATCTCCAGTAATGCTCTTTTCACCGACAGAGATAATTGTATCCCCAGTGGACACTGGTAAACGGTCGGCTTGAACTTTAGTGAGACGCTTTTTTCTTCTTCATTAATAATGATATCATAAACAAGTTTTAATGAGTAAACATCTACCCTTACTTCAGGGTCAATAACGGTTTTTAATTTATCAATAACCTTTTTATTCAGTGACATCAGACTCCTTGAAAAATTCTACTATTTTGCCATATATTTCCTTTACAGGTTCACTAAGGTCTTCGCAATTATCAAAAGGGATGTTCCTGTTTGATATTTCATTTATAACACAATAACTGTGGGGAATTTTTGCCATTATCTCTATACCGGTCTTACTGGCAAAACTTTCTATTGATTTACAATTGTTTTCATTTATATCAAATTTATTTATTACTATTCCGGTTTTTACCTTAAAATGCTCTGCCAAATGGAGAATCCTTTTCAGGTCACTTATACCGGAAAGGCTTGGCTCTGTTACGATGATCGCAAAATCAGCTCCTGACAGGGATGCAGTCACAGGACATCCTATTCCGGGAGGGCCGTCAATTAATATCAGGTCTATGTTCTTCTCTTCTGCTTTTAATTTAGACTGATGCTTGACCATTGTTACAAGATTGCCTGAATTTTCGGCTCCGGGGTCAAGCCTTGCATATACAAAATCACCATATTTTGTGTCTGACAAATACCACTCGCCAACAAATTGCCTTTTCATCTCAATTGCATTTGCGGGGCAGACAAGGCTGCAAAGAGTACACCCGTCACAGGAAAGATTATCAACTTTATATTTGCCATTTATGATCTCAATTGCATTGAACCTGCATTTTTCTTTACATATATTGCAGGATATGCATTTGTTATCATCTATTTCAGCTACCGATTTACCCTTGAATTTTTCTTTATTATAATTTCTCGGGTCCATCAGAATGTACATATTAGCTGCATCAACATCTGTGTCGGCAATTATTTTAGAAGGGATCAACCGGGCAAGAGATGAGGTAACCGTGGTTTTTCCGGTTCCTCCTTTGCCGCTTAAAACTACAATTTCTTTAGACTTTCCCATTTTTTATATCCATGAAAACATTGTGAAATTTTGGTTTTAATTCAGGTACTGTTTCTATCAGAGGGATCCCTTTTGAATAGGCTTTCTGGATCTCCACAGAATAGGGGATCTTTAACAGTATGGGGATATTCTCTCTTTTTAGATAATCTTTAACTAACTGATCGTTCCCACGGTCTTTATTGATCACAACTCCAACTCTTTTATTCATATCTTTTGCAACTTCCAGAATTAATTTCATATCACTCAGTCCAAAAGGGGTCGGTTCAGTTACAATTATTACAAAATCACTTTTTTTTATACTTTCAACCACAGGGCATGATGTCCCGGGTGGCGAGTCTATAATGTTGATCCTGTCCGGGACAAGATGTTTGCTGATTATTCCACTTATCAGTGGAACACCGGAAGGTTCTCCTATGTTAAGTCTGCCTTCTATAAAATAACCGTTCCTGAAAACACCTTTTTGTATTGTTCCGGATTTTTTATCCACCTCTCTGATCGCCCCTTCCACGGGGCATACAAAAGTACAGACCCCGCAATTATGACAAAGCTCCGGAAAAAAAATAGCTTTTTTGATCTGAGGGATGATGGAAATTGCATTATAAGTACAAGATTCATCACATTTTCTACAGAAAGTGCATTGTTCTTCATTAATTTCAGGTATGGGAACTGTAAAATCAATATTTTCCTTTATATCCGGTTTTAGAAAAATATATCCATTAGGTTCTTCAACATCAAGATCTATATACCCTGCATTTTCAAGTGTAAGTGCAAGAGAAGTTGAAAAATATGTTTTCCCGGTTCCCCCCTTTCCTGATACAACAGCAATATCCATGGTACTTACTTTAACTTTAAGACCCCTTTCTTATATTTTGAGATCACATCACTGACTATCCCATTATTAACAATATAAGAATTTACTCCAGCATGATATAAGATCTCTTCAGCTTTCGGCCCTGGTTTTGCTCCTATCGAAAGGTTACAGTTCTCTGCTACTGCAAATCCTGCTACTTTTAATCCCACTCCATGTTCACCGTCTTTGAACATATTTTTTTCTGTTTTGACGATCTGATCTTTTTCAAGGTCATAGATTATAAAGTAGGAAGCTCTTGCGAATCTTTCATCAAGTTCAGACTCGATTCCTTTGTCGTCTTTTACCGGTAGAAATATTTTCATTTTTTCTCCTCTCTCTTCTTCTTTTATTTTTTGTTTTGTTTTTATTAAGATCATTTAAAAAGCTGCCTGCTTCAAGTGCCATCAGGAATAAAGATCCTATTTTTCCTATTGTTTTAAAGAAAGAAAAAGGTTGAATCCCGGTTTCTTTTTTCAGCTCAACCGGGGATTCATTGTTGTCATCATAGATAATTTCACCTTCAAGTACTTCAACGTCCTCTTCTTCTTTCTTAAAAATAATGTTACTTCTTTTTGTCAATCTCTTCAAGCCTCTTCTTCATTGATTCCAGATTTTTTTCCATTACTTTGATTTCGGTATCCAGAAAACTTTTTTCATCGGCCGGCTGGTTATATTCATAGGGTTGTCCCCAGGCTCCGGAAAAACCTCTTCCCGACATCCTTCTTCCGCCACCTCCGAAATTATTTCCATTCCTTCTGCCAAATCCTCTCCCGGAAGATCCTTTTGTATATCCAGGAGAATCAAAATCATTACAATATCCTAATCCTCTTCCTGATCTGGGGCCATACCCGTCAGGGCCTCTTCTATCACCATATGGCATATTATACCTCCTTTATTTTTTGTTTTTCATTGCTGACAAATAATGAGAACCGCCTTCCCGGAATAAAACTGCACCACAATCGGGACATTTTCTATCCATACAGGGTACTCTCGGTTCTTTCGGGGAGCTGTATCCGCATTTAACACAAGCACAATTTCCTGAGGGCCCCAGGCCGCTGTTCCCACTCTGTGAGCGTCTTCCTCCGCCGCCTTGTCCTCTACCACGTCCGTTTACCATAATAAATCCTCCTTAATGAAAATGATAATCATTATCATTAAGATGATAATACAATTTTCCATAAATATCAACTTTTTTTTCAAGAAAGTTTAAAAATAATGTGAGAATTATAATATTCGGGAAAAATAATAGTAAAAATATAAAAAATATTGAAAAATACCGATATGAATACTATACTTATATAAAAGGAGCAAAATGGAAGAAAATATGATATCAGGTGATGAAAAATGTATATATTGTAGTAAAACTGCTGAAATATTTGTTTTTTTGCAAAGTTGTGAATGTTATCTGCCCATGTGTGCCCTTCATGCAGGAATATCATTCTCAATGGAGAATAAAAAGCACAGGAAAGATGCAAAAAAGAAAACAGGGGAACTATTTGCCTGAATCGCCGGGAGTGTAAAATGTCCAGAAGCCTGATGGCACATGAATCTGCTGTAGCCAGTGCAAAAATGTTCTTTCAGATGCTGATCATCGCATTGGTTATTTCTATGTCCGGACAAATTCTTCTTACATGGATGTATATTTCACCGGAGATCAATAAAGTGAAGAAGAGAAAGATTCCTTTTTCCAGGCTATATATTTCCAATCTGACATTGTTGAAATATTGTTCCGGTATCAGCTTCGGCCTGACTGAATATACTGTATTACCTGAAGAGTTTGTTCCTCTGTTTAAGAAAAACAGAAAACTGGCCGTTTATATTAAACCCGGAAACAGGGTTAAAAGGGAGGTTTTTGAAAAATTTTTAAATATTATGTATGAAGGATTTTTTAACAGGTTCCCCGGAATATTGAAAAAATCACTTAAGAGATCCTCGAAAGTATATCTGTTTGTTTTTTTGTATATGGGATATTTTTTTTTCAGATCAAAAAATTTAAAAAATGATAAATACCTGAGGGGTACCGTTATTTTGTCCGGACACGAAATGGGAAAAAGGCTGAAAGAAGATTGTGAAAAAGAAAATGTTTTTGAAGGATGGAGAATGAATTATGATGTGAGCGGGATGGTTATCCCGAGAGAAGCCGAGCAGAAACATTTTCTACTGCTGGGTTCTACCGGTACCGGGAAAACTGTCCTTTTGAATCAGATCATAGGCCAGTCTGTTAAACGGCAGGAAAAAATTTCAACACCTGAAAGATCAATAATTTATGATATTAAGGGGGAGTTACTTTCAAAACATTACAGGCCGGAAACTGACAGAATATTTTATCCGTTTGACAAAAGGAGTGTAGGTTGGAATTTTATGAATGAAGTAAGGTCTTATGCAGATTTTGATGTTTTATCAACCAGCCTCTTTGAACCGCCTAAAGATTCCAAAGACAGTTACTGGTACAATGCAGCACGAGATATTTTCAGGGCCGGATTATATTATCTTTTTTGGAAGCATTCAGAAAAAAAAAATAATAGAAAAGTAAAAAACAGTGAGATATGGGATTTTTTTACCCTTCCTCTTGGAAAAATCAACAAAATTCTTTCTGAACATCTTCCTGTAAGGGAGAAGGGGGCATTAAAACATATTGAGTCGGTTGACAGCCCTCAGGCATCCAGTGTTATTTCTGTTCTCCAGGAGCGAATATCCTTTTTTAAATATATTTATGATATTGAAGGTGATTTCAGTTTCAGGGATTTTATTTCCGGGGATGGGAATGGGAATATTTTCCTTATGAACATTAAGCAGAATGATTCTATATTCAAACCCCTGATAACATTTGTTATTGATATTATGATCAGGGAAACATTAAGCCTCAGAGATATTGTAAAACCGGATGAGAGGAGAATAAATTTTTTTATTGACGAGTTTGGTTCCCTGGGGAGGATGACCTCGGTTTTTGATTTTCTAACCATGGCAAGAGCAAAAGGGGGTGCACTTTTTGTTGCGAATCAGGACCTTGGTTCGGTTTCAGATATCTATGGCAGGGATAAAAAAGAGACATTTTTTAATAATTTTAATACAAACTTTATTTTCATGTTAAACGACCCGGCCACTGCTGAATTTTTAAGCCGCGCATTCGGTGAACAGGAGCTGATCCAGAAATCCGGGGACAGGCAGATATCTCCTAATTCTCTTGGAGATACCTATACTCACAGGGAACAGTATAAAATTAACAAAGTTATTTTGCCCTCTCAGTTTATTTGCTTAAAACCATTTTCCTGTTATTTTAAATATTCCGGAGTGGGTTTTGTAAAACTGGAGATCGAGAAAGAATTTTTTACTTCAAAATTTTTTCCTTTCCAGGAAGTTAAAATGGATGTAAAGAATGATAACAATAAAAAGGAAGAATCTGTAACTGATATAAATGATATATTTCAGATTTAATTTATCCCTGAGCTGTGTAGTGCCGAATTTAAGAAGAGGGACCTCTCGCTTCTTATTTTATCTTTAATATCCGTTTCGATTGATGCCCAGATCTCTGATGAAAATTGACAGTTTTTATATTTTTTCTTTAAATGTTTTCTGCCTGGATCGTATTCCGGCTTACTGTTTTTGCGTTTAGTTGGATTTTTCATTTTTCCTCCGTTAACTATATAACATATATATTCAATATTTTCAATATAATTAATTGTAGTTTTATCCGATGGTACAGATTCCGAAAAAACTGATACTTTCCTGATTAACTCTTCGTGTTCAGGGCAGATTCATGTTGATCATTTATCTGTTTGACAAAAAATATTAATTTGTTATAAAATATTTCCGAGAGTAAGTTTGGGAGAGTAATTTGGAAAGGACTTTTAAATTTACATATTATGCACTGGAAATTTTCGTATTCTTGAAGAAAATCACAAAAAAAACTGATCGTGCTGTTACCTCATCAGGATTCAGGTCAGAAGGAACTGTTTTATGAGGCCATTGATCTATATTTTAATCCTGGCTGCAGTTGTGATCTTTATCCTGTTTAAATTAAATTCATACAGGATGAAAAAAAGAGAAAGAAAATTTAATGATTCCATAAAAAAAAGATACCAAAGTAAAATTTGACCATTTTGTAAGATCTGAAGATTTATATAAGCACGGATTCTATTTATTTTTTTTTGTTTTTGTTTTATACTGTCTGTTGTTCGGAGGTAATAATGAAAGGTATAAAATTATTTACTTTACTGCTGTTCATTCTGATATTTTCTGTTCAGGGTTTCACTCGGACAGGCCCGGCAGAGGATGAAATTTTCCAGGACCTTATATTCAAAGCACAGTCAAAAGGTGAGGTGAGAGTTATACTTAAATTGAAAGTTCCGAATATTTCCCGATTAACAAAAAACTCAAGCAGTTATAAAACGGGGATCTCATCTCCGGCTATGAAACAAAGGGGTTTTAATGCAGATCTGAAACTTGAAGATGCAATTTTCAGAGTTACCGATAAGGTTCTTTTAAACCTTAATAAATTTACCTATAAAATAAACAGAAGGTTTTCAACGGTACCATTCCTTGCTCTCTCCCTGTCTCCCGAAGCCTTAATAGAAGTAAAATATTTACCGGAAATTATCTCTGTAACGGAAGATAAACTAATGAAGCTTCCTGAAAATGAACGTATTAAAACCATAGATAAAATTCCGGTAAAACCTTCACTTGACAACTCTGCCGGTATTGTTGGAGCAACTGATGCCTGGAGTATGGGAATAACCGGGAGGGGATGGTATATTGCCGTTCTTGATACCGGAATAAGGAAGACACATGAAATGTTTGAAGGGAAAAATGTGATCGAGGCCTGTTATTCAGGCGAAGGTGACTGTCCCAACGGCGGCACTCAGATGACCGGTGCAGGGGCTGCAGATCATAACTACAATATTACCCATATAAGTGGTTATGATCATGGAACTCATGTTACGGGAATTGCTGCAGGCAAATCAAAATTTCGCGCCGGAATATCGAAGGATTCCAATATTATTGCTGTTCAGATATTTTCATATTTTCCTGGAGATGATGATATAGGAAGTTGGAGCTCAGACCAGATAAAAGGTTTGGAATTTGTTTACCAGAACCGTAATAATTATAATATTGCCTCCGTGAATATGAGCATCGGAGGGGGAAAGTACGGTTCTTTTTGTAATGAGGGTTATTATAATGTAATTATCAGAAATCTTATGAATGCCGGGATCGCGACAGTAATAGCATCTGGAAATGAATCTTATTGTAATGCTGTTTCATTCCCTGCATGTATTAAAGACGGGATATCTGTCGGAGCAACGAAAAAAAATGACTGGGAAGCTAATTTCAGTAACTGGCAGAACGGGATGGTGGACCTTTTCGCCCCTGGAGTCGATATATTTTCTGCAACCGCAAAAAATGACACTTCTCATGCAAGCTGGCAGGGTACATCCATGGCTGCCCCGCATGTGGCCGGAGCATGGGGATTGTTAAAACAACTGGATATGAATATGACCGTTGCCAAGGCATTAAAACTTCTTCAGGATAACGGAAAAATGATCGCAACGAATTGTTTTTCAGGTGGAAAGGCTGCAAGGATCGATGTGGGAGAGTCTATTTTAAGTTTATTAAAAGTAGCCCCTCCGTTAAATTTTTCAGGAATTCAGAATACGAACAAATCTGTTCTGCAGATAGAATATCTTAATACCCTGACCTGGGAGGCAAATCCATTTAATGCAAATAAAGGAAAGAACATTACAAAATATTTAATTTATACGGTTGATAACTATGAACTGGCCTATCTGGCAGAAGTACCTTCTGACACTTTTATATACCACCACAGGAAAATAACCCAGGGTACAAAATATACATATGCAATAAGAGGTATTACCGATCAGGGTGAGGAGAGTATTCCATCTTATTTTGAAGTTGAATGAGAATAGTACTTCCAAATTGGCTGATCTTTCAGAGAGGATATGTTGAAAACGAAAATACCGGTTATTTTAAATAATTTCAAAGGCAAAAAGATAATCGTCTGGGGCGATATTATTCTTGATGAATATATTTATACCTCCACCGGAAGAATATCAAGAGAGGCACCGGTACTGGTAACGGAGTATGAGTATAACGACTTGAAACCCGGGGGTGCCGGCAATGTGATAATGAACCTTAAAAGCATGGGGGCTGAGCCGATCCCTGCAGGATTTGTGGGTGATGATGCTGACGGTGTGGAATTGAAAAAAATTCTTGCAGACAGTTTAATTGATGTTTCTAATCTTGTAGAAGTAAAGGGTTATAAAACTCCAAAAAAAAGCAGGATACTTTCGGGAAGTGATAATACAAAAAAACAGCAGATTCTGAGAATTGATCTTTTGAACAAAGATGATATCCCGGGCACTCATGTGTCCATTTTAGAAAAAAGACTGAAAAACCTGGCAGATTCAGCAGATATATTTCTTGTTTCTGATTATCTTAAAAGGTCGGTGGAGCCGGTAATGTTCAGTAATGTTATAGAAGAGTTAAAGGGAAAAACAATAATAATCGATTCAAGAGAACATCTTCTTGAATATAAGGGAGTGACTTATGCAACTCCCAATGAACCAGAAATAAAGAATTTGTTCCCTGGTATAAGATTTGATAAAAAAGAGGATTTTGTTGAAGCCGGTACTGAATTGCTAAACAGGCTGAACTGCCGGGGAATTGTTCTTAAGAGGGGGCACAAAGGGATGATCGTATTTGAGAAGAACAAAGAACCTGTTAATATCCCGATTTATGGTTCCCAGAATATTGTTGATGTTACAGGTGCCGGTGATACTGTGATCTCACTTTTAAGCCTTGCCTTATCAGCAGGGGCGGATCTGGTTCTTTCAGCACAGCTGGCTAACATAGGAGCTTCGATGGTGGTTATGAAAGAGGGTGCATACCCCCTTGGGCTTAAAGAGTTCAGGGAAGAATTGGGGGATATATCTTTTTAACAAATATATGAAAAAAATTAACAAATATTATGAGCCCGGTAAACTTAAAACTCTTTTGGACAACGAGAAGAAAAAGGGAAAAAAAATAGCTCTTGCGAATGGCGGTTTTGACCTTATTCATATCGGGCATATCAGATATCTGAAAGCTGCAAAAAAAATTGCAGATATACTTGTGGTTGCGCTGAATTCGGATAGATCTTTGAAAAAATTAAAGGGTGAGAAAAGAGCAGTAATAGATGAGAAAGGCAGAGTTAAAATAATATCGGCCCTGGATTTTGTTGATTTTGTTACGGTGTTTGACCAGCTAAGGGTTGATGATGTTTTGTTGACGTTAAAACCTGATTTTCACTGTAAAGGTTCAGATTATACTCCGGAGACGGTCCCAGAGAGAGAGACCGTGCTCTCCTACGGAGGTAAAATAAAGATCGTCGGGGGTAGAAAAATAAGATCTACTTCTGATATAATAAAAAATGTAAAGGTAAATGAAGTGAGGAAACAATGAAAATTACATTAATCTTATTGTTAATTTTAGTTTTTTCGGTTCCCGTAATCTCTGCCGAGAACGAAAAAAATGTAACTCAGGTTTCAACAATAAATGCAATTCTTGAAGGATTGTATGATGGTGAGATCACATTTGGAGAACTTAAAAAATTTGGAAACTTCGGATTGGGATATTTTCATGAACTGGGGGGAGTGGTAATCGGGCTGGATGGCGAATTCTTCAGGTTTAAGGAAAATGGACTTGCTGAACCTGCAAAAGATAATGATAAATCTCCTTTTTTCACTATAGTGAATTTCAAACCTGATAATGATAATTATACTAACAGAAAATTCAGTTATGATCAGTTAAAAGAATATCTCTATACAATGATGCCCAGGAAAAAGAGCATTTATGCGATTAAGATATTCGGTACATTCCCAAAATTGCAGGCAACTACATTCCCCCGTCAGATGAAACCCTATCTACCTCTGGCCAAGATATTAAAAACCCTGGTATATCAAACTTTCACTAATACGGAAGGTGCTCTGGTTGGTTTCTATATTCCTGAAATTTTTTCAGATTTGAACATTCCGGGTTTTCATTTCCATTTTTTACAAAAAAATAAGTTGCGGGGTGGACACATTGTTGATGTTAATACAGACTCAATCACGATTGAGATTGTGGAGATATCCTCTTTAAAGTTGATCCTGCCCGGAAGCAGTCAGTTCCAGAAGTCTGATCTTTCAAGGAACTATACAAAAGATCTGGGAAAATTAATAAGATAATATTCCTGAGACCTGATCAGAATACAATTTCAGGATTTACCGGAATTTTTTCTAAAAATAATGAATTATAAGGAAATAGCTATAATCAAATTATCTTCACTTGGAGATATAGTTCATACATTGCCGGCATTTAAGATACTCAGGGAAAGATTTCCTGACTCAAAAATTTACTGGTTTGCAGAACCTGCGGGAGCTGAACTGTTAAAAAACTTTGCCGGAATTGATAAAATAGTGATAGTTAATTTAAAAAAGGGGAGTTTCTTTAAAAAGTTGAAAGAGGTTTTCCGCATTTTGTCAAAATATAGAAAAAAGTTTGATCTTATTCTCGATTTTCAGGGGCTTTTAAAATCATCAATTCTTTCTTATTTACTTAAAGGTGAAAGGGCAGGTTTTCACAAAAGGAATCTGAGAGAACCTGCTTCCGGAATATTTTATACAAAAAAAGCTCCTTTCTATCCGGAAGAAAACCATGTGATTTTAAAAAATATGAATCTTTTAAAAACCATTGAGGTAATCGAAGATAAGATCGAATATCCACATTGTAAATTTGAAAAAAATCTATTAGTGGATGATTTTCTGAAAAAAAATGAAATATCCCTCAATGAATATTTAATAATTAATGTGGGGGGTGGCTGGGAATCAAAGATCCTTTCAACGATCCAGTATATTAAATTAGCTATGATGCTGAGTAAAAAAAACAAAGTGATAATTTTGTGGGGAAACAGGGATGAAGAGGTCAGGGCGAATGAAATTGTGAAAAGTACCGGAGTTTATAAAACACCATTTTTTGATTTTCCCGATCTTATTTATTTTATAAAAAAGGCAAAAGCTGTTATATCATCAGACTCTCTTCCTCTTCATATTGCTGATATGACAAATACGGTTTCCATCGGTATATTCGGCCCCACTTCTCCTTACAGGAACGGGTCTCTTAAAAAAGGGAACCTTTCAATATTTAAAGAACTGGATTGCAGTTTCTGCTATAAAAGGAACTGCTCTAACAGAGCCTGTATTAACAATCTTGAACTGGAACCGATCTCTTTGTTTATAGAAAAACTTTGATTCCGGCACCAAAGGTTAATGAACTTAAATTTATTGCCGGAATATATCCATCCAGCAGGTCTTCATTACTTATGGTTCCTACAAGGCTTCCAAACTCACCGGTATATTTGCCGGTTTTAACCTTCCAGTACTCTTTTATCTTTCCGGCAAAATAGTATGTGGCACCAAAATAAACAGCCATATTATCAGAAAAAAGATATTCAACTTCAAAACCTCCATTTCCGCCCAGAACTGTATGAGATCCGGTCAGGGTCAGAGGGATATCATACCAGTCAACATAATAAAATCCATCTGATAAAAGTGGGCCGTCAGCATATCCGCCATTTCCGTCAAGATCAAGTGTGGCCATATAAAGTGTGGGGCCGAAGAAAACATTTGCCTTCAGTTTTTCCTTTGAGACCACACGGTAAATAAGGTTAAGGCTTACTGGTATAGAGGAAATGGTTCCTTCATTCTGCCATGTTTTAGGGTTTATATCGCCTGTGTTACCATTCCACCATGAAAAATTCCAGTTAAAACTGTTGCTGATATCAAAAGTAGATTTGAGAATGGAAATGTTCAGGCCTACACCCATATGGTAGTTAAAAAAGAATGATATACCTGCATTAAGGCCTATACCCCCCTTACCTGAAAAGAGGGAACTATTCTGCTCTGAGAAAGAGACTACATCATCTTCATAGTTAGTGGAATATGTAAAGTCATCTATATTAAAAGCTCCTGAAAATAGTCCGCCAATCTTAACGGCAATTTCACCATTTGCAGGTAATATTAATAATGCTGCCAAAACTGATATTATTAATAATTTTTTCATGTCTTCCTCCCTGTAAAATTATTTTAATGTTTAGTGATGATAAGATAATAAATATATAAAAAAATAAAGTCAACAGAGAAAAATGTATTTATTGTTGGGAAAATAATTATTCCGGGTCAATTTTTTTGCCTGTCATCCGTTCATTCAGCCTCTTTATCTGTTCACGAATTGCAATTGCTCCTTCGAAATCGAGTTTTTCGGCCAGCGAGTACATCTCCTTTTCAAGTTTTTTTGCCATTGCCGGTATCTCTTTCTTCGGAATATGTTTTGTGTCTTTTACCGTAACAATTTTGTCCCTGACAGGTTTAATTATTGTTTTTGGGATGATCCCCTTTCTCCTGTTGTATTCTATCTGGATATTCCTTCTTCTCTCTGTCTCTTTTATTGCTGCTTTCATGGAGTCCGTATAATTATCACCGTAAAGAATTACTTTTGAATCCGCATTTCTTGCTGCCCTGCCGATGATCTGTATGAGGCTTTTTGTATCTCTCAGGAATCCCTCCTTGTCTGCATCAAGTATGCCGATAAAACCTACTTCCGGGATATCAAGCCCTTCCCTGAGCAGGTTTATTCCCACCAGTACGTCAAATTCTCCAAGCCTCAGTTCCCTGATTATTTCACTTCTCTCAATGGTATTGATCTCTGAGTGCATATATCGGGTCCTGATCCCTTTTTCCGCAAGATATTCGGTGAGTTCCTCTGCCATCTTTTTTGTGAGTGTGGTCAACAGGATCCTGTTTCCTCTTTTTATAATCAGGTCGATCTCTATTAAAATATCATCTATCTGCCCCTTTGAGGGCCTCACTTCCACTCCGGGATCAACAAGCCCTGTGGGCCTGATTATTTGTTCCACGATCCTTGAAGATCCTGATCTTTCATAAGGCCCGGGAGTAGCAGAAACAAAAATAACCTGGTTTTTCCTGAGATATTTTTCAAATTCCTCAAAACGGAGTGGCCGGTTGTCAAAAGCGCTGGGAAGCCTGAAACCATAGTCAATAAGATTTTTTTTCCTTGAATGATCACCTTTAAACATTCCATTCAGTTGGGGAATTGTTTGATGGCTCTCATCTATGATAATCAGAAAATCCTTGAAATAATCCAGAAGGGAATATGGTTTATCCCCTTTTTTCCTTCCGTCAAAAAAAACTGAATAATTTTCTATCCCCTTGCAAAATCCGGTCTCCCTTATCATTTCAATATCATACAGGGTCCGCTGCTTTAACCTGTGGGCTTCGATCAAATCGAGTTGAGGAAGCCTCTCTTCAAGTTCAGATTTTATATTTATTATAGCCTTCTCTATGATATTTTCCGGGATCACAAAATGACGGGCGGGAAACAAAAAATATTTTTCCTTTTCCTCAACCTCCCGTCCTGTTACCTTGTCAATTTCAATGATCCTCTCTATCTCATCACCGAACATTTCTATCCTGATAAGGTTGTTAAAATATCCGGGAACGATATCTATTGTATCTCCCTTTACCCTGAACCTGCCTGGCAAAAGTTCTGTTTCGTTCCTCTCATACTGTATGTCCACAAGTTTCTCAAGGATATCTTTTCTTCCGATCCTTTTCCCTTTCAACAACTCAATTCCCATACCTTCAAAATAGTCAGGCCTTCCGACACTGTATATTGCGGAAACAGATGCCACAACTATCACATCTTTTCTTGTCATTAGTGAAGCAGTTGTTTCAAGCCTCATTTGTTCGATTTTCGGATTTATCTGGGCATCTTTTTCGATATACTGGTCTCTTTGGGGTATGTATGATTCGGGCTGGTAATAGTCATAATAAGAAACAAAGAACTCAACCCTGTTCTTCGGGAAAAATTCTTTAAACTCATTGTAAAGTTGTGCGGCAAGGGTTTTGTTGTGGGCAATCACAAGGGTTGGTTTTTGTATATTTTCGAGTACATTGGCTATTGTAAAGGTTTTCCCCGACCCGGTAACTCCCAACAGGGTCTGATAGTTCATCCCTTTTTGTATCCCCTCAGACAACCTTTTAATTGCATCGGGCTGGGAACCGTCCGGCTTGAATTCAGAGAAAAGTTTAAGATCCATAAAGAGATTCTAATTAATAGTTCTTATTTTTTCAAGAACTTATTCCTGTTCTCTGGTTAGTTTTCTAACATAGAGGATTATCCGGATAAACGCATATAACCACAGGATCAATATGAATGTGTTAAAGGGCCAGAAGTACCTGTAAAAACCGGACCTGCCATAACTTCTGAATATAGTAAAAAAATTATAGAACAACGGAATACCTGTAAGCAATAAAAATCCCAAAAGTTTTTTATATTTCTGTTTGAGAGATTCTTTGTCAGAATAGATCTCATTTTGTCCTCCTTCACGGTATGGTTTCCTGAAGTAGTACCATCCACCCATTCTGTTAATAAATTCCCAGCCGGAACCCTTAAATAATTCTAAATATTCTTTTTCATCTTTGGATGAATTCATTCTGAAATCAAACTGATAAACATAATCTGCGGATTCACCCTTTTCAAATGTGTAGTTAAATATTGAAGCCTTTTTAAGATGCCACCCTTTTTTTGACATATCATTCAGCCATTTTGCCTCTTTATCTTCACTCCAGACAAAATAGAATTTAATGACTCTTTTAATCAATTTTTCTTTGGTTTCTTTATCCATTGTTTTTCTCCTTTTCTAAAACATTTTCACCTATACTTACCAGCTGTTTAAGCCGGGAGTATTCTTTCTCCAGAACGTCCATACCTGAATCTGTTATTTTATACATTTTTTTCCTCTCTTCACCCCGGGGTGATTCCCCAAGTTTTTGTATCATCTTCTTCTCCAGAAGACCGCTCAAGCCTCCATAAAGAGTGCCGGGGCCCATTTTCACCCTCTTTTCACTAATGGACTCAATTTTCTGCATTATCCCGTATCCATGTAAAGGTTCTATCAAAGACAGAAGTATCAAATATGTAGCCTCTGTTAAAGGTGTAAAATTTTTTTTCTTTTTCATTACCTCACCTCCCGATATAACGGAGCACGTTATAACGTGTAACGATATATCGCAATACGATATATTAGTATAGATTTTTAAATTTGTCAACAATTTTGTTAACCCGAAATATATGCCCATTATTTTTTTTTAAAAATGACAATAAATATTGACATAATTATGTTTTTGTTTTATATTTGTAATAATTCCAAATTTATAGAGGAGAAATTAATGGAAATAGAAAAACTTGTTTTAACAACTCTTGGAAAATCAGATAAACCCTTAAAAGGGAAAGAGATTGCAGAGCTTGCCGGGGTTGAAAAAAAAGATGTTGATAAAGCTATAAAAACACTTAAAAAAGAGGAAAAGATATTTTCTCCGAAAAATTGTTTTTATTCAGTAAAAAAATAAAAGGAGGTAGTATGAAAAAATATATTTGTTCTGTATGTGGTTATGTGCATGAGGGTGATGCCCCACCGGAAAAGTGTCCTCAGTGTGGTGTTTCTGCTGATAAATTTAATGAAAAAACAGATACTCTTTCATTTGCGGATGAACATAAAATTGGTGTTGCAAAGGGCCTTGATGAAGAAATTGTTGAAGGCTTGAGAGCAAATTTTATGGGTGAATGTACTGAAGTAGGAATGTATCTGGCTATGAGCAGGCAGGCTGACAGGGAAGGATATCCTGAGGTAGCAGAAGCTTATAAAAGGATAGCCTGGGAAGAAGCTGAGCATGCTTCAAAGTTTGCAGAATTACTTGGGGAAGTAGTAGTTCCTGATACAAAAACAAATCTAACAATGAGAGTTGATGCAGAACATGGCGCATGCCAGGGTAAGAAGGATCTTGCCACAAGGGCTAAAGAATTAAATTATGATGCTATCCATGATACTGTTCATGAAATGTGTAAAGATGAAGCAAGACACGGACAGGCATTTGCAGGTCTTTTAAAAAGATATTTTAAAAAATAAATAATATTGTTTGCCACCCTCCTGAGCTTTGGCGAAGGAGGGGTGGTAAATGAATTATACATAAAGCCGGGAGGCAGGAAATGAAAAATGAAATTAAGGATATTGGGAAACATTTGAGAGAACATGGTATAAAACCCTCCTATCAGAGAATGAAGGTTTTTGAATATTTAGTAGAAAACAAAAATCATCCTACAGTTGACATGATCTATCAGACCCTTGTGAAAGAAATTCCCACTTTTTCAAGGACAACCGTTTATAACACACTTGACCTTTTTATTGAGAAAAGGCTTGCAATAATGATCACGATTGATGAGAAAGAAACAAGGTATGATGCTAATACAGATGTTCACAGCCACTTTCAGTGTAACAGCTGTGGCTCGATATATGACCTGGATACAGATATGGGAAATGTGAATATTCCCGGCCTGTACGATCATAACGTAGAGGAATATCATATGTATTTTAAAGGAACATGTTCAAAATGTTCCGATTCAGGATCAGCAAATTCACACTAAGATCTGATAAATTATTAAATTTTGCTTTGTTTAAAATTTTTATTCTTTGCAAAGTAATCTATCAAATTTTTATCTCTAGATGAAATTATTTTAGCTATACTGCTTCTCCATTTATACTTTTTCCGATTTTAATTTGGTGGTGGAGTTCTGTATTTAGCTTAAAATCGGAATACAATATTTGACAGTAATACCAATCTTATTTAACATATTTGAAAGTTTCCGGAGGCTTTTATGAAATACTTCAAATATTTTATTATTATATTTATTATACTTTCATTGTCTTATTCAAGGGGCTCTGATAATAAAAAGACAGAAAGTAAAGAGACAGATCTTTTAACATTTTCTAAAATTGATAGGGCTCTGAAACTAAGTGAAGGTGAAAATGTAAAAGTTGCAGTAATTGACTGGCAATTTGATTTGACAGGGAAACAGAGGGGAAAATATATTCATCCTGTATCAATGGCCCCAGGTGAAGATATTGGAAAATTAAAACCATGGCATGGTGAATGGATGGCAGAAATTGTTCATAAGGTTGCTCCAAAAGTTAAGATAATTCCTATAAAGGCAAAAAGCTTAAGTAATAGGGAATATGAGAAATATTTGATCAAAGGGATCTATTATGCTGCAGATAAAGGAGCGGTAGCAGTTTCAAGTTCAATGGGACCACTTGAATATAGTGAAGAGTTAAAAAAGGCAATTGACTATGCAGAGTTGAATGGGATGATTTTTGTTGATGTCCATCCTGAATATACTATTGGAAAAGATGGGAAAAAAAAGTTTTGCAAAGAAGGGAAATGCGATAACAGAATTATTCATACTGGTGTAGTTTCTGTACCTGAACATCCGACAACTCCTAAATTAAACAGAGATATTTATACATGGCCTTATGACTTGGATAAAAACTATGAGGATGGATGGGGTTATTCTAATGCACCTCCAATTGTTGTCGGAGTTATTGCTTTAATAAAAAGTATTTATCCAGAACTTTCAAATGCTGAAGTCAGGAGAATAATCATTGAAACAGCAGAAGAATACAATGGGTTTAATGTATTGAATTCTTTGGAAGCAGTTAAATTAGCAAAGAAAATGAAAGAGAAATTTCGGAAGTGAAGTCTTTAAAAAATATTGTGTGGTTTTGACTGGTATTCCTGGTTTGTGAATAGCTATATAAATTGTTGAGATTTTCTCAGAAGTTGTATTTTGTATATTAAAGATATGACTTATGCTAAACTCTAAATATAAACAAAAAAATTTATTTAAATGGATCTCTACTATTCATTGAATTTATTACCATTTTATTAATCATTTTTTAAAAACAAATTTTACCGGCAGACCTCTGTTTTTATTAAAAAGACACACACATAAATAACCCACCCTCAAAGCACAAAATTCAAATATTATTGATAAAAATATAAATATTGTTGAAAATATATAAAATAAGTTTATAATAAATAGCATGGAGGAAATATGAAGAAACTATTTTTTAAACTTATGGAAATTGCAGGATTGTTCCTGATGCTCACTTCCGAGATAAATGCCGCATCTTTCTTAAGTAAGCTTTCAACTGTGGTTATAATTTTTACCATTATTGCAGGAGCAGCAATATGGATCTACGCAGCAAAAAAAAGACGCGAACTTGATGAATAGGATCAGGGAGACAAAATGAAAAGACCAAAAAAATTCTTTCACTTTATTCTAATGATATACCTTTTTGAATTGCCTGCTATTGCCCTTGATATAAGTGTAAAGCAAGCAACAAATTCTGTGATGAAAGTTGTTGGAGAAGTGGCTGCAATAATATTTCCTGTTCTGGGGCTGATCGGCATTGGGCGGGCGGCTTTTACATTCTCCACAGGAGGACAGGGAGGGACAAAAGAACTCCTTGAAGGGATTGTTGGTATCGGCCTTGGTATCCTTGCTAAATCTCTGGCTAATTCATAATGAACAGAATCTATGCGTCTATACAGTTTAAACCCAAAATCTGGGGCTTATACTTTACAAGCCTCTTTTCGATCCTCGGGGGATTTCTGGTTCTAATGATGACATTGTCATTTTTGTTGAATATGTTTGCTGCAATCACTTTAAGTATTCTTATTAGCGGATTAATTTATTTTTATTTCTATTATCGTGATAACAGAGATGAAATTGAATATAGCGCCAGGATGTCAGGAGCTCTGAAAATGAGGATAACCTCTTATATGATGTCTCAACAAAGTTTCAGGATCAAAGATCAATGAAATTTCTTACAGATAAACTTAGAACATATGAATCGATCTATAGAGATCTGAAAAATGGTGAACAGAAACTGGATGATATATTGTTATATGTCGATTTTATAAAAAACAGGTATGACCTGCCAATGGTTTTGTTGAAAGATGGAAGTGTGCTGATCATGTTTGAAATTTCCGGGATCGATTATGAAAAATTATCCGGATCTGAAAATGAAAGTTATAGCGATCTGGTCAGGAACGGGTTTCAACAGCTTGAAAGGGGTTTTACAATTTCAAACTATCTGGACAGAGATATAAATATGATTTATTCCCTGAAAAAAAATGACAGTGCTCCTGAAATAATAAAATATGTCCAGAATAAAAAACAATCTTTCTGGAATGATGTTTCTGCCAAAAGTTTCTCAAATAAAATATATTGTTCTCTTAGATTCTGGAATCCGGAAAAGAAAGAAATTCCCTGGACAACCCTTATTCATGAGAAAAAATTATTTGAATTTTCTAAAAAGGAAATTGAGATTAAAGTTGAAAAACTTTACCAGGGTTACCTGACAATTAAATCAATATTTTCAAAGTTCGGATTCTATCTTCTTGATAAAAAAGATGTTTTCAAAACACTCTATAAAATTATAAATCATTCAGCTCCGCCGGGATATCGTGATGATCTTTCCCTTAATGTTCAACTTGCACATTCAGGTTATCTTTTCAGAAAGGATTCAGTAGTGATCTCAAACAGGAACTTTTGTAAGTTAATTTCTATTAAATACCCTCCCAAGGAGTCATTCTCACTTTATCTGAAAAAGCTTTATGATCTTAATATAAGGATCATAATAAAGCAGTCTTTTCAGATTATGAATTATCAAAAGATGGAGAAAAAAATAGTGGCAAATCAAAATATTGCCAGGTCTCTTTCGAATATTGATAAGAGCAGTGAGAATTATGTTCATGAAGCAGATGAATTCATGAATGAGGTAAAAATTAACCGGGAGATACCGGTTAAATGGAATCTTTCCATAATGCTTTCCACAGATGATGAAGAGGCTCTGAATGAAAAAAGTTTTGAGGTGATAAATATCCTGAAAGAAATTGGAAGTACAGGAATGATTGAACAATTTAACTTAAAGAATGGATATTTCGGATTGCTCCCTGGCCATGAAAAACTTAATGCAAGATATTCAACTATATTAACAAAAAATGCCGGGGATTTTTTTTCTGCTTATCTTCTTTACAGAGGTGATAACAATCCTGTGGATTATTTTTTAGACAGAACCAACGGGATCTTTTCATATAACCCGTTTACAAAAAGGGAAAATGCATGGCATATGGCAATTACGGGCCCAACAGGCGGGGGGAAAAGTTTCATGGTTAATAAAATGCTGTTATCAAGTCTTGTTGAAGACCCTTTTATATATGTAATAGATCTTTCTCATTCGTTTTCAGAATTTTTTGAATTTTTAAATGAAGAGCTAAAAGATGATACTTCAATTTTAACCATTTCAAAGGATAAAACGAATTTTTCTTTTAATCCTTTTTTTCTTGAATATCCTGACAGGGAGATACCGGAACAGCAGATGAAATTCTGTGAGGGCCTCTTAAAGATCATGATAGGCTCAAATCTTATAAATGAAGGCAATAGAATAATCTTAACTGACACTTTGAAACAATTCTTTATTCAATACAGATCAATATTGCGAAATTTAAGGGGGAGGCCCCCTCATCCTCCGCTTGATGTATTAATACCTGTTCTTGAACAGAATTCTGACAGACGGGAGATACCGGATGCATTAAGGTATTGGAGGGAAGGAAGGCGTGGAAAATTATTTAATAGTGGAAAAGATACAATATCTTCTGCAAAATATGTCTATTTTGATATCAGGGATATGGAAGGAGCCGATGAAGAAATGTCCGCTATTATTTATACAATTTTTAATAAGATATACTCAGATATCACAAAACCCGAATTTTTGAACAGGCCGAAATTTCTCTTTCTGGATGAAGCTCACAGATATTTAAAAAATAGTGAATTTAGTTTCTGGATCGATCTTTTAATAAGAATGGGACGTCATTTTAATTTACTTGTAGGGATAATAACTCAAAGTATTAATGATCTTGTGACAGAGGAAGATTGGTCTAGGGGAATTACAAATAATATAAAACAGGGAATATTTTTTTCAGGGCAAAAGAATATTGAAGAGTCTTTTTTGAAGCTTCAAATGAACATGAATCATATTGATCTATATAATGAAATGAAAAGTTCAAAGAGAGAATTCTTATACTGGTCTACGAAGGGTATAAGGAGGGTTTTAACACCACTTACAGATTCCCACACTTACTGGATGGCAACTACAGATCCTAATGAAAGGATGTTAAGAGGAATTATTAAAAATGAAATTTTTAATTCTGATACAGGAAAGTCGATAGAAGCTTGTGTAAAAGCTACGGAAAAATGTGAGGATGCAGTTGATAAAAGGGTTGAATGTCTGAAAAACTATATTACAGAGAATAAGAGGGCATCATGAAAAAAAGAAGGTCCATAATTTCCTTATTATTAATATTAATTTTTTTTACAACCGGTATAAGTGCTACTTTTATTACTGATATTTTAGCTTTTACAAAAATGGCAGCAGAGTTGTCCCGTCAGACCAGGGAACTGAAAAAAATTATTGAAGCTTCCGGAAGTCTGAATGAAGAGTTTAAATATTTTAAGAAAAGGTTTCTCAGGATCCATAAAGGCCTTACTATGGAAGAATTAAAATCACTGATCAATATTTCAGATATAGAATTTTATTATAACAGCCCTTATGTTCAGTTTAATAAGAGCGATCTGTGGAAGGAGATCTGGAAGGATCCGAAAAACCTTTTGAAAAAATATAAATATTTGAAGGATAAAAGTCACGTTTATAGTAATAAACTTTATAAAGAGGATGAATTATACAGAGAAAGAGTGAATTTCAGGATCAAAGAAAATGAAAGTATTTATAAAGATTATGAAAATGTACTGGAAATGTTGAGTGATACAAAAAAAATAATATTAACACGAAAAGAAAGATATAAGAATATAGAGAAACTTATAAAAAAGGTAAATGGCCAGGGAGCAACAGGAAAGCTTATGGCTATTCAGAATGAACTAAAAATTGAGCAGATAATAAAACTTGATCTGTTGATAACGGCTTTGAGAGTTAAGATGGAGGGTGAGATAAAGGAAAAGATTATCCGCATGAACATAGCGAAAAAAGGTGAGGTTGAGAGATATCTTGACCGTAACAAGGATGAAAAAGTTTTAAAGAAGTATTTGTTTGGTAAATGACATGAAAAAAGCTCTGATGATTTTTATTTTATTTACTGTTCTGGGTTCATTTTCCCTGGATGCTTTTTTTACCGATGTGATGAATGTTTTAAAATTTATGACGAAAATATCAAAACAAATATCGGACTATTCTGACAATTTTGAACATCATTATGAAGAGTTCCATAAATATTACAATAAATACTGGAAGAATTTCAACAGAAAGTTCTTTAAAAGAGAAATTAAACTTCTCAAGTCCGAAGATACCTCATTTACAATTAAAAAGCCTTATATAGATATTGAAAGTGATGCAGAGATATGGAGAGATATTTTTAGGGACCCGATTCAGTTAACAAAAAAATATAAATATATTTCTTATATAAAACATCTTAAAGATAATGAATATTACAGAAAGAACAGAAATTATCGTAATTTTATAAATAAAAATATAAATGAACAAAACAATTTTATTAAAGAGATCTCTAATTTTTTAAATCTTCTTGCAGAAACCAGAAAAATGCAGAAATTAAGGGGAGAAAAGGTGAAAAAAATAAAAAAAATAAATGATCTTGCCGGAAGGCCTGAAGCTTATTGGGAAGCCAAAAGGGTAAAACTTTTTTCAATTGGAGCTATGCTTGACTTTGAGATCCAGCAGCAGATTGTTGAACTCATATTGCTGGTTAATGGTCAGACCGAACTTGAGTTAAAGGGAAAAGTTATTTCAGAAAATTTATTCAATTTCAGTAAGAAAGTAAGAAATGATATTTCAATCATCAAAGAATAGAATTAATTATGAATAAAGTGAATATATTTGAAAATCTGATGGAAACTTTAAAGAACTCTATCGGTGATTTTGCAAATATCTTTCAGAATATTGCTTTGTCCATAATACTGATTCTACTCACTATTGAAGTTATCAGATCGTCTATTGATCTTGTGTCTGGAAAAGGAATGACGATCTCATCAAAACTGTTATTGTATGTGGCTTTGATAGGTTTTATAGTCAGTTTCGGGACAATCTATCGTGGTGTAAGCAAGGGCGTAATAATTGATACGGATATAAATAAAAACTTTCAGCATCTCTGGGATTATGTTATTCAAAGACATGAAGCACCACTTTTAGTCGGAAAGGGGAGGGATCTTGGGCTGATCTACCAGGTGAGTGGAGGAAAAGTTGACCTGAGCAAGGTTGATCTCGAGTATATTATTACTTTCCTTATGACTAAAATATCTTTGTTCATATCATTGTTATTATTGGTATGGATACTGGTCACCATTGGAAAACACTATTCAATATTAATGATACAGTTGGCCATTGGTGCAGTTCCTGTGTCTTTGATGCTGAGTCCTGAAACAAGAAGTACAGGTATTCAGTTCATTAAAGTTATTATTGCAAGGTTCCTCACTTTCTTTCTCTACTCATTTGCGATTGATTTTTCATTAAAGTTTATTAAAGTAAATCAATACAAATTTTATGAATTTGCTCCAAAGGGAGGAGGAATTGCTATGTTCACCTCTTCAGTTCTGGCTTTATTACTGATAATTTTCCTCTTCGGAATATTATCAAAGGTATCGGAAAGTTTTTTGGGCTAAAAAAATGGATGGAATTTTAAAATCACTTATAAATTCATTTGGTGACTCAATTCTCCCATTTTCAAAAAAATTCTTTCCTTTTGCAGGTTCAATATTTTTACTAATGATAGTTTTTGAATTTATAAAAGAAGCCACTAATATTGTTACCGGGAAGGGGATAAATCTGGCGGCAAAATTGTTACTAATTCTATTTGTTGGCACATTAATACTTAGATATGATGAAATTTCCACGGGGATTTATAATACAGCTGAAAAAATCGGAAGCAATGTTATAAATGAATTCGGGAATCTTTGGGAAAAGCTGGATGAAAGTTATCAGGAAGGAGTGATGAAACACAAAGCTTCACTGGAAACTCATAGAGATAATACAGGATGGATAGAATGGCTTTTTTCGAAGATCGTAATAGCCATATTAACTTCAATTGCCGTTCTGATCCTTTTTTTTATCATTATATATATATTAGTAATGATTGCCGGTGTATATGCATCCTTAGCTCTTGTATTGGCTTTAGGCCCGGTATTTATTGCAATGTTTGTTTCAGAAGAACTCAGGTCTATGGGTGTTAGATGGGCACTGATCGTCCTTTCCTACCTCTTAACTCTCCCCATATACCTTATTGTATTTCAGGTTATCATAGACCTGTCCGGCCGAAATATTTATAACGGCCTGGAGATGAGTTCAAGTGCAACCATAGAGCAGATAATATTGTTATTGGTAGGGCCCCTGATAGCACTTGGCTTAATGTTCTCAGTTTCAGATGTAGTGGCAAAAATTCTGGGATCTGCGGGTAATGCGGGAGAGAGTGCGATAAGAACTGCTTTTTCTATGGCTCTGGTGGCATCAATGGCTTTAAAAGGAGCTTCAAAACTGGCCGGGAAAGCCGGAAGATCTTCAGCAAATAGCCCTAAGCAAAACAATACCGGAACCGGAAGATCCGGACGGTTAGCACAATTGTCAGGAGGGAGAAACGGAAATTTATATAAGAATGGAGGAAACAGTTTCAGGAAGCATTCCCGGGAAGGAAATACTGGGAGTCCTGACCTCGGGAGTAAAAGATCGGATGGGCCTGAAAATCATGTTGCACCGCCTGATATTGCAAATCCACCAAGGGTATCCGGGCAATCAGGAATAGAACACAATAAAAATACTAATTCTGAGAGTGAAAATGAGTAACTATATTTATGAAAAAAATGCACAAAAACTTATTAATACTGTATTCAAGTTTATAATAGTTTTACAGTTTTTAATAATAATAATTTTTTCTTTATATAGTTTTAAACTTACTGCAAAGATCAATGAGATAAAACCACTGCCAATTTTTATAAATAAGGTCACAGGAGAAGCTGAGGCTGTAGACTTCAGCTTTGTCGATGCTGAAGGTGAAACAAGATGTAATGCAGAAATTAATGATTTTGTGATCCAGTTTATCTCAGACCTTTACACTTTTAACCGGCTCACAGTAAAAACAAACCTTGTTAATGCACTTACAAAAGCTTCACCCGAAGGAGCAGTTGATATAAAAAATGCACTGATGGTTTCCAAACGATACGATAATATCAATAGAAATCTTCAGGGGCTGGTTTCAATAAAATCAATTTCAATTTTGAATAAACTTCCTGATCTGAATGTTCAACTTTATTTTAATAAGAAAGTTGTGTCAGGTAATGGCCGGATTGAGATTAACAGTAACCATTTTGCAATTATGAGGATAAAACCTGTTGTACGAAAAAAAGGCAATGCTCATGGGCTTATTATAGTTGAGTTCAGGGAAAATTTAATTAAAAAAGGAGAGGTTAATGAAGAAAATAATATTGATCTATATTAATTTGATTCTTTTTGGAGGAAGTTTATTGTTAGAGAGCAATAATTTTAATTATATTGTTCAGACTGTAGATTTTTCAGGGATGAACCGGGAAAAAATTTTTACAATTTTTTGTGAAATTGATTGTACTTCAACCTTCATACTTCCGGAGAATGAATTAATCGCAGAAATAATAGAGCCAACAGAGAACTGGACTATAAGCAGCGATAATAAGAGATTTATTTATGTAGTTCCCGATAAGCAGGGGGTTCATACTTCCCTTGATATTATTACGAAGGGATCACATATTTATAGTTTTATTCTTAAGGAGGTGTCATTTAATCCCGGAGTTAAGGATATAGGGAAACAAATATTAATAATAAATAAAAAAAGATATTTGTCAAAGTTTAATAAAGCCGGTAATACTGACCCCTTTAGTGGTATTAATTCAACTAATTCAGGTTTTAGAAAAAAATCAGATGGAAGGAGAATTTATTCCAGGTATAAGATCAGGGATAAATACTTTTTTTTAAAAAGAGTTGAAGATGATGGGATATTTACTTATTTGGATATGAAAAAAAGTCAATTGAGGCCTGCAGTTTTTTTAAGAAAGAAAAGAAAAAATTCCAGACTGGAACCGGTCCGTTATTTTGATACAGGAAAGTACTATCAAATTCACCGGGTAATTAACAAAAAGGAATTATTGATTCTAAAACTTGGAAAAATGGAGTCTGAAATAAGGAGAAAATAAAATGGATGACGGGAAATTAATTGCAAGGATCAAACATGAGAACAGGAAAAGGGAGAAGAAAAATAAATCAAAAACCAAAAATGACAAATATATTGTTTTGTTTGGCTGTATTTTATTGTTTTTTTTCACTTTTTTCTTATATGAGGTTTTTGCGGAACCTGACACCGGTAATAAAACAAAAAAACTTAAAACTAATAACAAAGATATTATTGCTCAGATAAATGAGATGGAGAAAAGGAAAAAATTAAGAGAAGAAAAAGAATCAAAAATTGCTGATGATATTTTCCTCGGAGAGAATTCATCAATTTCCGAATATGCTGATCAGCTGATCAAAGAATTAAAAGAAGAAAAAAACTCAAAAAAAGAGAGAATTGAATTTATCTCTGATACGAATATTTTTGAGTCCGGTAATATTGAAACAGAGCTATCTGAAGAAGAAACCAATAATATCTTCACTGAACTTGAAAATGAAGAAGGTAATAGTTTTGAGTTTAATTCAGGCCCTGTTGACCCTCCAAAAAATCATTTGCAAAGAATGGGAAATAGTTCAATAGCAGATAGCAGGAGAGAGAGAAAAAATTCAATTATTGCCTTCAGTAACATTAACAGGAATGCAAGGGTCTATAATAATGGACACGAATTTGTAATTAGAGAAATATCAGGGGGAATAAAAAGAAAAGAGAGGGACGTAGATCATTATAAAAAAGTTAAGCCCGGGAAAAAAACACCCATAAGGCTTGTTTATAATAATAATCCTTTGAGAATGATCTATGAAGGGGAGTTTCTTGAAACAGTACTTGTTAATAAGATTATAAATGACAAAAATGAAAGTCCTGTAAAAGCTGTTATTATCAAAGATTTTTTTGATAAAAGGGGCGAATATGTTCTCCTCCCGGCAAGTACCCGGTTGATTGGGAAAGCGATCCCCATAACAGGCCAACAGGAGAACAGGCTTATTATTAAATTTCACCGGATTTTACTCCCAAATGGTGAGTCGATTTTTTTTGAAGAAAACAACAAAGAACTTTTGTCTCTGAATACTGAGGGTGTTCTGGGGTTGAAAGGAAAAGTTAACAGGCATCTTTTTAAAAAGTATGGAGCAGCACTGTTTTTCGGGCTTATGAACGGAATTAGCGACTTTGCCCAAAACCGGATAGTTCAATCATCTGGGCCATCTTTCTTAATAGGAAAAAGTTCAGAAAATTTTAAGAACCTCAACAATCAAACTTCCGGAGACTCAATGCTTATTGTTCCTACCATTACCTTGAAAGAGGGTACCAGGATGAAAATATTTGTATCTACAGATATAGAAATTTCCTCATATCAGAAGGTAAAAACAAGATCTTATTTTAAAAAATAATAATTAATAAACAAAATGGAGGCAATAATGGGAAAATCAAAAAATAAAAAACAATTAACTCTTAGTTCAATAGTTGGTATTTTTAAAGAGATAATTTTTAATTCAATAGGTATAAAGGGGATAAAGTATGAAGAAGTGTATATGTTCGGATGGTGGGCTGCTGTAGCCTGCCTGACCGTGGGGATTGCCAGGTTGAGGATGGCGGTTAACTTTCTGTCAGTTTATACATTTATTCTATCAGTTATTTTAATAGTTTTATTGATCTTCCTCGGCAGGATTGGCGGGGAGAAAATATCATATGAGGATAAAAAACAGATAAAATGAAAAAAAAGATATTATTAATTTTTTGTTTAATAGTTCTTTTAACTATTAGAGGGGTTCCCCGGGAAGAAAATGATAATTTGGGAAAGTTTAATTCAATGACCAGTGAACAGAAAATACAATTTATCAAAGATGTAATAATCAGGGGGCCGTTTTTGAAAAAAAGTGCAGATCCGCGGTTAAAGCCATATACAATAGGGAAGTTCTTTAACAATAAGATCTATAAAAAACTATATGGCAATGATATTCTCGGGTATATTTATGACCAGGGATTTGCAGGTATTTCAGATAAAATATCGGTAAAAATTTTTAAAACAACTGATAGAACCAGAAAGTATAAAAGCAAATTTATTAATATACTTATTGCTTTTTTGAAAAAAAATAAAATCAGGTTTGTTAAGGAATCAAATGTTGAAATGGGAATTGCTATGCTTGATGTTGATGACGGAAGTAGTGGCAGGTCACTTCCAGGTGTTTTGATTGAAGCTTATCTGAAAAATAATAAGACAAATAAATTTATTTTTCACAGAATTGGAACAGGTAAAAAGAGTGGTGTAGAGGCTGCCTTTTATGACCTAATGTTGATAGTTTTGAATTCTCCGGGGAACTGATTATGGGGAGAGGTGAGATCACCATTGATGATCAGATAGGGATCGCTCTTGATCCTGTGTCAGATCTGATCAATGATGAAAGTGTTACTGATATCTTTATTTATGGAAAAGATAAGGTTTTTGTAAAGAAGCAGGGAAAAAAATTGAAAAGAGTAAACAGGGGATGGCAAAAAAAGATAGATCTCCTTGTAGCCTGTAATACTATTGCTCAGAGAATGAAACGGAAGCTAAATGAGAATTTTCCTATCCTGGATGCAAGGTTAAATGATGGTTCACGTGTGAATATTATCATTGACCCTCTCTATGAAGACGGGGCATGTTTATCATTAAGAAAATTCCCAAGGAACAGGTTTGGTTCTGATGACCTTATTAAATTTGGAACAATAGATAAATCAGGAATTACTATCCTGAAAACTCTGGTGAAATTAGGAAAAAAAATAATTATTTCAGGAGGTACCGGAACAGGAAAAACAACACTTCTTAATATTTTGTGCAGTTTTATAAATGAACAGGACATTGTAGTTACAATTGAAGATTCGAAAGAATTAAGATTATTGCATGAGTTCTGGGCGCCACTGGAAGCACGAAAAGCATTTTATAAAGAGGAGACAGAAGTGTCTTTGCGGGATCTTGTGAAGAATGCATTGAGAATGAATCCAAGGTGGATAATTCTGGGGGAGGTAAGATCGGGGGAGGTGTTTGACCTTATGAGGGCGTTTAATTCAGGACATTCCGGTATGAGCTCTCTTCATGCAAATAGTTGTGAAGATGCTCTGTTCGCACTTGAAAATATGTTCCTTCAGGGAAAAGAGATGAGGATCGAAGCAGTCAGGCAGATCATAAGCAGGGCTGTTGATGTTGTTGTTCAAATTGAAAGATCCCATGATGAAAAAATCAGAGTTACCGATATTTCAGAAGTATGCGGCCTGGAATATGAAAAAGAAATTCCTGAATATAAAATGAACAAACTTTATGGATTTTCCCTTGAAAAATTTAGTGACCAGGGGGAGTCTGTTGGATCTTTCAGGCTATTTGATACCCCGGGTTTTATAAAAAACATCAAAAATATTCCCGGGATAGACCTCCCTGAATTTTGGTTGAAGTAATTTATTTGGGACGGAGGCTTACTTTGTTCTGCCATAATTTCCCGTTGAATGACTGCTAATTAAATTTATCGATTCCTTCCAGATATAAATTTGTTGTTAATGATTTAAATTTTTCCATAATATCAGATAATGATAAATTGTAGGGGCGGCTCCCCGTGGCCGCCCCTGAATTATCTATATGTGATTCAGGGAAATAAAAAGGGGACAGGCACAATAATTAGAAGTCAGAAGACAGCAGAAACAGAAAAAGTGTTAACTTTTTAATTCTGAATGCCGGAAACACTTTACGATATG
>JBDLJQ010000017.1:0-53914 GCA_039714255.1 Acidobacteriota bacterium
GCTATTTGATACCCCGGGTTTTATAAAAAACATCAAAAATATTCCCGGGATAGACCTCCCTGAATTTTGGTTGAAGTAAAAACTTCGTCCCAAATTTGGTCCTCCACTAATTTAAAAATATAACAAAAGAAATTTTTAAACCGTATAATAGAACAAAAAAATGATCAGAACACAATATTGGAAAAAAATATTTATTTTAATAATTCTGATCTTTATCTATACATCCTCAATTTTTGCATTTAACAGAGATCAGTGGACCCGGCCGGAAAAGGTTATGGATGTTATTGGAGTAAAAGAGGGGATGAAGATAGGGATCGTGGGTGCGGGAAGAGGATATTTTACTTTTAAGATGTCAAAAAGGGTTGGGAATAAAGGGAAGATCTTTGCCAACGAGATCAATTCCGGTAAACTTGAGTACATAAGGAATAAATATAAAAGAGAGGGAATAACTAATATTACGACAATTCTTGGAGAAATAGATGACCCTCTATTTCCTGAAAGAGATCTGAACATGATCTTTATGTGCTATGTTTTTCACCATCTGGAAAAACCTGTTCCTTTTATGAATAATCTGAAAAAATATTTAGAGCCTGGTGCGACAGTGGTTATTCTGGAGCAGGAGCCTCTCAAAACAGGAAGCTCCCATTTTTTAAAAAAAGAGGTTATACTGAAAAACATCAAAGATTCAGATTTCAAAATTTTAAAAACAGAGGATTTCCTGAAAAAAGATAATATTTATATATGTATCCCTGAATCAGAAAATTAATGAGATCACAAAGAGATAAAAGGCCAGTGAAACAGTACGGAACAATTACAGCAACATCCATAGTTGTGGCAAATATGGTAGGATCGGGTATTTTTGTAACTTCCGGATTGATGGCAGCGAATCTTCCGGGCCCGGGATGGGTGATCTTATGCTGGCTATTGGGGGGATTGATTGCACTTTCAGGTGCTCTAAGTTTTACCGAACTTGCAACAAGAATTCCGGAAAGCGGTGGTGAATTCATTTTCTTAAAAAAACTCTTTTTTCCTCTGCCCGCATTCCTTTCCGGATGGACAAGTTTTGTAGTGGGTTTTTCTGTGGCAATCGCTTTATCTGCCATGGGCTTTTCAGAATATTTTTTTCCTGCAATTGTTCAGGTTTTTCCCGATCTGTTATCAACAAATCTGGTTATATTAAAAAAGATAACTGCCTCTCTTATTATTATTGTTTTCACACTTATTCATTATATCGGTGCGGGGTTGGGATCAAAGGTGCAGAATATTCTAACTCTATTCAAGGTATTACTTATTTTTGGATTAACTTATTTCGGGATCATATTCGGCCAGGGTAAATGGTCACATATTTTATCTGAAAGTAGTGGAAGTTTTGAAGGTTTTGCTTTCGGGACGGCCATGGTGATGGTGATGTTTGCATATAGCGGGTGGAATGCAAGTGCTTATATCACAGGTGAATTGAAAGATCCGAAAAGGGCAATACCTGTTTCCCTGATCTCCGGGACAGTGATAGTTATATTTTTATATATAGGTATAAATATTTTTATTTTTCACTCAGCTCCATATACAGGCCTTCAGGGGCAGATCGCTGTTGTAGAAACTGCCTGTATTCATGCTTTCGGAAGCTGGATCACAAATATACTTAGCGGCATTATTGCAATTATTATGCTGTCATCGCTGAGTGCCTTTCTCATAATCGGGCCGAGAGTATATGCTGCGATGGCGAAAGATAAAATGTTCTTTTCAATTGCTTCCCGTATCCATAAAAACTATGGTGTCCCGAGCAGGTCCATTCTGATCCAGGGCATAACAGCTATGGTAATGGTTATATCCGGCTCATTTGAACAATTATTGATCTTTATGGGTTTTGCCCTCGGAATATTTCCCCTTATTGCAGTTATGGGATTGTTTAAAGCAAGAAAGTTGAAATTAGGTGAATCTACGGCAGTTAAGGTTTCCGGTTTTCCGTTTATTCCGATTTTTTTCCTTTTTTGTAATTTTATAATTCTTATTGTTGCCTATATTAACAGGCCGGTTGAATCATCAATTGCAATTGCTACAGTGCTTTTGGGGATACCGATTTATCTTCATTTTTTTAAAAAGAAAAATACTTAATTTGCTAAATATCCCTTCAAGTTTTCAGTATAAAGCAATCCCCTGTCCCCAAACTATTTCATCCCTGATATGGTTATTTATTTATGATATTCCCCGGGAAGAATCCCTCTGGTGCACGACGAAGTCCTGATGAATCAAATTTTGTAGCTGATTTTATCTTCTTTGACGTCTTATCTTCATTATTATTTTCAAATTGCCCCTCATCAACAAGTTTTGTGTAATCGGCTATGGCAGCTATAGTAATTGTCCCTAGGGCAAAATATTTTTCAGTTCTAATTACCTGGTATATATCGCCGGGCCTGAGTGAAGGAATAGTATATTTTTTAACACCTTTTCTTTCCATATAGGTCCGAAGTATAGATGGTTTGGAACATGCTCTCCCTTGGTTTTTAACATAAAAATAAGTGTGGCTTTTAAATGCTAGATTAAAAGTCATGGGCGAGATATGTACAATAAGGTCAGGATGCTGCTGAACGATCTGTTCATTTACTTTTTTATAGAGATTATTTGCATTATCCGGATCAACTTTAAAAGTATAGTAATACATTCCGGGAAATTCTATTAAGGTCTCTTTAGTATATTTACATGTCGAATCAGGAGCGATGGTCGGACAGGGAAGTGTCCCGGTCTGAACCCAGTTGTCAAGGACTGTCCCCGCCGGACCGTTGATCTCAAGTTTATAGGGTATATTTTGTGCGGCAGCGCTTCCCACATTTTTTATGTCCACTGCAAATTTGACAATGTTGCATTTATTGGGCAGGAATCCAATCATCGGGTTCTGCAGTTCCAATCTTGGTTTTTCCACTAAAACAGGTTTCCTTATATCTCTTGGAATGTTCATAGTTTGAGTAACAGACCTGATTACTTTCACTATTGTGAAATTTTCATCACTCATATCTTCTGTTGTAAATGATTCTCCTCCCTGCTCTCTGATCTTTATCTTATAATCAACATCGGCGGGAGCTGTTCCGTCCGTATATGTTCCCACTGTCCAGGGATAGGATCCGGAAGAAGGATCAATATCTTTCGCTATCAGGCCTAAAAAAACGTTGTTCTTCCACAAAGTGATCTTTACATCATTTGTAAGGCCGGTTGCTGTCCAGGTAATATTTTTAGAACTTCCCAGAGTCCAGTCTTCCCCTCCATTGGGTAATGAAACATTTATACTCTGTGCAAAAGCAAAACTTCCAATCAGTAACAAACTTAAGATCAATAAATTTAATTTTTTCATTTTATCCTCCTTTTATTTTTAATCTAATAAAAATCATATATCGAAAATACTTTATTTTATTTCCTACCAGGGTTTATTGAATGCTTTACTTGAACATATACTGTAAGGAGGATGTGTAGTTTTTTTGTGGTGTGGAAGCCTGACAAAATATGAACTTTGAGCTCTGTTATTATCTTCCCTGAACTCTCTGATCTTTTTGTAATAATCTATAATAGCACTTATTGTTCTGGTTCCGGCCAGCCCCCAGCGTTCTTCCCTGGTTATTTTATGGGTCTTCCCGGGATGCAATACCGGGATGTCATATTCATTTGTACCTTTTTTTTCCACATAGAATCTTAATTTACATGGAGCTGATTGAAACTCTCCTACATTTTTCACTGTAGCATGAATTGAAGTTTTTTTCCCCACTCCGGGTCTCTTGTTGTTGCTTATACAAACTATCAGGTCTGGTACGGGACTAACATCAACAAGGATAAATTTTTCGTTATTATTCTCATCTGATTCGGTTACATTTTTGTCTACATCCAACCTTACGGTAAATTTGTAAATTCCCCATTTACTGAATTTAAATTCTTCTGAGAGCCATGTAGAATCCGGCATTGGGTTAAATGGTAGAGAATGCCCATTCAGTATTCGTACCGGGAGTTTTTTAAAAAAAGCAGTGTTCGGGCCTTTTATGGAAATTTTTGCAACTGATGCATCTGCTGTGCCATTGCCCATATTGAATACAGAAAATTTAAAAGTAAATGTTTCGCCCATAACGGGATGTTTCGGGCTTCTTGTTATACTATCTATTACAAGGTCCGGTATTTTATCAGGCTCCGGTTGTTCAAATCCCGAAAAACTCCATGTTGAAACTGTAAAATTTCCATCACTCATATCTTCTGTTGTAAATGATTCTCCTCCCTGCTCTCTGATCTTTATCTTGTAATCAACATCAGCGGGAGCTGTTCCGCCAATATATGTTCCTACTGTCCAGGGATAGGATCCGGAAGAAGGATCTATATCCTTTGCTATCAGGCCGAGCAGAACTCCATTCTTCCACAAAGTGATCTTCACATCATTTGTAAGGCCGGTTGCTGTCCAGGTAATATCATGTGAAGTACCTTTTTCCCATTCCTCTCCTCCATTCGGAGAAGTTACATTAATACTCTGAGCAAAAGCAAAACTTCCAATTACCAACAGACTTAAGATCAATAAATTCAATTTTTTCATTTTATCCCCCGCATTGAAATGTTCCTTCAATATAATTAAATAGGAAATAAACAAATATATCTCAAGATCATTTTTTCTTCAGTCAACTTTCACTTTGAACCTGTAAAATAATCCCGGGCTTTGTGGATAGCATTTCCAGTTATTTTTGCATCCGGTCAATTCCATTTTGATATCAAAAATTGATCTCTGCTTCATTATTATTTTCGTTTGATTCATCAATATGGCCGAAGGGGTCTATCTTTATAATAATATTATTTGACCACCCAACCGGAACCGGAAAATTTGCAGTATATTCTCCTGTGGAATTAAAATCATTTAAAACTGAAGGCCATTGAAATAATCCGAATTGCTTTTTTTTTGATGAATTTGCTTTATCCCAGGCTTTGAACCATACTGACGATGTTAGTTTGGCAATATTATAATTAAGGTTATTTACTGTGTAGGTGATATATCTGCTCCCTGTGGAGCCGGTTTTTGCTTCTCCGCTTATGGCCAGATCCACTTTTGTAAATATCGGCTTAATTGCCTTCAGTTTATCAGCCTTAAATAAAAGGGTTTTGTCTATTAATATGGGTTTGGGCCTTACTTTAAATACACCGGAACTGCCGAAACATGTTTTTCCGATCTTGCTTATTGTAATTTTGTAGCATTTTGCCCCTTTTACATCTGGTGTTGTCCAGGTAAAATTTCCGTCATTAGGAGTTGATGGTGAAATAATAAATAAGATCAGAAAGACAGGGCCCGATTCACCGGGGCAATTGGCATAGGTCATTGTGATCTTCACATTTCCACCCGGACTGAACGAAGGATCCCATACAATATTTTTGGAAGAATTTCCCCATAAGGTTGCATTGTTCCCCGGAGCACATGGAGAAGTGATACTTATGGAACAAACAGGCTGCGGCCCTGTTTCCCCTATACTAAAATCTTCATCACTCATATCTTCAGTTGTAAATGATTCTCCTCCCTGCTCTCTGATCTTTATCTTGTAATCAACATCAGCGGGAGCTGTTCCGCCAATATATGTTCCTACTGTCCAGGGATAGGATCCGGAAGAAGGATCTATATCCTTTGCTATCAGGCCGAGCAGAACTCCATTCTTCCACAAAGTGATCTTCACATCATTTGTAAGGCCGGTTGCTGTCCAGGTAATATTTTTAGAACTTCCCTGAGTCCAGTCTTCCCCTCCATTGGGCGAAGTAACAGTTATACTCTGTGAAAAAGCAAAACTTCCAATCAGTAACAAAACGAAGATCAATAAACTTAATCTTTTCATAATTCTCCTCCATACAGTTAAATATATGTTAATATAAAGATTATCTCAAAAAATATTAATTTTGTTTTGTCCCTGACCAGAATATACTTTTAGAAAAGTTAATAAAGTAATCATTCAAATCCTATTTACAATTCCCCGAATTTTTTAAGGTTTTTCAGAATGATCTTAAACTTATTGTTGCTTTTATTCAACTCCGGCAGCCAGCCGTTAGAGTTTAATTCAATAAAAACTGCCTGGGGAATAAGATATGAACGGCCTCTGTCTAATGTAGGGCGCAGGAAATCAAAACTAAAAGCAGTTTCTTTATCTTTTCCGAGTAGTTTCCCAAATATTTTCTTAAGTGAATATCCATGAAAAGTTCCTGTCCTGCCTGAGGCTCCGGCAGAAATTGTAAAATTATTTTCTTGTTGGCCGGGGGTTATTCCACCACTAGTAATTTCCCTTTCCCCAATATTTTTAACATAAAAAATGATCCTGATCCAGCCTCTCATATGTTGATCATCAGGCCAGTAAATTACAGTATGGCGAGGATTCCCGTCAGGGCCTGAACTTAATGTGATATCAGGATACAGAAGCTTAATTCCATTAGGGTTATATGGAATTTTTATTAAACGTAGTTGTACTTTTATTATATTGAAATACGATTTGCTTTCATCGCTGGTTGGATTATGACCGATAGAACTTATCTTTATCTTATAATCATCACCCGGTATTGCCGGTCCTCCCGTGTGCTCCCCGGTTTTCCACAAAAAATTACCGGTATTTGCTCCGGAGTATATAACTCCTTTATTTACTCCATCCTTGAATAACTGGATCAATACATTTCCCACTCCACCGGTACTGGTCCATTTTATATTTTTGCCTGAATTAAGTTCCCAGGATTCTCCTCCGTCAGGACTAAGAACAAATATTGTTGGTTGTACATGAGTTGGAAAGATACTAAAATCTTCATCACTCATATCTTCAGTTGTAAATGATTCTCCTCCCTGTTCTCTGACCTTTATCTTGTAATCGTCGTCAGCGGCAGCTGTCCCACCAATGTATGGTCCAACTGTCCAGGGATAGGATCCGGAAGTGGGATCTATATCCTTTGCTATCAGGCCGAGCAGAACTCCATTCTTCCACAAAGTGATCTTCACATCATTTGTAAGGCCGGTTGCTGTCCAGGTAATATTTTTAGAACTTCCCTGAGTCCAGTCTTCCCCTCCATTGGGCGAAGTAACAGTTATACTCTGTGAAAAAGCAAAACTTCCAATCAGTAACAAAACGAAGATCAATAAACTTAATCTTTTCATAACGCCCTCCATAAATAGATATAAAATAATATAATGATTATCTCAAAAAACATCAATTTTATTATTAATATTTTCCGGGACTCCGATTATGATGGTCTCACTTATCCTGAACTTGAAATCTACTTGTTGGAGAGTGTATACTGATAAATGACAAAAGCAGACAAATTTAAAGGGATCCTTCTGGCAGTTATTTCATCGGTATGTGTATCTCTTGTATATATTACATCCAGAATTGTCCAGCAAACAATGCCGACCGATCTTTTTATTCTCTGGTGGTTTGCCTTTGCAAGTATCTGGGCACTGGTGATATTGATCATAAAGAGGAAGGATTTTTCCTGTTATATCGGTAAGGTAAAGGAGTTCCGGCTCTTTTTTTTATATTTTATAATTTCAGAAACCTTCGGAGCTTTTTTCTTTTTTTACGTAATAAAGTTTGTAAACCCTTCGATAGTTTCTTTTGTAGGAAGTATTACACCCCTTTTTGTTGCAATAATTGCATTCTTTTATATAAATGAAAAATTATCCTTAAGAGAAATAACGGGTGGAATAATTTCAGTATCGGGAGTAATACTCATTACTTATGTATCTCCTGATATCCCGGTAAAATATACCTTGCTGATCCTGAGTGTTGTGGTTGTATATTCCTTTAACAATGTGTTGATCAAAAAGAAAACTAAGGATATTCCTCCGATACTCATAACCCTGGTTCGGATATTTTTTCTTTTCCTTACATTTTTAGCATATAAAATCTCATCGGGACTGATAAGGCTGCCAAATCAGAATGAATTGTTTTTCCTGTTCCTGGGGTCACTCCTGGGGCCTATACTTGGAATGTTCGCCCTTTTTTCCTCTTTAAAGTTCATTAAATCAACTCAGGTTTCGCTCATAAAGAACAGTCAGCCCTTCCTGGTAGTATTGTTCTCATATTTTTTCTTAAAGACCACAATAACCAATGAACAATTATTGGCAGGGACACTGATCATTATTGGAATTTCTCTAATGATCAGTGACAAACGGCTGAATCTCAGAGCAATTCTTAACCGTTTTGTGAAGAACTGAAAGGTTATTTCTCCCTTATTTCACCTGTCCATTCATTGTTGTCCCTTTTTCTTTCTGCATTATTAATACCTTCAACTATACCTTTTCCTGTGGTTTTACTTCCTTTAACGTAACACCAGGGCCACCAGGTATGTTGCACCAATATCTCTTTTTCCTCATTTTTTTGAAAGGTTATTGTCATTTCCTTGTCTGCCCAGGTTAAATATCCGGGGCCTCTTTTATTAAGAACCTTTACTCTTACTCTTATCTTTCCGGTGTAGGTATCTCCGATATTTTTTACCTTAATAAAGTAATCTCCGGAACTGGAATATTTAATACCTTTATATTCATTGGGCCCGTAGGGAGAGATAACCTGGTTATTCGATGTCTTATGATACCTTGCTCCTGTGACTATATAGTCGGGATGGGGGTAATCCGGATGAACATGTTTAACCATCAGGTTATTATTCTCATCTTCTTCTGTTATTATATTGTTTTTATCAGCCCACATGGAGATCATGGTCTTGTCCGAACCCATGGTCCCCTCTCCCTTAGCTTTTGTTATTAGTTCATATTCTTCATTTTCCTTCCATGATCTGTCACGCTCTGTCATAAAGCTTCCTGAATTGACCTGATAATGGAATTGAACTCTTCCTGAATATGTCCTTCCGATATTCTTTATTTTTGCTCTAAGGAAAAAATCGGGATCAAGATATACATCGGTAACCTTAAAATCGGGTTTTCTCAATTCGGGAATTTTCGGGCGGATATCACGCCTGATCAAACCTGGTTTTTGATAACCTGTAATCTGCCCTGGAACATTGAGGCCTGTACCTCCGCTGTTGGAACAGGTTGATATCTGAAAAGGCCTGGTATCAAAGGATATTGCATTGTCTGCAGTTTTCACCCTCATAAGATAGCTTCCGGTTCCCACTGATGCTGGAATTGTCCAGTGATAACTGCCATTATTTGGTGTTGGGTTGGCAATAATTATAGCAAGGCTCGAATCAGATGCATTTCTTAGTGTGATCTTCACATTTGCATCCATGCTTCCTGTCTTTACCCAGGTGATCTGGTAACTTTTTCCTATGCACCAGCTCACTCCCTGGCCCGGTTTGTTCACCGTTATAGATTGTGAAAAAATAATTCCATTAAGAAATAGAATTACAATAGCAATAGTAAAAATGTTTTTCATATTTTCTCCATATTTAATTAATTTTTAACATTATTATATACCAGTTTTATACAACATATCTCATTTTCAGTTAAAAAAAATTGGAAGGGTTAAATTTTAACTATAATTTTGCCTTGTATAACGATCAACAAAAGTTGCTTTAAAATGGAAGTAGAGGTAAAATTATCCACAATGGGAAAAAAAACAGCAATAATCCATGACTGGCTCAACGGTATGCGGGGCGGCGAAAAAGTTCTTGAAGAATTGCTTGTGATATTTCCCGAAGCAGATATTTTTACCCTTTTTCTGGAAGAAGATAAAATTTCCGATCTAATAAAGAGCCACAGGATATTTACATCATCTCTTAACAGGTTCAACTTTATTAAAAAGCGGTACAGGAATTTTCTCCCCATGTTCCCGTCAGCAATTGAAGAGTTTGATCTTGGAGAATATGAGACTATTATAAGCAGTTCTCATTGTGTTGCCAAGGGTATCATACCTTTTCCCGATTCAACTCATATAAGTTATCTCCACTCTCCCATGAGATATGCATGGGACCAGTATTATTCCTATTTTGGGAAACTGAAAGGTTTAAAAAAAAGTTTTATAAAAAGCCGGATCTCAAAACTGAGGATGTGGGATGTTACCAGTTCCAACCGGGTTGACCATTTTATTGCAAATTCGAATTTTGTGAAAGAGAGAATATGGAAATATTACAAACGGGAATCGGTTGTTATCCATCCTCCGGTGGATACTGAGTTTTTTACTCCGGGGGAAGATAGCAGAGACGAATATTTTTTGACCGTATCTGCTCTTGTTCCTTATAAAAGGGTGAATCTTCTAATAGAAGCATTTAACATAACCGGGAAACGTCTTATTATTGTAGGGAAGGGGCCTGAAGAAAAGCACCTGAAAAAAATTGCAGGAAATAATATTGAATTCAGAAAGGATCTTGCTGCTGAAGAATTGAAGGTGCTTTTTCAAAAGAGCAGGGCTTTTGTATATTCCGGTATCGAGGATTTCGGTATAACCTTTGCTGAAGCTCACTGCTGTGGAACTCCTGTTATCTCTTATGGAAAAGGGGGAGTCCTTGATATTGTAGATGATAGTAATGGGATCCTGTTCGAAGATCAAAGTGCCGGTGGAATTGTTGATGCTCTTGAAAAATTTGAAAACTTAAAATTTGACGCTCTTAAGATAAGGAAAAGCGGTGAAAGGTTTTCCCGAGAAAATTTCAGAAAAGATTTTAACCGGTTTACAAAGGACGAATTATGATAAAAAGGCGGAGAAAACAACTTATCTATTTTTATGTTTTCAGTGATCTTTTTTCCATAATATCAGCTTTTTTCCTTACTTTCCTTTTAAGGTTCTATTCAGGCCTCATTGCTACCCCCAAGGGAATCCCTCATTATGAAAAATATTTTCTGGTCCTGCCTGTTCTTATCATTGTTCAGATCCTCTCATTCTCTTATATGGGTTATTACCGGGTAAAGTTAAGGCGGAACAGGCTTGATGATCTTTTTCTTGTTTTTTTTAATACTATTATATCTACTATTGCTGTTCTCCTGACCTTCAGTTATTTGAGAAGTTATAATCATGTCGATTTCCAGGTTTCCCATTTATTCCTCTTTATATATATCCCATTCTCTGTATTGTTGATATTCGGTTCGAGACTTCTTATTTTTAAAATTTTTAAAAAAACATTTCTTAAGAATAACGGAATATCAAGGATCCTTGTCGCCGGGGAAGGTAATCTGGCCAAAATGATGGCTGCTAATCTTAAAAAATATGAACATTTCGGGATTGATATCGTTGGATTCTTGTCATCCGGGAAAAAGAGGGGAAATATACTTGGAAGTTATGAAGATCTGGAGAAAATTGTAAAAAAGTATAATATTACAGATCTCTTCATTGCCCTGTCTCTTAAAGAATTTGGGACGATAATGAAGCTCATAGAGAAAGGTAACAACCTTTTGATAGATATAAAACTTGTTCCGGATATTGTACATCTTGCTTCGTTAAAATCCGGGATGGAACATATTGAGGGGATCCCGATAATAAATCTGGGAGATATACCCCTACATGGATGGAAACTCTTATTAAAGAACAGTTTTGATCTTATCTTTGCCCTTGCAGGGCTTATTGTTTCATTTATACCCATGGCCCTGATAGGAGCTGCAATTAAGCTCACTTCCCGAGGCCCGGTTTTTTATTCACAATCGCGTGTCGGGCTTAATGGAAAAACCTTTAAAATGATCAAATTCAGAACTATGGTCCAGGATGCGGAAAAAGAAACAGGTGTTATCTGGTCTCCGCCGGATGATGCAAGGGTAACCAAAACAGGAAAATTATTAAGAAAGTTTTCACTTGATGAAATTCCTCAGCTTTTTAATGTCTTAAAAGGAGATATGAGCCTTGTGGGCCCGCGGCCTGAAAGGCCGGAACTGGTTGAAAAATTTAAGAAAAATATCCCTAAATATATGTTAAGGCATACGGTTAAATCCGGAATGACAGGCTGGGCACAGGTTCACGGCCTCCGCGGAAATACCCCCCTCAACAAACGGATCGAGTTTGATATATATTATATTCAAAACTGGACAATGAAACTGGACCTCGAAATTCTGTGGAGGACGATCTTAAAATTTCAGTTCATAGATATTAATAATTAGATGAATTTCAGCCTTTCAGATGTTTCGGAGAAAGGTAAAAGCATCAGATCTCTCTATAATATTTTTTTTGAGCACTACGGGCCTCAGGGCTGGTGGCCTCTTGAAATTCTTAAAGAAAAGGGAAGTAACGGATATCATCCCGGTGATTTTTCATTTCCTGAAACTTCAAAACAGGTTTTTGAAATTGGACTGGGGGCTATCCTAACCCAGAATACTAACTGGAAACAGGTGGAAAAAACCCTGTCGAACCTGAAAGAAAAAACAGATCTGATACCTGAGAATATTTTAAAAGCTGATGTAGAAGACCTTAAGGCCTGGATAAAGCCATCCGGTTTTTTTAACATGAAGGTCAAAAAAATAATATTGTTCACAAAGTTCTTTATAAGTTTAGAGGGAAAGGTTCCGTCAAGGGAAGAACTTCTCGCTCTGTGGGGAGTTGGAGAGGAAACTGCAGATTCCATCCTCCTGTACGGCTATAAAGCACCTGTATTTGTAATTGATAATTATACAATAAGGATCTTTAAAAGGTTGTCTGGAAAAAATGAAAAATTGAATTATACGGATCTTCAAAATATTATTTTTAAAGCTTTTAAAAATATGCCTTTAAAAGAAAAAGTTGTTGTTTTTTCCGAATACCATGCACTTTTTGTAAAACATGCTAAAGAATATTGCCGGAATAAACCGCTTTGTAATGGTTGCATTTTACGTGAACATTGCTTATATTGATAAGAAAAAATGGATAAATATCTAAAAGAATATGCTGTTTCAGATGAGTTTCATCCTTATCTTGAAAACCTCAGTGAAAATGCAAAGAAAAAGGAGAGGATCCCATTCATTGGAAGGGAATCCGAGCTGGAAGCCGTAAAGGAAACTCTTTTAAGGAAATTGAAGAGCAATCTTCTTCTTGTAGGGAAACCGGGCGTAGGGAAAACCGGGCTTATCACAAAACTTGCTGAAAAGATAAATGCAGGTGATGTGCCTTCCCCGCTAAAGGATAAGATAATATTTGAATTATCAATGAACCGCTTCTTTCTTTCCAGGGATAAGGGTGACCAGCTTGTAAAGGATTTTGAACGCCTTTTTATAACCCTGAAACAAAACAGGGAAAAATTGATCATTTTCCTTAACGAAATGGAGATGGAGGCTATTGCCGGCAGCCATGGGGATGAACAATCACTTAAGATACAGAATCTTTTAAAATCTTATTTTATAACCAGGGATATGAAGCTGATAGCTGCAACAACTCCTGAATATTATTATAAGTTTATTAAAAGTGATGAATTTTTATCCATGAATTTTTCGGTAGTATTTTTAAATGAGCCGGATGAAGATGAAATGTTGAACATTCTAGAGGGAACTTCCGGTTATTTTGAAGATTATTATTCTTTAAAAATAAAAAAAAGATTGTTCAAAAAGATATGTTTACTTTCAAAAACATTTATTCCTCATGAAGCTTTCCCGAGAAAAGGGGTAGATCTGCTGGATATTTCCTGTTCCAAATCTTCGGTCAGGGGAAGGAAGGAACTGGAAGAGGAAGATGTTTATAAAAGTATTGCAGAGATCTCCGGATTACCGGTTGAAATAATTAAGCTGGACCAGAAGAAGCATACGTCGGGTATTCTGAAATTCCTTAAAAATAATATTGTCAATCATAATCCGGCACTTGAAGAGGTGGCAAGGATAATAAAACTTTCAAGGCTGGCTTCAAAAAATGAGAGGAAACGTCCTGAGGGTATATTTCTGTTCCTGGGGCCTGCCGGAGTTGGTAAAAGTTATACGGCCAAAAAGATCGCTGAATATTTATATGGAAGTGCTTCAAAATTAAGGACAATAGATCTGGCCGGGTATAAAAAACCGGAAGATAAAAAAAATCTGATCATTGATGCTGACGGCAATATGGGGCCCCTGATAAAAGAAATTGAGATGAATCCTTTTTCAGTAATACTTTTTGAAAATATAAACAAGGCTCACTCTTCTATTCTTTCATTTCTCGGGGAAAAACTTTCAAAGGGAGAGATCATCGATTATTCAGGAAAAAAACACTGTCTCACTACAAAAATATTTATCCTTAGCCTGACTCATATCGGAAATGAGGTTTTCGAAAGTCAGATAGGATTTATCAAAGGTAATAAAGTATTGAGTGAGCTGGTGATACCACCCAAAATATTAAATGTCCTGGATTGGGTTGATGAGATCATCGAATTTCTTCCTTTGAACGAGGAAAGCCTTAAGCAGATCGCAAAGATGGAGATAAATGGTATTAAAGAAGAGGTTAAAATTAAATTTGGAAGCAAACTTGTTTTTGAAAAGAATATTATTGAAGTACTCTCAAAAGGAGCAGCAGCCAGTGGAGGTTCCGCCCATAAACTTGTTGAGTTTATTGAGAGAGAGATAAGGGGAAAGCTTATAGACCTTGTTACTTCGGGAAAGAAAAGTTCAAATGAATACAAAATCTCATTTGTTGATAATCAGATTAGTATAAAGGAGATATGATTATTTGTGAAAATATTAAATATAGATCCATCTGAACTGAAAACTGATAAAAAGTTCCTTATATCAAATCCGGTCAGGACGGATCGCCATTTTAAGTTTGAAAAGAAATATCCGGGAATACCTCCTGTAATAATCAATAACAAGAAAGTTGTTATCGGGGGTGAGGATTCTTTTTTTTATTTAAGGGAAAAGAATGAATTTGTAAATGTGACGAAAACAGACCTCGATGATAAGGATTCACTTTTCCTTGCATATAATCTGAGAAAAAATATTGAAGATTTGAACCTCTGGGAAAAACTGAATTTTTTAAATAATATATTACCTCTGTCCTGTAAAGAAGAGATCTATGAAAAGACCGGAATTGAAATAAAAATTAATGATGAACTAAAAAAATTTTTACCTGAGCTTTTAAAAAAAAAATTTGAAGAGCTGCTTATAAATGAGAGAATATCTGTACCTTCTGCACAAATTCTTTGCAATTATAACCAGGCAGATGGAGAAAAGCTTTTGTTCCTGTTTTCAAAAGTGCCATTTTCAAGTAGTTTTCAGCACAATATTCTTGAAATAGTGGAAGAGATAGTGTTCCGGGATAAATGCAGTGTCGAAGATATATTTAACAGAACCGGGATCAGGGACCTTGTGGAACAGGAGAAACCCCAGAGGGATATAATGTCAGTATTGTCCCAGTTGCGGTTCCCTGAATATTCGGCAAAGGAAGAAGAGTGGATGAATTTGAAAAAAGATCTCCATCTTCCAACCGGTTATTCTGTATCCCACTATCCGTATTTTGAAAAAAAGGGAGTAGAACTGAAAGTTGTTTTTGACACACCGGATTCCCTTAAAAAAGGGTTGAAAAAATTAAAAAGCTGAATTTTTAATATTTTGTTAAAAAAGTATTGTCTAAAACTGAAATCAGGAGTATAATTTAATTTATTTATTAACAATTAGATTCTGGAGATCATAAATGGAAAATCCCGGGAAAAAAATTAAACTGGATAGGAATATAGACCTTAAAGGCGATTTTTCTATCCCCACTATTAATGAGTGGCAAGCTGTTGCCGAGGGATCACTGAAAGGTGTCCCTTTTGAAAAGGCACTGATTAACGAAACAGATGAAGGTATAAAACTGAAGCCGGTTTATCTGAGAGATGATATCAGGGAAATCTATGAAAATAATAATTATCCTGGAACCGGTGATTTTGTCAGGGGAATAGAAAAAGATGGTTTTTTAACAAAGGGATGGGACATATGCCAGAGAACAGGTGCAGGATTTCCCGATGAATTTAATCAATATTTGATAGAAGACCTTTCATACGGCCAGACCTCGATCCTTGTCAATGTTGATGCTGCAACGGGGAAATGTATTGACCCCTCTTCATCAGTGCCGGGTGAAGTTGCAAAGAACGGGTTATCAATAACCACAATTGATGATATGAAAAATATGTTCAGAAATATTGAATTAAAAAACTTCCCTGTTATCTTTGAAGCAGCTGATTCTGCACTGGAATTATTTATGATGTTTAATGAATATTGTAAAGAAAAAAATATTGATATTTCAACACTTTCAGGTGCACTTAATTTTGACCCCGTGGAATCACTGGCAAAGACAGGGACCTTATCAGCCCCGTTAAAATATTTATATGACAATATGTCCATGGCTTTAAAATGGGGTGAACAAAACATTCCTTACTTTAAGGTGATCGGAGCCTCTACCCTGCCATATCATAATTCCGGAGCATCAGCTGTGCAGGAAATAGCAATAGCCCTTTCCACGGGAGTTAATTATATAGATGAAATGAAAAAAAGGGGCATATCAATTAATTCAATAACCGGATCAATGGTGTTCAGATTTGGGATAGGGCCTGACTTTTTTATGGAAGTGGCAAAGCTGAGGACTGCCAGAGTATTGTGGAGTAAGATCGTTGAAGCTTATGGAGGGAATGAAGAAAACCGGAAAATGTTTATTCACGGTGAGACCTCAACTTATAACCAGACTAAATATGACCCTTATGTAAACATGCTGAGGACAACAACCGAATCTTTTTCAGCACTTGCGGGAGGTATTAACAGGCTTACAACAAATACTTTCGATCAGGTGTTTGGATCTTCTGAAACTTTTTCAAGGAGAAATGCACGTAATATTCAGATGATCCTGAAAGAAGAATCTCATCTGGATAAGATCATTGATCCTGCTGCCGGATCATACTATGTTGAAAAACTTACAGATGAAGTGAAAAGGAAAAGCTGGGAGTTTTTCCTGGAGATCGAAGAAAATGGGGGAATAAAAAAAGGCCTGGAGTCCGGATTTATCCGTCGGGAAGTGAAAGATACTGCGAAAAAACATCAGGAAAAGTTGTCGAAGGGTAAAAGGGTATTGATAGGGACAAATAAATTCAGCAATATTAATGAGAAAAAAGTAAATTACAGCGGCCCGGGAGATAAAGAATTAATCCGGAGAAGGGTTAAAGTTATAGATAATTTCAAAAAAGATCCGGAAAGGCCGGAATTGAAGAAAAGATTTGATGAGGTATCTTCAGTGTTGAAAAAAGACAGTGTGGAAATATTTGAGTTCGGTTCATCGCTTTTTTCTTCCGGAGCTACGCTTCAGGAGGTGAGAGAAGCTTTTCTTAAAACCGGTTCTCTTCAGAAAGAAAAAATTGATAAAATGGAAATTAAGAGGCTTGCATTTGAATTTGAAAAGATCAGGGAGAGAGTATGGAGTTACAACTCATCGGAAGGAGAAGAACTGACAATAACTATTGCCGTTGCCGGACCTCCGGGGAAAATTAAACCCAGGATTGATTTTTGTAGAAGTTTTTTTGAAGTTGCAGGAATAAGAGGAAATATTATTGAACTAAAGGGCAATTCTGAAGAAATGTTTGTACAACTTACTGAAAGCAGGCCAAAAATGATTGCCCTGTGTGCACCTGATGGTTTTTATCCGGAATTGATTCCGGAGCTTGTCCCCCTCCTGAAAGGGAAAGCAGAAGAGCCTGTTCTGATAATGGCAGGTAATCCCGGTGATAAAAGGAAAGAATTTGAGAATATGGGGATCAAATTTTTTATTTATCTTGGCGCGGATATTGCTCATACAATTACTCAAATATTAAATGAATCCGGAGTGAAAAATGGATAACAGGCCAGATTTTAAAAAAATAGACATTAATATAAGGAAAAAAGTTCAAGGAAACAGTGAAAATAATATTTGGAAGACCCTTGAAAATATTGATATAAAACCATTCTATAACTATAAAGATATAAAGGGATATGATCACCTTGATTTCATGTCGGGGATACCACCCTTCCTGAGGGGCCCTTATGCAACTATGTATCTACAGAGGCCCTGGACAGTAAGGCAATATGCCGGTTTTTCCACTGCTGAAGAGAGTAATGCTTTTTACAGGAGAAATCTTGCTGCAGGACAGATGGGATTATCCATTGCTTTTGACCTTGCAACTCACAGGGGATATGATTCTGATCACGAAAGGGTTGTCGGGGATGTGGGTAAGGCAGGAGTCGCTGTCGATTCCATAGAAGATATGAAAATTCTTTTTTCAGGGATACCCCTTGATAAAATGTCGGTATCCATGACAATGAACGGGGCGGTACTCCCTGTTATGGCATTTTATATTGCTGCTGCAGAGGAGCAGGGTGTGTCGGCAGAACTTTTATCAGGAACCATTCAGAATGATATTCTGAAGGAATATATGGTCAGGAATACATATATTTATCCTCCGGAAACCTCAATGAGGATCATAGCCGATATATTTGAGTATACATCAAAGAATATGCCCCGGTTCAACAGTATCAGCATTTCCGGTTATCATATGCAGGAAGCCGGTGCCACAGCTGACCTTGAGATGGCCTATACACTGGCAGATGGCCTGGAATATGTCCGGACCGGGATACAGGCCGGAATTAAGATAGATGATTTTGCTCCGAGGCTCTCCTTTTTCTGGGGATCAGGAATGAACTATTTCATGGAAATAGCAAAGATGAGGGCGGCAAGGCTCATATGGGCTAAGCTTATAAAACAATTCGGCCCGAAGAATCCTAAATCAATGGCCCTTCGTGCCCATACTCAAACTTCAGGTTGGAGCCTGACTGAACAGGATCCATTTAATAATGTAGCCAGGACATGCGTTGAAGCAATGGCTGCGGCAATGGGGCATACCCAGTCATTGCATACAAATTCCCTGGATGAAGCAATTGCACTTCCCACCGATTTTTCTGCAAGAATAGCAAGAAATACACAACTTTACCTTCAGGAAGAGACCAATATTACAAAGGTTGTGGATCCATGGGGAGGTTCCTATCTTGTTGAATACCTTACCGGGGAACTTTTAAAAAAAGGATGGGAATATATACTTGAGGTTGAATCCCTGGGTGGAATGACAAAAGCAGTGATAGAAGGGATACCAAAGATGAGGATCGAGGAGGCTGCTGCCAGAAGACAGGCAAGGATAGATTCCGGAACCGAAGTTATTGTGGGGGTTAATAAATACAGGCTCAAAAAAGAAGATCCTCTGGAGATCCTTGAAGTTGATAATACAAAGGTACGGGCTTCCCAGATAAAAAGGCTGGAAAAACTGAAAGCAAAGAGGGATAATAATAAAGTAGATAAAGCTCTGGCTGCGATAACATCAAGTGCAGGTTCAGGTGAAGGGAATCTCCTTGAGCTTTGTGTAAATGCTGCAAAAGAGAGAGCAACGTTGGGTGAAATTTCTTTTGCCATAGAAAAGGTTTGTGGAAGGTATCAGGCAATGACAAAGACAATATCCGGTGTTTACAGCGGAGAATATGAAAGCAATGATAAAAAACTTATAGAAAAAGTGAGAAGCATTACAGATGAATTTGCAGTAAAAGAGGGGAGAAGGCCCAGGATACTGATCGCAAAAATGGGACAGGACGGGCATGACCGGGGGGCAAAGGTTGTCTCCACTGCTTATGCGGATATGGGCTTTGATGTTGATATCGGCCCCCTTTTTCAGACTCCGAAAGAGACCGCAAAACAGGCAGTTGAGAATGATGTCCATGTGGTTGGAATGAGTTCACTTGCAGCGGGGCATAAAACACTTCTCCCTCACCTTATGGAAGAATTAAGAAAGCTCGGCAGGGAAGATATTATAGTTGTCTGTGGAGGAGTTATCCCAGTACAGGACTATGACTTCCTCTATGATAACGGTGCTGCTGCAATATTCGGCCCGGGAACTAAAATTCCTCTTGCTGCAATAAGAATAATGGAAGAAGTAATAAAAAGATTCATCTAGCAAAAGAATAATTTTGTAATGGACAAGGCATGCCTTGTCCCTACTGCCGGAATGGGAGTTTCAAAGCACTTACCTTTCCCTCCACCCTTTAGGGGGGATTATGGGTGGCCATCAAATTGACAATTTAAATTATTAAAGAAATAAATAATGAATTTAAGGTTTGTTTAAGGACAGCTTGCGTGGTAGCGAAAGAGATAGCGGTGAAAGCCATTATGTATTTACCAAATAATATTATGATCTGTACCGGATAAGGTCAAGCGCCATTTTATTAATTTCTAAATTTTTTTGTTGACAAATATCCATAATTGTATTAATGTAATAATACAATTATAAAATGAGAGGCTAAAATGTTGAGATTATCAATCGATGAGTCATCAGCTGTGCCGGTTCATCAACAGTTGAAACAGGCAATAATGCTTGATATATTGTCAGAAAGGTTTCAGTCAGGTGACAGGATGCCTTCAATAAGGTCACTTGCAAAGATCCTGAAAATTAATCCTAATACTGTAGCAAAAGTATACTACACTTTGGAAGAGGAGGGGTTTGTTGAGGGTAAGAGAGGAAGCGGTTATATCCTGACTGCCAAAAGATCCAGAACTGATAAGTTCAGAGAAGGATTACTTGAGAGCGAAGTGAAAAGCCTGCTTGAAAAAGCACTCTCTCTCGGGTTCACAAAGAAGGACCTTTTGGAGATCATGAGGAGGTTATTGGAAAATGGCTAATGAAAAAATTGATGTAAAAGGGTTGAATGTATCTTTTGGAAAAAAGAATGCGGTTAAAAATATTGATATTACATTTAACAGTGGAGAAACAGTTCTGATCGCAGGCAGGAACGGAGCGGGCAAGTCAACTTTTCTCAGGGCACTGGGAGGGCTCATTGTACCTGACAGCGGAAAGGTCAATTATGGAGAGATAAATAAGGATAAGATAGGGATCATTACCGATAAGATGAGCCTCTTTGAAAGTTATTCATTAAAAGAGGCGGTAAACTTTCACTCTGAAATATTCGGCATAAATAAGCTAAACTCCAATATCCTGGATCAGATAAATATAGATATGGATAGAAAGGTCAGTGAATTATCCTCAGGTGAACGGGCTCTTTTTCAGCTCTCCCTCCTTATATCTCAAAAACCAAAACTTTTGCTCATTGATGAGGTTATTTATATGATGGATTCATATATCAGGGATTTTTTCCTTGAAGCAGTTATAGAGCTGATCGATGAGGTTGGAACCACAATAATTATGGTTAACCATACATTTTCCGATACGGGAAAGATCCCGGAACGAATAATAATAATGGAGAACGGAAAAATTTTAATTGATGAATCCAGGGATAAGCTGCTTCAGAATGTCAAAAAGGTAATAACTGGTAAAGAAGAACTGACTGATCTTCCATCTATATTTTCCAGGGAGACCCCATTGGGGAATGAATATTTCCTTTATCCATTTAAAAAAGGGAAAACCCTGAACAAGGATTTTATTGTAGAGGATATCGGTCTGACAGAAATAATCAAGGCATTTTTAGGAGGCAGTTATGTTAAAGAAAGAGATTAAAGAGGTTTTAAAGCAGACCTTTTTTCTTATAATATCGATGTTTTTTTTCATTTACTTTTTGTATTTAATATTTATGAAGCAGGATTTCAGTTTCTCCGATACTTTTCTGATATTTTACCAGATGTGGTTACTCTTTTTCTCATTTTTCTTCGGGATATCACTTTTCTCATCGGAGATCAGAAATAAAGGGGTTGAATACCTCCTCACATTCCCTGTTTCAAGGGCAAAACTACTCTTCTATAAGATATTTCCCCGGTTTGCTGTTCTCCTTATATTTTATTTTGTTTATCTGGGATTCAGGTTTATGAGTTCAACTGACCCCTTTCTGTTTTCATCCATATCCTTTAATTCAATTTATTTTTCCATTTTCTTTATTTCGGTTTCCTTATCTGTTTTGAGGGATAATTTTGTCGCCAACTCTGTTGCAACTTTTTTCCTGATAATACTTTATATTTTTACAGTCAATTTTGTGGGATATGTTGTCCTGTCACTCTATTTTAAAACCGATGTTGGATTTGGATTAGCCCTGTTTACTATTGATGAATCTTTTATTATAAAACCTGTTTATATTTTTGTTCTGTCGACACTTCTGGCATTACCTTTCCTTTTTTCATTCTTTCTGGCATTTAAAAAATTTGATGTAAGGTCCTCACGGAACTATCTGAAAAGATTCTTTAAGTTTTTTATCCCAATGTTCCTTGTTGCAATGATACTATCATTCTTTATAGTGAACAGCGGCCTTGATGGTTATCCATATTTTGATTATTACCTGACAAAAAATAATAAGGTGATAAAGAATGCCTATTCAAATACATATGTTTATGATGGAAATAGCAGGCAGGAAATACCACGGTTCAGTGCCAGATATTACTCTTCATATGAAGATAAGACCTTTATTTATTCATCAATGTATAAAAGAGTTCAGGGTAAACGAGAATGGGGCCTGTTCAGATTGAATAAGGACACCCTGAAAATCGATAAGATATACGCTCCGGAGGGGGATAATGCGCTGGTAAGGAAAGTTTACGGATATAGAGATAAGATCGCTGTTATGGAAACAGCTGATAATTTTTATAGGAAAAGAGAAGGGAAAAGGTCAATTATTTTTATAGATACCGGAACTTTAAAGATCAATAGAGTAAAAAATCCCAACGGTTTTTTTAGTTTTTGCGGTGTGATTGAATCTGAGGGGAAAAGGTTGTGGATAAGCCATGTTATTAGAAAAGGAGGTGTGGCTGTTTATACTGTTAATGAGGATGGAACCTCTAATAAGATACTATGGAGTGAGAGAAGGCCCCTTTATGTTAACAACAGGCTGATAAGCTACAGAGACGGCCATTTTGTATTCGGGCAGGTCTCCGAAGCAGGTTACAAAGAAATAAAAAAGGTAAAAATAGATAGAGAATATCATATCCCCATATATCCGGGATTTTTCGGTGGTGATCTTAAAAGAAAATATACAAGGTTCATTTATGGTAAGAAAATGTATGATCGTTCAGATATGGATTTTTTAAAGGTTGATTTGGAAACACTCGAAATAAAAATGCTGAGCTTTGATTATATTAAACGGGGAATCATAAGAAAACTTTCCGGTGAAGGTACTCTATTCCTGAGATTTAAGGAGACGGGCCCTGCGGAGATCAATGGTGTTTTCCGGTTTGAGGGAGATAAACTTGTTCCTGTGAAAATATTTGAAGGAGAAATTTTCAAGTTCTGGATGGATATTGGTATATTTAACAAAGGAATAATGGTTAGAAGGAAAAAAGGGATCACTATTTATTCATTACCGGAGTATAAAGAATTAACATTCAAAAAACTTAATTAATGTCGGTGTGAACTTGTTATAAAAAAAAAGGCCCGGAAGGACTTATCCGGGCCTCAGAATTAAAAGAGATTTATAATGTACCGGAAATTTCTAATAGCTCTCTTCCGTTAATTTTACTTTTCCTTTAAATACTCTGTAAATATATATTGTATAGACAAGAACGATCGGGACTCCTATCAGTGCAATTATCAGCATTGTTTTAAGTGTCCTTGGTGTGGATGATGCATTATATATGGTGAGGCTGTAGCTGAGGTCAGTTAGAGATGGGACAAGCCTTGGGAAAAGGCTGATAGCGGCTAAACCGATCATACTGGTTATTGAAATACTTGAGGCAATAAATGCCTTTCCGAATTTATCTCCCTTGACAGCCACAGGTATATAGAGAACAGAAACAAGCAGAAGGAGGAAAAATATCCAGAAAATGGGATTCCCCAGTACATCTTTAAATAAATATCCCGCTTCAAACATGGTAAAAACAGTTGCAAGGAAATATAAGATAACAAAAGCTATCCATAATTTCGGGGCAATATTTTTCATCCTCTTCAGTTGATCTCCTTCTGTTTTCATTGCCAGGTATATTGAACCGTGCAGAGTAAACATTATAAGGCTGAGAACTCCTACTAAGAGCGAGTAGGGATTAAGAAGTCCGAAAAAATTACCGGTAAACATTCCTTCGGAATTCAGCGGGATCCCCCTCATTATATTCCCCACCGCTACACCGAAAAGAAGGGCGGGGACAAAACTCCCCAGTCCGAAGGACCAGTCCCAGACATTTTTCCATTTTTGAGATTCTATCTTTCCACGAAATTCCATTGATACTGCACGAAGAATAAGAAAAAGCAGCAGAAGCATCAGAGCAAGGTAAAATGCACTGAAAACAGTTGCATACACTATAGGGAATGCGGCAAACAGAGCCCCGCCGGCTGTAAGCAGCCATACTTCATTCCCATCCCAGACCGGGCCGATTGCGTTTAAATTGATCCTTTTTTCTTTTTCATCTTTTGTGAAAAGGTGTAAAACACCGACACCGAGATCAAAACCATCAAGGATAGCATAACCGGCTATCAGTACTCCATACAATAAAAACCATATTATATTTAAATCCATTATACTGTTGCCTCCTTTTCCGTTAATTTTTCAGGCCCGTGTTTGATCTCTTTTACAAGAAGGAATAGCCATAATGCTCCGAGGGCTAAATAGATCAGTGAAAACATTATTATTGAGAATAATATTTCACCTGAAGATACTGTAACGGAAGCTGCATCACTTGTCCTTAAAAGTTTATAAACTATCCACGGTTGTCTTCCCACCTCTGCTGCGATCCATCCAAGCTGAATTGCAATGAAAGGTAAGGGGATCGACCAGAGAAGGACTTTCAGGGTCTTCATACTTGTATATAATTTTTTCCTGTAAAGCAGAAATGCTGACCAGATCATAAGCAGGAGAAAGAACATTCCCAAAGCTACCATATTGTGGAATGATACAAAGGTTATAAACAATGGGGGCAGTTCATCTTTGGGAAATGCATCAATTCCTTTTATCTCTTTTGAAGAATCACCGAAGGCCATCCAGCTGAGCAGTTTTGGTAACTCGATCGTTCCTATCAGACCCGGAGGGTTGTCAACGGGGAAAGAGAATAGTATGAGGGGAGCGCCTGATTGAGTTTTATATAAACCTTCCATAGCTGCAAACTTTGCCGGTTGTGTTTCTGCAACCTGTTTTGCATGTTCATGCCCGAATGGGAAAATTATTAAAATAGAAAATATTAATCCTGCAATAACACCGAGAGCAAGTCCCTTTTTTGCTATCTTTATATCTCTCTTTTTAATGATCAGATAAGCTGAAACTCCTGCCATGAAGAATGCTCCTGTTATTATTGCCGATGTCATCGTGTGTGAGAACCTGACCATGGTAGATGGATTAAAAACTGCCTCAAAGAAATTTGTGAGTTCCGCTCTGCCGTTCTGAATAACAAATCCTGCAGGGGTTTGCTGCCATGAGCCGGCAACAATGATCCAGAAAGCAGAGAGCGTGGACCCTACAGCAACCATAAGAATTGAGAACCAGTGAACTCCTTTTGAAACCTTGTTGCGTCCGAAAAGGTAAAGCCCCAGAAATCCTGATTCAAGGAAAAAAGCAAATACTCCTTCAGCTGCAAGGGGAGCGCCGAAGATGTCGCCGACAAACTTTGAATATTCAGCCCAGTTTGTCCCGAACTGGAACTCCATTACGATCCCGCTTGCAACACCAACCGCAAATGTGATCGCAAGCAGTTTTCCGAAAAACTTTCCGATCTTAAGGTAAATCTCGCTCTTTTTTTTCCATCCCATCCCTTCCACAACAACCAGAAGCCATGCAAGCCCTATGGATAGTGGAGGGAAGATAAAATGGAACATAATTGTAAAAGCGAATTGAATACGTGCTAAAAATACTGCATCCATAAAAATCCTCCTAAATTTTATTTATTTTTGACACTTTTTTAACTGTTTAATAAATGTAATGAGAATTGTTTTATAAAAAACATATATTTGTAATCAGTTCAAAACAAATTTTAAAACAAGATAATATGAAAAGTCAAGAATATTAATGAATATTAAAATTTTTATCCTGAAAATTTTGGAGGTGGTGCTTTAGAAAGTGCTTTGAACAAACTTTTTTATTTTTTTTCCGTTAAATATATTATAAAGTAATTCGGAGGCTCTCATGATTCAAACAAATTTAAAAGAATGTAAACTGAATGGAAGTTTTTTTTATATTATCTTTTTTACTTTTTTTATAAGTTTATATTCCTTTGCAGTTGGGGATAATGTTTTTTTTACAAAAACACCTGCAATAAGCCCGGACGGGGAAAAGGTTGTTTTTAATTATGAGAGTGATCTTTGGATCGTCAGTTCCAAAGGCGGGACTGCTTACAGGTTAACAGCAATGGAAGGTGAAGAAACAAGCCCCAGGTTTTCGCCTGACGGGAAGTGGATAGCATTTTCCGGATCCCGTGCAGGTAACAACAATGTATATCTGATCCCGGTAAATGGTGGTGAAATAAAACAGCTTACTTTTCATGATTCTCAGGATAATGTAGATTCCTGGTCATGGGATTCATCATATATATATTTTACTTCATCGAGATATAATAACTTTACCTCCTTTAAAGTTAATATTAACGGCGGTACTCCCGTGAGGATCTTTGACAACTTTTTTAATACTATACACAATATAGTTGAAGATCCTGATTCACCGGCACTTTATTTTAATGATACCTGGGAGAGCCAGATATTTTATTCGAGGAAAAAATATAAGGGAGATTTCAATCCTGATATCAAATCTTATAATCCTGAAACAAAAGAATTAGTATCCCACACAACTTACAGAGGCAAGGATCTCTGGCATACTGTAGACAGGAAAGGGAATATTTATTTTGTGTCTGATGAAAATTCCGGAGAGTTTAACCTGTTTACCCTTAAGGGAGGAAAAAAGGAACAACTTACAAACTATAAAAGTTCTGTTAAATTTCCACAGGTAAATGCAAATGGGAATAAGGTTGTTTTTGAAAAGGATTATCAGGTGTTTGTTTATGATGTGGCCTCAAAAAAAACAAAAAAAGTTGAAATCAATCTTTTTTCAGACAATAAACTTGGACTGTTCAGAGATTTTGATATATCCTCCAAGATATTTTATTTTGATATCTCTCCTGACGGAAAAAAAATTGCTTTTACCTCAAGGGGTGAATTGTTCATCTCTGATATAAAAGGTAAATTCATAAAAAAGATGAATACAAAACCTGATGGGAGGGTTATGGAAGTAAAATGGATATATGACAGCAGGACATTGATCTATAATCAGACTTCCGGAGGTTACCTGAATCTTTATAAAATGACCTCCGGGGTTGAAACTGAAATCACTTCAGATAATTTTGATAACCGTAATATTTCTCTCAACAGAGCCAGGGATAGAGCTATATTCCTGAGCGGCAAAAGGTCTGTAAATATAATTGATCTCAAAAAGTTTAAAATAGAAAAAATTGCAGAAAAAGAGCTGTGGGGTTTCTATAATAGTACACCGCAATTTTCTCCTGATGATAAATATATTATGTTTACAGCCTATAATAACTTTGAACAGGATATTTTTATTACAGATCTGAAGAATAACACTACTTTAAATATTACAGCTTCAGGTGTAACGGAAACAGCCCCTTTCTGGTCTCCTGACGGAAAATATATATTTTTTGAAGCAAACAGGTATAACCCTTCTTATCCGAGGGGTTCCGGAATGAAGATATATATGCTTCCACTTGAAAAATATTCCGGAAAGTTCAGGTCGGATGAATTTTTAAAATTATTTGAAAAAAAGGAAAAAGTATTTAAAGGGCCGGCGGGGAATGTTGTAAAGAGGATTAAAAAGAAAGAGAAAAAAGTTGCAGTAAAAATAGATTTCTCTGATATGTCAAAAAGGTGGAAACAGGTATCTCCAAATCCCGGCAGCCAGGCCAATCCTTTTGTTATATTAGAGAACGGAGCTATAAATGTTCTCTATACCTCTAACCATGAAGGAAAAAAATTCAGCTTGTATAATACAATTTTAAAATCTTTTGAAAAGCCCAAGACAAAAAAGATCACAGGGGCTGATACATATGGATTTAATATTGTTAAAGGGGGAAAGAAATATTTTACATTGGTGAAAGGTCAGATCGGTACTATTGACCTGATAAAGAATAAATTTATTCCCCTTAAGATGAGCTATAAATTCAGGAAAAACCTCAGAGATGAGTTTGATCAGATGTTCTATGAGACCTGGGCAAATCTTGAGGCAAATTATTATGATGAAAAGTTTCATGGTACCAACTGGGATGAGATGAAAATAAAATACGGGAAGTATCTCCCTTTCATAAGAAACAGAGCAGATCTGAGGATCCTGATAAACGATATGCTGGGAGAACTGAATTCTTCCCATCTGGGGTTCACATCAAGAGGGAAAGAGGAGAGATCGATCTGGTCGGGAAGGACATCAGAAACTGGTATCGTTTTTGAAAATCTGGACCCGTTCAGGATAAACAGGATATTGAAGAACTCACCTGTAGATAAAAAAGAGATCGAATTGAGAAAGGGGGATGAGCTTGTCAGTGTAAACGGGAGTAAGATAGATCCTTCGAAGAACAGGGAATTCTATCTTTCAAACCCTTCTGTTGAAAAGGAGATGACACTAACATTCAAAAGGGGATTGAAAACTTTCAGTATAAATATTCACCCGGGGAACATAAGAAGTAATAAAAGAGACCTGTATAATGAATGGATAGACAATAATCAGGCAAGGGTGGACAGGCTGAGCAATAACAGGATCTCATATATTTATATGAAAGATATGGGGGAACGTGAATTGGCTAACTTTCTTATAGATATGAACACTGAAGCATATAAAAAGGAGGCTTTGATCCTGGATCTGAGATATAACAGGGGAGGTAATGTACACGATGCTGTGCTGAACTTTTTAAGCCGTAAATCCTATCTGTTATGGAAATACAGGGGTGGGGAATATTCCCCCCAACCGAACTTTGCCCCTTCATCAAAACCCATTGTATTATTACAGAATGAACAGTCTTTAAGTGATGCGGAGATGACAGCAGCAGGATTTAAGCATTTGAAACTGGGAAAAATTGTAGGCACAGAATCCTACAGGTGGATAATCTTTACATCCGGAAAGCGGCTGGTTGACGGATCATATTACCGTCTGCCTTCCTGGGGTTGTTATACTCTTGACAAAAAGGACCTGGAAAAAACCGGAGTAAAACCTGATATCTATATAAAGAATACCCTTAAGGACAGGCTGGAAGGAAATGACCCGCAACTGGACAAGGCCATAGAAATAATCCTGAAACAATTAAAATAATAAAAAGCTGAAAAACAAATTCAGAAGTCAGAAGACAGGAATCAGAAGGTAGGGAAAAGAAAAAAGGATTTAGAGTTTAGGGTCTTGTAAAAAGAGGGGACAGGTAGCGGATACGGATGAGGGCATCCGGAGCGGGAGCGTAACAGATGATGGATGAAGCCATCTCCAATTTAAACCTGAAGAAAAACCCTTCTCCGCCGGAATTACTAAACCTGAAATATTAAATCAACATCCATTGTTTTTAAACTTTTTTTGTTTTAATAACGTTTTATTTCTATTAGGAGAAATCACATGAGATTAATCCATCTAATTGTAAAAACCTTCATTCTTTCTTTTCTTTTTTTATTTTTTATTAATTCCGGATTTGCTCAGGAGCAGAAAAAGGCAGAGAAGAAATATCCTGCAGCCAGGAACTTCAATGTTGCAAAAGCAGTTTCAAAGATAACCATTGACGGAGTGTTGGATGAGGAAGCGTGGAAACATCCTGAAAAAATTGAGATAAAATATGAGTGGAGTCCCGGCGATGCAGTTCTGCCCCCGGTAAAAACCGAAGTAATGGTAACTTTTGACAAAAAGAATTTTTATATTGCATTTAAATGCTATGATCCTGAACCGCAAAAGATCAGGGCCCATCTTATGGACAGGGACAGCATAAATACATTTATTCAGGATGATCACGTCAGCTTTATGATCGATACCTTTAATGATGAAAGGCGTTCATTCCAGTTTCGGGTAAACCCGCTGGGTGTTCAGGCAGATGCAATTTTTTCAGAGATGGAGGGGTATGAAGACTTTTCCTGGGATGCCATCTGGAGGTCTGCAGGAAAAATAAATTCCGAAGGTTATATAGTTGAGGTTGCCATTCCATTCAACCAGCTGAGATTTCCGAAACAAAAAGGTGTTCAGACCTGGGGGATCGAAGCAGATCGTTCTTATCCCAGGACTGTGAGGCACAGGATGAGTACCCATGTGAGGGACAGGAATAAAAATTGTATCCTGTGCCAGTTCAATAAGGCAACCGGATTCATTGATATGTCTCCCGGGAAAAATCTTGAATTTGACCCCACTTTAACTGCTGTCAGGACAGATAAGCTTGATGATTTCCCGGACGGTTCTATTGAATCAGGAAAATTTGACCTGGAACCGGGGATAACTGCCAGATGGGGTATCACGTCGAACCTGATACTCAATGCTACTGTAAATCCTGATTTTTCTCAGGTGGAAGCTGATGTTCAGGAGCTCGAAGTTAATACCAGGTTTGCTATAAGGTATCCGGAAAAGAGGCCTTTTTTCCTTGAAGGTGCAGACTTCTTTTTGACCCCTATGGATGCAATATTCACAAGGACGGTTTTTGACCCCATATGGGGTGGAAAAATGACAGGAAAGCTGGGTAAAAACGCTATCGGCTTTTATACGGCCAGGGATACATTTAATAATTTCATGATCCCTTCAAACCAGGGTTCTGCATCTCTCTCACTGGAAGAAAATGTTTTGAATGGAGTTTTCAGATACAGGAGGGATGTGGGAAAAGGTTCGGCTGTAGGTGCGCTCTATACTGGAAGGACCGGAGATGAATATAGTAACCATGTTGCCGGTATTGACGGATTTTTCAGGTTGAGCAGAAGTAAAACTTTTACATTTCAATATTTGAGGTCACAAACAAAATATCCTGATGAGATCGCAGATAATTATACCCAGGAAAAAGGTGACTTCGGAGGAGATGCTCTATTTGCAAGGTTTTTCCATTTTTCCAGAAATTTAAACTATTACTTTATATTTGAAGAATATTCAACCGGCTTCAGAGCGGACTCGGGTTTTATTCCCCGTGTCGATACCAGGTATTATGAAGCATCTGTCCGGCCGGTAATATGGGGAAAACGGGGAGGATGGTTCAACAGGATCTCATTTCAACTCCTCGGCCGTAAAATAACTGACCAGAGCAATAATCTTACTGATGACAAGGTTTATCTTAATTTCACCTACCAGGGGCCATTGCAGTCGGTTTTCCAGAGTGCGATAAATGTGGGAAGGGAATTTTATAATGGTGTGCTCTATAATAAGAATTATCTACAGGTTTATAGTGAGATCAAGCCGAAAGGGGGGGTATATTATTATTTATATACTGAGGCCGGTGACGGAATAGATTATTCCAACTCACTTCCGGGGAAAAAATTAACTCTAATGCCCGGGCTGGAGTTGGGCCTCGGGAAACACTTTAACCTGAATATAAGTCATATTTATGAAAAATTTTCCCGGAATAGTAAAAATGTTTATACTGCCAATCTTTTGCAGTCAAAGTTTGTTTATAATATAAATATAAGAACATTTGTAAGGGCGATAGTTCAATATACCCATGTGGACAGGAACACATCAATGTATCTTGAGCCTGTTTCCGAACAGACAAAACTCCTTTTTACCCAATTCCTCTTTTCCTATAAGATCAATCCCCAGACCGTTTTGTTCCTCGGTTATTCCGATAACCATTTCGGTATGAGGGGGATAGATCTAACAAAAACCGACAGAACCTTCTTTCTGAAAATAGGATACGCCCTGGTATTATGATCTTATTTTTTTAATAAAGTTTCTATTATTTTTGAAAGATTTTCTTCTGTTCTCTCTTCAGAGGAGATCTTTTTATAAAAATTCCCTTTCTTGTCTATAAGAAGAACAGTTGGTATGGAATTAAAATTTCCATAATCGATATATGTTTTTTCTGTTCCCCATGCAAAACTGAAATTGTGGTTTTTTGAAGTTTCCACTGCTTTTTTTTCAGATCCGTACTTTTTCCATGTTTTTACCCTGTCCATGGCAACCGCTAAAACAGTAAGCCCCTTCAGGAAATATTTTTTATGGAGTTTTTGAAGCATGGTCATACTTTTTTTACAGCTGGGGCACCACCCCGCCCAGAATTCCAACAGGATAACATTATCTTTCAGGATCTCCGAAGTTATTTTTCTCCCGGTAAAACCTTCCAGTTTAAAGGGGGGGATCTTTCCTTTTGAATTCAGAATATGCTCAAAGTTTGCCGTACCACCATGAAACTGTGCATATTTCATGTTAGTTTTAAAATTTCTTTCATCTGGTAGTTCAAGGAGAGCATATTTGTAAGAAGTTTCAGCTCCTTTATAATATATTGCAGCTTCTTTAAAATTTTTTTCTTTAAACAATTTTTGTGCATGTTTGATCTGGATGAATCCCCTTGTACCAAGGCAATATTTAAAATTGTTCTTATAAATTCTATTGCCCGGATCACTTTTTACGGCCTTTTTATAAATTGAAGCGGCTTCCATATAAATTTTACCTGCTTCTTTTATCTCACCTTTTCGTTTGTGAGAATCAGCCATTTTCATGATCTTGTATGCCAGCTTTCCAGGATCGGAATCATTTACTTCTGCTTTCAGGTCCGAAAAAGTTCCAGCTGATAAAAAAATAAATATCCAGAAAAATATCACTATATGTTTAAGTTTCACTATTTCACCTCATAATATTGTTATTTAATATAATCAGAATAAAAAAAAGAGTCAAATTTCCGGTATCTTTACAATGGAATGATCCTATCTTCCATGATAATTAATATCCATTTGCTGAAATCTCCTATATTGTTTTTTCATTCTTTTGGAAAAATTACTCCACTTTTTCAATTTTTCAGTAGTCCACACTACTTCAGCCAGTGCTGCTATTCTCGGGAATATCATATATTCCGCCTGTTCCGGATTCGGAATATATTCAGTCCACAAATTTGCCTGGCCACCGAGAATATGTTTTCTTTCTTCTTCCTTTAGTATATCCGGAGTAGGGTTGAAGGAATATACTTTTTCCAGAGTAAGTAAACCTCCTATTGCAAGAGGTTCATTTTCCGGGTTTCCCTGATAATAATCAAAATAGCAGTGTGATGTGGGACTCATGATAACATCGTGCCCGGCTCTTGCTGCTGCGATCCCCCCTTCTGTTCCGCGCCAGGACATGACAGTAGCTTCAGGAGCAAGCCCACCTTCAAGTATCTCATCCCATCCGATCAGTTTTTTCCCTTTTGAGTTAAGAAATCTTTCTATCCGCTTAATAAAATAACTTTGAAGTTCATGTTCATCTTTCAACCCTTCTTCTTCAATTCTTGCCTGGCAGTCAGGACATTTTTTCCATCTCTCTTTGGGGCACTCATCCCCTCCAATGTGAATATATTCTGACGGGAAAAGTTCAATTACTTCTGTGAGAACATCTTCAAGGAATGTGAATGTTTCTTCCTTTCCTGCACAATAAACATCTTCATGAACTCCCCAGATGGTTTTGACCTCAAATGGCCCGCCGGTACAGGATATTTGAGGAAAAGCTGCAAGAGCTGCTACTGAATGCCCGGGCATTTCGATCTCAGGTATAATAGTGATATACCTCTCTTTTGCATATTCTATTACTTCCCTGATCTCATCCTGAGTGTAAATGCCGCCATGTTTTTTCCCATCATATTTACTTGGGATATCCCGGGCATGGCCTGTTACGGTTTCTTTTCTCCAGGCACTTATCTCACTCAGTTCGGGATATTTTTTTATTTCTATTCTCCAGCCCTGGTCCTCCGTAAGATGCCAGTGAAATTTGTTGAGTTTATACATGGCAAGGTGGTCTATGAACTCTTTGATAAACTTTAAAGGCATAAAATGCCTGCAGGTATCCAGCATCATCCCCCGCCATTTGTATTGAGGAGCATCCTCGATCTGCACAAAGGGGACTTCCCATTGAATATCTGAATAAATATCGGTTTTACTCTCTATCTCAGCCGGAAGTAATTGTCTCAGTGTCTGAATCCCGTAAAAGATCCCTGCCCCTTTTGATGCTGTGATCTTAATAAAATCTTTTTCAACTTCAAGACTGTAACCCTCATCTCCATAAGTTTTTTTCTCTTTTGAAATAGTTAGAATGATCCTGTTGCTATTCTTCTGATCCTCACGGTCTTCCAGGGTCTTCAGTTTTATTCCGGAAGGTGTGGAAAACATATCTGAAAAATATTCAGCCAGCCTCTTTAATTCTCCATCCCCTTTATCAACAAGGATTATTGTGGAATCATCTATTGTAAAATAACCGTCACCGGTTTCAGTGATCATGTCAGGTTTCGGAATGATGCTTATCTTATTGTCTTTTTGTAATATTGTGGTAAAAATAATAATTAAGGTTAAAAGTGAAACCAGTAAAACTATAAATGCATTTTTTTTGCTCTTGCTCATGTTTCCTCCGGATGAAAATTAAATCTAAAGTCTTTGAGAAAAAAAGTCAAATTACAATTTTTTACAGGATGATTTTTATATTAAATTATCGTAAAATCTTTTTTTATGCTGATTAGTAAATGAACAAGTATCGGGAATAAAAAGAATGAAAATAAAAAGTGTTCTATACCTGTTAATATATGCTCTGCTGGTTGCATCGGGGCATATACTGCAGAAACTGGTACTTAATTTTGGTGTTGATAAATTTGTTTTTGCATTTCTGAGAATTACAACCGGCCTGATCTTCATAACGGGGCTTGTGCTCTACCGGGGTTACAAACCGGTTAAGATAATCAGAAAGAACTATATCCACTTTATAGTGCTGGGAGCCGGATTTTCAGGAGCAGGTATCTTGCTAAAGCTCTGGGGCCTTCAGCATACTACTGCAACAAATGCTTCTTTTTTAATGTCCCTCTCCTCTGTGGCAGTTATTATCTTTGCTTTTATTTTCCTCGGTGAAAAAACAGGCCGGGGATTTTATACAACAGTTTTTATAATGATCGGTGGAATATATCTTGTTACAACCGGCGGGGAGCAGGTATTGCCGAAGAAAGGAGATATTATCATATTCTGTCTTGCTTTCCTTATCGGGTCCATGCGGGTTTACGGCAAGAATGTGTTAAAAAAACTTTCTGTCCTTGAAACAGCATTCGGAAGAACCCTGTTTGGTACAATATTTCTGTTTCTGATGATCTTTGTTTTTCCATCAGAAGGATTTTCAACAATTCCAAACCTGAGTGTATTGCTGCTTGTCCTCTCAAACGGGATAACTTTCAGTGGTAGTATATTGTTCTTTTATAAAGCTCTTCAGGCTGAAGGGGCATCCAACAGCGGAATGTTTGCCCTTCTTGTTCCGGTTTTCACCCTGGGGCTTGCCGGGGTTTTTCTTAATGAATCATATAATGCCTGGCAGATTTTCGGGGGAGTAATGGTGCTGGCCGGATCTTTCTTTATTTCCAGAATAAAGATAAAACAGGCAAATTTTTAAACTGCAGGGTCTTTTGGGCTGTTTTTCTGTTCAGCCCGGCAGATTATTTATTTATATCCGGAAAAATTTTGTTTTCCGTATATTATATATTTAAATATTCTCTTAATATAAGTTATATAGTAGTAATATTATAATTTTCAGGAGACATTGATGATCAGATTTAAGAATTTACCGGTGGTAAAAATAATAATATTGTTCATTGCTTTATTATTGATCCAGGGAGATTTCACCGTGTACGGCATTCAGTCAGGCCCGGAAGTGGAATTTGAGAAAGCAAAAAAAGAATATATTGCCGGAGAGTATGGAAAAACTGAAATTATTCTGGATAAATTACTTGATAACATCAAAAATGAATTCAAAGAGTTACGGGGGAAAATATATCTGCTTCTGGGAGCTGTTTATGAACATCAGGGGAATAATGATAGAGCGGTTATCAATTATTTGCTGGGGAAAATGCTGTTGGAAAAACCGGTTATAGAAGGGGTTGATCTTACAAATATGCCATTGTTCTGTGAAAATGTTTTAGATGAATCAAGTGAGAGAAATGTAATTGAAAAAAAAGGTATAGTCAAAGAGAAGAAAAAATTCCCGCTTCTTCTTACACTGGGGGGAGTAGTAATAGCCGGAGTTTTAGTTTATTTGTTCACTAAGAGTATAAGATCAGGATCAGATACGACAGACGATAGGGAAAGCAAGGTTGCCCGGGAAATATATGATAGTATTGAATGGGTAGATATTCCGGCCGGTGAGTTTAAAATGGGAGATAATTTTAATGAGGGGGAACCGGATGAACGTCCTGTTCACAGTGTTTACCTTGATGGATATAAAATTTCCAGATATGAAATTACCTTTGAGCAATATGATAACTATTCAAATGTTTCTCCGGCAAGAAGGGTCCGGTATGATAATTGGGGAAGGGGTAACAGGCCTGTGATTTATGCCCGGTATGCTGATGCTGTCTCTTTTTGTACCTGGCTAAGTAAAAGAACCGGCAAAAATATTAATCTTCCCACTGAAGCCCAATGGGAAAAAGCCGCAAGAGGGACAGACCAGAGGAGGTATCCCTGGGGAAATGATTCTCCCAACTGTTCTTTAACCAATTTTCAAAATTGTAATGGTAAAACCATGCCTGTGGGTTCGTTTCCCGACGATATATCTTATTACGGTGTGTATGATATGGGGGGCAATGTTTCGGAGTGGTGTTCCGACTGGTATTCACCCGATTACTATTCGGTCTCTCCGGAAACAAATCCTGCCGGGCCTGACCAGCAACCCGGGGGGGCTAAGTATGTGGTCAGGGGAGGGAACTGGAGCACAGAAGATGTCCGGTCAGCAGACCGGTCTGCAAGTATTTCTATTGTGAGCATGAATAATCGTACAGGATTCAGAATTGTTATGAAAAACTGAAAGACAAAGAACAGGTTATGGGCGAAAGGCTAATGGCAGGGGGTAATGATCTATAGGAAATTGTTATTCAGAAATTTGCCAAAGTGTTAATATCTCTAAGTGAAATGATTTTTTTTGTTTCAAATCAAAATTTACATATAATATAGATAGGTATTTATAGAGTAATATTTCATTTTAATAACAGAAAAATTTTGTGTTAACATGAAACCTCTGAGGATAGCCACTATAGGGAACTATGTCCCCCGCCAGTGTGGTATTGCAACATTTACCAGGGACCTGGTGGAGTCAATGGTCTTCCATAAAGATCCGCGCCAGGCCAGGGCAGAAGCTTATGTGATCGCAATGAACGATCAAAATAATTCATATTCATATCCTGATATTGTAAAAAGTATCATAAGGGAAGATTCGCAGAGAGATTACCTGAATGCGGTAAAACATATTAATTTCAGTAACGCTGATATTTGCCTGATACAGCATGAGTTTGGTATCTTCGGAGGCGAAAGGGGAAAATATATCCTTACTCTTATCCAGAAACTGGAAAAACCGCTGGTTGTAACTTTTCACACTGTACTGAAAAACCCTGCGCCAATGGAAGAACATATTATCCGGGAATTAAGTAGAAAAGCCGAAAGGGTTGTTGTAATGAGCAGGAAGGCAACTTCTTTTCTTAAAGAAATTTATAATGTCCCGGGAGAAAAGATAGAACTGATCCTCCATGGTGTTCCCGACCTGAACGTTAAACAGATAGGAAAATTTAAAGAGATGCTTCATCTTGAAAATAAAAGAACCCTCTTTACATTTGGCCTTTTGAGCAGAAACAAGGGGATAGAAACTGTTATTAAAGCGCTACCTTCAGTTGTGGAGAAGTATCCTGATACCCTTTATATCGTTCTTGGCAAGACTCATCCCAAGGTTGTTGAAGAGTCAGGTGAAGAATATCGCTCATATTTGAAACGTATGGCTGAAAAACTGAACCTGAGAAATAATGTTTTTTTTGATAACCGGTTTATTTCCAATGAAGAGCTATTTTCCTACCTGGCAGCTGTTGATGTATATATTACTCCCTATCTGAATGAGGCCCAGATAACAAGCGGTACATTATCCTATGCGATTGGAGCTGGCGCGGCGGTTATCTCAACTCCATACTGGCATGCAGAGGAGATCCTTGCAGATGGACGCGGACGGATGTTTGATTTCAATGATTCGGGGGCCCTTGGAAAAATATTGCTGGAATTATTTGATGAACCTGAAAAATTAAAAAAAATGAGGAAAAATGCATATAATTATGGTCGAAATACGACATGGCCGGAAATAGGGGCCAAATACCTTCACCTGTTATCATCCATCAGGAAAAAACAGAGGTATTTAAGAATAAAGGAAGAACCGGAAATCAATCCCTTAATACTTCCGAAATTTGATCTTTCATATATAAAACGGTTAACAGATAATACAGGAATTCTTCAACATGCAAGCTATATAGTTCCTAACTACAGGGATGGTTATACTCTTGATGATAACGCAAGGGCGTTGCTGATGACCTTAATGGCATTCAGGCAGAAAAAAGAGAAAGAAGCTTTAGATCTGATTCCTGTTTATATGAGTTTTATCAGCTATATGCAGAATAAAGACGGGTCATTTCATAATTTTCTCGGATACAACAGGGCCTTTCTGGATGAAAAAGGATCTGAAGACTCATTCGGGAGAGTTATCTGGGCTCTGGGATACCTTATAAAATATGCTCCAAACTCCGAATACAGGAAGATCGGGGAAAAGATCTTTAGTAATTCAGTTCCAGCCTTTAAATCTTTAAGGTCTTTGAGGGGGATCGCAAACACAATAGCAGGTATTTGCTTTTACCTCGATTTTTTTCCGGAAAAAAAGGAGCTGAAAGAGACATTGAAAAAAATGGTATCAGAGCTCACCAGGTCCTTTAAAAAAGAAAGTGATATTTCCTGGCAATGGTTTGAACCTCAAATTACATATGACAATGGACTGATCCCCCATGCTCTGTTTTGTTCATATGAACATATCCCCCGAAAAGAGATCCTGACAATTGCAGTAAAATCAATGAATTTTCTTGAAAAAATAACAATGAAAAAGGGCCATTTATCTCCGGTAGGGTCAAACGGATGGTACCGGAGAGGGGGGGCACCTGCGGAATATGCACAGCAGCCTGTGGATGTTATGGCCATGGTATTAATGTTTTACAAAGCATTTAAAGTTCTTAAAGATAAAAAATATGTATCGAAACTGATGAATGCATTTATGTGGTTTCTCGGAGAAAATGACCTTGGTTTATCTCTTTATGACTTTGAGACCAAAGGATGCCGTGACGGCCTGGAAGCAGATGAGGTAAGCCTTAACCAGGGAGCTGAAAGTGCTGTTTCCTACTTTATAGCTTTCCTGACAGTTTTATCTGCTCATGAGGTGGAAGTGAAGGAGTTGAAAAATGCAACCTATAAAAAGGTACAAAAATAACCCTGTTTTAACTAAAGAGGATGTCCCGTATCCAGTTGCAACTGTCCATAATGCAGCTGTTACAAAATATAAAGGGAAATATATAATGGTATTTCGTTCGCACCTTTTTAACGGCCGTTCTATCCTGGGGATTGCAGAAAGCGGGGACGGTTTTAACTTTACTGTAAAAGATGAACCATTTATGACCCCTTCGGAAACCGGAATTTTCAGGGAATATGAAGAGTACGGGATTGAGGATCCGAGGATCACCTTTATTGAGAATGAATATGTAATTACATATAGCGTTTATTCACGTCACGGGGTCAGAGTTGCATTGGCAAAAACCTCAGATTTTAAAAATGTGGAAAGATATTCCATTATAACGGAAGCTGACTACAGGAATGTAGTTGTTTTTCCGGAAAAATTCAATGGCCTGTATGCCAGGTTAGACCGCCCCCATTCAGAGATTGCTCCCTGGTCGATCTGGATCTCTTATTCTCCGGACCTGAAATTCTGGGGGGAATCCAGAAGGATAATGGGGCCCATGATATACCACTGGGATGAGAAAAAAATAGGCCCTGGGGCACCTCCTTTAAAAACAAACAGGGGATGGCTCCATATTTATCATGGAGTTTTTCCCACCATGGATGGTTCTGTATACAGGCTCGGAGTTGCTCTTCACGATCTGAAGGACCCGTCAATTATAATCGGAGTGGCGGATAACTGGATCCTGCAGCCTGAGGAAGCTTATGAGATCACAGGATATGTTCATAATGTGGTATTTTCATGTGCTGCTGTAAAAGAGGAAAATAATACTGTAAAAATATACTGGGGTGGTGCTGATTCGGTAATGTGTGCGGGAACTGCCCGGATAGATGATCTCGTTGATATGTGCCTGAGAAATTCAAGAACACCAATGTGACTGAAAATGAAGATCGCAATCCTTTCCCCGGCCTGCTGGCGGACCCCTCCCCGTCATTACGGCCCCTGGGAACAGATGGCTTCCAATTTAACCGAAGGCCTGGTTTCAGAAGGGCAGGATGTAACTTTATTTGCAACGGGTGATTCATTAACTCTGGGGAAACTTGAATTTGTTGCCCGGCATCCTTATGAAGAGGATAAAGAAATGGATCCCAAAGTTTGGGAATGCCTCCATATCAGCCATATGATGGAAATGGCTGAAGATTTTGATATAATTCACAATCATTATGATTTTTTACCACTTACTTATTCCCGTCTTATTAGTACTCCCATGGTAACAACAATTCACGGATTTTCATCACCGAAGATAATTCCGGTTTTTAAAGAATATAATAGCAGGGTCAATTATGTTTCCATCAGTAATTCGGACAGAAATTCCGAACTTGATTATGTGGCTACGGTTTATAATGGTATTAGAGTTGAAGACTTTACTTTTAACAGCGAAGGTGGTGATTATCTTCTTTTCTTCGGCCGGATTCATCATGATAAGGGTACACATGAAGCAATTCAGATCGCAAAAAAAGGGGGAATGAAACTGATCATCTCCGGGATCATCCAGGATCGGGATTATTTTGATTCTATGGTGAAACCATTCATAAATGATAAGGATATTGTTTTTGTCGGGGCTTCAGGACCGGATAAAAGAAATGATCTGCTTGGAAATGCATATGCACTGCTTCATCCGATCAATTTTGAAGAACCCTTCGGATTAAGTGTTGCGGAATCCATGATGTGCGGAACACCTGTTTTAGCATTTAACCGGGGTTCTATGCCCGAACTGATCAGAAATGGTGAAACGGGTTTTTTAGTTGATGATGTTGATGGAGCTGTCGAAGTACTGTGGAAAATAAAAAATATTAACCGCGAAGATTGCAGGGATATGAGTAAAAAAAAATTCAGCCAAAAAAAGATGGTAAAAGATTATATTAATGTATATGGCAGAATTATAAATAAATGATATGATCTTTTTACTTGGCCAATAATTCCTCGAAAATATCATCCAATGATACAGATGCAAATGTGGAAGCATAATCAGACATGGCATAGGGAATAATTAGTTCATTATTATGTACCATTGCACCGCAGGAGTAAACAACATTGGGGACGTACCCTTCTCGTTCTTCTTCATTTGGAGTGAGTAAAGGTTCCCTTAACCTTGCAATAATTTTAGACGGGTCTTTAAGATCCAGAAGTGCTATCCCAAGAGAGTATTGTCTGACCGGCCCCACGCCATGAGTTAAAAGGAGCCACCCTTTTTTAGTCTCAATGGGAGATCCTGAATTTCCTATCTGAACAAATTCCCACGGATATTTTGGCTCTTCTATTTTTTTTGCCTGGTTCCAGACATTCATATTATCTGAATAAGTAATATAGTTGTTGACCCCGTCTGACCTGGAGATCATTGCATACCTTCCGTTGATCTTCCTGGGAAACATTGACATTCCCTTGTTTTGAGCAAATTCACCATTGATGGGCCTGGTCTTAAAATGGTAAAAATCTTTTGTTTCAATCAATTTTGGAATTATTGTAAAGCCGTTATATGCAGTATAGGTAGCATAATATGAAATACTTCCATCGTCTTCTGTGAACCTTACAAAACGCGCATCTTCAATTCCATTACTTTCGGTGTATGATACAGGGAAGAGAACTCTTTCCGAAATACCTGTATCCATTGAGAAAGTAACTTCATAGTGAGAGTTGGCGAGCCAGAGAATTGCCTGGATCACACTCTTTTTTGAGTGTGTCATATTAATATCTGTTTTAATTTTTTCAATGCTTCCCAGTAATTCTCCGTATAAAAACTCATCCCCGAGGTTATCCATCACCATATTGATCACATCTTTGTGGACATGCATTTCAGACAATTTTTTCAAAAATTGTTTTTTTTCATAAACATGACGTTTAATGATCTCCGGGACATCAACCAGGTTTCCGACAGGTTTGATCGTTATATTTCCCTCATTATCAATGATTCCACGTCTGAATACCAGCGAAGAGATATGGCCTTCTCCGGTAGCTCTGAAGCTGATAATTACCCTCTTCTGCCCGTTCTCAAGGCCGGTCTGGTCCGGGTCTTCAACAACCGAAGGATTAAAAAATGCGGCAGACTCGATGGAAAACTCCATTGTAAAATATGAACCGATCAGTAGTTTTCTTTTATGAGATAGTTGATCCTGGTCATATTCCATCTGTACCAGAATATAGCTGATATTTTTAAAATTTTGTTCAAATATCTGGGTTATGTTCCTGTGCCTTTTTGAAAATTTTCTCAGTACCTGGTTCAGAAGTATGTTGATCTCTTCTTCTTCCATATCAATGATCTTTCCGATAATTGACCGGGCGCGGTCATCCTGGCCAGGCATGAAAAACCTGGTAATAACCCTTTTCGGGTCGGGATAAAACCTTATATCTTTCCTTTTTAAGGAAACTGCCATAATTATTCTCTTTTTAAATTGTTATGGAAAAACAAAACCCGGGTAGAAATAGTTATTGAATAACATTTCATATCTAAATAGTAGTTTATGTTTAATTTTATTTCAACTAACTGATTTATTATTATTATGCCTGATCATTTTCATGCTAATTTCAGTCCCGTCCCGTTTCTTCAATAAATTTAAAACAAAGTTAGTGAAAGTTCTGAGTGGCAAAATAAAATTTGCCGTCATATACTACGCCCACACCGATATTTATTGAGTAGTATCTTAGTATATTGGCCCGGTGGCCCGGCCTCACCATCCAGCTTTTTATCAGGGCCTTTGCGATCTCTTCGGGAGTATCTTCAACAAACCCCCGGTAAAGAACAAGGCCTGTGGGCATTTTTCCAATATTCTCTGGAATCTCAAATATTTCAGAATTGTCTTTTAATGTTCTTATCACTTTAACTCCGGCTCTCTCAGCTCTACCGGTTGGATTTTTGCCGTCAGGATTTATATGGGAAAAGAAGTTCCTCTTAACCATATCCGCAGAATGTTTCCTTGATATCTCATCCAGAACAAGATCTCTTCTCAAAGGTTTTATATCAAGTTTATTCCTGATCTCATTTGTTCTGATGAAAATCTCTTTTTCGATCTGTAATGTTTTAAGGGAGACCAGTCCGGGATAATTATTATCGTTGTATTTTTTGACTATTTTTTTTTCTTCAGATGTGAGTTCCTTTTGTTCCGACTTAGATCCGAGATGAACACAGAATAATACTAAGGAGAGAACAAATGAAAGTATTATTTTCGTGTTTCCTGTCTTCTTGCCCATTATGGCCTCGCTAATACATTTTTGTTCGATTCCTTATATATATCCATTTTAACAAATGACAAACAAAAAGTGGATACTGCTTTTTAGACTGGAGTATGCCGGTGTTTTGATTGACAGAGTATAACTTTAACTATATAATTTCATAAATTAATGAAAAAAGAAAATTTAAAAGTATTAATTGTAGATGATGACATTGTTGTAAGAGAAATTCTTTCTGATCTGTTATCAAAGACACAATATTATTCCCATTCGGTTTCAAGTGGTGAAAAAGCCTGGGAGTTGCTGAATAAAAAAAATAAGTTTTCAATAGTGCTTCTGGATTGGATGATGCCCGGGTTTTCAGGGATAGATCTTTTAAAAAAGATCAGAAAAAGCAAAATCAGCAAATCGCTTTATATTATTCTTGTTACTGCTAAAAGTGATACAAATTCAAGTATTAAAGCACTAAATCTGGGTGCTGACGACTATATAAAAAAACCTTTTAATGAGGAAGAATTAATTGCCCGTATCAAAGCAGGGGAGCGGGTAGTAAAACAACAAAAGGATCTTGCCTTTGAAATAAAGGATCTTGCCTGTGAATTGAAACAAATAAAAAATTTGAGCGGCATACTTCCAATTTGTTCTTTCTGTTACAAAGTAAGGGATAAGAACGGTAAGTGGAAAAATCTGGAAATTTATCTGGAAGAAAACTACAAGGTAAGATCCAGCCATTCGGTCTGTCCTGAATGTTGTGACGAACATTATTCAGGTTATTAATAAGATTTTCTGAGATTTGCAGACAATTACCCCGGTTTTGAATTTTTTTTTTACCTATTTTAAAATTTATAGTATTAATATATGAGGAAGGGGTGATGAAATTTTTATTCTTTTTGATAATTTTTCAGTTGATTTTTCATTTTTCATTAAACGGTGTTGTAATTGAGGGGGTTGAAAAACCTTATGGATTATATGCAGGAAAAGAAAAACTGTATATTTTCGACGGCAGTACTTTTTCTTATAAGATCTATTCACTTAAAAGCCTGAAACAGACAGGAAAATTTGGCAGGAAAGGGGAGGGGCCGGGAGAATTCCGTGGAAGTCATGAAGTTTCCATAACAGACAATGATATAGTTTTAAGTGGAGCTTTTACCCTTTTTAAATTTTCAAAAGATGGTGTGTTAATAGATCAGATCAAAACCCCTCCTTATGTATATTTGCAGCCTGTTGGAGACTTATATGCCGGCCATAAGATCGAATATGATCAAAAGGAATTAAAATCATTTAATGAAGTATATATCTATGATAATCGGATAAAAACAACAAAGAATATATATAAACAATTTAAATCAAAAATGAAAAGAGAAAATAAAAATATCAAACAGGATATCCAGATGATTGACCCCCTGTTCAAAGTTGATACTTATAAGAACTCTATTTATATTGCTGATTGCAGAAAGGGATTCTGTATTGAAGTTTTTGATAAAAACGGGGATGGAAAATATTCAATAAAAAAAAATATCTCCAGAGTAAAAGTTACTCAGGGCTTCAAAGATAAAATGATGGCCAGGTATAAAAGGTCAAAATTGTGGATAGAGAATAAAAGAAATTTTAACTATATTTTTCCGAAATTTTTTTATGATATAAAAACTTTTAAAGTAGCGGATGACAAAATATATGTAGTTACTTTTCAGAAAAAAAATAAATTGAGTAAGCTGCTTATTTTAGATCTGAAAGGAAATTTTATAAAAAAAATGTTCATACCTTTTAGTTCAAGGCTGTATGATTTTAAAAATGATAAGTATTATTATATGGAAGATACCGGGGAAGACTGGGAACTACATATACTTAATTTGATTTTTGAATAGTTTTGATCTATTTTGAATACCGGAGTAAAAATGGAATTTATGGAACTTGTTAAAAAAAGATATAGCTGCAGAAAATATCTTGAAAAACCTGTGGAGAGGGAGAAGGTCGAAAAGTGTATTGAAACTGCACGCCTTGCCCCTTCGGCATGCAATTCACAGCCCTGGAACTTTATTGTGGTTGATGATAAGGAAAAAGTGGCATCACTTTCAGCTGCTGCAGTTTCGGGAATATACGGGGCCCCGAAGTTAATGTCTGAATCTCCTGTACTGATTTTTGTGACCGCAGGCAGGGGGAGCTTTATATCAAAGATCGGAGGAAAGGTAAGGGATACAAAGTTCTACCTGATAGATATTGGGATTGCCAGTGAACACCTGGTCCTTCAGGCTGCGGAACTGGGCCTCGGGACATGTTATATTGGATGGTTCAATGAAAAACTGGTGAAGAGAGAATTGGGCCTGGGGAAAGGGGTGAATATTCCTTTGATAATTACAATAGGTTATCCCGATGAAAGTCACAGGTCCAATGACATTACCCGCCGACATGCAAATGGGGGGACAAGGAAATCTTTTGAAGACGTAATGAAATATCATCAATAAAAACTGAAAATAGTGCCGGATTAACAAAAAAACAGAAAAAATCTGGTGCATGGAAGATTGGCCATCCTACATTATTGAGATATTTGTTACAAACTTTTATATAGTGTATGAGTTAAGTTTTAAATAGATTGATATCAGTAAGGGGGAGAGGATGAAAAAATTATTTTTAGTAACACTAATATTAATTCTTGTTACCGGTATGGCCTTTCCGGTAAAACCTATCAAAAAATCCTTTGGAAAAACTCTCAGAAAGGCTCCACAGATAATTACAGTTAAATCACCTAAAGGGAATGAGAACTGGATCAAGGGTAAATATCACATCATTAAATGGAAGGGGTCAGGTTTTTCAAACCCGGTATCGATAAGTCTCTGGAGAAACAATTCCTTTATCGGGAAAGTAAGAGAGAATAAACCAGGAACAGGGTCTTTCAGGTGGAGGGTCGGATATTATATGGGAGGGAGTGCAAAACCAGGTGACGGATACAAGATCAAAATTGTAGAACAGGGAAAGGTTCCCCAGGCAGCAGTGAAGGGGGAGAGCAGAAGAAGTTTTACCATAAGAAAACCTATGGCCATAAAGAATAATACAAATATGGTAAAATTGCCGAAAGAAAAGTTCAGGATAAAAGTGACATCAAGCAGATTGTGCTTTTATCCCGGATACTCAGATGGAGTAAAGTTCAAAATTACTTTTGAACCAACCTATACAGAGATATATGCACGAAATCAATTAAAGGACAAAGAAGTTTTATTATTTATAAAGGGAAATCTGGTGGGAAGGAAGAAAGCTGCTTATCCGATCACAACACATATCGTACCTCCGGCTGAACTGAAAAAGCATAAACTACTCCCCGGGTTCCATAAGGTTGAAGCCCGTGTGATCGTTAACAGATCACTTATCATCAAAGGGCCGGGGGAGTTCAAAATAAAAAAGGGGATATTAAAGATAAATGAAAAGACGGTGAATCTCGGCTCAATTTATTATATGTATACAGGCCCGAATTATAATATTCCCAAAGCGGGATCTGACCTTTGTCATATTGCGGGAATTACCATTACTCTGTTTGCACAGTTTTCAGATAAATATACAGGCGCTCCTCTTGTTAATCAGGAAGTTTTTTTCAGATATAATGCAGCAAAGATAGGTAAAACAAGAACAAATAACCAGGGGATGGCAAAGTTTGTTATCAACACAGGTGGCAAGCGGGCAGGAGGTGATACCAATCCTTTTTTTAGGATTATTATAGGAAACTGGGAGACGAGTACCAGACGTCATCCGGATTTAGGTTTTGCAAAAAAAAGCCTTACCGGTTTGAATTTTTATTTCCCGGGGAATAAATTATACGAAGAGAAATCGGATCTTCTGAAGGTTCATCGGGCTATGCGATTCTGTCCTCCGGGAACTATTGATAATAAAGGGACAAACTGGTGTTCCGAGACTGTTTATACACCGAAGGAATAAGCCCATGATTATTTGATCAATTTTCCCTGTCCTTTTTCAGCATTTCAAAGAATGTGTCCTCTTCATCACTCCGGGATTACATCCAGGTGCCAGGCAACTGCATATACTCAAAAGTGATGAAAGTCGCAGGTCCAATGACATTACCCGCCGACATGCAAATGGGGGGACAAGGAAATCTTTTGAAGACGTAATGAAATATCATCAATAAAAACTGTGAAGAATAACCTGATAATGTGTTAAAGTAAAAAAGTAAACCTCCGTCCCTGTTATTCATAATGTCCTGAAATCGGGACACTTTTTTGACCTTTTATCTGGCAATTAAATTGCAGGAACAATTTATGCTTAATAATAATCTGATGCATAAGGAAAAGGGAATAAAAATGACAAAAAACCGTCACAAAATTAATTATATGATCTTAATTTCAATTCTGGGTTTTACTCTGTTAACCTTTGGGAAAAAAGAGATCGGATCAGAACAAAATCAATTAAAGTTAGTATTAACCGGAACAGCTTCATATTGTGAAAAGTTGGAAAGGTCAATTTTTCATTTTTTTTGCCTGGAGAAAATTGTGGAAACCAGAGAACAGTCAATTCGATATCCTAAAAGACGACAGGGATTAAAAAATTTTCTGGAAAATAATATTGACAGGCAGGGCACCACCGGCACTTCCACTTCTGTATCAAACAAAATGAACAGGATCTATAGTACTATTTATAAGAATAGAGTTAAAGGCAATTATCTCCCTATATTAGTAAAGAAAAGGAACACCCATGTTTATGATTATCAGATAATCAAGGAAAAAAAAGGGATCCGGGAACAGAGAAAGATCATTAAAGTAAATAAAAAAAAACCTCTAAAGGATCATAACCTTCCGGATACTATTCTATACTCATTTGAAAATGCGATTACTCCTGTCTATTTTTTTTCCCGTCAGAACCAGAACAAATATATATATAAAATTATTGGAAAGAAAAAACTTCTGGGCCGCCGGGCTTACTTAATTACAGTTGCATCTAAAATGGGATCGGGCAACAGCAGGAAAATAGCTAAAGCCTGGATTGATACAATTGATTTTTCCATAATGAAATTTGATGTTTTTCCCGGGGCTATAAAGGGGTATGAAAAACTCCTTGAAATTCATAATAAAAAGATATCTAAACTGAAGGTAAAGGATACACATATATTCGGTTATCTTTATAAAGGGATCCGATATCCCACCAGAACCGAAATCTCCCTTTCCTACTTTACTGAACCCGGGTCTGTTATTAAAAAATCCGGTTCCGGAAAAGTTCGTCAGGGAGGATTGATCTTAACAAAGATCAAAACCCTGATCAGCTATAAAAAATATGCATTTTTTGATGTATCGGTTACAGACCCCGAATTCAGGGACATTAAATCCAATTAAAAGGAGATTGCCAAAATGATCCATAAAGCACTATTGTATTTAACTTATATAATGATCTTTTGTTCTCTGGTCTGGTCTCAGGAACCATTAAAATATACTGTCAGTGTTGATATGCATATAACCCCGATATATGCAGTTGACAATAAAGGAAAACCTGTTTTTGATATTAAAAAAGAGGAGTTCGATCTCCTGGTTAATGGAAAGGCGGTGGAATTTCAATTGTTACGATATGATTTCAGTATGGGGGAAAAAAATGATAATGTTAAAAAAACTTTTAAAGATATCAACTTGAAGAAAAATAGAAATAACAGGGTAATTATTTTAATTTTTGATGCAATGTATAACAGTCAGATTGGAATTGGAAGATCAAAAAAGATGGCTGAAAGTATAATAAATGATAGTAAGCCGGGAAATTATTTTATATTGATGGAAAATACGAAAAGTAAAGGACTTCGTTATATTGTCGGCCCGGAGACGGATAAAGGGAAACTGAAAAAATATATTACACAAATTACAGACTTTCCTGAAAAGTATAGAAGGAATTTATTTTCTATTCAGGGATATGATGCGGCAGCCGACAGGATCATGGAAAATGACCCTGAAGAAATTAACATGCTCCAAATGAGCCATATGAGGCTGGAGCAAAAACGCTATATTAACAGCATTAAATCCTTTTCCCGATCCCTGGCAAACCTGAGATATATATTAAAATCCATTGATCTCCCAAAATCAGTGATCTTATTTTCCGAGGGGATCGCAAATGGAGCATTCAAAAAGAAGGAAAATAAACGGCGGATGCTCCTTTTTAAAATGTTAAGGCATTCCATTCAATCCATCACCCGGACCGGTACCATGGTCTATACGGTTAATCCTCAATTACGTGATCCCTTTACAGAGCAGGTTGGTCCAATGGATTCAGGTGAAAATAGCCTCAGGTTTATAGCTAATGAGGGAGGAGGACAATATTTCAGCAGCCCCACAAAAGAGGCTATGGTAGAAAATCTTAATAATTCTATTTCAGCTTATTATGAACTGGCATTTCCACAGGATATTAAAACCGGAGTGAGTAAAAGTATAAAGATTATTTGTAAGCGCAGGGGGATAAATATTTCAACTCTGAACCGGATCGAGAGGAAGAAAACCTACCTGGAACTTGATAAAATAGAAAAGAAGATGTTTGCTCTGAACATTGTTTTTAATAGCAGATGGCTCAGCCAGATGGAGGAAGTAGCCGAGGCTGTATACAGGTCGTCTGAAGTAAAACAGAAAGTTGATTCTGTACTTAATACTCTGGATGTTAAGATACCTGAAAATATGCAAAATAGCAAAGCAGATATTTTCCTGGTCCGGGTGGGTGAAGACAGGCAAAAAAGTGAGATCGAAAGATTCAGCAGGATTCTTAAACCTCTGGAAACAATTAAAATCAATATCGCAAAAGGGAGTAGAAACTTCTTTGTTATAGTTGATCAGGTTTCCTCCGTTTCAATTTTTGGCAACGGGGATTGGAGATCTAAAAACTGGAAAGTTCCTGCCTCCATATTTAAAAAGGATTTTTACTCATTTTTTCACAGGTTTAAAAATGATGAACAGTTCCAATTGTCCCATACGTCTTTTCCTTTTGAGAGACAGAGATTTGATCCTGTTTCCGGAAAATTGTTAACAATTAAAAAAATTCCGGAATCAGAATGGGAATTTACTACATTTGAAAGTACTCCAACATATACATGGTCTGAACCTGAAGTAACCCGAGACCGGGCGATTATTCACCTTTCGATAAGTTATGTGAAAATATCTCTCATCTTTGGAAAAAAAGATGGAAAATGGACTCTGTTAAGAAGTGAGAACAAAAGTAAATTTAAATAAGATGTGACCGTCCCCTCCGGTATAGTTTTATTTTATTGACATTTGTAAAAAAGGCTATTATTATATAACCAATAAAATTGGTTGCATAACCAACGGAGGTGGTGAAAAAAATGATTGAACCTATAACAGGATCTTTGATCAAAGAAAAGATATTGTTATACCTTGTTCTAAATCCTCTTTCCTACCCGAATGAGATATCCAAAAATTTCGGATTTAATTTAAATGCTGTCCAGAATCAATTAAAAAAACTTGAAAGTGGAAGAGTGGTATGCAGCAGGCTTAAAGGAAAGGTAAGGTTATATGAGATGGATCCCCGGTATCCTTTTAAAAATGAGCTTGAAGCATTATTAAGAAAAGTTTATTCATATTTAGATAAGGAAACTAAGGAAAAATACTATATAAAGAGGACCAGGCCGAGAAAACCCGGAAAACCCTTATGAAAATAGAAGATTGCAAAAATATAAAAGAATATGCACAGGTGGTTTCCCAGCACCTGCATGACAGAAGTATTGATAATATTCTCACCGGCGGTGCCTGTGTATGTATATACACTAATGATAGATACAGATCTAATGATCTGGACTTTGTTATATTGGGTGAAGTTAAACTGAAATATATAAAAAAAGTCCTGGAAGAATTAGGATTTGAAGAAAAAGGGAGAATCTTTCTGCACAAAAAGAATGAAATTTCCGTGGATCTCATTGCACCACCGTTAACTATCGGAGAAGAACAGATTACAAAGGTCAATGAAATAAGAGAAAAAGATACTCTCCTCAAACTTCTGTCTCCCACTGACAGCGTGAAAGATAGACTTGCTGCATATTATTACTGGGATGATCAGCAGTCCTTGAACCAGGCTTTGATGGTTTGTGAAGAATATGAAATTGATCTTGATGATATTCGTGATTGGTCTTTAAAAGAAGGAATGGAAAGAAAGTTTGAGCTCTTCCGGAATGAATTAAAAAGCAGATAAGGATTGAACTCTTTTAAGTAGAGGGAACAGAAGTAAATTTAAATAAGATGTGATCATTTCTTTTTATACTGTCCCAATATGCTTCGTAATCTGCTAAAGAGTTAGGGCTAGTTTTCCCTGTCCTTTTTCAGCATTTCAAAAGACCTGTCCCAGGTTGCTTCAGCTTCTTTCGAGAACATACATGCCGGAAATTCTCCCATTTTGTTGTGGTATGCAATACACTCACAGCATAGCCCGTGCCTCGGGCATCCCGAATATGTGCAGTTGCACCGTTCATTATTTTTTTCTTTATTTTCACATTTCATCTTAAAAATGATCCGGATTGTCGATCTTCTCTTCGAACCGGATGGTATCAGAACCTTCAATTTGTGGAATTGATGTTAATTGATTATACATGGCTTTTTGAATATGCAATTAATACTTTTTTTCTTAATAGTTGCGTAAATCCCATTATGCTTAGTATAAAAAACTGGAAAGATATATGCAAATGTCCGGCGGCGGGTATGCCTTCCCAAATATTTTTTATGTTGAATTTTTGTTTGTTGGATTCATAATAAACTATATGGAAGAAAAATAACTTTGAAGAGGAGGGTGGCTTAATGGGAATTAAAAAAAAATTGCCTGAGAAGGATCTTACAATCAGCAAACCCGGGTTAAAGAAGGGAAGGAGGAAATTTTTAAGGAACGGCCTGCTGACCATTGCAGGAGCGGGACTGACATCCTCATCCCTGTCAAAATGCCATGCGGACCAGGGGGATAACAGGGAAAAAGTAAAATTTGTATATCGCACACTCGGGAAAACAGGGATCAGACTCCCCATTGTCAGTATGGGAACAGGCAGCACTCAGTCATCCGGCCTTGTAAGTGCCGCTCTGGATAAAGGGGTGAAATTACTGGCCACCAGCCCTTATTATCAGAATGGGAAAAATGAAAAAATGGTTGGAAGCATCATTAAGGGCAGGCACAGAGACTCCTTTGTGGTACTGACCAGTGTAGATCTTATTAAATGGTCTGATACCAGGACGGGAGAACTTAAACCCGGATTCGACCCGAAAATAATTATTAAAAAAGTGGATGAAAGTTTGAAAAGGCTGAATGTAGATCATATTGATATTTTAGTTCAGGCTTTTGCAGCCACAAGGAAGTCTGTGCTCTCCAAACCAATAAGAGATGCTATGGAGGCTATCAGAAAAAGCGGTAAAGTTAAATATATAGGGATAGCTACACACAGGCTTGAGCATGAGGCTATCCGTGCTGCCGTGGATTCAGGAAAGATCGATGTGGTGATGACCTCCTATAATTTCCGGAGGAAAGGGTGGAAGTGGAAGCAGGAGGGGAAAAAACTGGATGATGCTATCCGGTATGCTGCAGAATCCGGCATGGGTATTATTGCAATGAAAACCATGGCGGGTGTTTACTGGGATAAGGAGAGAACACAGCCGATCAATGCATCTGCGGCCCTGAAATGGGTACTTCAGAATAAAAATATTCACACCATTGTTCCTGACTGCACATCCTACGACCAACTGGATCAGAACCTTGGCCTTATGGCCGATCTTAATTTTACGGAAGCAGAGACGAGGAGCCTGGAACCTCCTTCAAAAGAATTGGTGTCAGGACTTTATTGCCAGCAGTGCAATAAGTGTATTTCGCAATGTCCGGCATCCATGGATATTCCCACTATCATGAGGAGTTATATGTATGCCTACGGGTACAGGAACCTTGAGCATGCCAAAGATACATTGAGTATGGCCGGCCTGAAATCCCTTCCCTGTGTTGACTGCAGTGATTGTGTTGTGAATTGCAGCATGGGTTTTAATGTGAAAAAGAAGATCCTGGATATCGGCAGGCTGACAGATGTCCCGGAAGATCTTATCCGGTATACATGATCCGGAGATCATTTACCCTTTTATAAGGAGAAAAAAGTAACCGAGCTGATGCCGAAATACCGGAGCTGCTCCATGACCAGTTTTGCGGTCCTCAACGATTATTTTAAACTGAATGCCGATATGAAAACCATCCGGGCATTGATGCCCTTTTCCGGAGGGATCGTCCGGCAGGGGGAGACCTGCGGCGCCGTCACCGGATCCATGCTGGCTCTGGGCCTGCTATTCGAAAACCAGCAGAAAGAGGGGGGGCGGAAAGGGACAGATACTTTTTTACCATGATTCACAGGATTCCCTGCCTGTAGGCAAAAGTGAGATATTATTTTAAAACTTCTATATTAATATTAGGATTTATTTAAAAAAATAGTTAATTTTTAGAAGAAATGAATTAGGGAGGAGAAAAATGTCTAAAATCCGAATTTTTATTATCATTGTGTTATTTGCATTTTCATCTCTGGTTATCCTGGCTGTAGCAGATCAAAAAGGTACTCTCAAAAGCGGACAAAAATATGAAATC